>CATLLJ010000001.1:0-218488 GCA_950022495.1 uncultured bacterium
ATTATTTTAGTGCAAATTAGTGCAAATTTAAGAACAAAAGTGCAAGAAAAGACCACCAAATCTCAACTCTCAAAATCAGCCTCAAACTCCCAATAACTCGGCATTTCTACCCAAAATCAAGCGTCCCAAATATCCAGTGTAATTTAAATGAACTAAGATTTATTTTAACCTATTTATCAACCTA
Source organism: uncultured bacterium (assembly GCA_950022495.1). Taxonomy (GTDB): domain Bacteria; phylum Cyanobacteriota; class Vampirovibrionia; order Gastranaerophilales; family Gastranaerophilaceae; genus Zag111. The sequence goes on from CATLLJ010000001.1 coordinate 185, forward strand.
TACGAATTCAAGAATTGTTAATAGCAAAAAAGAGCCTTTGCAGACTCTTTTAAAATTAGGAGGAGGTGGGATTCGAACCCACGGTACGCTCGCACGTACGACGGTTTTCAAGACCGCTCCGATCAACCGCTCTGGCACTCCTCCAAGCAATTGTTTCAGATGTATTATTATATTACCAACTCAAAATTAATTGTCAAGAACTTATTTTTAAATTAACTGTATGATTTATATATCTATCAAAAATGTTATCTTTAATTTATGGAGCAAAATAATATATCAAACAAACAAATCCGAAAGACTTCAACTTTTAAACTAATATTTCTTACTATTATTACTTTTGGAATTTACTGGTATGTATGGTTATGGAAGCTCATTACTGATATTAACAAATTATATCCAGCTAAGGGAAAATGTATACACAGATATAACTGGTTCTGTACTCTTATCGGACTTGATATTATTTCAATTATTCTAGACTTAAAAGGTATTCAGTCTAAATTTATTATTAATATTGCAGATATTTGCTGGATGTTTATAAATCTTATATTGACTTTACAAATTCTAAAAAATATTGAGCGATTTGTGAAAGAAAAATTTGACATTGTAATAAATCACAATGTATTTGGATGGCTATTTTTCGGAAGTTTTTATGTCAATTATAAAATTAACCGCTTGAATAAAAGTATCCAAAAAGGAATTGACGAAAAAATCTTACAGTTAAAACTATTTAACTAACAAAAAACAGCTTTTTAAAAGCTGTTTTATTGTTTTATTATAAATTTGATGAAGCTATTAAATCACTAAAAGAACGATATTGCTCCGATGCTGCAATTTCATTAAATAATTCAACAGGAGCTTTTACTTCAGAAGTAAGAACTTTTACTTTTCCCGGACTTTTATAATTAACTTTCAAAGTTCCAACCCCTCTTAATTCTTGAAATTCCATTGCGTCTAAAATATTTCTGACTGAAGGTTCTCCCTGTGCATAATGAGAATAATGCATGAAAGTATCAGATTTTAACCCTGCTTCACCTTTTGCACTCATATTAAATATTACTCCTGCTTCATTCGACAAAACTCTGGTTTCAGAAGTATTTATTACACCTTCTGCATTTCGAGTTAGTGTATTTATAGTAAGTGCACCCTGTTTACTATTTTTACCAGGGCAGCTTTTATTCAAAAACACATCAATAAATGTTTGTGCAGTCTCTGAAAAAGATTTTGGAAACAAACGCTCACACACAGACCTTAATGATAATCCTTGCGATTTACTTAAACGAGAAGATATAAAGGCATCCAATCCTCCATTAAACTCAAAATGAGCTTGTGCCTTACCTGCATTTTCCGACCTTACAAGCCTTCTAAGCTTTTGAAGTTCTGAGACATTATTTACCCCTAATGCTCGACCAACAGTTAACATATTTCCCATATAAATCCCCCTTTCATGAGACACATATATATTAATCTATTTTTTTACTTTGAATGCAAAATATTTGAACAAAACATAAGTTACTACAGAAACTAAAAATATTGATATAAACTGAGACACATATACATTTTTTATTGCAAATTTCACAAGCAGTTCTAATATTACCACATTTAATAAATAACTAACAGCCCATGTGGAGCAGCATTTTAAATATTCCTTCATGTAATTTCCTTTTGTACAAAACACAAAAAATTTCTGGTTAAAATACGAGAAAATTGAAGATATGGTCCACTGCAAAATAACACAAGCTTGATAATGTTCAGAACCCAAAATTAAAACAGCTATGGCAAATATTAAATATGATATAGCCGCATTTACTCCGCCGATAAATAAAAACCTTAATTTATCCGGAATATTACACCAATTAGAATACATTTTTTGAATTAACGCCATAATCAAAGTTTAACATTAACATAATAAACCGCAATAGATTTTATATAAATAAAAAAAAGCTATGTACTGAGGTGCATAGCTGTTGATTAGGGATATGTGTATCTTAGTCTCTAAGGAGTATATTGTTATGTTATCATTTCCTCAAAATTTGTAATCATTCAAATTGATGAGATTTTAAATATTATTTTTACATCTTTTAGTGTATTGCCACTTTAAAATATAAAGTTTTCAATATATTTTACTAAAAGTTAATTTCTGTTATAATACTATTAAATAAAAAAGGGAGAAGGCTGGTATGAAAAAAACTATTATGATATCTACGTTAGTAATTGCATTTACTATTGGAATTACAAATGTTTTAGCATCTGAATATACAAAATTTTCATCCACATTTATCAAAAAATTTAAAGATTGCGATTATTACGAAGAAACTACAAATTCAGAATTTGAAGGAAATGCATTTTCAACAAACAGAAAAATTATAGGATGGAAAAATGGTTTTTGTAAATATCAAGAAACCATAAAGTCAAAAGAAGGGAATTATCAATTAGATTGCTTATTCTCAAGCTTACAGGTTGACGATCTTTACTATTCAATGAAAGACAAATCCAAAACTCCTGAGTCCTATGAACTTGAAATGTTTGGAGAACAAAAAGACCCCAAAACCGGAAAAATTAAATATGTAAAAACCGGCTCAACAACAATAAAAGGAAATAAAGCCTATATTACATGGGCAAAATATCAAAACAATCCATATTTTTGCAGACCTCAAAAATTATCAAAATAAAATTGAAAAAGAGCCTGATTAGTAATAATCAGGCTCTTTTATTTATATATTAGTTATGCAGATTTCTTTTCAGCGTTATCGTTTTTATGAACGAATTTGTTACTTATCCAAGTTGCAATAGGGGTAACGGCTACCGGCGATAAGAATCTATAAACAGTACCAAATACTACTAATGATTTAAGTATTTGTAAACCTCTAAGATCTTTTTCTAATTCCGGAGCTTTTACATGTTTTTCAATATAACTTAGAACTGTAGCTGGTCTATATTTTGTACCTTTTGCAATGGTTCCGTTAGCAATACCTTTTTGATGAGCTTCTTTATGTTTTCTAGCAAATTCTGCAAAGTTTTTAGCTAAATCTTTGCCGTCTTCGCCAAGGTATTTTTTAGCATATTTTAAAGAAACATTCTTTTCCCATGTGCCATCTAATGCATCATCAATAAGATAAGAACCAACAGTTGACATCAAGAAAGTTAACCCCTGGTTAATTGCAAGAGTTTTCTTTCTATCTTCGTCTAATTGATTATTTCTTAATGTTTGAGTCATATACATGCCGGAAATAATAACTGAACCTGCAACCTGCATGTGATTTACTATACGACCTAATCTATCACCTTGATTTGCTAGAATTTTTGCTAATTTTGATTGATATAATCTTGCGGTATAATTTTTAGCTAACCAGTCAGTAGATTTATCAACAGCTTTTTTGAACGGATCTAAGAATTTAGAATTTGTTGCCGCTGTAAATGTCGGCTGAGAATAAGCTGAACCTGCAAATTTTCTTGCACCGGCAGATAAGGTATTATTTCTATATGTTTGATTATTGTAATTTGTATTTAACGTAATATTCATTATTTAACACCTCCTGCAAATTTAGATAAATCAGGTTTAACTGGAGATGCCACATTTTGAACAGGTTCCTGAACAGGAGCTGCAGGGGCCTTTGCTTTTTTCTCTATACCAAATACGTATTTCAAAATCGGAGGAATTAAAGCAACTGTCAACATTGCTTTAACAATACCGAATACAAATACATCCGGTGCCATATTCAAGGCTTTAGATACTTTTTCTAATGTTGACTTATCTATTCCGGTAAGTTTTCCGTCTTTACTGAATTTACCAAAAATATTTAAGAATTTTTCATTTACGAATTTTGCATCTTTAAGAAGTTCTTCTTTAGTAATCTTTCCAACATTTTCTGGTGTAAGTTTTTCAATTACTTTTTCTGCATCTTTCATAAATTTCTTTGCACTTTTACCCAGCGGATACATAACTACATTTGCAAATCCGAAACCGATTATTCCGGAAGCAATTGAGTGACCTGATGCATAAATTTTGTCATCCTTATCTTTTTTACCAGGTAATGACATGATTGCAAGAGGTCTAAATCCTGCTGCTAACACAAGAGCTACGAGGTTTTGTGCAATTACGGTATGATCATTACAAAGATCAATCATCATCTTCAAAAATCCCTTAGAAGACTTAGCGGCAGCTCCGTTTAAACCCGTAAAGCTACCGCTATAATAATATCCTCTATTCATATTTTTAATGTCACACAAATCCGCACTCTTTTTCATACTCTCCAGCCCATACTTTGGCTTATGTTTGAGTTTGTTCCCTGAAGTGGGATAATTTTTTTTAATTGAGTCTATATTCATTTCGCACCACTTAAAATAATTAACTGCTACACATTCATTTTAAATCAAAGAATATATTTTTTTGCTACATCATTACAAAAATGTTACAATTAAATGTACTTTATACAACTTATTCCAAATATACCTATTTAGACTTTGTAAAGTAATTTTTACCAGCAAAAAAAGTAGTACAGTACCCACTCCGGCGAGGAGTTGAAAAAAAAGGTTTTTTGCATTATCTTTAGTGTAAGAAGGGGCTATATAAGTGGATAATAACATAGATCTTAATCTTAGATTAATTTCCGAAGATTGTGGCATATTTAGCAAAGCCACACCCGATGTTATTATATCCAATATTGATAAATTACAAAAATCATATACTGAAGACGAAGTTGTAAAAATATATAATTATATGCTTCAAAATGCACAGAACCCCGACATTATAATGTATCTTATACGATGCGTAGATATGTATAGAAAAGCATCCAGTCTTGAAATTCTTGTTGATATTTTATTGTTAAGAAACGGTAATTACCAGAATTCAGAACTCAAAGAAAAATATATTAATATAAGAGTTATGTGTGCAAAAGCTATTGCAAACCAGAAAAATACAGATGCCGTTTCATCACTATTATATTGTCTTAACAATAAAGATGAACACTACAAAGTCCGTCTTGCATGTGCCGATGCTTTGGGCAGGATAGGAGATCGGTTTGCTGTTGCACCGCTGATTGAAGTTGTTCAGGATGAAAATGAAAAATCTGTATATTTAAGAGAATCCGCAGTATCAGCACTCGGATTACTGGGAGATACAAGAGCACTGGATCCTATTATTAATATTCTTGAAACAAAGCAAGGCATCATGGATAAATTTTCTTTCCTGAAAGAACGTGCTATTGAAGCTATTATTAAAATGGGATTTGGTGAAAACGAAAGAGTTTTTAAGGCTTTAAAAAACTCCCTGTCTGATGAATCGTCACAGGTTAGAATAAATGCAATTGAAGCACTTATGGAAAGCGACCATCCAAAAGCATTTGAAACAATAAAAAATGTACTTTCTGAAGATAATGATGACGAAGTTAAAAAGAATGCAATGATTGCACTTTACAACATGTCAGACAGAAGTATTTTAGACGAAATAATCAAATCACCTAAATTTTCAGATAATCTAAAAATGGAAGCTGTAAATATTCTTGATGAATATGAAACAGATGATGAGGAATAATAAATGGTAAAATCAATTATATTATTATCAGGCGGACTTGATTCATTAGTCAGCCTTGGCTTAAAAAAAGAAGAACTAAACATAACACTTGCATTAACTTTTGATTACGGTCAAAAATCCGTGCAAACAGAAATTGAAGCCTCTAAAAAAATTTGTGATTATTATAATATTGAACATAAAGTAATCAAATTAGATTGGTTAAAACAAATTACCCATACGTCTTTAGTTTCAGAAGCTTCAGTTCCGACGGGAAAAGATTTAGAAAGACCGGAAGAGTCAGCTAAATCAGTATGGGTGCCAAACAGGAACGGTTTATTTCTAAATATTGCCGGAAGTTTTGCTGATTCAGAAAATTACGATTATATATTAATAGGAGCAAATAAAGAAGAAGCACAAACATTCCCCGATAATACAATAGATTTTATTAATGCAATCAATAAAGAATTTGAATATTCCACTCAAAAAAAGCCTAAAGTTTGTGCCCCCTTGATAAATTATATTAAAAATGATATAGTCATGTTAGCTCTGAAGCATAATATTCCGTTAGACCTGACTAGAAGCTGTTATCAAGGCGGAGAGAGACATTGCGGAATATGTGAATCATGTTCAAGATTAAAACATGCACTTGAAGCAAATCATGAAACTTACTACAAAAAAATATTGTTCGGATAAAGGGATGAAAACACATTTTATAGAAAACGAAATAAAATATATAGGTTCTCAACTTGCACCGCACTGGATTTATAAAAACTTTAAAATTCAGGGGGATGCAATTGTTGCTTTTATTGGAGAATGCGAAGTTCAATTAACTGAAATGGTTGATATTGAAGACGTTATCAATAACGAACCTATTTACAGCAAATATATGCTTAGTTTCATCACTGAACAATTTAATGTAAATCTTGTTGAAGGAGTTTTTAGACAAAGATTGTTGATGTGCATAATTAAAGAAGCTCTGGAAAAACGAGGTTTCTTAGTTAAAAGAAACGGTGATGATTTGTTTGTTAATGATAAAAAATTATCAGTTTCTATTGCTACAAAATCGTTAACTTCTATATTGATACATACCGGAATAAATATTTTATCGGAAGGTGCCCCGATACCAGTATCAGGATTGGAAAGCGACCTTGGTATTAAGGATATTAAAGAATTTGCATTAGAAGTAATGAAAAATTATAGTGAAGAAGTTGATGATATAGTATTAGCAAGTACAAAAGTCAGAGGTGTATAATTATGCTTAAAGATACAGACAAATATGAAAATGATACAACTCACTTTACATACAACGAATACAAAAAGAAAGTGAAAAGGACACCGAACAAAGATGTCATGATATTTGCTTCTGTATTTATTATCGGAGTATTAATTATTCTCGGGTTTGCAAAAATCTTATCACCGAATGTTGATGTTGGAATAACAGTAGATAATGAAATAGCTTCATCTGTTGAGGATGAATCTACAGGTTCTGTAATTGATGACAGATTAAAACGCTTCCAGCTTGAAGATACTGGCAAAAAAGATAAAGAAGAGGAAATGTTTTCACCGGAACTCGATGAAAAAGTTGTTTTACCAAAACAGAGAAAGAAAACTGTCGGAGAAATGGAAGCCCAGATGGCTGACTTGATGAACTCAAAAAAAGCAGAACAACAAGCTGAAAAAGAAGCTAATAAAAAGCATTCAACAGAAGAACAGCCTCAAACTTCACAGGAAAAGAAAGCCCAGACAACTCAACCTGCACAAATTGTGAACGCAAAAGTTGTTGTAGGTTACTATGCAACAGAAAAACAGGCAGAGGTTGCTAAATCAATTATGCAGGATGCCGGAGTTAATACAACACCTGTTGTTAAAAACCTCGGAGGTTATTATACTTTGCAGGTTGGAGCATATACCTCAAGAGAAAAAGCTCAGCAGGCTGCTAATAACTTATTAAAAAGCAACTTCCCTGCAAGAGTTATTACCGAATAAAAATTAACTTCCAATGTAATCCTGAGTACATTTACCACTTGTAAAATTCTTATATTTTACATATAATCTGGTTATGGAAAATATTAAGAGAATTAAATTAAGGGATTTTGAGATTGGCGGAGATAAATTAACTATTTTAGCCGGTCCTTGTGCTATTGAGAGCAAAGAAATTTTAGATGAAACTGCAAAAGGTTTGAAAGAAATTACGAAAGAATTGGATATAAATTTTGTATTCAAATCATCTTTTGATAAAGCTAATCGTTCTTCAATTACCTCATTTAGAGGTCCGGGAATGGAAAAAGGTCTTGCAATGCTGCAAGAAATTAAAGATAAATACGATTTGCCGATTGTAACTGATATTCATACACCTGATCAAGCAGCACCGGTTGCAGAAGTTGCTGATATTTTGCAAATTCCTGCATTTTTATGCAGACAGACTGATTTACTTGTTGCAGCTGCAAAAACAGGCAAAATTGTAAATATTAAAAAGGGTCAATTCCTTGCCCCTGAACAAATGGGAAGCCTTGTAAAAAAAGTTGAAGATTCAGGCAATTCAAATATAATGCTTACAGACAGAGGAACTTCTTTTGGTTATAACAATTTAGTTACCGATTTTAGAGGAATTCCTTTAATGCAGGAATTCGGATACCCTGTTGTATTTGATGCAACCCACAGTGTTCAGTTACCGGGAGCAAACGGACTATGTTCCGGAGGCGATAGAAGATTTGTTCCTGTCTTAGCAAAAGCAGCTATGGCAGTTGGGGCAAATGTTTTATTCTTTGAAATTCACCCAGATCCGGATAAAGCACTTTGCGATGGACCAAATATGGTTGCATTAAAAGATGCTAAAGAATTATTCTCTACTTGTAAGAAAATATTTGAACTGGTAAGAGGATAGGGTAATGATTTTAAAAACCTATGTAGAAGGACCAATTGACGCTAATAACTATCTTCTTATTGATGAAGACTCAAAAGAAGCAGTTTTAATTGACTGTTCTGCAGCCCGTCCTGAACTTATTGAAGAAATAAAAAATCTTGGTGTAAAACTTAAGTATATTTTATTAACTCACGGGCATTTTGACCATATTCTCGGGGTTGAAAAATTTAAAGAAGTTTTCGGAATTGATGCCTATGTTTCAGAAGATGATATTCCACAGGTAAAAGCAACACCTGATATGATTCAAATGTTCACAGGGTTAAAAGTACCGCAGATTACTGGAATTGATAAATTCGTAAAAGATGGTGATGAATTTACCATAGGAAACACTAAAATAAAAGCCCTGACAACACCGGGTCACACAGAAGGCGGAATGTGTTATCTTGTTGAAGATAAATTATTTTCAGGCGATACACTATTTCAACGCAGTGTCGGCAGAACAGATTTTCCGGGCGGAAGTTTTGAAAAACTTTCTAAAAGTATCAAAGAAAAATTATTTTTATTACCGGAGGATATAGAAGTTTATCCCGGACACGGTCCAAAAACATCTATAGGGTTTGAGAAAAAATATAACGAAATTTTATAATATTGAGGTATAAATATGAAAGAACAATTAGAAAAAATATATGCAGATGCAGCAGCTGATATTGAAAAAGCTTGTACAGTAAAAGATTTGGAAGACGTTAAATTTAAATACTTAAGCCGAAAAGGTGAATTTAACGAAATAAAAAAAGGTTTAAAAGATCTTTCTGTTGAGGATAAAAAAATTGTCGGAGCTTTAGCTAACGATATTACACAGAAACTTGAAACATCTATTAAAGAAAAATTTCAATTGTTCTATGAAAAAGAATTGAATGAAAAACTTCAAAAAGAAAAAATTGATGTAACATTACCGGGACAATATATTCCGCGTGGACATGTTCATCCGCTGACTTCAACAACAAATGAAATTTGTTCAATCTTCCAGAGTCTTGGATTTTCAATTGTACCGGATGAATTTGGTCCGGAAGTTGAAACCGAATACTACAACTTTGATATGTTAAATGTTCCGAAAGATCACCCTGCACGTGATATGCAGGATACTTTCTATACAAATATTGCAAAGAATGTAGTATTAAGAAGCCAGACTTCAGGTTCTCAAATACACGCAATGGAAGGTAAAAATCCTCCTATTAGAATTATTGCACCGGGAAGAGTTTATCGTAATGAAAACGTAAATTCACGTAAAAACAACTTCTTCCACCAAATTGAAGGATTGTATGTTGATAAAAATATTACTTTCGGAGATTTAAAAGGTGTTTTAAACGAATTTATCAGAATATATTTTGGAGAAAGCAGACCTACAAGATTTAGAAGCAGTTTCTTCCCGTTCACAGAACCTTCTGCAGAAGTTGATGTTCAATGCATTATGTGCGGAGGAAAAGGCTGCAGAACTTGTTCCGGAACCGGCTGGTTAGAAATTTTAGGTTCAGGTATGGTAGACCCGAATGTTCTTCGCGGTGTTGGTATTGATCCTGATGTATATTCAGGCTTTGCATTTGGTATGGGTGTTGAAAGACTGGCTATGCTTAAGTATGCAATTGATGACATTAGATTATTCTTTAATAATGATGTTAGATTTTCCCAACAGTTCCATAAATAAAATTTAAGAAATACGAGGATTTTTATGTCAATAATAATAATGATTTTATTACTCAGCTTTTTGGTTTTAGTACACGAAGCCGGTCATTTTCTTGCTGCACGTGCATTTAAAATTAAAGTATCAAAGTTCGGATTTGGTTTACCAATTGGACCAACCTTGTGGAGTAAAAAAATCGGTGATGTAGAAGTTCTGGTACACGCATTCTTATTAGGCGGTTATGTATCTTTTCCAGATGATGAAAAAGATTCAGATTTGCCTGCTGATTCCGAAGAAAGATTTATCAACAAACCTGTTTGGCAAAGAATGGTTGTAATCTCTGCCGGCGTTATTGCAAATATTATTACTGCGTTTTTACTTGTATTTATCACTGCTGTAGCGTGGGGTAAACTTCCATCCGGCAGCTATGATGTTTATATAAACAAAATCGCAGCAGCCAAAGACGAATCTGTTTGGCAAAGCGGAATGCAAAACGGCGACAGAGTTATAAAAATTAATGGTTCTGATATTGGTTCAAGTTATGCATTGACTTTATATGCTCAAAACAGTAAACCTTTTGACGGTAAAATTGAAAAAGAATTTTACGAACAAAATTTAAAAACTGTTAAACTTTTAAATCCAAAATTTACAGAAGATGAAATAATACCGGAAGGTACTGAAATTACTGTTCCTACAATAATTGAAGAGCCTGCATTGAAAATTGATAATGAAGCCTTAAAAGGTTATAAAATATATAAAGATGACCAAATTACATTAACGGAAAATCAAGTAAACTTGAATAAAAAAATAATGAGAGGCTCTATATGCAAGCTAAAAGAAAATAAAACATTTATTTCTGATGGCAAGATTTCTCTAAAAGACACTGCTTATGCAATTTCAGACAGCAGACGTCCGTTAAATATTACCGTTTTACGCAACGGCAAAGAAATCAACTTAAATACAATTTATCCAAATGAAAAAGGTATGATTGGTGTTGCAATAGAAGCCCGTCAAGTTCTTGTCCCTACAAAAAATCTTGGAGCTGCAATTAAAGGAAGCTTCCAGTATATGTGGGAACAAACATACATGCTGGTATACGGATTATGGCAATTATTTACAGGTAAAGTTCCATTAAAAGATTTACACGGAATTGTTGTAATTACCAAAATCGGCGGTGACGTAATCCAAAACAGCGGATTTTTCTCAGGATTACTGCTGACAGCAATGATATCTCTTGACTTAGCACTGGTGAATTTCTTGCCAATTCCTGCATTAGACGGCGGACATTTTATGTTTTTGCTAATAGAACAGCTACGCGGCAAGCCTGTTGATGAAGAAACAATAAATAAAGTAAGTTCTTTCTTTTTCTTATTGCTAATTATATTTATGGTTCTTGTTGTATTTAATGATATTTACGCTCTTGTAAAACATAAATTATAATAAAAATCTCCTGTTTGTGGTACAATTGAGCTTGTATAAAGGGAGATAGAGAAATGTTAGATTTTATTCAGTCGCATGGCATGATAATATCAGGTGCAATACTTTTAATTGCATATATTTTTATTGCCAGCGAAAAAATTCAAAAATCTGTTGTAGCATTAGTTGGAGCTTCTTTAACAATGTTACTGGGATTAATTCCTTTTGCTGGTCATTTAGATACTAAGACAATGACTTATGTAAAAGGTGTTTTTGAACACGTAGATTTTGAAGTAATTTTCTTACTTATTGGTATGATGATTATTGTAAATATTGCAAGCAGAAGCGGTGTGTTCAAATGGATGGCACTAAATCTTTTAAAGGCTACAAAAGGACATCCAAAAACTGTACTATTCGCACTTGCTGCATTTACTGCAATTGCATCAGCATTTTTGGATAACGTAACCACAGTTGTTCTTATGATGCCTATTACTTTTGTTATTGCAAAAGAATTTGATACAGATCCAATACCATTCTTGATTACTGAAGTTTTAGCTTCAAATATTGGTGGTACTGCAACATTAATTGGCGACCCTCCAAATATTATTATCGGTACCCGTGCGGGTCTAAGTTTCATGGATTTTGTTAAAGAACTTACGCCAATTGTATTCGTGATATTTATGATTGCTATTGGTGCACTAATCTTTTTATTCAGAAAAGGTTTAAAAGCTACACCTGAAAAAATGGAACATATTGCAAATCTTGATAACTCGCAAACAATCACAGATAAAAAACTTATGATTCGTTCAGTTTTAACTCTGGCATTTGTAATCTTAGGTTTTATTACACACGATATTACACATATTTCAGCATTTGTATTTGCGGTTGCCGGTGCATCATTCTTATTGTTATTTGAGAAACCAAAAGAAATTTACAGAGATGTAGAATGGTTAACAATATTTTTCTTTGTAGGTTTATTCATAATTATTGGCGGATTTGAAGCAAATGGCGGCATCAAATACCTTGCTGACCAGTTAATTGTTTTAACTCACGGAAGCTTAAATGCGGCAACAATGATTATTCTTTGGGCTTCAGGAATTCTATCAGGTATAATTGATAATATTCCTTATACAGCAACAATGGCTCCGCTAATTGAAGAGTTAATCAGCCCTGCAAACCCTAATGCAATTACAGGTAATGTTCACGCTCTATGGTGGGCTTTATCATTAGGTGCTTGTTTAGGCGGAAACTTAACTATTATCGGTGCTGCCGCAAATGTTTTGGTCAGCGAAACCGCAGCATCTAAAGGATATAAAATATCTTTCTTAAGATTTATGAAATACGGTGCATTAGTAACATTAATTTCATTAGTTTTAAGTTCAATTTATTTATACTTTAAATATTTACACTAATAATCAAAATGACCTCCTTTAAACTTAAAGGAGGTCATTTTTTATTTCTAATAAATCATTTATATCTACATTAAGAAATTTTGCTATTTCAAAGATTTTGCCAACCGATAAATTAAGAATGCCAGATTCAATTTTTGCAACATAACTCCATGAAACACCCATCAGTTCAGAAAATGTTTCTTGAGTATACCCTTGTTTTATACGGTTTTTTTGAATATTTTTACCTATTTGTTTTATAACTGCTTTTTTATCCATATTATTTATTATCGTATATTATAGATATATTTTTGTATTGACATATAATTATATTCATATATAATTGAATACAAGGAGAGAATATGAAAAAAGGTTTTACATTAGCCGAAGTTTTGATTACTATCGGCATAATTGGAATTGTCGCAGCAATCACTATACCTTCAATTATTACAGCATATAGAAGAATTGCATACCCGATACAATTAAAAGCCGTCTATAGTAAACTTTTAGTTGCACAAAAAACATTAAATGATGAATATGGGACACCGGATGAGTGGCAATATACAAACTACATAACAGACAAGGACGATAGTCTAAATGTTGAAATATTTAATAGATATGCAACAGAACTTTCTGCGTTATCCACTAAAGATAGAGGTGTTTATAAATATTTAGAAGCAGGATTATCGCCATCCGCCTTACAACTAAATGGAAAGGCTGCAAAGGGAGTTCCTGGATGGGCTACAGGATATTATATTTTTGAAGGAGGACACTGCAGAAGTATGCAATTAAAAAGCGGTGCTACAATCGTTGTGTATTTCGCAAATGGAACATCCGGTGCTGTATTATGGCCTTTGATTAATAAAAAAATGTATGCTGCATTCATGATTGATATAAATGGTTCTTCAAAACCAAATATTATTGGAAGGGATATATTTGCATTCGGATTAAAAGGCGGTTCAAGTTCAATAGTTCCATACATGGATGATACTTCGGATTGTAACAAATTGGGTGCCGGCTTATCCTGCTCTAGAAAAATAATTGAAGATGACTGGAAAATGAATTATTAATTTGTAAAAGAGCATTTTGAAATACTCAAAATGCTCTTTTTAGGTAATGAATGGTAATTATGCCTTATTCATTACATCCAAAAGCGATAGTAAGATGTTCTCTTGGATTTACTGCAGATATTTTATATCCGCGAGGATCAACAAGGTAAGCAAATTCATCACCGGTAGTTTGGAATAAGCCCATTGTACCTGATAAAGCAGTTCTTGTTACGTCAATAGGAGCTTTAACTGTTTCCCATAAACCGTCACCTAAGTTACGAGCAGCAGCACCGAATTGTCCCTGGAATGCGTGACCTAACATATAACCTGCATCATTAGATACGTTTTCAACAGCGTTACCAACGTTAGTTAAGATACCGCCTGCAGTTCTGCCGACAACACCAACAAGGGAACCTGCCCATGTGAATGGCATTTCGACAAGTCTTGCAACAGGGTTAACATTTTTAGATTTGTTAATTTGAGCTTGTAAGATTTGTTTAGGTAATTTTGTCTTACAGTCACCATTTTTGATTTCAGTGAATGAAAGTTTTAATGCACCTTTGTCGCAGCCAGAAGGTCTGATAACTTCTACAACCTGACCTGTTACTGTTGAACCGCAAGGATACGTTCTGCCGTTGATTGTAATATCTTCAAGAGTATTTGCTCTGAAGTATTGTCCTACGTGAGAAGATTTAGCAGTAATCTGGTCTATCATTGATAATTTCAAAGTAGGGATTTTAACTATTTCTTCATGTTCTACAAATGCATTCTTTTCTACAGGGCAAGCCGGACAAATGCTGTTTGCAGTTTTAGGATTTGTGTCATAACCCAATGCTACACGAACTGTTTGCATCATTGAAGCAATATCAGCACGGGATGCATCTTTGTTTGGCATAATCATGTTAGGTGTAGGTGAATCTTTTAATGCACCATTTTCTAATGATTTTGCAACAGGAATTCTCGCCCAATCAGGAACTTTATTTCCATCAGCATATCTGCTTAAAATTTCATCAGCTTTGCATCTGTCAATATCACAAGTCATACCTTTAGCAATTGAAGTTAAAGCTTCAACACGTGTTACAGGAGCCTGTGGTCTGAATGTTCTATTTGGATAGCCTTTTAACAGGTCTTCGTCAACAGCTTTTGCAATTGCTGCATTAGCCCAGTTTGAAGTTGGAACATCTGAGAACATAGCTTGTCTGTCTAAATCACAGTTAAGGTTAAAACCTTTAACTAGCATTGTTGCAAATTCTGCACGAGAGATATTTCTGTTTGGTTTAAATAAACCATCAGGATAACCTACAACAACATCATTTACAGCTAATTTATCAATATCACATGATGCCCAATGACTATTTGGAACATCCGGGAACATGCAACCGCCGAAAGGGGCTGCCGCACCTGTGATATTATTTTGAATTTGTTGAGGAATTTCGTATGGAATTAATGTTTTTTTTACGGCATTAATTGAATTTGCAGACTGAATATCTATGGGACAAGCGTTTCCGTCTACTCGGCATTCATTTCTGTCAATAGGAATACCATTATATTTATTAGGACATTCATTTAAGCATGGCATTTGAGTAGCTGCACCGGTAATTTGACCTTGAGTTGCAACTGTTGTACCTGCAATATTTGAAGACATTCTGCCAGCAGGACATCCTCTCATAGCAGTTTCTGTTGAGAAAATTGAGTTTGCAGGTTCACCAACATAGTTGTTTGTACCATAAACAGCTTGAGGGTAACCGTAAACTTGTTTCATTTCTGCTCTGTCAGGTTTTCCTGTTTGCGGGCATAATGCGGCAGATGGAACAGCCGGTTTATCACAACTTATTTCATCAGGACATCCGCAATCTTTTTTTACAGGACATGGGTCTTTTACAGGGCAAGGATCTTTCTTCTTGCATCCGCAATCTGTTTTTACTTTTTTACATTTGTTGCAGGTTTGCGGAGCCTGAACTGGACATGCCGGTCCTGTTACTACAGGAAGAGCTTCCTCCGGTGCTTGGGTATTGCACGGGCAGGCTGCCATCGCAGAAGTCAAGGAACACGTTGCTATTCCAACGGCAATCGCAGCTGCCACAGTTAGTTTTTTAATTGACATTTTTACCTCCTTGTTTAGTGTGAGTTTTGTTTAAAATAAACAAAAGTTTTATTTAAAAAACAAACTTATAACCAGATTATGTACTTTTCAAAGAGTTGAAAACATTAGCAGAATTACTTATTCAACAGGGTAATCTTGTAACTGCTAAGTTTGTAACAATTTGTGTACAATTAGCAATTTTTCGCTAAAATATGTTTTATTATATATGTGTGAAGTTTTAAATTAGGCAAGTGTGTATTATTATGTATAGTAAAGAATTTATGAAATTTTTATACGGATATCAAAAGGATGAGTTCAAGCCGAAAGAACCACCTAAATACGAAATTCGTTTCAAAACTCCAAGTTCGGGCAAATTAGCTAAAGTTTATGTAACTGAAGAAGCTAAATAATTAGTAGAATTAGTTTACATAAGCTGCTTCGAGCAATTTTATTTCAAAAGAACTTCCTGACGGAATTGACAGATTGCCCCCTGTCGATTTTAGTGCAGTTAACGGAGACAATAATGTACAAACAGAATATCCGGCAAATCCTGCTATTGTTGGAATTGGAGATAAGATAACTAATATAGGGTTATCTGCCATTTTTGCAGAAGTTCTTCGAGATTTTCTATAAAAAGCTTCACCCTTGTCTATTTGTTTAGCAATCCCTTTCCAATATTGGCGTTTGCCTTTTATGTTATTAAAAAATATTTTCTTTGAGTTTGCTTTAGTAATCTTTGCATTTACGGGAAAGTTTCTGCCGTTATAGCTCATACCGGTAACTCTAATCACAACAAGTCCGCCATTTCCTGTTTTTTGAGGACGGTGAGATTCTTCAATTACACCATAAAATTTTGTCCCTGAAGGAATAGAAACAGCCCCCTTATAGAGTGGAGCATAAGATGTAAATGAAATATTAGTACCGGAACGCTGCCAATCAGATATTGCGTGATTTGAACGAACCTGAAATTTTGTACCTGAAGAAATTTTTAAACCACCTTTTGAACTTACTTTAGTAACATTAGGAAGATTGACTGAATACACAGGTGTTGTTTTTGGAACAGAAGATTGTCCAACATTAGAAGAAGAAGATGTTGATGGAGCAGTTTTTGGCAAAGGCGGAACATCATACTTAAGCTTGTCTGCATCATATTTTTTCTTAATTTCTTCATCTACAGACATATCCAGTTCATACGAAAAAACCGGCAATATTCCAAATATTACTGCCATCAAAAATACTAAAACTTTTTTGATATTTAAAAAATTTTTCATACTATTTTACCAATTTTCCGCGAACCAAAATCATACACATATAAACAATAAATGATAAAAATTTCAAACCTGTAAAAAACAAGACGATATTTAATAAAAATAGAATAATTGCAAAAAGCAGCCCTTTACGCTTTTGTTCACACAAATCCCAGAAACGTTTTGAATCGTTAATTACTGTTAAAAACATAAGAACAGATAAAATCAAAAAAACGACTATAAAAACCGCAGGCAAAAGAAGATTAGCAAGTTCAATATACTTTACTAAAACGCCTAAAACAAGCATTATTGCACCAATAATAAATGAGATGATAAAGTATCTTTTCCTGCCTATCGGCATATCTAATTTTAACAAATTAGTTTTTGAATCATCAAAAACAACATCTTCTTGTTGAAATTGTTCTTCCACGCTTATTTCCTTAAAATTATGAAAATTAACCTAACATATCATTGATTGCTTTAGCCGCCTTTTTACCGGCACCCATAGCATTAATTGCATTTGAAGCCCCAACAGGTGCAACATCTCCGCCTGCAAATACACAAGGAAGGTTTGTGGAACGAGTTTCATTGTCTACACAAATATAACCTTTTGAATCAGTAATAATTTCTAAACCTTCAGCTTCTGCAGATTTTTGAATAATCGGATTTGGACCGGTACCCAGAGCAACAATAACAGTATCAACATCTTCAATCACATACTCGCCGGTACCTACAGGTCTCCTTCTTCCTGACGCATCTGGTTCACCGAGTTCCATAATCTCAAACTTCATACCATCAACATAACCATCTTTTTCAAGGATTTCAACAGGTGCGTGTAAGAATTTAAATTGAACACCTTCTTCTTTTGCGTGTCTTATTTCTTCAAGACGTGCTGGGAGTTCTTTTTCAGTTCTGCGGTAAAGAATTGAAACTTCTTCAAACCCAACACGAACCGCCGTACGTGCAGCATCCATTGCAACATTACCGCCGCCGATAACCGCAACTTTTTTACCTATTTTTAGAGGAGTAGCACACTCACCGCGTCCTGCTCCCATTAAATTTACACGAGTTAAAAATTCATTTGCTGAAAATACACCATTAAGATTTTCACCCTTGATACCCATCATTTTTGGAAGCCCTGCACCTGAACAGATAAATATTGCATCAAAGCCATCTTCCTTTAGTTGTTTTAAAGTAATTGATTTTCCAACAATTACATTTGTATGGAACTCAACTCCCATTTCTTTAAGGTTTTTGATTTCTCTATCCAAAATAGTTCTAGGAAGTCTAAAAGGAGGGATTCCATAGCGAAGTACTCCGCCTAGTTTATGTAAAGCCTCGAAAACAACGACTTCATGTCCTGCTTTTCTCAAATCCGCAGCAGCAGTAATACCTGCACAGCCTGAGCCAACTACCGCAACTTTTTTACCAGATGGTTTGATTTCAGTTTTTTCAGCAGAAGTATTATCACCCACATATCTTTCAAGAGCACCAATAGCAACAGGCTGCCCTTTAATACCTAAAACGCAGTTGCCTTCACATTGTCTTTCCTGAGGACAAACCCTGCCGCAAACAGAAGGCAGCATACTGGTTTGACGAATAATATTTCCGGCTTCTTCTAGATTATCTTCTTTTAAAGCTTTTATAAAATCAGGGATTTGAATATTAACAGGGCAGCCTTGAACGCATCTTGGATTTTTACAATTTAAGCATCTGGAAGCTTCTAATTTCACCTGTTCCGGAGTTAAATTACTTTCAACCGGATCAAAATTTGAACGTCTTTGTATTTTATCTTGTTCTTGAACTCTTTGTCTTTCAACTGCCATATTAAATCCCTTCTTAAAACTGTACTATATAATGGTATTTTAATTTAAAAATACCATTAGTGCAAATGTTATATATTTCCTCTAGCCCATTTCTTTTCTTTTGATTGCAACGCAAAAGAAATGGGCGGAAAGAAAAGAAAACACGCCTGATAAAATGGTTCAAGTAATCAGAAACTACGTTTCCGAACCTTCCTTGAATATTCAAGTCAAACCCCCTCCTATATTAAAAAAGCTGGATTGCTTCGCATTCGCTCGCAATGACAATACTTATTACATCATTGCGAGGGCTTTAGCCCGCGGCAATCCATTAGACCAATAATACAAAGAATAGACGACGCCTAAACAATATTTCCCCCTAATATTGTTTATGTTATATGAATATTTTGTTTTCAGACTTTTAATATTCTAAAAAATATGATATATTGAAGAAAAATTAAAAGAAAGAGTTTTGGATGTTTTTTGAAATTATAATTCTAAGTTTGAGCGTTGTTCTGGCTATAGTTATAACCTGGATTGCCGCATCATTTTATTACAAGAACAAAATAACAAATCTTCGTACTGAAAATACTGAACTGAAATCTCGTATATCTTTAAACGAAAATATAGTAAACGAAGTTAAAATAGAGTTTGCAAAAATTGCACAGGAATCACTAAAAAATCAGCAGGAACAACTAATATCAGAACACTCCAATGATTTATTAAATAAACTTAATCTCTTTAAAGCAGAAGAAATTCATCCGATTAATAAACTTTTAAAAGACTTTAAAGAAAGTATTGATAACTACCAAAAAAATCACCAATCAGAATCCGTAGAAATAAAAAATGCTATATCAACAGCGGAAAAATACGCCCGTGCATTAACCACTGACCAGAACTTAAAAGGCGAATTTGGCGAAGAATGGCTGGAACAAATTCTAAAATTTGCTAACCTTCAAGAAAATGTACATTACACAAAACAGTTTTGTTCTGATACTGTAAAACCGGATTTCTTGCTCAAATTACCTGATGACAAACATTTAATTATTGATTCAAAAGTTATCTTGAAAAATTATATTGAATACAGGCAAACAAACGACGAGACCTGTAAAAAAGCGTTCCTTACAGACATGACTAATTGTATAAATACTCTAGCCAAAAAGAACTATGAAGAAATTCCTCAAACTAACCAGCCTGGGTTTATACTAATGTTTATACCTGTTGAAGCTTGTGTTAACCTTATCTACACCGATTATGATTTCAACAAAATAGTAGAACTGGCTAATTCTAAAAATATTATTATTGTAGGAACAGCATCATTAATTGTTACACTAAGATTGGTTAACCAGCTATGGGCTTCTAAAACCCGTTATGATAATGTACAAAATATAATTAATGTCGGACAAAATTTGTACAATAATATTGCCACTCATGCACAAAGTCTTATTAATATTCAACAGGCAATTGAAAAAGCTTCAATAAGTATTCAAACTGAAATCAATCGTTTTACAACACGTAATAACGGCAGTGTTTTTAAAGAGGCAGAACGATTAAAAGAATTTGGCATAGAGGGTAAAAATTCAAAGTCCGGTAAAAAAATTATAGAAAATTCAATTCCGAATGAATTACTTGAAAATATAAAAGGAGAATAAAATGGAAGATAACTATTTTAGTGAAAATAATAAATTCTTTAGCTTAAAAGGGATTCTAGACCGCAGAGGAATGGTTACAAACTTTTTCATAATAGAATTGGTAGAATCATTATTATTTGTCACTCCTTTTATGTATTTGATATTGACGCATCCAAAATTAATTATGGATTTTACAAATTCAGCAAAAACGTTTCAGTATCCGCAATGGTGGTCGATATGGCTTGTCGCTATCGGACTTATAGAATGTGTGTTATATTTTCCAAGCATTGTAAGAAGAGTACGGGACATAATCGGAGAAAATGACAATAATCGTATATTTATTATATCCGCAATATTATCTGTGCTTATCCTGTTAGGTTATTGTCCGATTTATAATCCATTCACGCAAGTATTAAAATGGATGTCGTTTTTAATATTATTAATTTTAATGTTTACAAAAGGCAAAATTTCAGGTGTAAAACCTAAAAACGAGCTTATTAAATTCAACTGGGGTGCCTGTCTTGGAACATGGTTGTGGGGATTATTCAATAGAACGCCTATTACACTGCTAATGCTTCCATTATTATTAACTACAGGCTGGTTTCCGTTTATGATTATTTGCGGATTGAAAGGTAATGAATGGGCATATAAAAACAATTCAAAACAATCTAACTTGAATGATTTTCACAAATCCCAATCCAATCAGGCAATAATTTGGGTAATTTTACTGCCATTTGTGGTAGTCTTTGGCTTTATCGCAATCTCAATTGGAAGCGGAATTGCAATTAATAAATATATAAAATCACATCCGCAAGCCCTTCAAAATATGACAAGAATAGTTAATGAATATCAAGAAGCCGCAGTAAAAACTAACTTTAACAAAATAGAATTAACTGACGATGAATATAAATTCTACATTGAACCGCAAATTTGGATTAATCTGCCGGAAACTTCACGAAAAAATATGTTTCAGGTTGCAGCAAATTATATTCAAATTGAAAAGAAATCAGATAAAAAAACTAAAGGAAATATTGATATTATCAACAAGATAAAAATATACAGCTCATATAATAACGAACTATTAGGCGAAAGACACATAGATGAGGCTGAACTAAAAGCTCTTGCAGAAAAATCTAAAGCAGGCGAAAAGGGCAGCTTGAAAAAATATATGGATTACTTAAATGGAGGTTATAAATTTAACCTTCACCCAAGTTTACCTTAGGTTTATAAGAAGCGGGGCGGCATTAAAATGCCGCCCCGCTTCTTATTTAATATCTTATAATTGAACTTTACTATCCTGTTCTGCTAAATATTTATCAAGGATTTTACACGCATCCGCAACAAGCTCTTCACATGGCCGTTTTTTGTAATATTCCTCGGTTCTTTTTGAAGGTGTTGGTTCATCTTTTTTCTTATCTAGTCCTAACAATTCTCTGCACACAATTGAACCATTTATCTTTTCAAATTCTTGAGCGAGATATTGAACTCTTTGATAGTGTTCTTTTTTAGAGTTATATTCATTATCGCTGTAACCCTTAGCCAATCCTAATACCATAAACATTCCGCTCACTGCACCGCAAACCTCACGCAAACGCCCCATTCCTCCGCCAAAGGAAGATGAAATTTTCAATGCTGTTTCAAAATCTATCCCGTATCGTTCTGCATAAGCTGCAAAAATCGATTGCGAACAGTTATATCCGCTCTTGAATAAGTCTCTAGCCCTTTGTTCAGTGTTCATTATTATTTCCTCTATTAAACAAATAACTCGTACAAAATAACCGAAACTGATGTCGCAAGATTTAAAGATTCAACAGTTTCAGCCATCTCTATTTTTACCGAATCAGTTGAAAAATCTATCAAATCTTGACTCAAACCATTTGCTTCGCTGCCAAACATTATGACACAAGGTGTTTGAATTTTAAAATCTTTTAGTAAATTTTTTGCACGTGGCAACGTCGCAACTCTTTCAAAATCTGCAAATAATTCTTTTAACTCAAGCAAGTCAGAGATTTCAACCACTGGAAGTTTCCATAAATTCCCGACAGAAGCACGTACACATTTCGGATTATAGATATCAACACTTTCTCCAAATAAAACAATTGCATCAGCACAAAATGCAACTGATGAGCGAATTATTGTACCAAGATTACCGACATCTTTTATATCTTCTAAAAGTAAAACTTTTTGAGAATTTTTCAGGATATTTTTATCATATTTTTTTTGAAACCCAACTGCAACAGCTTCCGGAGCGGACTCAGTTGTTGAAAGTTTTTTCAAAACAGGCTCAACTGTCTCAATTATTAAATCTTCTGCAAAGTTGTACTCATTCGTTTTACTTTTATCAACAAAAATTTTCTCTAATTTAATACCGCTGTCAAATGCTTCTTTTATGGCTTTGTATCCTTCTAACAAAAACTTTCCGCTTTGAGTTCTGTATTTTTTTTGTTGAAGTTTTACAGTTTCTTTTACTAATTCATTATTTACACTTGTAATTTCCATTACTTAACCTCAAATTCCTTAAGCCATTCTTTTTCTTGTTCTGACAACATATTATAGTCGATTAATTTATTTTCATAATTCATATTAACAAAAGATTGAATTTTACCATCTTTAAAATAACAAGAATTTTCTAACCTGACACCAAAGAAACACTCTTTGTACAGCCCGGGTTCAATAGAAAAACACATTCCGTTTTCAAACGAAACTTTAGCCATTTCATGAGAACTCAAATTAGGAGGGTATTCGTGAACATTTATACCAATCCCGTGTCCTAAACCATGGTTAAAAACAAAACCGTCTAACTCCTGAGTGGCAAAAAATTCTCGAACCATTTTATCAATATCATACCCGTTTTGTGGATTTTGATAATTAAATGCTCTTAAAAATGCTTTCAATACCGTTGTATAAATCTTTTTATGAAGCTCTGACGGCTGCCCTTTTACAAAAACTCTTGTAATATCAGTAGCTAACCCACCTTCAAAATATCCACCGCAATCAATTAAAACTAAACTGCCGTCAGTAATTATTTCATCTTTTGAAGATTTTGAATAATGTGCAAGTGCTGAATTTTTATCTTTGGCTACAATAGAACTAAAGCTTAATCCAACTGCTCCCTGACTTTTGAATTCCTTTGCAAGCTGCACGGCAATGTCAAATTCCGATATATTATCAGTATTTTCAATAAAATCCCTAATTGCAGAAACCGCATTATCTGTACGTTTGAATGCATCTTTCAAATGCTCTATTTCTGCCTCATTTTTAACTGCTTTCATTTTTTTTACAGGATTGGTTGCAAGCTCTTTTACCCTATCTTCAATTAATTTATAATCGAAACCATTAATTGAAGATTTATCAACATAAATTTCTTTTTGCAAAGTTTTAAGAAAATCTTCTGCATTTTTTAATTTATCCTGAGTAAATAAAACCGCATTATCTTTCAAAATAACTGCCTTGCCTCTAATTTTTGCAGAATAAACCTGTGAAAAATTCCTCAAATTAAATAGATAAGAAACTTCATCACAATCAGTCAAATAAATTGCTTCATTATCAGATAAATTTTGAGAAATTTTTGATATTTTATCTTCAGAAGTTTCACCGACCAACTCAATATTTAATGATATATTATCATCTTTTAAAGAAACATTTTGAGTATCCAGCGGATCTTTATCAAACAATTTTATTGTTCTTTTAGAAGATATATTTTCTATTTTTGTTTGAGAATTTTTCTTTGAAAATAAGCCTAAAATTTCCTGCTCGGGAACTCGATTTAATAATTCATCAAGATACTTTTGACCTTGCTGAAGCTTTACTACAGTAATTTTTTCATGGTCAACTTCCAAATCTGCCTGAATATGATACCTGCCATCAACAAACAAATAAATTGTCTCCGGAGTAACCAGAGCCTCGCCGGTTGAACCCGAGAATTTAGTCAGTTTGTAACGTGAATTTTCTTCCAGAGTATTATATTCAACTAAAAATTCGTTAGTTGAATTGACTAACAAATAATTAATTTGGTTATCAACCATGAAATTTTTTATTACTGCAATATTATCCATTTAGTTTTTACCGGTTAATTGAATTAAGTGCCATCCGAATTGAGTTTCAACAGGCTGAGAAAGTTCACCAACTTCCAAAGAAAAAGCGGCATCTTCAAAAGGTTTAACCATCATACCTTTACCAAAGAAACCTAAATCTCCGCCGTTTTGACCTGATGGACAAAGAGATTTTTCTTCAGCAGCTTCAGCAAAACTTTTACCGTTAACAATTTCATTGTATAAATCTTTAGCTTCTTGTTCTGTTTTAACAAGAATATGGCTTGCTCTAACTTCAGTTGTCATATATATTCTCCTATTTTTACTACCTGTGCGATTATAAAATAAAAAGGTTTGTCTTGCAACTTTACAAAACAAACCGGAAGTTATAAAACATGAAAAATTTTCTGAATAAAGTGTAAGTTCAAAGAGTTTTAAACCAAACCGTTGGAAGAAAAAATCTTATCGCAACCCCGAAAAAGTGCTTGGACAATTTGAACTTACATATATATGATAAACGGTCATGGAAGATATTTACACCCTTCTTAAGAATAAATATTTTAAGGTCTGCATGAGCAAATACTACTAGTACTTAAAAATTACATGAACATATAAGAAAAAAAAAATCTTGATTTTACAAAATGTTTATAGTAAAATTTATTTGTGACAATTAAATAAGCTATGCGGAAGTAGCTCAGTTGGTAGAGTATCTGCCTTCCAAGCAGACTGTCGCGAGTTCGAGTCTCGTCTTCCGCTATTTAAAACAGATGGACATTTAGTTCATCTGTTTTATTTATTAGTACGAGTAAACATTACAATATTTTAGCTCTTGGTGAACTTGCAAGAGTTAAAGATATACAGTACCTATTGGGTTTCCACAAATAAAAAGCCTCGCCTAATAGTGTGACTTTTTTATTATTAAAAATTTAAATTTATGATATCATTCCATTTATAACATCATCAATAAATTCAATATCTTTAGTTGCCAGATAACTGCTTTTTGTAATGTTTATACCATCTTCTTGTGCTTTTTTGATAAGTCTTACTACTAATTCTTTTATTTTATCTGTATAAGGCTTGCAACTATCACTTGACAACATTATTGATTTACAGCCAACATCTTTTACAATATTATAAAAGCCGTCAACATCTTTTTCGTTATCATTGACGCCATCTAAGAAAATATATTTCATTTTAAAATCAATATCTTTTAACGGGTATCGTTTCAAGTTTTCAACCACTTTATTAAAACAATCAACCCTTTTAATAGCCTTATATGTTTCAGGAGTACCTGAATCAAGTGAAGTTAAAAGATTCACGGTTCTGCCTGTTTTTAAAAATTCAGCAAATTTTTCATTGTAGATTGTCATATTAGATACAAATCGAACTTTCCATTTATTTTTTAATAAAATATCAAATATTTCATTACAGTATTTATTCGCACAAAATTCTCCATTAGACAATTCTATACAAATATTTGAACGGTTATATTCAGGCATTTGTGACAATTGTTTAATAATTTCATAGGTTGTATAACCTTCTTTGTCACTGCGATTGAGTTCTTTGAAACGATTTTCTACAAAACAGTAAGTGCATCTAAGGTTACAAACATCTCCAGGATGATTTGTTGCAAAGCAAATATAATCAAGCTCAACCTTTTTAGGCCAAAAACCCTCTTTTAGATGTCTGCAATTTGTACAGTAATTTGGTCTATCGTTTTTAATATCATCAATAAGTTGTCTGACATGTCTTTCCCAATGAGCCATTCTTTCAGGAATCGTTCCACTTGTTGGAACTTTTGAGTTACTTGATACACAACAAGGTGAAAAATTATCTACACGATAATCTATAAAATGCCCTAAAAAGTTACAACCTTTTCGATATTCTAAATCAGCCTTAAAAAAATTAATCCTATCCGGAGAAACTTTCTTTAATATTCTTTTTGCGGCATTATTTGCCACTCTATAAGTAACCCAAACAATAGCATCAGGGTAGCGATTTAAGGCTTCATCTAATGATACAATATCATATTTATCAAACAAACGCTGACCTAAATACTGTGGTAAATTTTCATCCTTTTCAACTATAAGTTTTGGTTCACCCGTCATTTCAACAAAATTGTGAAAACTTTTTTTCATGTTTTCTGATATGCCGTAATAAATAATCGGTTTATCTGAGGCATCGTGTTCAGTTATAGATATACTTTGTACAGGAACTATGGCATTGGGCAATTCTTTTTTCAGAACAATTGTTCTGGTTTCATTTGCATATACTTCAACTTCAATACCAAAAGCAGGTTCAAAATCCAAATCGTCTTTTTTAAGTTCTAATAACCTGCCATCATCCGTACCAATTAAAATTGTTTCACCTTCAATTTTTACTATTTTTCCCATACTTATCTCCGCAAAAGCTGAAATATATTATAAATACTACTGATGATTTTATCATAAAAAGGGTCTCTAATCAAGGTTAAAAATAATACCTACTCTAAATCTGAATTAAAGTAGCCGGCAATATATTTAAAAGTTTTTAGTGCAGTATCTATATCCATTGTTTGAGGTTGATTTTTACGTTTTTCTTTAATCGTTATTGTATTATTTTTCAAATCCACATTTTGTATAATATAAACATGCCATCTTCTACCGTCAAACTTTTTCTGACCGCTTCCGATAATAAAACTGTAATCTTTCTCGGCTTCCATTTGTTTAAAAAGTTTCATAACTTCATCTTTATAACCCTTTAAATTCCAATTAAAATCTTGTTCGGCGATTACTCGAGGTTTCACTCCGGTTAAAGTCTCCATAAAATGAGATGTTAAATTATTCTCAAATTTATATTTTTTAAATATTTCACTAATTCTACATATCCACGGTTTTGATTTATGTTTCTGCTCATATTGAGCGACAGAAATATCTAAACTTCTAATTATATCATTATTCTGCATCGAATAAAGTTCCTCGTACTGAGCAATAGCTTTATCCGCAGGCACTGAATACTTTTCTCGATCTCCCGTTGGTGAATAAAAATAACAGTTTATCTGATTAGGATTATTATCATCCCGTTCAATCTGATTTTTTAAAATCTTTCGTCCATTTTGAGTCTGTGCTAGAGTTTCAATAGTAGACATCAGATAACAATCACTTAGATGTTGCGTTGCAGTTTTAAATGATTCAATATCGTTATCCGTTATTGAACCTTTAAACATTATATTAAAATTAGCAAAACCTACCTTCACATATATATAAAGTATTATTCAATAAAATTTTTGCCTAATATAGAAAATTTAAACAAATATAATTACTTCTCTGCTTGTATTTGTTTATACAATTCTATTTGTTTTTTAGTGAGATTTTCAGATAAAACTATTTTTACTCTAGCATTCAGGTTACCATAACCACCGGATTTTTTAGGTAAGCCAAGATTTTTCAACCTTAGCATTTTCCCGGTTGAAGTCATTGGAGGTATTTTAATTCCAATATTTCCATGCAGAGTTTGAATATCTTTTTTACATCCTAGAACAGCTTCCGGTGGTGTAATTTCAACGTCTTTTGTCAAATCTGAACCTTTTATCTCATATTCAGAATCCTGAGGTGTTATTATTAAATATAAATCACCTTTTTGACCGTAAGCATCAACTTTACCTTCACCTTTCAGCCTTATTTTTTGACCTTCTTTTACTTCTTTTGGAAGTTTAACTTTTAGAGATTTGTTTTCATTAATTATACCGGTTCCGCCGCAAGCAGAGCAATATCCCCCGCCGCCCGGGCATTGAGTACATTTTCTCATATCATTGAATTTCACTGTAATAGGGTCATCTGAAAACAAATCTTTTGCAGTTACATTCAATGTTTTTGTAACATCTAAATCTTCACTTTTTTGAGAGGTTCTTCTATTTGCATTAGTACGTCTTGTATAGGTTTGACCTCCAGCTCCGCCTAAATCTCCAAAATCAAATCCTGAAAATCCGCCTTGAGGCCCTCCTCCTGCAGCTCCGCCCATCATGTCTCCGAATAGAGAACTGAAAAAGTCTGAGAAACCACCCATATCTTGACCGCCAAAGTTAAACTGCTGATAACCCTGACCTCCGCCGAAATTAAAGTTTTCAAATCCCGGAGGCGGTGTATAATCTGCTCCGCCCTGCCAGTTAGAACCTAAACTGTCATATCTTTGACGTTTTTGTTTATCGCCTAAAACTTCATAGGCTTCATTTATTTCTTTAAATTTTTCTTCTGCTTCTTTTGTTTTATTTACATCAGGGTGAAATTTTCGTGCCATTTTTCTATAAGCTGATTTAATTTCTGCATCTGTTGCATCTCTTTTCACCCCTAGGGTTTCATAATAGTCTTTGTATTTCATAAAAAAAATCTCCTAATGTCATAATAATATAAAATAGAAGATTTTTTGTTATTTTTAATTATTTCTTAATTATATTTTATTTATTTAAAAGTTTTTCACTCATTTGAGTAAGATCATCCATAATTTGTTTAAGGGAATTATTATCCTTTAAAAATTTGAGGATGTCATCCTTTGAACCATATATTATCGGACGTTTCACTTCTATTTGCATTGTTGGATGAAGCATTAATATTTCAAATGTATGTTTTGCTTTATTTTCTGCGTCTTTTGAAATATTAAAAGCAATAGCTCTACAATACAACTGTTTATCTTTATTTACTAAATGTTCATTAATTGGACGATAATATGTAGAGTCCTTAACCTCACATTCTGCACGATTGTAGATTTCCTTTAGAATTTGAGCAAGTTTTTTTTCTGTTGTCATAGACAAATCTTTTCCCTTGACTTTAGCTGACTTGAAATTTAGATTGTTTAATTTTATCATATTTACCTCTATTAATCTATATTATAAATGATCTTTGTGCATCTTGTTCAATATGAGGAACAAATGTTTGCATTTTTCTTGCCTGATCAACTTCGTTGAGATGATGCAGCCGCTTCATTGATTCTTCTGAAAGTATCGGGTCAAAACCTGCAGGAAGCTGTGGTTTTGGAACTTGTATACCTAATTCTTTCATTCGATAGTAATCATAAGTTCTGCTTATATAACTATCATACACAGGCATCTGAGTTTTTGAAAGACTCTGGACTGCTTTTTTATAAGGTTGGAAAATTTCACCAAGAGTATTTTTGTCTAATACTGAATCATATTTGAGGTGTTCATACTCTCCAAAAGGACCGGAACCTCGAATTTGGATTTCGGCAAAGCTACCGTCTTTCAACGTAACATTTACTTGAGCCGTTGTGTAACCACTCGGTTTTATCGCATCCTGTGCATTTTTAGAAAGACCTTCAAGACCATATTTTGCTAAATCAATATTTTCAGAACAGGTAATTATATCAAATCTTTCACCTGTTGCCATCTGTAATCTTTCAAACTGTCTTATTTGCCTGTCTGAAAAATAAGATACTCCGTCGATACCCTTATAGTTATTGATTTCAGTCATTCTAACAGGTTTAATTTTTGGATTTGTCTGCAATTCCTTAATTAAATCTTTACTAATACCTGCTTGTTCCAGCTTTTCAATAGTAGTAACATTTCTATCCAGAGCATCACGCAAGCCGCCAAGAATAAATCTGCGGAACACAGGTTCGGATTGTTTTTCGGCAAGTGCAATTTTTATAGGTTTTGCTAAACGGTTTGCAATGGCCAATTCTTTTTTTGACAATTGTCTGCCGCTGAATAAACTCATCACAAGATGTTTTTCCCGATTAGACAATCCATTACCGTCTATCTTAATTGTATTTAATGTATCAATAATATCTTTTCTTGTAATATCTTGAAGCTGAATTCTGCCCCCAATAGCATCTTGAATAATCTGGCGTGCTTCTTCATCTGTTTTTATTGATTTTTTCTTTTTAATCAATACTCTTTCAAGCTTTGAAAATACTGAATTAGCACCTTTTGCTCTTACGGAAACATTAAAACCATCAAAGACTTCTTTAATTTCTCTTTCGGCTGAAGGTAAAGCTTTTTCATAACTTTCTGCAAGTCTCAATGCAGTATTTCCTAATTCTGCCTGTTGAAATGAGTTTTTAACCTTTAATAAATCAGGTTTAATTTCAAATGCAGGATTATTGTAATGTCTTGTGTGAATATTCATTGGCATTGTAATATCAGGTTTCACACGGTATTGTGCGACACCGGGTTTTTCGTAACTGCCTATGGCTGTTTCAATACCTCTATATCTTAATGAATTTTCTGCAACAGGATTTGTTACTGTCTTAGCAACAGTTTTACCACGTAAAAATGTTCTTGTTCCACTAATTATTTTAGTGATTAATGACATAGCATTTTCCTTTACAAATATCCCCTGTATTTATATAAAGTATTTTTTTTATATAAAATTGCCTTTTAAAAAAAGAGATATTACGTAATTGTAATATCTCTTTTTATATTTTAAATGTGTAAACTGGTTATTACTATCTTAGGCTAACTTTTACAGCAGGTCCTTTTTGAGAAATTTCAACTTTGTTTTCTCTTGCTAACCAGCCTAAACCTAAATCTGCAAAGTTACCTTTTAGGTCTAATTCTTTTTTCATTTTTGCAAAAGAAGTTGTTCCGTTTTCATTTAAGTAGTTGTAGATTTCTCCTGCTGCAAATCCAATTCTTTCTTCTTGTGATAAAGTTACTTTTTTAACTGCCATAATCTCTTTCCTCCATTAACTATTGTATGTATAACACTTTTTCGACAGTTCAATAATAATCTATTTTCACATTTAAAAAATCATTTTAAATACGTAGTTTTTTAAGGTGTATTTTATGCTAAAATACACTATAAGGAGTATTGAAATTGATTATTGAGGGAAGCATAGCATCAAATAAGACAGAAATCCTTATAGATAAGTATGTTGAACTTATCAACAGCGGAATTTCTGCATCAAAAATCCTTGTTATACTCCAAAACTCTACATTGAAAAACGAATTCAAAGAAAAGGTCTTTGAAAAAATAAATGTAAATTGCATTGAAAAACTTCAAATACATTCGTTTTTCTCTCTTGTATACAATACAGTATCGGATAATTGGGCATTTCTGGAAGACCGAAATATTTACGACAATCCTGTTATATTACCAAATCTTGCAGGCTTGGAAGTATCTCAATTTTTGTTAAAAGACATTTTAAAAGAAGTTCCTTTTAAAGGTTACAACTCCAGAATGTCATTGCTGCACCAAATTTTTCGCCGTTATTCTCTTATAATCCAAAATAATTTAACACAAAAGGATGTAAATAAACGTGCTGAAATTTTGAAAGAAGGATTTTCGGATGAAGCATCCCTTGCAATACGCAAATTTCTGAAAAGGACTTTAGAATTAAGAGATTTCGATTATATTAGACAATGTCTGATGTTTAATTTTATTTATCAGAATACTGATTACTTTAAAGATGTTGAATATTTGATTGTAGATGATGCGGATGAATGCACACCAATTTGTCTTGATTTTATTGAATATTTATCAAAACAGCTCAAAGACTATTGGATTACAGTTGACCCGCTGGGCTCAAGCCGCTGCGGATATTTAAGTGCGGATAAAAACAATCTTGAAAAGTTGAAAAATATTTTTAAAACCGATATAACAAAACTTACTGCCAATTCAAAATTACTTAACGATGCTCAAACTCTATTTAACAATATTTATCAGGATGAAGAAAATATATTAAACAATTTCAGCTATAATTCGTTTTCAAAACGTTCTGAGACAGTTGACTCAGCTATTAATCTAATTAAGGACTTATTCAAAAATAAAATTCTTCCGTGCGAAATTTCAATTATCACACCTGTAATTGATGACATGCTAAAATTTACGTTAAAGGAAAATTTTGCTTCAAATATTAATTTAATGTACTTAACAGGAAGCGAAAAGCTAATCCAAAACAAACTTGTACTTGCTGCAATAACCATCCTGAAACTTAACACCGAATTAAAAAATTTCTTAAGCGAATTTGATATACGAATACTTCTATCAAATTTTTTACGTATACCTTTAAAATATTGTGAAGAAATTCTCAATGCATTTCAGCAGAACAAAACTCTTATTCCTTATGATTTCAAAGATGAGGAGTATACGCAAAAATACAATAGATTATTAAATTTGATTGATAATCTTGCAAATTCAAATTCAAAAATTTCAGAACAAATTATACTAATATATAATCAATTATTTGATACCAGCCAGAATGATAAATTAGAATTAAAGAAATTCAATTTCTTTTTAAAACAGATTACTGATTTTGAAAATATATTCGGCGAAAAATTTAATTCCAGAAAATCAGATATTATAATTCAGATAGAAAATTCAATAATTTCTGAAAATCCTTATTCTGTCTTAGAGATAGAGAAAAATGATTTAATAATATCTACTCCGCAAAAAATTATTGATAACAAATTAAAAACAAAGTATCAAATATGGTTAGATATCTCATCATCAGAATGGATAAAATCAGATACCGGACCTTTATATAACGCATGGGTATTCCAGAAAGACTGGGACAAACCGGAATATACAATCGAAGATAATATTGAGCTTTCAAAAGAAAAAAATGCCAGAGTTTTAAGAAAACTGACACTATGTGCCGAAGAGAAAGTATTCTGTTATTCAAGTTTATTTGATTCTAACGGGGTTGAAAATTACGGGGCATTAGAAAACTTTATTATTGTTGATGAAAAAAACTCAACAGACGAAAATCAACAGCAAACCACATTTAAAATAATTCCGCGTGAAGACCAGAAACCTGTACTTGACTATAGCAATGGATATATGGGAATTTCAGCGGTACCGGGGGCTGGTAAGACAACAATCCTTCTTGCTCTCATTGTAAAACTTTTGGAAAGAAAAATTCCGCCCGAACATATTTTTGTTTTAACGTATATGGATTCCGCTGCACGGAACTTCAGAGAAAGAATTAAAAATATCCGCAGCCGTTCCGCAAAACTGCCAAATATAAGCACAATTCACGGGTTGGCTCTAAGAATATTAAAAGAAAACGGTAACTTTGAAAAACTCGGACTCTCTGGGGATTTTGAAATTTGTGATGATGCTCATCGCGGAAGAATTTTACGTGAAATTGCTTCAAAATTAAAAATTGAACAAAAAACTGCTGAAGAATTTGACAGGGCAGTATCTGTTTTTAAAATTGCAGGGGGAATTTTTCCGGCTGCAATTCAAGATGAAAAACTCAAAAAATTCAAAGTATTTGTTGAAGCTTATAAAAACAAC
The DNA here is from genome assembly GCA_950022495.1 of uncultured bacterium. Lineage (GTDB taxonomy): Bacteria > Cyanobacteriota > Vampirovibrionia > Gastranaerophilales > Gastranaerophilaceae > Zag111. The sequence goes on from CATLLJ010000001.1 coordinate 34,115, forward strand.
TTAAAAGAATATAATCTTATTGATTATGATGATATGCTGACAGGTTCTGTTCGTATTCTGAAAGAAAATCCTGATATTCTGGCATATTATCAAGATATTTGCGAGTACATTATTGAAGACGAAGCTCAGGATTCCTCCGGTGTGCAGCAGGAACTCATAGCCCTTCTTTCAGGGAAACACAAAAACATTATTCGCTGCGGAGATGTTAATCAATCTATCACTGCAACTTTTTCAAATGCGGACGTAGAAGGTTTTAGGAACTTTATTACCGAAAATAATAATGTCAGCATGAATTGTTCGCAAAGATGTGCAAAAGGAGTTTGGGAATGTGCCAACAAGCTGGTTGAAACTTTCAGCCAAAAAGAAGACAGCAGTAATTCTTTTTATAAAATGTACATGCAGCCTGTTGAAGGCAGAAATCCGGAGAGCAAAAATGCTGTTGAAGGAATTTTATTCAACAGCCCAGTAGAAGAAAAAAATTACATTTTAAAAATTATTAAAGACACACTGAATAAGAACCCAGAATACACTGTGGGAATTCTATTGAGGTACAATTATCAAATATCGGCATGGCAGGAATTAATTGAAAACTGTGGTTTAAAAACTATTACACGTAACGAATGTCTGGAACAAAAAGCCATTTTCAAAGCAATTTTTGCAGTTATGAAGATAATTTTAAATCCATTTGACAATGAATTAGTTGGAAGCAACTATGATATTCTTGCAGATTTAGGGTTTTATAAGAGGGGATTTGGTTCTGAAATCAAAAAATACGAAAATCCGTTTATTCAGATAAATGCTGACAATATAGATAACATTCATCTTGAAAGATTTTATTGGGATTTAAATTACTGGGTATCATTATGTCATCTTCCGCCTAACGAACTTGCAATCAAAATCGGACTTAATTTCTTTAAAAGCGATATCGAAAAATCCAATATTTATTTAATTTCTACATTAATTAAAAGAATATGTATAAAAAATAATTCGTTAGAATATACGTTGAACAGATTGTCTGAATTAGCGAAAAAACCTAATCTCAGCGGATTTAAATTCTTCTCGGAAGTTGACGAAGATGACAAAAAATCATTACAGGGTAAAGTTCAAATTATGACTATGCATAAATCAAAAGGGGATGAGTTTAACCTTGTATTTATACCGGAAATGACTGAAAAGAATTTACCGCTCACACTTGATGCGATAAATCTTAAATCATCTGACTTCATTGAATCTGTCAGGGCTTTAAACCCGAATTATAAAAAGAAATCAGAATACGAATTAAAAAAAGAAATTCTGTCAGAAAATCTCCGGCTTTTATATGTCGCAGTAACCCGTGCTAAACATAAATTATTTATCACAACCAGCACAAAATCTAAACGATATGGCAAAGAGTATAATTTGGAACCAAATATAATTTTTGATGAAATTTTGGAAGGAGTACACAATGAATAACTTTTCTCCAAATATTTTAAAAACTTATGAAACCTGTCCGAAAAAATTTTATTATCAGCATATTGAAAAAATAAGTATGCCTTCATCTGCCTCGGCATTTGAAAAAGGGAAGAAAATTCACGCTCTGGCGAATTATTTTTTACGAGGGGTAAATATTTCCAGAATTGAAACAGCACTAAATGATGAAGAAAAAATCCTATGGAATTTATTACTGGATAATAGTTTCTATCAAAAAGAATATTTTAAATCTGAATTCACACTTTCTTGTAAAATAGAGGATTACTGGATTGGCGGAAGAATTGATGCTATTGTCCGCGACGATAACAAGTATTATATTCTGGATTATAAAACAGGTTCTATTCCAAAAAATCCTGAATATGATTATCAAACAATGGTGTATTTATTATGTTTAGACCTGTATTTAAAAAACTATGATTTCTTAGCTTTTGTATATATTGATTTGAAAAACAAGCAAAACCATGTAATTGAATTTAATGAAACTTTAAAACAGGAATATGAAAAAAGAATTATAAAAGCGTGCAGCACCATAACTTCCGATACAATTTATAATTGCCATACACAAAATTGTAAATACTGCGAATATTCAAAATTATGTAACTGTGAAGATTTAAACGAACAATATTTATAAAACAGACTTTATAGCCGCCAGCATTCCGGAACAATCAGCAAGATTTTTTCCTGCAATATCAAAAGCTGTACCATGCCCCGGTGAAGTTCTAATAATATCCAAACCGATAGTTGTATTAATAGTCTTGTCTCCAGCCACTGTTTTAATTGGGATTAACCCCTGATCGTGATAATTGGCAATATAGCAGTCATAATCATCTTTTGTGCCGGTATAATAATGCTTTGCCGCATTAACAAACAAAGTATCAGCAGGCAGCGGCATTGAAATATTTATACCGTTTTTTCTTAATTCTTCAACTGCAGGAATAAGAATTTTAATTTCTTCATCCCCTAATATTCCATCTTCACCTGAATGAGGATTAAAACCGCATAATGCAAATTTGGGGTTTTCAATATTAAATTTGGTTCTAAATGTTTCAACAAGATTAATTATTTTAGTAACTACGATTTCCTTTGTTAAGTGAATATCTTTTAATGCACAGTGCCGCGTTAAAAGTAAAACCCTGAAATTATCTGCAACAAAAAGCATTTCCGCAAGCTGATTATCATGAGCAAGAAATTTTTGTAAAATTTCAGTCTGACCGTTAAAATGATGACCTGCAAGATAAAGAGCATTCTTTGCAACGGGAGCTGTAACAATTGCTGCAGGTTTCAGTTCACAAACAGTTTTCAAAGATTGATAAGAAAATTCACCGGCTTCTTTTGTAACCAGACTGGGTTTTATATTGTTTAAGTCATACGAAATTTCAATAATTTCGTATTTATCAACAATTTCAGAACCGCCATAATATTTCAGAATCTCTTTATTGCTGATAAGAACAACTCTTTCTGGAGGCAAATCAAGCTTTTTTAAAGCTTTAATAGTAATTTCAGCCCCTATTCCGTTTGGATCTCCTGTTGTAATTGCAATTTTATCCATTTGCTTATTCTTCATGTTTTTCAAAATATTTTAAAATTTCAATAAGAGTATTAACACCGCCCAAATTGCCGGATTTTGTTACAATCCATTGATTAGAATTAACACTTCTACCAAGTGCGATTGCAGGTAATACTTCATCAACAAGCTTTAACTGGTTAGCATTGATAGCATTACAGCATTTATAAGAAGTTTCACCGCCCAGAGTAATCAAAACAGCATTTTTCTTCTCTAGAACCTGTTTAGTTAAATCTGCAAGAAAGTCTGTAATCAATGCAGCAAGTCCGGATTTTGTTAAATCAACATTTGCAGTATCTGAAAATCCATCAAAATTATTTAATAATTTTGATGTGTGTATCAAAACAATATTATCGTTTCCGAGATTTGAAACAACACGCTCTACCAGTTCATCTTTAACTCCGTCCAAAATTGTATTTACATTGAGTTCAATAACCAGACAGTTTTCATCATATTCATCGCTTTGTTCAAGTTTATCAATTTGATTTGCTGTTATATTAGTCGCACTGCCTGAAACTATTAGTTTAGGTAATTTTGGTAATTTTACTGGCAATATTTCTTCTTCTTGATATTGAGGAAACCATTGGTTACTTAAAATTTTTGCAGCTGCAGCAGTACCTACAGGAAGAATTTTAAAATTAGACTTTTGCATGGCAAGAACAATTTGTTCTAAATCTGTTGTAAAAACCGAATCTGCAACAATAATTTTCTTACCCTGCTCTACCAGTTCATTCAATCGCATCAAGATTGGTCCGGCACCGTCCATTATAGTTTTTAAACCAATTTCACCAACCAAGTTTTCTAAATTCCCGCCTAGCTGAGATTTTAACAATGTAGGTAAATGTGATTCAGTTATCGGGGAATGCGGATCCCGTGCCATTTCCGTTCTTTCAATCGGAATACCGCGAAGCAAATGATATCCGCCTACGGTAATACGACCTTCTTGCGGGAAAGCAGGCATAATAACAGCAGAATCCCATCCTAAAACTTCAAGCATAGATAGAACTTCAACCGCAATATTACCTCTAACTGTTGAATCTATTTTTTTGTAGAAAAAATCAGGATTAATTTTTTCTACTAATAATTGAGTTGCCTCTTTAACTTTTTCAAAAGCATCCTGCAAAGAAACATTTCTGGACTCTGTAGAGATTGCCCAGGCTTGAGACAAATCAGAATTAGTGCTTATAACATCAGTGTTCAACAAAATATTTGTATCCGCACCATTCAATTTGAATTGTAATGCGGTATCATTAGCACCTGTTAAATCATCTGCAATAATACCGGCAATATTTGAAGTTCTTATCATAATACAGCTTCTTCTGCGTCTTTTCTTGAACCTAATAATCTTATAGTGTTTGCTCTAACATAGAAGTTTTCTCTGTCATTACCTGTGGTTTTATCAACCCAGCGATTGTTAGCAATCGCACCATCAATAGCAACAAGTCTGCCTTTTTTCACGTATTCAGCAGCAAATTCAGCTTGTTTATCCCAAACATCAATGTTAAACCAATCAGTAACTTCAGATTTTGTTTTAGAATCCCATCTATTAACTGCAACAGAAAAAGAAGCTTTCATTTTACCGGAATCAAAAGCTTTGAACCCTTCAGATGCATCCCTTCCAACTCTACCTACTACTGTAACTGTATTCATATATTTTACCTCTTTCAATTTTTATATTATACATTATATATTTTTAAAGTCCAATTAGTACATTTTTACTAATTTTCGGACTTCGGCAAGAACAGCCTGTGCTTTAACTCTAGCTTTTGCAGAACCTTCCGCGATAATTTTTTCGACTTCTTCAGGATGTTCTTCATAATATTTGCGTCTTTCTCTAATTTCAGCAAGCTTTTCATTAATTTTATCACCAAGCTGACGTTTGCATTGTGCACATCCGCGAAGACCTTTTTCACATTCACATCTTACTGTTGAAACTTCATCTTCATCTCCAAAGATTGTCCAGTATTTAAATGCAACTTCGCAATCATCAGGATGTCCCGGATCATCTTTTCTAAGTCGAGAACGGTCAGTTATTGCACTCATTACTTTTTTAGAAGTAACTTCTGCGGTATCTGAAATTTTTATATCATTATTGAATGATTTACCCATTTTGTTTCCATCCAAACCGCAAATTAAAGAGCAATGATTTAATAGAGGTTTAGCTTCGTGGAAGAATTCACCATATAGATTATTAAAGCGTCTTGCAATATCACGGGTAATTTCAATATGTGCCACCTGATCAATTCCTACAGGTACACAATCTGCATTAAACATCATAATATCTGCACTCATCAATACAGGATAACCCATTAATCCGTAATTTATTTGAGAAGCTTGACCTTCTTTTGTTTTTAGGATTTTTGCCATATCTTTTAATGTCGGATCTCTTTCAACCCAATTTTGAGGTGTAATCATTCCTAAATAAATATTTAATTCTGCAATTTCAGGAACTAAAGATTGAACATAAAGGGTTGATTTTTCAGGGTCAATGCCGCAAGCAAGCCAATCCATAACAACATCAAGAATATTCTGTCTTAAATCATCTGTTTTATCGTATTTTGTAGTCAGGGCATGCCAATCAGCAACAAAAAAGTTACAATCATATTTATCTTGAAGCTGAACCCAGTTTTGAATAACGCCAAGATAATGTCCTAAGTGTAATTTTCCTGTTGATCTCATACCTGATACAATAACGTCTTTTTTCATAAAACAGTCCTTTCTATAACATTAAGTATTATATAACAAACAGTATGCGGGATATATTTTATTGTAAATTTGTTTACATAAACAATATTAGGGGTAAATATCAAACCGATATTTTTATAGGGGGTTCGGGGGCGATGCCCCTGATGACTCGAATCATTCAATCAAGCGTGTTTTTCTTTTTCGGTTCTACTTTTTCTTGCTTGGTTGTTCGCATTAAACGGGACTACCGCCAAAGCTGAACGCTTTGAGCGTTCGCCCTCTGCTCGCTATACGCTTTATTGCGAGTAAAAGAGAAAGAAACGCAAGCAAAGAATGCGTAAGCCGGAGTGTAAGCACTCGCTCGGCGGCGTTGAGCCGGCGAAGAAGTGCTGAACTTAATATCTGCGAAGTAAAAGCGTAGCTCCACAGGAGCAGAAAGAGAAAAACGCGACCCAATGAAACTAGTTATCAGAAACTACGTTTCCGAACCTTCCTTTGATTATCCTGCGGATAATATTGTTTATGTTTATGCAATATAGAACAATAAATTTATCAAAAAGTCTGCAACCAGCATGTAAATAGTTGAAAGGATTGCTGCCTGTGTTGTCGAAATACCAACTTCCTTTGCTCCTCCGCGTGTTTGATAGCCCTTTGTGGCACATACAAGAGCAATTAATGCTCCAAAAATACAAGCCTTTAACAAACTTATATAAATATCTTTTGTCGCCATCCATGCCCATGCTGAAGTCATATATCTTGCAGGATTAAGATTGATTGTTTCATAAGCTACAAACATTCCGCCTAAGATGCCGACAAATTCTGCAATCAAGACAACCATAGGCACTGTTATTGCAGAAGCCAAAATCCTTGGTGCAAAATAATATCCGACAGGGTTAATTTTCAATGTTTTAATCGCATCTACTTGAGAGGTAACCTGCATATTAGCAATTTCTGCTGAAATTGCCGTTCCTGCTCTTGCACCAATAGCAAGTGCAACAAATCCCGGAGCTATTTCTCTAATCATTACAACTGCAATGGTTCCGCCAATATATGCCTCTGCTCCGGTCATAAGAAATTCTTTAGAAACCTGAATTGCAATTACCGCCGCAGAAATAAATGCAATAACCAGAGAAATTGGCAATGAATCATAACTAATTGCGGCTGCTTGCGATATAACAGTTTTAAATCTTACATTCCCATCTAAAATGTACTTAATACATTCTATTAAATTTTGAACACAAGCACCTAAAAATTTAATCAAAGTTCCCGATTCCTTATTCTTTTATAATATAACATAAAAGTAGGAAGTCGGGAAATTTATTACTTTTTATTTTGTCCGATTTTTGTTTTGTCGACTGTTGCAATAAACTTTATGGCTTCGTTAGATGGAATTGCAAATCCAATACCGATATTGGAAATATTATGATCAGGATTATAAATTGATTGGCTGATTCCTATTACTTCACCGGTTGAGTTTAACAACGGCCCTCCGGAACATCCGGGATTTATTGCCGCATCAGTTTGGAACCTGTTTTTTACATAATCGATACGTGAAATTATACCCTGAGTTAAAGTATTAGAAAACCCGAAAGGATTTCCGATAGATAATACTTTTTGACCGACTTTCACTTCTTCCGAATCTCCGAAAGAAACAACCTGTAAAGGTCTTTTTGCTTCAATTTTTATTAGAGCAAGGTCTTTATTTTTACCCATATTTGCTACAAATTTTGCCCGATATGTCTGACCGTTATGAGTAGTAACATCAATTTGAGATGCGTCTTCCACAACATGAGAGCCGGTTAAGATTAACCCGTCAGGAGTAACTATACATCCTGTTCCGGCAGAAACTCCATCTGGTACCTGAGCATCTATTGCTACAATTGCAGGACTTATTTTTTCGTATACACTAATATTTATTTGTTCGTCTGTTGCATAACGCTGTTGGGCTGGGACTACTCCCACTCCCAGAAATAAAAATGTAATTATCAATAGTGTTATTCTTTGCATTTTCACCTCGTTATTCTTTTAAATTATTTTCTCCAGAACTTGAAAAATTAATCCCCATTATTAAGGTTTTCGGGTTAGTTCTTGAAAATATTCAAATTTTAATGTATAATTCAAAAGACGTTAAGTCCGTAAAATTTAATTAAGGAGAAAATTATGACAAGAATTGATTCATTCAAACATCATTTAGAAGAAAAACGTGCAGTAAAAGTTATTGCAGGTATTGATAACTTTGATATTGAAAACATTAAAAAAGTTGTAGCTTCAGCTGAAAAAGCTCATGCTAGTGCAGTAGATATTTCAGCAAGAGAAGATATCGTTAGAGAAATCCGTTCAATGACAGATATGCCTATTTTTGTATCTTCAATCGTTCCATCAGAATTAGTTAGAGCAGTTGAATTAGGTGCTGATGCTATTGAACTTGGTAACTTTGATGTTCTTTACAAAAAAGGTACTTCTTTCTCTGCTGCTGACGTTTTATCATTAGTTGAAGAAACAAAATCATTATTAGGAAACAGAGAAGTATTTTTCTCAGTAACTATTCCTGGTGAAATTTCAATTACTGAACAAATCGAATTAGCTTCTAAATTAGAATCTATGGGTATTGATTTAATTCAAACAGAAGGTCATTACTCATCAGAAGTTGAATTAACAGGTGCCAGAGCATTGATGGATAGAGCTGAATTAACAATTTCAAATACTATTGAACTTGTTAGAAATGTTGAAATGCCAATTATGACAGCTACAGGCATCAACCCTACAACTGCACCGTTTGCATTTGCTGCAGGAGCTTCTGCTATTGGATGCGGATCTTGCATCAACAAATTATCTTCAGACCTTTCTATGGTTGCAACAATTTCATCTTTAGTTGAAATTGCTAACAAAAACGCTGTAAAAGTTGCTGAATTAGTTTAATTAAAATTTATTTCAATAAAAAAGACCATCTGAAATTTCAGATGGTCTTTTTGTATATTACTAACCTACTCACTTACTTACTTTCTGCCTGATATGCCCACGCTGAATGATTATGAATACTTTCAAAAGCTTCACAGTCTACTTCAAATTCATTAATAAGAGGGTGTTCTCTCAATTTAACAACAACATCACGGAGAACATCTTCAACAAATTTCGGGTTTTCCCACGCCTTTTCGGTTACAAACTTTTCATCCTGACGTTTTAAAAGCGGATGCAACGGGCAAGATGCACAGGATTCAACAAGTTCAATTAAATCTTCAAGCCAGACTTGTTCGGTTTCGTCATAAGAAACCTTAACAGAAATTAAAGCTCGCTGGTTGTGGGCACCGTATTCTGAAATTTCTTTTGAGCAAGGACAAAGTGTTGTCACTGGAACCTTTGCTCCTAAAATAAATTTATAATCTTCTCCGTCAATTTTGCCTTCAAATGAGCAGTCATAGCACATTGGAGCTGAAAGTTTGGTTACTGGAGATTTTTTATCAATAAAATACTTAAAATTAAATTCCAGTTCTCCGCTTTTTGCGTGTAATTTTTTAACAATTTTTTCAAGGCAGCCTTTTATATCCACACCTAAAAGCTTTTTTGTTCTCCATTCGTTTAAAACTTCTACAAAGCGGCTCATGTGGGTACCTTTATATGCTCTTGGTAAAGATACGCAGACTCGGGCTTCAGCATAAACAACTTTATCTGACTTGTTTTTCCGCTGGACGGTTAAAGGTAATTCAACATGCTTTATTCCAACTTTTTGAATATCTACATTTCTTGTATCTTGAGTATTTTGTACATCTTTCATAAATCACTTATTCTCCGGCAGTCACTTTCTTAGCTTGTTTCCAAAGTTCATCAAACTCTTCAAATGAATAATCATTTAACGGTTTTTCTGCGAGTTCTTCCATCTTGCGGAAACGTTTTTCAAATTTCTTATTAGCTTTTAATAAAGCCTGTTCTGCATCAATTTTATTCCATCTTGCAAGATTTACTGTTGCAAATAAAATATCTCCAAACTCTTCTTCCATGTGAGTTTTATCACCTTCCTGAACAGCTTCTTTAAACTCGTTAAATTCAGACATTATGCAGTCGTATAAAGAGTCTTCATTTGGCCATTCAAACCCCGTTTTTACCGCCTTTTTAGAAATCTTTTGAGCAGAAATTAATGCAGACTGGCTGCGAGAAATTCCATCCATTGCAGATTTTCTGTGTGATTTTTCTTCGGATTTTCGTTTATCCCAAACCGCAAGAACATCGTCCGCGTTATCAATTTTCATATCGCCAAAAACATGAGGATGGCGATGGATTAGTTTGTCTTTTAATTCTTTTGCAACATCATCAATATTAAATTCGTTATTTTCAGATGCAATTTGAGAATGCAAAAGAACTTGCAATAATACATCACCGAGCTCTTCTCTCAAATGAATCATATCATTATCATCAATTGCATCAACAGCCTCATAAGCTTCTTCCAGCATATTAGGTCTTAATGTTTGGTGAGTTTGTTTTCTATCCCACGGACAGCCGTCAGGTGCACGCAGTTTTCTTATAACTTCAACTAATTCTTCAAAATTCTTATATTTCATATTCATATTCTAACACAAATCCTACAAAAGGTTGATTTATAAATCTGACACTATGATAAACTTTATACGTGGATAATTAAGAGAGAGGTTAAATATGTCAACAATTGAAAGACTAAATCAATTCAGCCATCGTATATTTAATACGAGCCAAAATGAACAATCAACTTCAAGAACTAGCAATCCTTTTGCCGCTTCAAATTTCCAAAAAAATATTTTAACAGAAGATGTTTTTGAATCAAGCAAGGCAAAACAAAATGATAAAGTAAGTTTCACAGGAAATTTAACTGCAAGTTCTAAGAGAATATATTCTACATTTGTAGGTTCTATCAATGATATGGGCAGCAAATTCTATGAAGGTATTGAATCTATAAAAGCTATATATGGAAGAGTTAAAGACAGCGTAATCAATACTTGGAATAAAATTCAAGAAATCGGCAACAAAGAAGTTAACGTTAATATCAACTTAGACGGTGCTAGAGAACTTCTAACAAAAGAATATCATATTAAAGATATTGCATCAGCTATCGTTGGCGGCAAAAACAGAGAAATCACAAGAATGTCAAAAATGGACCCTCATTCAGAAGTAAAACCAATGTTCCAACAAGCTTTAGAAGCCCTGGAAGCAGATATGGTTATGGTTGCGTAGGAGGAGAATAAATGAATAGTAATATGATGAAAAACAATAAAAACTTTAATAAAGTAAGCAACATTATTGAATCATTAACAATTAATCCAAGTCCTGATTCAGTTGCAGTATTAGAAGAAATCGGTACAAACTCTACAATCGATGAAGTTAGAGAATTAACATCAAGAGCTTTAGTAAGAAGAAATGAATTTGAATCTCTTTCTGTTGTAATCGAAAACAGAGGTAAAGGTATCAATGATATGTCAACAGTTGTTGCAATGAGCACAATTAACGAATTATTATCATTAGAAAATAAAGAAGAAGCAATGAGAGTGTTAGAAAACACTATTTCTTCAGAACATTTTGATGATGAAGTTAAAGAAAATGCTCGTTCAGTAAAAGCATTGATGGCTCTTAGTTAGTTGACATATAATAAATAAAATATATAAAAAGACCGCTTAAGCGGTCTTTTTTATTGGCAAAATTATTAAAACGAAAAATGAACAATTAGAAAAGTTTTTTTAATTCATTTTCAATTTCTTTAAACACACCATGCCAGTCGCCGTGTTCTTTTTGCCTGAAAACTCTTACGCTGTCATACCAGTCACATTTACTCAAATCAGTATGCCATCTCCAGTTATAAACATAAGGTAAAAGTACCCAGCAAGGTTTTCCCATTGCTCCTGCAAGGTGAGCTAATGAGGTGTCATTACAGATTATTAAATCCATGTTTTCTACAGCACCTGCGGTATCAGAAAAATTAGAAAAGCTTCCGGCAAGATCAATTACATCATATTTGCCTTTAATTTTTTCAAACTCTTCTGCACCTTCAAAAGTCTGACAGGAATAAAATTGAGTATTTTCCAACTCAAAAAGATTGAAGAAGTCTTCAACTTTTAAAACTCTATCCTTTTCGTAGAAAGTATTTCCCTGCCATTTGATACCAATCTTAAATTTATCATTATTAAAAAAACGTTCTTTATAATAATTTATTTTTGCAGGATTTGCTTTTATATAACCGTCATCATGATGAACAAACATATCGTCTGTGTTAACTCCGAGGATGTGCGGAATACTTAAAAACGGTATATGATAATCAAAATAAATATCTTTTTCGAAATCGAAAAGTTCCATTATTTCAGCACCATAAGAGTTTTCCCTGAATAAACCTGCAAGCTCTTTCTGGGGTTTAAATATAACTTTTTTACACATAGAAGTCAATTGTGGCATAAAGCGATAAAACATTAAAACATCCCCAAAACCTGCTTCGTAATATGTGTACAAAACTTTGTCTTTTAAATCTTGTCCTGTCCATAATGGTTTTTCTTTCATTAAATTAGGATATGTTTTTTCTTGCGAAACAATTGCACTGTGTCTGCAAAGTCTTGCTTCAAAGTTTTTAAGCCCTTCTTCATAATTTTTTGCCTGCATTTGTGCAAGTGATAAGAAATAAACTGATTCCCAATCTTCAGGATTAATTTCAAGTGCTTTTTTATAATATTCTATAGCCCCTTGAGGATTTAAATCATTAAAACATAACGCAGCAAGATTAAAATAAGATTCGTGGCTTTTAGGGTTGATTTCTAAAGCTTTGTAGTATGCATTTTTCGCTTTATTCCAGTCCTGATGATTTTTATATGACATTGCTAAGTTAAACCAGTATTCATAACGGTTAGGGCAGTTTTTAACTAATTCCTTATATAGTTCGACAGAAAGTTCAAAGTCACCTTTTGTTAAATATAATCTTGCTAAATTCTCAACATAATACAGTATCGGTTTTATTGAAATGGCTTTCTTTATGCAGACTTCGGACTCAATATAGTCTTTAGCCTGATAGTATAATAATCCTAATAAGTCCCAAACTTCATGGTTATCAGGTTCAGTTTTCAAAATTTCCATATACATATCACGGGCATCAGTAAGTTTACCCTTTTGATGTAATGCAAACGCTTCATTAAATTTTTCAGATTGTTGAACCATTTAAAACCTCTTTTTTATAACTGAATACCAATAATGTTAAAAATATGATTTATATTAAACAGGTTATATTGAAATATTAAACCAACGATTGAAGATACAGCTACAAGTATTGAAATTATAATACAAGTATCTTTTATATCGTGATTGCGTTTTAACAGAACAAGAATACCTAGGCCTCCTGCAGAACACAGACCTGCAAGCAGTGAGCCAAAACTGATTGTGTTTTTAACAAATAATAATGTTAATAGTACAGATATTGCACAATTAGGAATTAAACCTATTAATGAAACAATTACCGGTTGTAACGGTGAGTTTAAAAGACAATATTTTGCAAGATTTTCTTCTGTTCCGACAATTGATAAAGTATACCCTAGTATCAAAGATACGATTAGTATAAAAATAAAAATATTTAATGTATGTTTTAACGGATGCAGCCAAAAATCTTTTGTTTTTGCAGCATCTGCAATATGGTGATGACAGCAGCCATCCGGAATAGACTTAGTTGATTCTATAACTGGTTCTTTTGCTTTATATGCAACAAGCCAATCAATAAGATAACCGACAATAATAGCAATTATAATTTTAATAATAAGCATTGGTATAATTAAATAAGCTTTACTCGGGTATGTTAATAATATTGGTATAGCTTCATCTGAGGTTGCAAGATAAACTGAAATAAGCGTTCCTCGGCTTAATATCCTTCTTGTGTATACTGTTGCTGCTATAACCGAAAATCCGCATTGTGGAATTGATGCAAATAAACTGCCAAATAAAGGTCCGACTTTTTTTATAAAAAATACAAATAAATGTCTTTTCTTTGTGTAATACTGTTCAATTATTTCAATCAAGATAAAAATAACAAACAAAAACGGTATTAAATTCAAGCTGTCAATAAGAGCTTCTTTTGCAAATTCAGGTAAAAACCCTATTGGTTCAATTAGATTTTCAGCAAATCCATTAAAAAATTCTATTATTTTCATTATTGAATTCAATAGTGCATGCATATAATTAAACCCTTATATTAACTTACAAAATATTCTTTTATTAAATCAACAAACATCATGTTATAGTATACAAACAAACCTGCAGCAATCGCTACAACAAGTAAGATTGTTGAGATTAAAGAAACATCATTTTTGTTCTGCGACCTTTTAACAAGTGTAGCCAGGCCAAGTCCTGTAACAGTTATCAAACCTGACAAAAATGCAGGGAAACTTATAATACCTTTCAAATAAGCAATTGCTAAGAATACCGAAACAAAACAATTAGAAACCATACCGATAACAGCAGTTGCAACAACTTGTAAAGGTGAATCCACCATCATAAATGATGCTAGATTTTCAGCTGAACCAACACCGTTAAGTAAACAATAGTAAAACGCTAAACATATAAATGTAAACATAAACATATTAAATGTATGAGTTAATGGATGCATCCACCAGTAAGGAGGATATTCAACGGTTTGAATTCTATGATGGCAGCAGGCAGGTTCATTCAAGTCGCAGTTTATTGCATTCGCTTCTTCAATAAGTCTTTTCTTACCGTGTATAATCAAGTCAATAATATCTACGGAGTAAGCAACTGCAATACCTAAAATTACTTTTATAACAATTATCGGAATAATTATTAATGCCTTGCTTAAATCCATAAATAACAACGGCAATGCATCATCAGAGCAAACAATTAAAAATGCAAGGAGTGTACCTCTGGTCATCATTTTTCTGGAATAAAACGTACTCGCAATGACTTGATATCCGCATTCCGGTACAATTGAAATTACAGCACCGAATAAAGCACCAAATTTTTGCAATAATTTTATAAATAAACCTATATTTTTAAGGAAAAATCTTTCTAAAAGTTCAATACCATAGTATAAAAAGTATAAAAACGGTACAAATTTAATACTTTCAATCAGTGATATTCTTATAAATTCAGGAAGAAAGGTACATTGATTTATTAAAAACTCCGGTACTTTTAAAACTTCTTGAATATGCTGTATTAACTCTTCCATAAATCTTAAATCCTTATTATTTCTCATTTTTATACTATCATATTTTACTTGAAGATGTATCAGGTAATTGATGTAGATATTTATAACAATACAAATTGCCGTAAAATCGATTTTGGTATATACTGTAACGAGTTATGAAAAATACTAGACAAACAAATATTAATATACACAGAGATGCCTGGGTTGAGATTAATATATCCAACCTTGAAAATAATATTAAAGAAATCAAAAAAAATGTTCCGGAAGGCGTAAAGCTTCTGGGAGTAGTAAAAGCTGATGCTTACGGACACGGAGCAGCTATGCTTGCCCCGACAATTCTGGCAAGCGGAATAGATATGCTTGGTGTTGCTTCAATTGACGAAGGTGTTGACCTTAGGCAGGCTGGAATTGATTGTGAAATCCTTGTTCTTGGTGCTGTGCCTATATGGACTGTAGAAAGTGCGGTGAAAAACAATATTACTATTTCAATTTTTACACCTGAACACATTAAAGCGTGCGAGCAAACATTCAAAAGAACAGGTATAAAACCAAAAGTTCATATTAAACTTGATACCGGCATGAATCGTATTGGTGTCAGATATGACGAAGCTATAGAATTTATACAAAAAGTACAGCAATGCAATTGGATTGAATTAAAAGGGATTTTCACTCACCTTGCAGCAGCAGAAGAACTTGATAAAGCAACCGAACAAATCAACAAGTGGAATTCTGTAGTTGATAATGTAAATACTGATGGGCTGCTTCTCCATATTTTAAACACCGCAGGAACTATCTGCTATGATGTTCCGAATTCAAATATGAGAAGAGTTGGCATTTCATTATACGGATTGTACCCTGATTTTCCGGAAATTGAATTTAAAAAACCAAGATTAAAACAGTTAATATCTTTAAAAGGACGCATCGTAAATATTCACACTGCAAAAGACGGTGAAGGTGTTAGTTACTGCCATACATATTCTGCAAAAGGGCAACGTACAATTGCAACTGTCCCAATCGGATATGCAGACGGACTGCCAAGACTTTTATCGAACAAAATAACAGGGATTTTGAACGGAGTAGAAGTTCCTCAGGTCGGTAACATTACAATGGATCAAATAATGTTTGATATAACAGGGGTAAAAGCCGTTCCTGGCGATGTTATAACCCTATTAAACGAAAACAAATCCATTGATGAATGGGCTAAAATTTTGAATACTATAAATTATGAACTTACTTGCAGGCTGAAAGTAAGACTGCCGCGAATTTATACACGCAGTGAATAGGAAAAATTTCAGGAGAATAATATGGAAAATTTCGATTTAGGTATTATAGGAGGAGGACCGGCAGGTTATACAGCTGCAATTCATGCAGCAAATTCAGGCAACAAAGTTGTTTTATTTGAAAAAGAACACATTGGCGGTGTCTGTTTAAATAAAGGCTGTATTCCTACAAAAAGTATTCTCCACGCATCAGAAGTTTACAGCAATATAAAAAATTGTGAAAGCTGCGGAATTTCCGTTAATGAAGTTACACTTGATTATTCAAAAGTTCTAGAACGAAAAAATCAAACTGTTCAAAAACTTAGAAAAGGTATTGAACTAGCATTAAAAAATTCAAAAGTTACCGTTGTAAATGATGAGGCAAATATTAACTCTGCAAATGAAATTCAGACAAAATCCGGCGAAAATTATCATTGCAAAGAAATAATATGTGCAGTCGGTTCTTCCCCGCGTGAACTTAAAGGACTGGAATTTGACCATAAATTCATCCTGTCTTCTGATGATATTTTGAATTTAGAACAGCTTCCTAAAAGTATTCTAATAATAGGCTCAGGAGCTATTGGAATAGAGTGGGCAAGGATATTTTCAAACTTTGGTGTTGAAACTACTGTACTTGAACTTGCTCCACACCTTTTGCCTCTTGCAGATATTGAAGTTTCTAAACGCATAGAACGTATTTTTAAATCCAATAAAATTCAATTTTATACAGAAACTTCAGTGCAAAGTATTGAAAATAAAATAGTTACACTTTCTAACGGTAAAATAATCGAACCTGAAATTATATTAGCCGCAACCGGCAGAGTTCCAAATATAACAAACAGAATTGACGGAGTAAAATATATTGGTGATACTGCCGGCGAAATTCAGTTAGCACACTATGCAATAAAACAAGCTTTAGAATCCGTTAATAATATTCCGTTTAAAAAGGATTTAACCCCGAGTGTTGTATACGGAACCCCTGAAATTGCATGGGTCGGAAAACGAGAACAAGACTTGGAAGGTCAAGAATTTAAAAAGTCTAATATTCTAATATCTGCACTTGGGAAATCCCACTGTGATGGTGCAACTGATGGATTTATAAAACTACTGGAACAGGATCGAAAAATTATTGGAGCTCACATTGTTTCAGTTGAAGCTTCTGCTCTTATTCAACAAATAACAATAGCTATACAAAATAACATTTCAGTTGAAAAGCTAAAAGAAACCTGTTTTGCACATCCAACATATTCAGAAGGTATATTTGAATGCCTTTTAAAATTATAAAAACGGGAACCCCCTCCTATACATTTTCGGAATGACGTAGTTTCCTCGTGTTCTAAGAAGGGGCTCAAATCTGGGGTACCTTTTACCTGTATGGTATCAGGTATGTATACAAAATGGCTTAACCCATTTTTTCTTCATAATCCGTACCGCCGACTATGCGTAAATGTCTATTTTCGCCTTCACCGACAGATTTACTTTCCAGATTATGCTGTTCAACTAATTCATGCTGAAGCTTACGAATATGAGTACTTTGCGGAGTTAACTCAACATCAGGTGCTCCGGCTAAAACTTTTTCAATAGCAGATTTTGCTTCATCTAAAGCTTTTTCTGTTATGTCGTAAAAACTTTGTTTTTCATTCAATTCTGCAATATCAAGTGCATCTTTAATAACTTTTTGAATTTGTGCCATTGAATTTGTTTTTACATAGAATATTTGAATACGGCTTTCTTCTGCTGTGCTCAATACCTTTGCTCCACCTTTAACAAAGTTTTTGTGAGCAATTACAATATCTGCATCGTCAAGATTTCTTGTAATCTCAGCATTTAAATCAAGTCTTTCAATAACTTTTTCAGCTATACTTCTTGATACCGCATACAGATATATTTTTTTGAATTTTTTAACTTCTTCAACATATTTTTGTCTTGAAAAACTGAATTTCAAACTTTCAGGATGTTCAATTTTGTTATCAAGAGCGTTAATTTTATCAATTACATTAGGAACTCTTGCCGGAACAGGAGCCTGAGGCAGTGAGAAATCATAAGCTTTGTCAACTTTACGAATTTCAGGTCTAATAGGCCAGCCTCTTAATATATAATCAACAGCTTCTGTGGTGTCTTTATATACTGCAAGAGTGTTTCTGTCAAGAATTTCGATTACAATATCAAATGTCGGTTGTTTTTCTCTTTCTAATACTGTTTTTTGAGAAGAACGTCGTTTTGCTTCATCATCACCTAATGTTACAGATTGGATACCTCCCACTAAATCTGATAACGTAGGGTTTTTAATCAAACTTTCTAAACTATTACCGTGAGCAGTAGCAATAAGCATTACACCACGCTCAGCAATTGTCCTTGCGGCTTGAGCTTCTGCTTCAGTACCAATTTCGTCAACAACAATGACTTCAGGAGTATGGTTTTCAACAGCCTCAATCATAATATCTTTCTGATATTCAGGTTGGCGAACCTGCATTCTTCTTGCGTGACCAACTGCCGGATGAGGAGTATCGCCATCACCTGCAATTTCATTTGAGGTATCTACAATAACAACTCTTTTACCTAAATCGTCAGCAACAAGTCTTGAGATTTCTCTAAGTTTGGTGGTTTTACCAACGCCAGGTCTGCCAAGAAATAAAATACTTTTATTTTGTAAGCATATATCTTTAATACAAGAAATTGTACCTGTTACAACACGTCCGATTCTGCAAGTTAAACCTACAACTTTGCCCTGACGGTTTCTAATAGCACTAATTCTGTGAAGTGTTCCGGGAATACCTGAACGGTTATCGGAAGTAAATTCTTGAACTCTTGATGTGATATATTCAATATCATCATAGCAAACATCAGAAGCTTCAATGTATTCAATTTTGCCGTCTGCGTGTCTAATTTCAGGAGGTCTGCCAATATCTAGAACAATTTCAATTACATCTTCCATACGACCGTAAGAAATATGCTGCCTGATTCTATCGGGTAAAATCTCCACTAATTTGTCTAAATCATTTTGAAATTGTAAGTTGCTCATATATTCGCTGCCTTTCTATTTTGATTATAACAAAATATTTACTGGCTATTAGATGCGATTTATAGTAGGGTATATCTTCTATATATATTATACTACATGTAACGACAAAATTACTATCCATCTTTACTATTTTTGTAGCAATTTTAACAAAATTTTACATTTTAAATTAGTTTCAAAACGTGTAAAATCAACACTTTTCATTTTAAAAAATAGAAAAAAAATAAAATTCTAAATCCATAGATTGAACTTTAAAATAGCACTTTACAAACTGAAATAAAACAGAAAATTGTATTACGATTTATTTACATAAACAATATTATTGGAAGCTTCTTGGGCATCTTTCTCTTTTATTGCGAGTAAAAGAGAAAGATGCCCAAACCCAGAAAGAGAAAAACGCTGACCAAATGAAACGAGTTATCAGAAACTACGTTTCCGAACCTTCCTTTGATTATCCTGCGGATAATATTGTTTATGTAAAAGTTTCGTCATTTTTGTTTCAATTAAATGCAAAATATGATACGCTATATTTATGTTTACGGGTATTATTGAAGAAATCGGAAAAATTAAATCTTTTTCTAAAGCATCAAGCGGAGCAACTCTTGTTGTTAACTGCCATACTGTTCTCAATGGAACTAATATTGGAGATAGTATCGCAATTAACGGAGTTTGTGAGACTGTCACAGATATGACAAATGACAGTTTTACTGTTAGAGTAAGCGATGAAACCCTTTTTATTACAACTTTGGCAGAATCGAAACAAAATACTTGTGTAAACTTAGAAAGAGCATTGACTCCAACTTCACGTCTTGGAGGTCACATTGTCTCAGGTCACGTAGACTGCAAAGGCAAAATTATTGAAAAAGAACAATTAAATGACTTTTACAATCTGACATTTCAAATACCTGTTGAACAACAAAAATATATTATTCATAAAGGCTCAATAACAGTAAACGGAATAAGTTTAACTATCGCAAAAATCAATAATAATATCTTTAAAGTTGCAGTAATACCACATACATTTGAAAATACGAACCTCAAAACCTTAAAAATTGGAGACTTCGTAAATATTGAAACCGAC
Source organism: uncultured bacterium (assembly GCA_950022495.1). Lineage (GTDB taxonomy): Bacteria > Cyanobacteriota > Vampirovibrionia > Gastranaerophilales > Gastranaerophilaceae > Zag111. The sequence goes on from CATLLJ010000001.1 coordinate 54,341, forward strand.
ATTTTAGGAAAATATGTTGAAAAATTTTTATCTGCGAATGATAATAAAGAAAGCCGGATAAGTATGAGTTTTTTACAAGAGAATGGATTTGTATAATGGAAGAAAAACAATTTAAATTTGATAGCATAGAAGAAGCACTTAAAGATTTTGCTCAAGGCAAACCTATTATTGTCGCAGATGACGAAGATAGAGAAAACGAAGGTGATGTAATAATTTCAGCAGAAAAAGTTACACCAGAGTTAATAAACTTTTTAGCGTCTGAAGTTAAAGGTCTTATCTGTCTTGCTATATCAAGTGAAATTGCAGAACAATTGGACTTACCGCAAATGGTTGACCAGAATAGCGAAGGTTTGAAAACCGCATTTACCGTAAGTATTGATGCAGCCGAAAAATACGGCGTAACCACAGGAATTTCAGCTTATGATAGAGCAAAAACAGTCGAAGTTGCAACAGCAAGAGATGCTCAACCGTCAGATTTAAGACGTCCGGGACATTTATTCCCTTGTGTAGCTAGAAAAGGCGGGGTTCTGGAACGTACAGGACACACAGAAGCGGTTGTTGATTTAGCAAAACTATGCAGTCACAGACCTGCCGGTGTTATGTGCGAAGTTATGGCACCTGACGGACACATGGGAAGAAGAGATTATTTGAGACAATTTGCTGACGAACACAACATGAAATTTATCTCTGTTGCTGAACTTATCGCATACAGACTAAAATCAGAAAAACTTGTAACACGTGAAGCTGAAACAATGCTGCCGACTCCTTATGGGGAATTCAAACTGTACGCTTACAAAAATCAGATTAACGGAACAGAACACGTGGCACTTGTTAAAGATGACGGCTCTGACAAAATTCCGGCAGTAAGAGTTCACAGTATGTGTCTGACCGGTGATGTTTTTCATTCTCTAAAATGTGACTGCAATTCGCAGTTATTTAACGCACTTAAGTATTTAAACGAATACGGAAAAGGTGCTGTTGTATACCTGACTGATCACGAAGGAAGAGGAATCGGTTTATGTAATAAAATCAAAGCCTACAAACTTCAAGAAGAAGGTCAAGATACCATTGAAGCAAATATTTCATTAGGATTTAAATCTGATTTAAGAGATTATGGCACAGGGGCACAAATCCTTGTTGATTTAGGATACACAAACTTCAATTTAATGACAAACAATCCTAAAAAAATTATCGGATTGGAAGGTTACGGACTTAAGGTTAATGATATTGTGAAACTGTCATCTGAAATCACACCTTACAATCAAAGATATTTAGATACTAAAAAAGAAAAAATGCACCACTTTTTATAAGGAGCAAACATGTATAATACAAGAATTTTAACTGCAAATAATTATGAAAAACTTAGAAGCCTATATGAGGACTTTAAAAACAGAGCAAAAACAGAATATAACTTTGAATTAGAACCGCTTGATTATGACGGGTTTCTTGAAGCTATAGACAAAGATTTAATAAAATGTGTTGTTGCATTAGATGACGAAGATGATATTGTTGGATTTTTGGTATACACGACTGCGATATCTGAAGCAATTGAACTTAATATCATACATACAAAAAATAATGATATTTTATTAGATTGTGCAAAAGATTTATTAACAAAATTTATTGATATAACACAAAATTTAAGAAGAGAAAAAATCGTTTGTTATCCAATGTTAGGAGCTCAAAAATCACTGATAAGCGTAATCGCAAAATTAGGTTTCAAATTCGTTGGAATTGAAGTTTTGAGATTTATGATGAACGGTACACCATCAAGAGAATTATTCTCAAGAGCAAGAGTAGTAAAACTTCCGGAAGATTACAAAGTAGTTGCATGGAGTGATAGATATTTTGAAGATGCAGTAAGTGTAATACAAGAATCTTTTAACGATAGTTCTGATGCATTGTTTGACCCGAGATTTAAATCAATTGAAGGCACAAGAGATATTATTACAAAAATTGTTAAAGATGTTTATGCTGAATTTATGCCAAAAGCAACAAGTATCTTACTATACAATAATGAACCTGTCGGATTTTGTTTCATGAATATTACAAGCGGAACTATTGTTAATATTCCACTGGTTGGAATTAAGCAAGAACACCAGAATAAAGGGCTTTCAACAATAATGTTGAAACACTCAATGGATGTTATTTTTGATGAAATTGACAGTTACAACAGTCCTATTTCTGAAATAAATACGACAACTGAAACTAACAACTTACAGGCACTGAGACTTTACAAAAACTTAGGATTTCTTGAAGACTACAGCTATCCTCAATCATATATGCCGATTGAAGGGTAAATGGCTAAATATTGATTTTATCAAAAAAATCAGTTAAATTAGTTGTATGTCAGGCATAGATATTAGAAGATTTTTAAATAACTTCGGACAAAATAATGCACATCAAAGAATGTTAGCAGCTCAAGCAAAATTCAATGCTCCAGCTCAGCCTTCTGCTGAAGTTCAGAAATCTGCTGAGCTGCTCGCAAATAATACACAGCAGCTAACTTCCGGCAGTACAGCCTCACAAATTCAGCAAAATTTACAATTAAACACTCTGCAAAGTATGGACAGAGCAATTTATGCAAAAGATTTATTACAGGTGCCTAAAAATATGAACGAATTGATTTATATGCTTCAACGAGGCATGAATCAGGCACAGTTCAACCAGATGTTTGCGAACCAGCTTGCTGCTCAGCGAAACACCCTGTCACAAATGCAGGCACAAATTCTTGCACAACTTCAAGGACTTGAATTTTCAACATCAAAAGAAATGGTCAATGTCCAACTTGCTTCACAGCTTCAATCGTCACTTAAAGATTTGAAAATTCTATCAAATGGAATGATAAACCTCGGGGATATTTCTATTTTACTGCAGAAAAATGGCAAAGAAGCTCTTACAAAACTTATAATGAATATGACAGAAGCTTCTAAAGCAGGTGTCACAGATTTAACCCAGATGAAAGAAATGGCAAAACTAATCAATGCAAGTATTTCTGTTGCATCTGAAAACAATCCGCAAAAAACATTAAAACTGCTTTTGATGCTATATCTGCCTTGGTTACCGCTAGAAGATGGTGTTGGATTTGACTTAGAAATTGAAACAAAAGAAAATAGTTATCAGGAAAGTGACAGCATAATCACAATTACAATCACAACTGTAAATTATGGAACCGTAATTGCAACAATATTTTTAGAAACTTCAAATTCAGTACAAATAGCAATTGAATGCAGTGAAAAGTTTCCAAAATCAGAATTAGAATTAAGAATTGACGGAGATAAAAAACATTATGCAGTAGATACCGTCACAACATTCAGTGTAAATAACACAAAACCTAAAACAGACAAGGCTAGTGCAAACATAAACATGTCACAAACTACAGAGATAAATCCTTATTTACTCCTAATGGCACACACAATAATCAAACACGTAATTGATATTGATAACAATACCTCTGCAGGTATAATTTCACATACCGATAAAGATTAAAAATTGTTAACAAAGTAACAAAATTTTTAAATTTTGTGTTTTAGAAATTAGATAACAACCCAAAAGCCTACACTAATATAATGATAAAACTTTACAAAAAGCAAAACGGTTGCTATAATTGGTGTAAGGTTAATGAAGGAAACTGGATTAAGGGGTTAATCCAAAATATACAATAGAATAGGAGTTAGTATGGCAGTATTACCGGTTAGTAGTGTTAGGTTTAATAATAGCACCACAGTAAACTTTGGACGTCGGGGACATAAAGAAACAGAAAATCAAGAAAACAATTATAAATCACAAAAAGCAAGCGGAATGGTAACCGTACCTGCGGCATTGCTTCTGGCATTAGCAACAAGTGCGATAAATTCAAGCCAGCCTGTTGCAGCACAACCAACAGAAAGCGAAACCAGAGTAGAAATGGTTTCAACTGTAGGCCAAGCTTCTAGAAGTAGTTCTGCACCACAATTTAAAGATGTATTTCACAAACTTCCATATTATTCCGAATATCTTAGCGAAATGCGAATGAAAATGTCATTACCAGTAAAAGCTAATGGAAAAAATTATAATCTTGTATTTGCCAGTTTAGGAAAAACAAATAATTTTGATGTTGAAAATATTTATTTTATACAGGATGGTTTTAAAAACAAAAAATCTTATGTCCAGCCGCCAAAAGTAACATCCTTAGTTTATCATAACTTAGGAGACTCAAATAAAGATTTTTGTGGTGTAGCGATTGAATCTTATACTCCAAATGAAGATGGAAGTTACAGCAAAGTTACCTACGAAACCCGTATTGATGATGACACTGCTAATCTACTAATTGACTTAATTGCAGGAGATTCAAAATATAGAAACTTAGCAGGATTAGAAATGGTAGAAACAACATCTCCAACCGTTAGAAAAACGAAATTTTATTAAGATTTGTAAAAGTATCTATAATTACCGAAAAAACAGAGAATAGAAATTTTTACATGTAATATATGTAATATTAGAAAAGATAACTATGGCTTTAAATGTAGATAAATTAAAACAAACCAATACAGTATCAACCCCGGTATCAACATCTACCGATACTTCTACACGTACAAATAAAAAGCCTATCGATTTTAATTATAAAAATGGTGAGAATACTGAGACTGATAATGATATTTTAGCTTCAATCAACTCAAAAGAATGTAAAGGTTTGAAGGATGAAGCTGAAAAAATAGAATGGTTGAGACAAAACAATCCTTCTTTAAAAGGAGCCAGTGATAAAGATATAAAAAATTATATTACACTCGCTCAACAAATAGAAGAAGAAAATAAAAGTAAAGACACTAGTGTAACTACTTCATCATCGCCAACTGTAGAAAACAAAGACGAAACATTAACAACTGAAGAAACAAATAGTGTTGCAGTTGAATTTAATGAACAAGAAACACCTGCAATGCGTCAATTTAATAAAAAAACTACAGAATACCTTAAATCAATTAATTATAATGGTAGTATCGAGAATTATATTCAAGAAGTTTCAACTAAAGAAATTTCAGAATTAACAAATGTAGAAAAAGGTATATTACAAGAATTTAAAGCTGCAAATTTGCCTCCAGCTAAGAATTCTGCTAAAAATAATGAACTTTTTAATGTACATCAATTACTATCGCCTCAATTTACAAAATTAAACAACGAACAAAAATTAAAAGAGCTATCTAAAATATTTTTAAGTGCCAACGATTCTAAATATACAGAATTATCACCAAAAGAAAAGGCAAAATATGAAAAAGATACGGTTGAAATTCTAAAAAAATTAATAAATTATAATGAAAAAAATAAATTAAATAATTTAACTAGTTCATTAAATGCTGTAGCACTATTGCAATATGCACATACTACAGGCAAAACTATTGATGATTTATCAAAACTAAAAAAAGAAAATATTAATGAAATTATAAATAATTCTGTTGAAAACATTATAAATGTGACCCTAAAAGAAATTAAAAATATTCCAGGGGAAAGCAATGTTGAAAAGGTAAATAAATTTGCTGATGCAATACTTATGGCAACTGACAAAGAATATGAAAAACTTAAACCTGGTAAAGAGAAAGATGCCTATAGAAATGCTAAAATAAAAGAATTTTTTAATGACATAGGGATACCTGTAGATTCTATTTCAAACGCAACACACATGCATGAAGAGGAATTATTTAAAAATTTAATAGAAATAGTTTCAAAATTATCAAAAAATGGCGACTTATTACCGGTATTAAAGGCGTTTCAATCTGATGATCCAAAATTAAAAACTCAAGCGTTTAATAAAGTAATAACTAGTCTGCCAGATGACTTGAAGCAGAAATATAAAACTTCAATTGAAATAATGAAGGTAACCAATGATGTTAGAATAACCATTGGTAAAAAAGATCTAACCGGTGCTGATATATATAAGTATTTAAAAAACAAACCGAATCTTTCCGAAGTGGAAAAAAATCTGCTTGAAATGTATTCTCGTTTAGACAAAATAATAGACTTAAAAGAAGATAATATTGATTTAAAACTTATTAATGAAGTTGCAGCTGAAATGTCTGGAATGGGCATTGATGAATACATTACAACTACAATCAACAATGCAAACTTTAATCGTGGCGAAGGTGGACTAAAGCAAATTAAACAATTGATTGCTTCAGCACATGCCTCTGGTAATGCAGATCAATTAAAACTTATTGAAAATTTATTAAATAATAGAAAAGATATAAACCCCATATTACGAAAAAAATTCAATGCCCTTCTAAGTGCGGAAACATTTGCAAAGACTGGAGTCTCAGCAATGATTGTACATAATAACGGAACAGAAGCCGCAAAAGCAACTTGCATGCTAGAAAAGAAAAATCCGGAAATGGCAATCAAAGTGACTAGAATGATGCCTGCTTGTGCTAAAGATGAAACAGCTTGGAGTAAGTTTGCTGAAGGAACATTCCATTCTAAAAATTTAAGAACAGCTGCAGCCCAGGGATTAAATGATTTGCCGGATAGAGTAAAAGCTAATAGGTATGCTTTAGCGGCAGCTAACAACTCCAACATTGCAGATAGTTACAAATCTCAATTTACTAAAGAATTAATTGTTGATGCAAAAAGACTTGGAACAGAAGAACAATTAAGATATGCTAAAACTTTATCTCAGGTAAACAATCCTGCCGTTACTGAAGGTTTAGCAGCAGCATCAAAATCTGTTGATTCAAGTGCTAGACAGCAATATGACTCTTATGTTGACAATGCAATGAAGAATTACACTCCGGAACAGCAGGCTGCCATCAGGCAAGCTCGTGAAACCGGCGAAATTTCATCTTCAACATTAGCTCAAACTAATACTTCTAACGGCAAACCTATTGAAAATTCAGGTTCAAGTACATCCGGCAGTACAAATTCTGTAGGTCATGGCACCGGTTCAGCTTCTGCACCGGCATCTGCAAATAATGCCGCAGGCAGTAATACAGCTCAAGCCTCCGGCGGTAGTGCTAATGCACCAGCTTCTTCATCAGCTAATCAATCCGGAATAAGCACTGCAAATCAAACTTCAAGAAGTGCATCAGCAAATAAAACTGTTTCATCTTCAAACAACAAAAGTTCCGTTGCAGCTTCAGTAAGCAGTTCTTCAGCTTCTCCAATATCTTCAAGCAAGACTCAAACTTCTAATAGCCCTTCTGCAGTTGATGCAAATGATTCAGAAGTTTCAACCGAATCAAAAACAACAACGCTTCCAACTATTTCTCCTGAGGAAACTCAAAAATTAAAAGAAGAAGCTCAAGTTTTGATGGACAGAATTGAAGAATTCATGGAAACTCAAGCTGAAAGCATTCAAGCTTACGAAGAAGAACAGTCTAAAAAACTCGAATCAAGATTTGAAGATATTGTTGCAGAATTAACAGGTGAAACTGAAGTATATTCAGACCTTAATATAAGCAAATATGAAAATCTTCCTCAAGAATTAAAAAATGATATTAAAGAATACTTCCAGGATTTATACGAAAAGAATGGTATCAATGCAATCTATAATGCACTAGATGGCAACAAAAAAGATTCATTCGTTGAAAGACTTGCCAGTACAAAATCACATGAAGCGATTATGGCTTTTGCCAACGAACATAGAAGTGACAGAGGCATCATAAAAACATTATTCAAATATAGTCAAAATAGTGAATTAATTAGATTTATGGATTCAGCTGATATTATTGATTTGTATATGAAAGGTCAAATTCAAGATATCAACTTAATCAAAAATAATTCAGAAGCATTAGCCAAAATTATTGAATTACAATTAAAAGGCGGAGAAGAACCTAGAAATCTAAAAGGACTCTATGCATTATTAACAGCAGAATTTCAAAGCGATATTTTAGCAAATTATCCTGCTTTAGCTGAAGAAATTCCGGGAACAGATGCCCACTATGCTAAACATATCCAAAGTATGAAAACTGCACCATCTACAAACCCTAATCCTGCCATAGCTGCAACAAATTCTGATAGTGGTATGATTACACTTGAAAATGAAATACCTGCAGAACACGAAAATCCATACATTTATGACAAAGGCGATGGACATAGTGTAACATTACCTTTTGGCAGAGATTATGACAGACAAAAGAAAAAAGGTCACATATATTTCGCATAACAAGTTATTTTGAAATTATTAGACAGTCATAAATTTTGTCAATTTTGTCTTTAATTTCTGTAAATTGAGATTTTAAATCCTTGTAACTGTTTATTGTAACAAAACGGTTTTCTACATCTGTTAAAATTTCTCTGTGTTTTCTTTCTAATTGTTCAGGTGTGACAACAATACGCTGCTGGATTAAAAATACCAGAACAACTATTATTACAGGCGAATAATATAACAAAGTTTCCATGTTAAAAAGTTTCCTTTCTAAGTAATGTTTTTTTATAAAACAATCGGCCAATAAAAATCTACAAGATATGATGCAGCATCAAAAGGATGTGATAAAAACTTCAACTCTTTTGACTGTTTTATCTGAGTATATGTAGGCACATCAATTTTTGAAGAACCTTCAATATAGCGTAAATTATACATATTATAGAGAAGCTTTTCGCATTTTGGAGAAATAAATAAGCAGATTTCTCCCTTTGCATTTTTAACTTTAGCATTAAAAGCGGCTATCCTGTTTTTTATTGGAGGATTAAATGCCTTGATTCTAATTTCGACATTATAACCGAAAGATTCAAGCTTTTTCTTGATAATTACATAGTTTGTATATTCGCTCATACAACTTCTGTTATCACCGGAAGCATCACCGTTAATAATAATTTTACCCTTATGATTTGGATATCTGTTATAGAATTCATCACAAGTTTTAGAGGTTGTTGTATTTTCAATAACAAGTTCATCAAAATAAAAAACCTTGTTTTCAGTTTTATGAGCCAGAACCCAGGCCATAGGGTCAACGTTAAAATCACAGCTTATGTGAACATCCAAATCAGGTTGATACTTGATATCTCTAACATTTTCATTAGTAAAATCTTTGACAACAAGATTTTCATTATAATTTCCGGTCTTACCAAGAACAAATGTTTCATAATAACTTTTGTCATACAACTTTTTAAGTTCTTCACAAAAACCCTCCGGCAAATAGATATTTTGAGTTGTTGGTGCACAAATCAAACGATAATTTGGCGGCGGATTGATAAAAAAAGTTTTATAAATCCACCCTTGCTGAATTTCGGGATTAGTGTGCCCGAAAATTCTATAGGTAAAATTTTTCCATTCTGGAAGAATTTTCTGCCTCATTCTTGCAAGAAGCATCTTGAAAGTATCGTAAGGGATATCCGACATTTCTTCAATTTCAACAAATCCCAGATTTAATGACTTTAACTTGTTAGGTTCATCAAAATGCCTGAAAAGGATTTCTGAATTGTTGCGAAAAATAAGCTTCTGTTCAGAACTCATCCATTTGTAATCTACACCATCAACCAGCTTCATACTATCAAGATGTTCAAAATAACTCTGAAGTGTGGTATCCCTGACAAGAGTATAAGTTTGAGCACCCACAAGCCCTCTGATACCATTAAACTTTAAAGCAAGAAGTATCCCGAGTAAAGATCCGGCAAAAGTTTTACCGGACCCATACCCGCCCTGATAGACAGCCACATCAAGGGAATAATTATGAGGGATTTCCAGAAATTCACGCTGAGCATTTAGTAATTTGTATTTCATAATTACGACATCCTATCTGTGACATTCCTGAATTAAGATAGTGTTCCTTGTGCAGTATCAGTTGCTGCCGTTTCTTCTGTCAAGAAATTATTAGCATTTTCAACTCCATACTGTTCAAGTGCAAATTTAAAGCACTCAATCCAGTCAATTCGAGCTGAAACAGTCTGAACCTGAGCAAAAGATTGAACTACTTCAAATAATTCTTTTAACTTAGATTTTCTTTCAAATGAAGCTTTTCTGTCGCCATAACGATATACATAGGTAGAATTTCGGACATCATCATCAACTTCTATACTTAGAGTTTTGCCTCTGTCATTAATTAAAATATTTTCTTTCCCGAGCTTGAAGTTGGAAATAAGTTCGGCTGTTTTTTCAACCATAGGGACAATGACTTTGCGATTAATTGATTCCAAAATCATATTCAAACGTGCTTCCTGCCCGTTAACAGAATAATTAATTTCGGTTGCTGTTCTGTCATAAGCTTGAACATTGCCTGCCATATTCTTGAAAATGCCTGTAGCACTTTCAATTGTTGCTTTAAAATAATTTAAGAAATCCCAGCCTGTCATAGCTTTATCAAAAGATAGAGGCATAGGAGAGGTTGTCATTAAAGATGAATCATATTCTATAATTTTTCCCGGGCTGACATCCTGCTGACCTTTGAAGCAACCCTTTGGTGCAAGATAAGGAGGATTCATCATAAGAGCAAGTGCATCCAGCTGTTTATTCAGAATAGTTGAGGAGATATTATTTAAAATCAACGCCACACGCAGCGGAGAAATCCCACGTCCTGTTGTCGGGCATTCTATAATATTTGCATGGATAAACGGGTTAATTATAAACGGATTGTCCTCAAAGCGGATAATTGCACATCTGCCGGCGATAACTACTAATTTGTTTTTAAGAACTTCACCGCTTGGAAGCTCAATATCGCCCCAGTATTCCAGCACCTCAATTTTTGGACTTGCAAATTTATTTTCTTCTTTACCTTTTCTCTTTGCCATCACTCCTTTTAACATTTCCAGCTTTTCTACATTTAATTTATTGTTTGCTTTATTTGATTTGATTTCATCAAAGCTTTGATAAGTGCGATAAATTTTTGAACAAGTATCCCAATTATCAACGCCGCTTTTATCAAACACAAAATCGTCATAGTTTATAAATTTAACTTTTGCATTATCATAGACAACTCTATCTTCTACAACAAAAGAGTCTGATGTGTTATTACGTAACTGTTCATCGAGTGTTAGTGCTCTTCTAACCCTTCTGGTCTTAGTTTCCCAGCCAACAAAAAGAGTCACTTCTCCGGTTTCAACAACAGAATCAATAATCTTTTCCATCTCATCTTCTATGCCCATTAATTCAAATGTATTAACAAGCATTGCTTTTTGCTTATTCGCAAACTTTTGAGTTTTATTATCCACACCGGAAACATCAAACATTCCATCCGGATGAGAATATAAATTCTGAACAATATGGGATTTCAAAGTTTGAGCAAGTTCATAAATCTCCGGAAGTTCTATTTTGCAATCCCATGCATTAACCTTCGGAATATCAGAGTTATAAATCGCATATTTAATAAGTCTGTTATCTGACAATTGAGAAGAACGGTTATCTTCGTAATAATCATATTTCTGAATAATATCATCCATCAAAATCTGTTCATCATGATAGTTGATATCTAATGATAATTTATTTTCATATTTTTCCATAATTTACCTCGTTTTGTAATAATAGTCTCTATAAAGACCGTACACATCAATATCCTGAGGTTTTCCGTTTCGCAAAGTTTCTGATTTTAAAGTTGTTTCATATTGAAATCCTGAAGCCTTTAATAGAGATGCTATACGAAAATTATCAGGATATATTTGAGCCTTTATTTTGTATAACCCGAGTTCATCAAAACATTTTTTCAAAAAAAACTTTGCACTATATCTTGTGAAAGTTCCCCATGCCTGTTTTTCAAAACATGTTGTTAATTCTGCACTGTAATTTATATCTTTATAAGTACCGTTTTTATCACAAACTTTTCCGCCAACCAGATTATCAAGCGATACAAATCCCATAAATTGGTCATCATAAGTTGTAATAGCCCAGATATAAGGAAAACAATGCTCTAAATAACGATAAATATCACACTCAAAGTTAACAAAATCATCATGAAGATATTTTACATATTTAGAATAACAAGATTGAACTTTCGGGACATAGTGCAAATTCGCAAAAAGATTATGAGCGGGGTTATAAATAATTTGAACAAATTTGCACATGTATTTTTAAACTTTCAGTTTATAAAATTTTATATAACAATCGTTATGTACAAAGGAATCCGTTTGATGCGACATCAATTTTTCTCTTAAAATATTATCAGAAGCAAGAAAAGCTTCTGCCTGAATACCGTTTATATAAGATTTTGTTTTACTGTTTTTGTTCATAACAATATATGTTGCATTCTTAGAAAAAAGTTTTTCAACAGGAACATTTTTTATATTTGTTATAAATTCATTTTTGATTTCTGAAACAGAAGCAATTTCTTTTTCAAAATCTTTTTCAAGTTTTGAATTAACAAAATTATCATAATTTTCGTCATTCAAAAGAATTTCTTCTATTTTTTTATCTTGTTTCATAACTTATCCTTTCGTTAAATTTTCTCATCATCAAGATTTGAAATAGTAATAATTTTAGCTTCTCTATAGCTGTTATCAGTATTTCCCGAAGAAAATCCTAAATATTTACAAAGACTTTCGAGGGCTTTCAAACCGGCAGAAGAATCTCGAAGTTTTTTCTTGCCTGTGTAATTACCCTCTTTGTCCAGAATATCTTCTTCTTCTAAAGAAAATTCAGCAATTTGCAAAAGTTTTTGAATAACATATCCCTTTTGCACATTTAAAGATTTAATCTGATACTTTAACTGAGAATTAATTTCTCTTACTATATAATCTTTTGAAAGCAATTCCTGAGAGAAGCTTTTAGGTGTTTTTGTTTTATAACCGGCTTGTATCAATGCATACTCGCCATCTAACGATTTTATGTATTCGGATACAAAGCGTTTTTGTTGTGTTGTTAAATGTTTCATCTCTTTACATTTCTTATCATAATTTGTTTTTTTACCAAATAATTTGTATAATATACATGCTATTTATATTTCGGCTAGTGTAAATCTTAACAGGGGGGAATGAAAACGACTTCCTGTTTTTTTTGTCCTAATTACGGTGTAAGTGAACAACAGGAGTACTTTTAGCCGAAACACAACACTTAGATTTTAAGTTTGCAAGAGCCTCTTTGTACATGCTCATCCAGTAAGAAAATTTTATATATTGTGGATTTGCTTTCATTCTTAAGCATGTTCCATACACAAGAAGCTGCTCCGCAAAAGGCATTGGAATCAACGATACATCCTTATCAGATACAAAGTTACATTTTTCATTGCCATGCTCATCTACTATATTGCATTGTGTATAATAAACAATCTCAATAGTTTTATCCGTATCGAAAACAGGCAGTAAAAGTTTATCACCAAGGCTAGAATACAATCCTGAAACATCTTTACCTGTTAAAAACTTTTCGATATTTTCGCTGTATTCATATTTTTTATTATCAATAAACAAATATAATATGCGGCCATTGATAGTATTTTTTACTTCTGATGTACCTTTGGGCAACGATATAGAAGCTTTTCGCAGCAGAAAATCCCAATTTTCAATAAAACAAATTTCTTTGTTAATAAGATTAATAATATTTTTAATCTTTGTATGATCATTTTTCACCAGTTCGGAAAACGAACTGACACGTTTATAATTTAATTCCAATAAACATTTATTAATAAGTTCTAAAAAATTCATGATATCTCCTTTTTGTACAAAAAGCCGAATAGAGGTAAAAAATAACCCCTATTCAAACTTTCTGTTTTGTCAGCTAAAAATTTACTTGATAAGCCCCTGTTTAACTTGATCCATTATCAACTTTTCGTTTTTAGCAAATTCTTCGCCACTCATTCTGCCGATATCCTCACGGGTGAAAATCCTATCAATTCCGCTATTTCCAGAAGCATTTTGAGCGTAAGATGTCAATTTACTTTTGGCAGCAAAGTTCTCGTCATTCAATGATTTTTCGTGAGCTGATTTTTTCAAATAGCCGTCAACAGCTAAATTTTCTAAATTTTCGACAAGTTGAGCTATTTTTGATATTTCATCTTTATCCATATCCAAATCTTTGATATAATTCAGCACATCAGCCCTCCCCGGCCCGTCAAAAAAGCCCGGTTTTTCAGCATTAAATAAATCCATAGGCGATTGAACTGCTGCCGGATTTACTGCTTGCATAGGCTGATTAATCTGAGGAATAGCACTCTTACAATTGTTAATTTCGTCCATCTTTTTAGCCAATTGAGTCAAAAGAACCTGTCCTTGATTTTCATTAATTGTACCTTGCTGCATAAGAAATACTATACGCTGGACATCAGATTTTATTGCCATTTCCAGCTGTTTAATTATATCGACATAATTTGCCGAAAGATTCGTCTGCGGATTAACGGCAGGCGATGAAATACCATTTAAAGTTTGTCCGTTTACTTGATTTTGCATAAATTTAATTCTCCTTATTTTCCGGCAAAGATTTTAAGTAAGATACTGCGATTTCTACAGCATCATCAATAAAACTTGATAATAAAAGTGCAATTAGACTTTTTACAGTCGCTGGAAAAGGAAGACGATTAACAATATAATTAACTGCCATTTTCTTTTTTTCCTGACCTTTACCTGTACCAAGTTTTTGTTCAGCTATAAAAACTGCATCTTTTGCCAGTTGTTTAATTTTAGTTTTAATATTTGAAAACATTTAGATACTCCTTATTTTGTGAGTAAGATGCACCCTCATTCAAAGAATGAGAGTACATCTATGACTTTTCCTTAAGGTTATTCTTATTCTTCCTGATCTTTAGAAGTGACAGTTGCAGTGGTTGAAACAATCATTTTTGCCAACGCTTTAGGCTGAACAGTTTTTGCACCATACAAATACAAACCTCTTACTAAATCTGAGAAGCTATCCTTATCTCTTAAGCTTTCAATTTTTGCAAGTTGAGATGCAAAAGTAATAGCATCATTAGTACCTGCAAGAATATAATATTTGCCATCAACTTCTGTTAAATTAGTACTTACAAGTACATCCATGCCTGCAATTCTACCAATTGAGCCTTCTCTTAATGTCTTATCAGCAACATTATGTGCACTGATGAATTCAGGACTTTGAAGCAAGTAAGCTTCAATATTAGGGTTAATTACAACCCATGGACGAACACCTGAATATACCGCATCTGAATTCTTTAATGTCAAAGATAATTTAACAAAATTTTCATAGATAGTAGATTTGTTTAATGTAATTGGTGCACTTTCAGAACCAACAGTGTTAGCGGCGGTTACATTTGTATGCATTGCCAGTAAATATGAATCCTGAACTTCTTCAATAGCCTTTTTAGCATTGTTCAAATGGGCTTCCATAATATCACCGTTTGTTTGAACTTTTGCAACATCATCAATTTTGAATGCAAAGAATTTTTTCTGATCAATCTCTAATTCCATTGATGTCGGAGTAAGAGATGAATATGCAATATTGCTGGAAGTCAAAGTTGAAACAGTAACATCCGCAGGTGTGATAATCTTAACTTTATCACCTTGCTGCTTGATATCGCCTTCCCAATTTCTGTTAACGCATTGAAGCATAACGCAATTTTTTTCTAACATGTTGTTCAGCTTTTTACTCCAGATTTCAGGAATAAAAGCACCATAAGTTGTTGTAAAATCTGTCATTTTTCTCTTCCTTTCATTTTACAAATAGTCGTACACAATATTATGAGTGGTGAATAATTTTTAATTAATCGTCGTTATATATTTCTCTAAATTGAAGCCCTATAATGGCACAGTTGTCGTCCAAATTATGACCTTCAATACAAAGCTGGACCGAATAACAACTTCCGTAAATTTCTGCTTTTTCTAAAACATCCGTATTAATTGACCATATAGGTGCATCAATATTTTCAGTACTCCAGCAATATTCCAATTTATCTGGAGAATTATTGTCCGCCCAGATTAAATGATTAAAATGTCTTGAACAAATACATTCCAAATCTTCCGAATAATTACTGTCGTAATCTTTGTATACAGAAAAATTAAATTTGTTATCATAAACATCGTCCAGTATAAAGTAAAATTCGTCAATAAGTTTACGGTGATGCACATTTCCCAAAGAAAAGAATGGTGATTTCCACAGAAAATTTATACTTTTGCCATCAAATGTCGTCCCGAAATGTTCACGATAAATACGTCCGGAATCATCTGCGGTAAGTATATATGAATCAAAATTGCATGCTGTTGTAATGTTTTGCGGCAATACTCTTTTATACCAGGCTTTATTAACATAATCATTTATCCATATAGTGTGATAATAATTATCACTAAGGTAAGGAAATAAAAACCAGGTCTGGCTTTTATTCTGGTAATGAAGAGCAATTGTATTTTTAAGTTTTGACGAATCAAATCTATCAAATTCATCTTTAATTGCCATTGATATTTCACCGCCAAGACGAATTTGATTTAACTCACCAACCTGTTCTAATGCGTAAATTCCATTACTTAAAAAATACTGCTTATTATCAACATTTATGAGTGAATTGCTTGCAATTGTACCCTTATCTGCAAATGGTGTAACTGCAAAATCCGATGGATTTGAACCGCTTAGAAGATATACTTTATCTTTTTTATAAATAGCCAGATATTCTTTGTAATTCTGCATCCCGATTATATTATTTGTATCGGTATGGAAATCATTTATATAACCTGCATCATTTTCTAATTCAAAGTTATCATAAGTACCAAGTGCCGAATAATACACGGTTGATTCTTTTGCACACCATAATCTGCCCCGATAAATACAGATGCAGTCAGGGTAAATATTATTTCCTGATTTATCTTTAAATTTACAACTTGCAATATCTGAAGTGTTATTATCTTTGATATAAAACATTTCATCAGATTCTGTGGCTACAACAATACCGCGTAAGAAGTTTGCAAATTTAATATTTGAACCTGTTAAAGTTTTATCCAGCAACGTCAGGGAATTTGAATCCTCGCGGTAGATATAAATTTTGCCGGACGCTGTAACAATTATCAATTTAAAAGAACTATCAGACTCCATCTCATGCATACCAATAATAGGTTCTTGTTCGGGTAGTTCCAGAAATAACGTGTTTCCTTTTTGCCTGATAATGCCTCTGTTGTTATATATCTCAACATTTTCTGAATCCGTCCAGTATACTGTTTTCGCATTTGTGCCAAGTTCAGTTTTTGTTGATGCTTGATTTATACCGCCTGATAAATCAAAATAATTAATATCCATAATACAACCTTTAACCTTTCATTCTTTTTTCTTTGTACCATCGAATTTTTGTACGTATAAAACTTCCAACATCTTTTTTCGCAACCCAGCTGTATGGAGGGAGATGAATAATATCTATTTTTCCAAAACTGGATGTTTTAGGATTTTTCTGTCCGAATTCATAGTGAGTCATAACAGTATCCGGAGTAATATTAAGTGAATACTTCAAACAAAGTTGTGCACAAAAATCCATACAAGATTCAAATTGAATAGGAGTAATAGGAAAATCTCCAACATAAGACGGCGATTTAAATCCAGACATTGCACACATTGATACGCCAATAGAACCTGTATTACCGCCGCCTGTATGTGCTGCATATTTTCCATTATTTACGTTTTCATTATCTTCAGGTTTATAAATTCCGTTATAAATCTTGCCTTCCCTGTCAATTAAATAATGGTAATATTGTTTTTCAAATTGAGTAGGGTAGTACCTTCCTGCCGTCCAGTGTAAAATAATTCGTTTAATCATATAACTACTGACCTTTCTTCTATCTTCCATTTCGGATTAAGTTTCATATAAATAACGACTGCATTTACTCTATTTCTGGCATTAAGTTTTAACATTATCGTGGTCATGTGCGATTGAACGGTTCGTATAGAAATTTTAAGTTTAGATGCTACTTGCTTATCAGTAAAACCGCATGCAATTAAAGTCAAAACAGCATGTTCCTTTTTCGATAACTTCATCAAACTTCCTTCTAGCACTAATTTTCTCAACTTTATATTACCTTAAGCCCTTTCTTGATTATTTAATAATATTTCCCGATTTAATAAAAAAGAAGGGGGCTTGTTTTTCAACAATAGCCCCGTGAGTTTACAATTAGGGTAATGAAGGATTAGGGGAGTTTGAAAGTTTTACAGTATGCCAATTTTCAGATTAGAGAAATTTGAATAACACCTTTTCTTAACGCCAAATTCGTTATAATTTAAATAGAAAGAACCTCCTTTTCGTTTTGAATAATCATAAAATCGTCGTTCATAAATAATCTTTGATTTACACTTATTCCAAAATATTCTTGCAGCTTTATTTATATAACGTATAGATGACAAGTTGTTGTTATCATCTATTCTTGTCAATTGAATAACTGTATGCCCGCATACAGGACATTTAGACAAATAATCCAATTCACACATAACAAATTTTTCCGTAGGAGACAGCACAAAACTTCTGGTTTTACGAAGTCCCCCACAGCAATGAATATATCCCATAAAAATACACTATTCCTCTACCGTGAGAAGCGGCAAACAACTTTGCTATCAAAAAGTTAATAACCTAACTTTTAGAGGCTTTTATTACCTCCGAGCGTGAGCCTTAACCGTTTACATTCTTAGTATACAGATTTTTTAGAAAAAATAAAGTCCGCAGTTTTACGTAAGTAAAAATACGGATAGACAAACGGCGAAAAAGTCTCATATTGTCTCTTTCCAGAATTCACTTCTAAAAATATACCACCATGCCCCAAAATTTTTTTAGAAAAACTTATGTATGAATGTTACTAACTTGCCAAATTTTATACTGCATTTAAAATAAAATTATGGGGAATATATTACTAATATCAGAAGACAATTCTGCTATCGAAAAATATCGTAAATTATTTTCAGGCAAGTTTCACAATTTTAATGCCTGCTGTACCCAAACATCTATTTTTGACTTATTAGAAATCGAACCTGTCGATATTATTATCATTGATAACGAAACTCAGGGTTTAGATATTCCATCTATAATCAAAAAAATTAAAACCAGATTAGAAAATACCCAGCTTATACTTTTATCTGACGGGTCAGACATAGAAGATGATATTGCCAAATATTTAAGCGGCTTTATTTTAAAGACCTATACAGACAATCTTATTGTTTCAACAATTAACACCAATTTAAAAACAAAAGAAAACATTGATAAATTATCAATTCGTAACAAAGATCTTGCAGACAGCTTATATAGATTAAATGTTCTTTATAACACCAGTTCTCAATTTTCAGGAACACTTGATACAAAAGAACTTTTAAACTATATGATTGAAGGTCTGGACAAATCTTTGAGTTTTGATTTAACCTGTACGATTTCTTTTGGCTTTGAAAACGAACCTGTGCTAATAATAAATTCATTATATGACATTTCAGAAGAAATCATGAACGCCCTAAAATTGCGTGCAATCTTGAATTATAAATCACTTTTTACTGCAAATGATATTCCTTTTGAAATAGACGACACAAAATTAAAAATAATAAAAAATATAAAAAACCCAAATAACAAATTCACATTTACAATTTTTCAATATGATAATATGTTTGCCCCGATTGACTTAGGAGATAAATTCTTCGGTTGTATTGAAATTTTCAAAGAAAAACCATTTACGACAGATGATGCAGCGTACTTTAACACAATAGTAAGACAGGTATCATTACCGCTAAAAAGTGCAGGTTTATATAAAGAAATTATAGAAAAAAATGAAGAACTTGAAAAGCTTGAAAGAGTAAAATCTGAATTCATTTCAATAGTTTCCCATGAATTAAGAACTCCGTTAACTCCTATAAAAAATGCCCTTTCAATACTATCAAGCGGACGCTGTGGAACTCTTGGAGACAATGCCGTAAAATTTGTTGATATGGCAAAAAGAAACGTTGAAAATTTAACAAGCATTATAAATGATATTCTTGATATCAACAAAATTGAAGCCGGGAAAATGGATTTCAATTATAAAATAATGAATATTCATTCCGTAATCGAAAATGTTAAAACAAACTTTGACTGCGTTGCAAAGGAACACGAAATCACATTTACTACAGACGAACAGGAAGCCTTGCCTGATATATATGCAGATTCTCAAAGATTAGGTCAGGTACTGACAAATCTTGTTTCAAATGCTATCAAGTTTACCCCTAAAGGCAAGAGTATCACGATTAAATCTGAATTAAGAAATTCTAATGATATAGTAACGAATTCACATTTTGAAAATGAAATCAAACAACTCAACGGTGATTATATAGTAGTCAGTGTCATAGATGAAGGTATTGGTATCAAATCAGAAAATCTTTTAAAAGCATTTGACAAATTTACACAGATTGAAAATTCTCTATCCAGAAAAGTTGGCGGAACAGGGCTGGGACTGCCGATTGCCAAACAACTGATAAAAGCTCATAAAGGAACAATCTGGTGTGATAGTGAAGAAGAAAAAGGTTCAAGTTTCCACTTTGCACTCCCTGTCGAAACAGAAAAGGCTGAAACAAAAACAATACAAAAAGAACTTTTGTAATATAATAAACTTATGGATACTAAGAAGAGAAAAATAAGCATCATTGGTTCTACTGGTTCTATTGGAACTCAGGCACTTGAAGTTATTGAAAAACTTCAGGATAAATTTGAAATCATAGCTCTAGCAGGCGGAAATAATGTTGAATTATTAAAACAGCAAGTTTTAAAATTCAAACCAAAATATGTATCAGTCGGCAGAGATAAAAATACTCAAAATATTCAGATAGAAGGAACAAAAACACTATATGGAAATGAAGGTTTAGAAGAAATATGTTCCAACAAAGAAAATGACATAATTCTTGTCGCTGTCTCCGGAAAAGTTGGGTTAAAACCTACACTAAAAGCTATTGAAAACGGCATAGATATCGCTCTTGCAAATAAAGAAACCCTTGTTATGGCAGGCGATATTGTAATGAAAAAAGCAAAAGAACATGGTGTTAATATCATTCCTGTTGATAGTGAGCATTGTGCAATTCATCAGTGTATAAAAAACATTTCCCAAGTTGAAAAACTGATAATTACAGCAAGCGGTGGTCCATTTTTGCACAAATCAGTCGAGGATATGAAAAATGCAACAGTAGAACAAGCTCTTGCACACCCGAGATGGAATATGGGTCAAAAAATTACTGTTGACTCCGCAACCCTGATGAATAAGGGCTTGGAAATAATTGAAGCACATCATCTGTTTAATATGCCTTATGACAAAATTGATGTTGTAGTACATCCGCAAAGTATTGTTCACTCTGCAATTGAATATAAAGACGGCAGTGTAATTGCACAAATTGGTCTGCCAAGTATGCATATCCCTATCCAATACGCAATCACATATCCTGAAAGATTTGAAGGAATTAAATCAAAAAGTTTCAGTTTTTCAGAAATCGCAAGACTTGATTTTGAAAAACCGGATTATAAAAAATTCCCGTCACTTAATCTTGCATATTCAGCAGGCAAAACCGGCGGCAGTGCAACTGTTTGCCTAAACGCAGCAAATGAAGAGGCAGTTTTTGCATTTTTACAAAATAAAATCAAACTTTTTGATATATATACAATAACCGAAAAAATGATGGCAACGCATAACGTAATTAAAAATCCTGATATTGATGAAATATTTGAAATAGATAACGAAATTCGTATAAAAACAAAAGAATTAATAAATTAAAATATTGTTAATTATGCCGGTAAAATTAAAAAATTTGGTATAATAATTATATGAATGAAAATGAACAAAAATACGAAGATTTTATTTCTACTGTCAGCCATGAATTGAGAACACCTTTAACCTCAATCAGAGGTTTCTCTCAAACAATGCTTGCATCCTGGGACAAACTGGACGAAGACAGTAAAAAAAGATTTATAAAAATCATCGAAGAACAATCAAACAGATTGATTAATCTGGTTGAAAATATGCTTACGGTGACAAAATTACAATCTGCAAATAACCATTTAATATTCAATGAACTAAATATAAAAGCTCCAATCGAACAAACCATTGCACTTGTTAAAAACCAGTATCCTGATCATAATTTTGAACTAAATTATAAAAATAATCTTCCAAATATATTTGTAGACAAAGATAAATTTCAACAAATTCTGACAAATTTAATAGAAAATAGTGCAAAATATTCCCCTGAAAATTCTACAACAACAATAACTGCATCATCAGAAAACAATAATGTTGTAATAAAAATTTCAAATACAGGTATTGGAATTGATAAAAAAGATTATGATAAAATTTTCACAAAATTCGCAAGATTAGATAATCCTCTAACCCGAAAAGCACAAGGCAGCGGCTTAGGATTGTACATAACTAAAAATCTTGTTGAAAAATTAGGCGGTGAAATTTCTGTAAAATCAGAACTTCTTGAAAATTCGCAAAATTTAAGCAAAATAACATTCAAACTACTCATGCCTGTAAAAAGCATAGAAGAACAAGCGAGGATGAAATGCAATCAGTAACATTAATTATCGACAAACGTCTGGAATTATCTACAAAATACAAAAAATTATTAGAATCAAATTCTAATAATGTAATCGTATCAAAAGATTTAATAACCGCGTTAAAAATAATTCAGGATAAAGAACCTGATTTGATAATTATTTCTGACAGTTTTGACAATGATTTGTGCGATTTTTGCAAACAGGTCAGAGCACTGACATACAATATGCGTCCGGTTATTGTTGCAATGTCAAAGTCCGCAGATTTTAACGACAGAATAAAAGTTCTGAATAGCGGAGCCGATGACTTTTTATCTGAACCCGTAAATTCAGAAGAATTCAAAGTTAGGATGAGTGCACATCTACGAAGAGAATTTGAATCCAATTTAGATTCAAAACAATTTTTACCAAATAAAAACTACACACTTAGAGCAATAAAAAGAAAACTTTCAGAAAATAGCGAATGGGCAATGCTATACATTAGCATTGAAAACTTTGATAGTTACAAACAGGCTTATACAGAACTTGCATCTGATAAACTTCTACAAACTTATGGGGCAATAATCCAATCCTCACTTGATGAACATGATTATGCCGGCAAACTTGATGAAAATGTGTTTCTAGTTATTATCGACCCGATAAAAGCTGAACGACTTGCAAACTTTTTAACTTTTGTTTTCGACTCTGTATCAAATAAATTTTACGCGGAACACGATTTAGATCGCGGTTACATGATTTTGCAAGGGGATGAGTTTGCAGGCAGAAGATGCAATTTCGTACATTCAACAATCGGCGTGATTACCAATGAAACAGGTAAACATAACGATATAAACGGAATAATAAACACTCTAATGCAAATACATAAAATGGCTGATTGTCCGAACAGGTCAAATTACCTGATTGAACGCCAGAAAATTTCCGGAGAAAACAGCATTCAAAATTGCGAAACAAATAATAAAATTCTTATTTATGAAACAGATGAAGCATTAGGAATTTTATTAAATACAATTTTAAACCTGCAGGGCTATAACACAGAAATCGCTAATGAATACAACATTGACAGATTAGAAGAACAGCCTGCCGTTATAATAATAGATGCAGGGGACCTTGAAAAAAGAAATGGTCTAAATCTTTGTTGTGCAATAAAACAGAAGGAAGAACTTAAAAATTCCAAAATTATAGTTACATCAATTATCCATGACAAAGAACTGGTTTTAAACACAGGGGCGGATTTATACCTTCCAAAACCATACGAAATTCCCCAATTAATCAAATGGGTAGATAGTTTTATAAAAGAATTTAATGACTAACCTAAAATTTCTTCTAAAATTTCAGCATTACGAGGAGCATCTTTTAACTGCTGTTTAGAAGCACGTCTCATGTAATTTCTAAGAGCCTCTCTAATTAACTCACTTCTTGAACAAGATTCAGAATCTGCCAACCCGTCAACCTTATTTAAAAATTCATCAGGCATGGTTATTAAAATTTTAGCCATAAACTAATCCTTTCTTTCACAGAAGCATAACACATTAAACAAGTTTTATCAAGTAAAATATAACCAAATTACCACCTCCTACAGTCCATTGTAAAAAACACTTAAATAATTAAGATTAATTTGATAACCAGAAAGGAGATTATATAAATGGAAGAAAATCAACACAACACTGAAGAAAGAATTCATGTTGAGAACGGAAATTATTCAACCTGCAAGAGACACCCGTTTCTAAAATGTCTTTTATGTGCATTACTAACTTTTTTAGCAGCATTTTGTGCATTCTACACAGTAATGGATTGGCACATGAAATCACTTTTTCCGCCTGAAGTCAGACCATTCGGACCTCGATTTGAAAGAGCATTCCAAAAAGATATGTCGAGAATGAACAGAAGGTTAAAAGATGACGAAAGATTTGCCAGAGAAGCTGCGAATGTTATTCACTTAGAACAAACAAAAGATTATTACAAAATCTTGATTGACTTAAGAGCGTTTGATAATAATGCTAATAATGTTCAAGTAACATCAAATGGAAACATTTTAACAATTCATGGCCGTTCAATCAAAAAATCAAAACACAATGAACAAATTTCTGAATTCCAACAGAATTATATGTTCGGTGAAAATGTAAAATTAAAAGACCTGACAAAAGAAACCGAAGGTCATTATTACGTGGTTACAATTCCAATCGGCGATAGTGAAGAATAGTAACAATAATAATATAATAGAAACCCTTTCCGTCAGGAAGGGTTTTCTATTAACAACTTGAAAATTTTCTGCTACAATTAACACATGAAGATATTAGGTATTGACCCGGGAATGGCTATAGTTGGTTACAGTATTGTAGATTTTGATGGTAAAAATCTGCAGCTTTTGCATTCCGGCTCCATCCAAACCGCTAAAGGCGAAAGAGAATCCGCAAGACTTTTAGAAATCTTCAACGATATGAAATATATTGTCGAAAAATACCAGCCTGATGTGTGTGCTATAGAAAAATTATTCTTTTTCCGCAACCAGACTACAGTAATGCCTGTTGCACATGCCCGCGGTGTTATTTTAACAGTTCTGGAACAAAATAATGTTCCAATTTATGAATATACTCCGATGGAAGTCAAACAAATATTAACAGGATATGGAAGAGCTTCAAAAAAAGAAGTGGAACAGATGGTTAAAATAAGTTTGAATAGCGGCAAACTTCCAAAACTTGATGATACTGTAGACTCAATAGCAATCGCAATATCATTCACAAGAAGTCCGGATGCTATTCAATACACAAAAAATAATTGAGTTTTAAAATAATAAATGGTATTATATTCAAAAGGGAAATAATGAATAAATTTTTAGTTATAAATACAATAATTTTAAGCTTAATCCTCGGAACAATTTTAGGAGCAATCGCAGTAATTCCAAAAGTTGGAATGCTTGGATTAATTTCTGCATTACTTCTTGCTGCTCCACTTGTTATGGTTTATTTAATTATGGATGGAAAATTTGATTTGACAACACCAAAAGACAGTATTTTAACCGGTGCCCTAATTGGTTTTAGCACAAATCTTACTTTCTCAATATGCTATTGCATAATTATGGCAATTATGTCAGCAGGTTTTCACCATACAACAAACTTCTTTTTAACAGCAATGATAACAAATTCACCAATATGGCTCCTATTAGTATTTATAATTTTTATCGGCATTCTATTTGCTACAACAAATGCATTTACAGGATTTGCTACTTATTATATTATAAACTTTATTCGTGATTTGTACGAAAAACAACACCCTGAAACTCAGGAAGACTATAGAGAAAGACTAAAATAAAGGAAAATAAAATGACTGAATTCACTTCAAAAATAAGAACAATCGAATGGATAGATACATACTCAAAAATGGTAGACCAAACAAAGTTTCCTGAACATTTTGAATATGTAAATATAACTAACGGACAGGATATGTTTGATGCTATCAAAACAATGATTGTAAGAGGAGCACCTGCTATTGGTATAGCCGGAGCTCACGGAGTTGTTTTATATGCTCAGGAACTTGAAAAACAAAATCTTCCTAGAGAAGAATTCATTAAACAATTGTTAGATAAAGCAGATTATATGGCTAGTGCAAGACCTACAGCAGTGAATTTAATGTGGGCAATACAAAAACAAAAAGAGATTATCACATCTTCTAAATCTGATATAAAAACTCTAATTGAAGAATTAAAAGAAAACGGTAAAAAACTTGAACTTGAAGATATTGCAATAAATAAAAAAATCGGAGACTACGGAGCAGAAGTAGTTCCAAAAGGGGCAACTATTTTAACACACTGTAATGCCGGAGCACTTGCGACTGTAGGATACGGAACTGCACTTGGTGTAGTTCGCTCTGCATTTGCTAAAGATTCAACAGTTCAAGTATTTGCGGATGAAACAAGACCACGCCAGCAGGGTGCAAGAATTACGACCCTTGAACTTACAATGGACGGAATTCCTGTTACTTTAATTACTGACGGTATGTGTTCATATTTTATGAAAAAAGGTATGATTGATATGGTTTGTGTCGGAGCAGACCGAATTGCCGCAAACGGTGATGCTGCAAACAAAATCGGAACATACACAGTTGCAATCGCAGCCAAGTATCATAATATTCCGTTCTATGTTGCAGCTCCGCTCTCAACAATTGACACAAGCATTAAATCAGGCGACGAAATTGTTATTGAAGAACGTTCTCATGATGAAGTAACTCATATTAATGGCAAACCAATTTGTGCAGAAGGCGTAAATATTATCAATCCCGGATTTGATGTAACTCCTCATGAACTTATTGCAGGTATTATCACCGAAAAAGGAATTCTTAGACCTGATTATAACAAATCAATTGCTGAGGCTTTTAAAAATTAAAACAAATATTTAATGGAATTAGGAATAAATTAAAAATGAAAAAAGTACTATCAACGATTTTAATATTAACTGTTATATTAACAGGAGTCTGGAATTATTCTAACGCCCAGCAACCGGAAAAACAGAACACACTACAGGTTGAAGAAGTTGATTTTGGACCGTACATGAGTAAAATGCAAAAAGAAATAAAAGCAAACTGGAATCCGCCAAAGATTAAAACAACAAGACATGTTGTTCTTCTATACAAAATAAATAAAGACGGCACGGTTCCAAAATCCGAAATATTAAAATCATCAGGAAGTAAAAAAATGGATGCCTCTGTTCTTGAAGCTCTAAACAAATCAGCACCATTTTCACCGCTTCCAAAAAAATATAAAGGTAACAGTGTTGATGTACAATTTACTTTTGATTATAATGTTCACAAAAATATGAGTGAAGATTTTAGGAATTAAGAAAAGGGGGAATTATGAAAAAAGTATTACTGTCAATTATTGCATTATCAATGTTAACATTAGGAGTACCTGCATTTGCACAAGGAACTCATGGTGTTGACGGTGAAGTTTCAGGCAGATCAGTAGGTGCTGCAGCATTATCATTATTAATCTGGCCGGGAATCGGACAGGCTGTTAACAAAAACACAAAAGAAAAAAATGTTACCCACGCAGTTTTAGGATTGACAGGAGTATTTAGAATCTGGTCTTGCTATGATGCTTTAGTTGACAGAAAAGGCGGAGTTTGGAAAAACAGAATTTAATAATTCCAAAATTAAAAAAGAGAACCTAAATGGTTCTCTTTTTTAATGCAATAAAAACTAATGTAAACATGTGTGTAAATTAGTTGCCCTGCTAATTTACTTACGCTAAAATAAAAGTAATATTGGGGAGGAATTCAAACTTAATGCCGAAATTAGCCAAACAGCACTGGAGAGCAGATGCCTATGACGTTAGGAGTTTTGAGTATCAAAAAATAACTCCAATTCATGCTGATTCATATACTCATAGTTCATCAAACTATAGAACCCATAGTAATTCCTCATATACAGGAAATCAAGCATATTACAGCCATCTTAGGAATGAAAATAGACCTCCAAAAAGAAGAAAAAAAAGAAACCCTCTACAGGCATTAATTTCATTCTCATTATTATGCATAATGATGTTTACTGTAATGCCTTTTGCATTTAACAATATTACTAAGTCAATTTTTGTGCCAACACCGTACAAAAATGTTGAAACAGATTTAAGAAAACTTGCATTTCCAACTCAAGATTATATTTCTAATGCGTGGTTTTTAGGAGAACGCTCTTTTAGATATCAGGCAACAAAAAATGCGTTAATGGAACCATTAAAAGAAAATGTTAACATGCCTGTTTTGAAAAGCGAATTAACTGATTTAATTGAGCTTTTCCCGACAGTAAAACCTGCAATTTACGTTTGGGATTATGAAACAGGGAATTACATTGATATAAACGCAGATAAAATATATTCAACAGCAAGTATTATTAAAATTCCTGTACTTATTGATGTTTTCAAATCAATCGAAGCCGGTCAATTCTCGCTTGAAGACACAATTCCATTGACAGAATACTTTAGAACAGAAGGTTCCGGAAGTTTACAATTCAAAGCTGCAAATTCAGAATATACAATTGACAAACTTGCAGAAATAATGATTACAGAATCTGATAATTCCGCAACTAATATGTTGATGACAAAAGTAGGTTCAATGACTGATGTTAACCAGAATATCAGAGACTGGGGATTAAAAAATACCGAAGTTCAAACATGGCTCCCTGACTATAAAGGAACCAACCATACAACTGCAAAAGAAATGGCTCAAATGTTGTATAACATTGATGAAAACGATAAATTTTTATCAGATGCTTCAAGAAACAAAATGTTGAATTACATGGGACATGTTCATAATAACAGACTTATTCAAGCCGGACTTGGTGCAGGTTCAGTATTCCTGCATAAAACAGGTGATATAGGTACAATGCTTGGTGATGCAGGAATTGTGATTACACCTACCGGTAAAAAATATATTGTTGTAATCCTTGCAAACAGACCTCACAATGCTGTTGCAGGTAAGGATTTTATTGTTAAAGCTTCTGAAATTATTTATAACTATATGGTGAAATAATGCTTAAAGAACTTTTAGAGACAAAACATTGTTTTAAACTCGTATGCGGAGCAGGAAACGAAGATGTTGAAGAAATAAAACGACTTGTTTATGTTTATGCAGCAGCAGGCTGTAGATTTTTTGATCTTTCTGCTAATGAAGAAGTTATAGAAGCAGCAAGAGAAGCTCTTGAAAAAGCCAGAGTTTATGATGCATATCTTTGCGTAAGTGTCGGGATTAAAAATGACCCGCATGTTAATAAAGCAGTAATAGATTATGAAAGATGCGTAAACTGCGGTTCCTGTGAAGCTGTTTGTCCGGAAGGTGCTATACATTATGCAAAAGTAAAAAAATCAAAATGCATAGGCTGCGGAAGATGTTGGAAAGTATGTTCAAGAGCAGCTATTTCTTATGTTTCAGAAGAGAAAAATCTTGATGAAGTTCTGCCGGCAATTGTAGAAAAAGGAATTGATTGTATTGAATTTCATGCAATGGGTCTTGATGAAGAAGAAATTTTTTCTAAATGGAAATATATAAATGACAACTATGAAGGACTTTTGAGTATCTGTACCAGCCGAAGCCAACTAAGTGATGAAGCTTTAATTGACAGAATAAAAAGAATGATTGACTCAAGAGAAGCTTACACAACAATCATTCAAGCTGACGGATTTCCAATGAGCGGCGGAGATGATAATTATAAATCTACACTTCAAACAGTCGCTGCAGCCGAAATCGTTCAAAATGCAAACCTTCCTGTCTATTTAGTGCTTTCAGGCGGAACAAACGGCAAAACAACCGAACTTGCTAAAATGTGCGACATATCTTATCATGGAGTTGCTGTCGGTTCTTATGCAAGAAAAATTGTAAGACGATATATTCAGAGACCTGATTTTTGGACAAATCCGAATGTTTTAAACAGTGCACTTGAACTTGCAAAACCGCTTGTTGACAGTGTGATTGCATAAACAGGGGATAAATTATGGACATATTTTATTTAAAAAAAAGCGAATTTATTCCATTTATAAATCAAGAAAGCCTGCAATCTTTTTCTGATGGCAGAACTTTTAAATGCAAAGAAAAAGAAATTGAACACATTTGCGGAATTTTTCTGACTAAATTTATAGCAAAACATGCCTATGATGTTCACAATTTAGATATTGAACTAAGGAATAAAAAGCCTTATTTTGTTTCAAATGAAATATTTTTCAGTATTTCACATTCAAAAGATATAGTTCTTGTAGTATTTAATAATAGCGAGATAGGTGCTGATGTTGAATTTATGAAAGACGGCAAAAATTATAAATTAATCATGAACCGGTATGGGCACAACGTTTCAAACCCGTCAAAAAAAGATTTTTACCGTTTCTGGACGGTTCATGAATCAGAAATTAAATTAAACGGTCATATAAGGTCATTGTTTTCAGAAACTCTTGAACAAGATTACATGCTTGCCTGTGTTTCCGATAATATTTTTGTTTCAAATTTCTGCATCAAAAAATTAACATGTTCAGGCAAGAACCTAAACCTTTTAGAAGAATTTAAACATCCCAAAAATATAAAACTTAATACTTACCACGGATAGCCTGCTGAAGTTTTCCAGCCGTTTCGACGTAATTTTTCAGCACAATATAAACATTTTCCTTCTTTTCTGCAATCAGAATTTATTTTGCTATCCGATAAATTGTACCCTAATGGCATAACTGAACCATCTTTATTTCGCACAAGTATAAATACATCATTACCAAACCTGTTCGGCTTGTTTGGTCCGTTTATATCAACAAAAACACCATTTTTCCCAATATAATCAAAGTCATAAACCGTATCAGGATCCGGAGAATCATTAGCTCCGCCTGAGGTTGTAATAGAATATAAAATACCATCAAGTGTAAAAAAAGGAACCCTGCTAAAAGCATTAAAACCTGTATATGATCCGCTGCCATTATATCTAGACCATGGTGCAGAACTCTTATAATTACAGGTTGAATAATTATCACAATATACAATAATTCTCATATATGGCGAAAAATAACGCTCAATATAAGTTTTAACAGGTAATGAAGTGTCCCATGTCTCATAAGCTTCATTATCAATTGTTGAAAGCTTAATTGCCTGATTTAATATTGACTGTGCCTTTCTGAGTTTAGAAATTTTACCGTTATGGTCAATATTAGCAATCAAATTAGGAAGTGTCATTGCTGCAACAACACCAATTACACCCAAAGTTATAAGTACTTCGGCTAAAGTAAAACCACCTTTAGCATTAATTGGTGGCATATCTACGTGCGTAGCACCTGCTAAAGTAAAACCATTATTAAATATTTTTTTCATTAAGCAATCCTTCATAAATCAAATAGTAATAATTTTACATGCTTCTATATATAGAAATAGTACAATCATTTTAGCATTATAGTTCTATATATGCAACATGTCTCAAAAAATCATAACGTTTTATTAAAAGCAATATCCGAAGTCCTGCGAGAAGAAAGAATTAAAAAAGGGAAATCCGTCCGTATGCTTGCTTATGAATATGATTTGCAAATGTCGTTATTAAGCAGAATAGAAAATGCAAAAAATGATGCAAAAATTACATCATTGTGGTCAATATGTGATGCTTTAGATATTAAACCAAATTATTTTTTCACACGTGTAATAGAAAAATTACCCGAAAACTTCACCTTACTTGAATAAAAAAGTTGCATAGAGGGTATATTTTTGAGATATTAAAATCAAGGTTAAAAAATGGAGATATGATATGGATATAAAAGCAGTTATTCTGGCAGCAGGAAAAGGTACAAGAATGAAATCCGAAACTACCCCTAAAGTTTTGCATGAAATTATGGGTAAAACTTTACTCGGATATGTTTTAGATAATGTTAAAAACTTTGTTTCCGAAGAATTTGTAATAGTCGGGCACCACGCAGAAGAAGTAGAATCTTTTGTAAAAAACAATTATAAAAATGCCAAAACAGTACTGCAAACACCTCAACTTGGTACAGGTCACGCAGTTTCCATGGTTTGTCCGGAACTTGAAAATTATGAAGGACTAGTTTTAATTCTTTGCGGCGACACTCCGCTTGTAAGAGAAGAAACATTAAAAGAATTTGTTGAATTTCATAAATCTCAAAACTCGGATATCACTGTTATGAGTACTATTTTTGATAATCCAACAAACTATGGAAGAATAATTAGAGAATCAAACAATTCATTAAAATGCATTGTCGAAGAAAAAGATGCAACACCTGAACAAAAGGCCGTTAAAGAGGTTAATGCGGGAATTTATTGCTTAAACTGGGGTAAAGTTAAAAATTCATTCAAAGAGCTAAAAACAAATAATGCTCAAGGGGAATACTATTTAACAGATATCATTTCATGGGGTAAAGCTCAAAACTTAAATGTAAACGCTTATATTCTGGATAACAGCGATGAAATTTATGGTATAAATTCAAGAATTAACCTTGCAGAAGCTACCAAAATGATGAACAGACGCAACCTTGAAAAATATATGATAAACGGAGTAACAATAGTTGATCCAGATTCTACTTGGATTAGCGAAGACACAGAAATCGGACAGGATACAATAATTTATCCTGCAACATATATTGAAGGCAAAAATAAAATCGGCAAAAACTGTAAAATAGGTCCTTGTGCTCATTTAAGAGGCGGAGTTGAAGTCTGCGATAACGTAAAAGTCGGGAATTTTGTAGAAGTAAAAAAAGCAAAAATAAATTCTAACACTAATGTTGGACATCTTTCTTACATTGGTGATGCCGAGCTTGGAGAACACGTGAACATAGGTGCGGGAACAATTACTGCAAACTACAATCCTTTAACAAAGGAAAAATCAAAAACTATTTTAAAAGATAATGTAAAAATCGGTTCAAATTCAGTACTGGTTGCACCAATTACAATCGAAGAAGGTGCAAACGTAGGTGCAGGTGGAATTATTACGAAAAATATTCCTTCATGGGCTCTTGCAATAACCCGTTCACCGTTAAAAGTACTTGAAAATTGGGTGAAAAAACAATTGAACCGGTAAATTTTTGTTACATTCACTAGCAAGAAATATATTTAGCCGTTTTAATCCTTATAAAAAGCACTAAAGAGAAAGGTATAGTATGCTAAATGTACAAAATTATAAAGTAACACCGGCAAAAATAACTTTTAGGGCAGAATCAACTGAACCGGAAACTAAAAATAATGTAGAGCTAAAACCTCCATTTAAATCAAACTACGGACTAAAAACAGGAATTGCTTATACCGGTATAGCTTCAAGCTTTACTTTACTAGCAAATTTAGCAAATGGATTAAATATAAAAAACCATATAAAACGCTTAGAAGAAAAGGGGAAAATAGAACATAGTCCAAAAATACAAGGTGATATTGAATCATTCCGAAATATGCAGCGTGCCACCAAAAAATTATGGATTACAGTTCCTATGTGTGCAGCAATAATGGTTGGATGCGGAGCCTTTGTCGATAAACTTATCAATAAAAAACACGCCGATTTAGCTGATGAAATTCAATCCAAACCCGGAAAAGAAATACTTGAAGAAAATGATAATGCCGACGTTAGCAGAAAAGGAAACCTTTATCTGAAAACTAATACCGGCAAAAAAGTAGGCACTGTATTAGGTGCTGTAGTTGCTCCTATCCTGAGTATAACTTCTTTAAAAATTGCTAAATTCAAAATCCATCCAATTATAGCAATATCCGGAGTTGTTCAAGGTGCTCTTGGCGGGTTATTATTAGGTGCAATAACAGATCATTGCTCAAATAAAGCAGCCGAAAAATATGCTGATAAACAAATAACAGAAGAAAAATAAAAAGGAAATAAAAATGTTAAATGTTCAAAATTATCGTGTAACACCATCAAGAATAAGTTTTCAATCGAATGAAACAAATACCCCGGCTCAAGAAAAGCCTGTAAATAAGCCTTATAAAACAAGTGCAGGACTAAAAACAGGAGCCGTATATGGCGGTATAGAGGCTATAGGCGGATTGATTATGGGTATGCCTCTATATTCACTTGCAGTAATACCTGTAGCATTATTATGCGGTAATTATATAGACAGCAAGATAAATAATCAAAATGCAGAATTATCAAAAAAAATAAAGACACAAGATAGAAAAGAAATTATTGAACAAAATCCAAATGTCGAAAGTACAAGAAATGGTAATTTTTATAATAAATCTAACATTGGGAAGAAAACAGGTGCTATTTTAGGTGCAATTGCTATGCCTGTATTAAATATAATCCAAAAAGGTAAATATACTAATGCTTTAGGTCTTATAATATCACCTATTGAAGGTGTACTTGGTGGATTATTACTAGGTGCTATAACTGATGCCTGTGCAAATAAAAAAGCTAAAGAACACGCTGACAAACAAGCATTTAGAGCAAATGTATAATTATAGTAAACAATTGTAACAATTTTTGCAAAATTACCCAAATTTAGTCAATTATTATCTTGATAGGGTTTAATAATCATATAAAGTGTGAATATAAGTAGGAGAAATCAATGTTAGCAGTTCAAAATTATCGTATGACCCCAAGTCATGTAGCTTTCAAAGCCGGTGAAGAAAATCAAGACAAACCGGTTTTAACAAACAACAATACTCATGCCGGGGTAAAAACAGGTGCAGTATATGCAGGATTAGGTTCTTTAAGTGTATTAGCAGGTTCAAAAATGGCAAATGCCGGAGTTGAATTCTTACAACAGAATAAAGAAGCTGTTCAAGAAGTCGGTTCTGAAGTAGTTGAAGAAATGGCTAAAAGTGCAAAAGCTTTAAATAAATCAAAATATCTTTACCTGCCTATCTTTATTTTAACAGCACTTGGCTGCGGAGCTATTGTAGATAAGGCAATTAACAAAAAACGTGCTAATTTACAGCAAAGATTAGCAACTGAAGACAAAAAAGCAATTCTTGAAAGTGATGATCATGTAGAAACCACTGCTAAAGGTAATTTATATTATAAAGCTTCAGATGGTAAAAAACTAGGAGCTGTTCTTGGTGCTGTTGCAATGCCTGCACTTGGAATTATTCAAGCAGTACTTGCAAAATCTAAATTCAAAGCAATGGGAGTTGTTTCTAACATCATAACCGGTGCAATCGGTGGTTTGGCATTAGGTGCAATCACAGATGCATGTGCTAACAAAAAAGCAAAAGCTGCTGCAGACAAACAATAATTATTAATAATAATAGAAAAAGTAAAGCGGTTCAAAATTGAACCGCTTTACTTTTTTGATTAAAGTTTTATCATAGAATAAAGACTGTTTAAAGGGGAGAATAATGTACAATCCAAAATCAACAAAAGCTGAAGAATTTATATGCAATGATGAGGTTTTAGCATCTTTAGAATACGCAGAAAATAATAAAAATAATATTGAACTTATTGATAAAATTTTAGAAAAAGCTAAGCTCGGCAAGGGGTTGTCTCATAGAGAAGCCGCCGTATTGCTGGATTGCGATATAGAAGAAAAAAATCAGGAAATATTTAAACTTGCAGAAAAAATTAAACAAGATTACTACGGAAACAGAATTGTTTTATTTGCACCATTATATCTCTCAAATTACTGCGTAAACGGTTGTGTTTACTGCCCATACCATGCAAAAAATAAACATATTCCTCGTAAAAAAATGACACAGAAAGAAATCAAAGAAGAAGTTATAGCTCTCCAAGATATGGGACACAAACGTCTTGCTATAGAAACAGGAGAGGACCCCGTTAACAACCCGATTGAATATGTTTTAGAATCTCTAAAAACAATTTATTCAATCCACCATAAAAATGGTGCTATTCGCCGTGCGAACGTTAACATTGCGGCAACAACCGTTGAAAATTACAGAAAGTTAAAAGAAGCAGGTATAGGAACATACATATTATTTCAGGAAACTTACAATAAAGAATCTTATGAAAAACTTCACCTGACCGGACCAAAACATAATTACACATACCATACAGAAGCTATGGACAGAGCAATGCAAGGCGGAATTGATGACGTTGGACTGGGTGTTTTATTTGGACTTGAATCTTATCGTTACGAATTTTCAGCACTTCTTATGCATGCAGAACACTTAGAAGCAGTTTACGGAGTCGGTCCTCATACAATTTCAGTTCCTAGAATAAGAAAAGCTGATGACATTGATCCAAATACATTTGATAACGGAATAGATGACGATATATTTGCAAAAATTATCGCTTGTATAAGAATCTCCGTTCCATATACAGGAATGATTATTTCTACCCGTGAATCTCAAGCATGCAGAGAAAAAGTTCTTAAACTCGGAATTTCACAAATTAGTGGAGGTTCAAAAACCAGTGTCGGCGGATACGCTCATCCGGAAGATGAATCAGAAGAAGATACAGCTCAATTTGATATTTCTGACAGAAGAACTCTTGATGAAGTAATAAAATGGCTTATGGAACTTGGTTATGTACCGAGTTTTTGTACAGCCTGCTACAGAGAAGGACGTGTCGGCGACCGTTTCATGGCAATATGTAAAGAACAGCAGATTCATAACTTCTGTCATCCAAATGCAATAATGACATTGGAAGAATACTTGCAGGATTACGCTTCTGACGAAACCAGAAAAGTCGGCGAATTTCTTGTAAAAAAAGAAGTTGAAACTCTTGGAGATAAAAAAATCCGAACAGTTGTTGAAGAAAATTTAGCCAAAATAAAACAAGGTGAAAGAGATTTTAGATTTTAAATAAGAAATTGGAGTAATTGAAAAACCTTTCAACTTACATCAAATTAAGATATGGGTATCTTAAAAATCAAACGGGTATATGAAGAACCGGCTCCTGATGATGGTATTCGCATTTTAGTCGATAGATTATGGCCGCGGGGTGTCAGCAAAGCCAAAGCAAACATAGATTATTGGTTAAAAACAATTGCTCCGAGCCCTGAATTACGAGTCTGGTTTAATCATGAACCGGAAAAGTTTAAAGAGTTCAGCAAATGTTATAAAAAAGAACTTTCTTGTAATCAGGCAGATATAGATTACATAAAAAAACTCTTGAAAAATAATAATGTCACCTTAATTTATGCAGCGAAAAATCCACAAATTAACCATGCAATAGTTTTAAAAACATATCTAGACAAACTTCAAAATAAAACATAATAGTCAATATTTTATTATGTATGTTTATTAATCGCCAGAACTTCAGCCAATTCAGATATTAACTCTGTACGATTTGAGGGTGAAATATTTTTTACTCTTTCACTTATTATGCGATCAAATCTTACATCAGAAAGCGACTCTGCTTTAAGACTAATCTTAGAACTATTTGACTCAAATGTATCATTTTTTAATTCTCTGCTTCTAAAGTATATAGCATTACTCACTAAATATCTTTTATTTGATAAAACTGGTGCAATATCCCCGGCAGAAAACGCAGAAACTCTATCTATTTGCATTTTTAACCTCTTTTAATGTGTTTTATGTGATAATGTACATGAACAAATTTTCTGAATAAGTTTTATTCTTTTTTTACAAATATTAAAATTTTGTTTTGTCCTTTAAGTAATATATTAAAGAAAAATTACGTTGTAGATTTAACAATTTAAGACATACAGTAGCAACAATTGAAAGATACGCTCACACTGTAATTTAACGAGAACTTGATGTTATCAATGTTTTAAATATTTTTATTATCTAAAATTTTTCAAGTTGCACAAGTCTGTGTTTCAGTTTCACATTCTTGTGTTTATGTTTTAAAAATTTGATTACCCATAGATTACACACAAAGATTTTTGCATTAAAAAAGAGCCTCTTGTTAAGGCTCTTAATTTAAATGGCGGGAACGACGAGGCTCGAACTCGCGACCTCATGCGTGACAGGATTATTTTTTACTAATTTATATAGTTTCAATAATTCACCTGTTTTGTGAAACCCACTCATTATAATACTTGTACCCACTTATTTATTTTATATGATTTTTTTAATTTATACAGTTTAGAACATTTTTTAGAATAATTTTTATATTCTATCCAGTATAAATATACCTTATTATATTATCATAAGGTATCAGGCAATGCAAACCGGCTTGCACAGATAAACCATGCAAACCGATAAAAATAACCAGATAACAAAATTAACAGCCTTTGTAATTGTCTATAACTTGACGTCTGTTCTTACCGTGATTATATGAAATATGTATCCAGACATTACCTTGAGAATCATATTCATAGATTAACTGGTCAAATTCTATTCCTGAAGATTTAATCCAGTTAAACACTTCTTTTGTATTCTTACCCCTCACGATAAAATCTGCAGCTTGCCCTGTGAGGTGTTGTGAAGTTTTTGAAGGATTTCTTCCTAAATCTTTCAGCTTTTGCCATAATAAACGTGAGCGATAACCGCCTGTTATATCTACCGGCACTCCATAATGTAATCTTATCGGCTGTAATACATAGTGGATTAACTTTTGAATATTATCTAAATGTACGATATCAGGCATATTATTAATGTTATATCTGATTGCCGTGTCAGAATAGATAAGCTCCGACATATTAAAAAACAATTTATCTGTCATGATTTGTACCCTTTCCCATCAAATAATTTTTTAAATCCTCGATACCGGTAGAAACTTTTTCAAGCTCGGAATAGATATGCGTTTGAGATTCTTTGTAAGCGTTAAGCTCAACATAGTTTTTTTTCATATCGTTTAAGATTTCTCTGTGTTTCTTTTCCAGTTGTTCTGGAGTAACAAAAACTCTGTTTTGCCAGATAAATAAAAGCACCACTACAATAATTGGTGCATAAGTTTCCCAGTTCATTATTCCCCCTTCTTATTGCATATTCCATTCTTCGTTGTAAAGCTGACTTAAATCAATTTTATTTTTGCCTGTTAAAAACCAGTTAAAATTCAGACAAACCCCAGCCCTGTATAAATATTGAACATATTTAGGAGTTTTTGGACAATCTGCATCGCGTAGCATTCTGTAAAATAAATTGTTGATTTTGTGTCCAGAAATATCTACAACCTCAAGATATCTTACAGGGATATCAGAACAAACAATCATTCCTTTGTGTTCTTTTAAGAAACCTTTTTGCCACAGTTCTTTTTCTGTCAATCGAACTTTAACAATTTGATGATGTTTACACCCGATATCATGACCGTGAGAACATCTGATATCCCAGTCGGATGAATTTATCCACGTAAAATTATCTGTTATGAAATTCCGCCAATGTAAATTGCTTGAGCCGTCATCATCCTTGTAAAGCTCGTTATCCAAAATTTTATACATACCACGTTCAGGTATCTGCTGCGTACGAGCAGATGCCGTTAAAAATCTTCCCATAACTTAACCTTTCTATTTATCCATTGGATTAAATCCGTAAAAATCAATAATGACACGAGCTTGACACTCTTCTAGAAACGTCTCTGTAATGATTACCTGTTTTTGTAATTTTACAAATTCAGCTTCTGTGACTTCATTTGTAAAATCGGGCTTGTCATAAGCTAAAATAGGTACACCGATTTTCATTAACGGCAATAAGTCAGTAAGAAAATCTTTTGTTGTACCATCTTGCATTGTAACTTTTCGGCGAATGTAACCTAATGAGGTTAGAAAAAATTCTTCATTAAATTTATTCTCACGGGCTTGAGCTTGAATTGTGTTATACTCCGGATTAGGGTAAATGTTGGGACCAACAGCCTCAACCCCTTCAATAGGTTCAGCAGAGTAAATATACTTCTCCGGCTCCTCATTATAAAGGTTATAAACCTCCTCGCTAACTTCGATATTTTCGATACCTTCTGTTAATTGTTGACACTGTCCTGCACCGTTTAATTTACCGTTTTCTAAAAAAATGTAATATGTCATAAGTTCTCCTATCTACTTAAACTATTTTTCTATAGCCACAAACAACAGCACTGGTATTTAATGCAGGTGCAGAACCTGTGTTACCTATCCTGATTTTTCTGTTTACTCCAACCGGCACAATTGCATTGCCACCACAATTCACACTTGAATTAGTACGGGTCTGCTGTCTGCATAAACATATATTTGTTGTTATTAGCTCACTCCCGCAATACATATTGAGCGAATTCCCAGCCGTTGCAGATGTTGCTGACGCTACACTCAAATAAACTTCGTACATACACCCGTCATTTGGTAAATAATCAGCAAGTGAAAAATCATAGGTTCCGCCAGAAGGGATAGTTACACCGGTAAACAAACTTTTATGACCTGTAACAAATCTACCCTGTAAGTCCTGTACATCCGCGGCTTGGAATGGCATACGCGGAGAATATGAATAATATTTACCGTTTACAATAATAATATTTTTTGCAATTTCACAAATATAATTTAAGTCAATGGCTTCCATTGATTGGAATTCGTTAATTTGCGAATAATAATTATTTATTGTATTTATACTTAAAAAATACCTTTTTTCAGATGGAACATAACCAAAGAACATTCTTGAATTCTGTCTGGTTAAGTTATTTGCATTATGTAACTTGTAAATATGCGGTGTCTTGTACTCAAAACTTTCTAAAGAACAATCCGCGGAATTTAATTTTTTTGTTAATTTCGTCAAAACATCTTTATGAAAAAATGCAGTATTGCCCATAACTAAACTGGTATTATACACATCTGAAACCTGCATAGCCCCGATATTAGGCTTGCAATATACTTTAAGCAACGGTAAACTCTGGTCGCCGTTTGCTGTATGCAGGCAACGGTTTGTACTATCATTATAATAGTTAATATTACCGGTTGTCGGCGGTGTTGAACCTGATTGACAACCGTCCTCCGCTAATCCCCAAAAATTTAGACTATTATTGCCAAAAGAAAGAAACATATACAGGTAACCTGTATAGTTACCGTTCCAATCCCATGAGTAATCTTCTTGAGTCTGGCAATAATAATATAAATCAGTGCCATCCCATGAAATATCTACAATCGGCATACTGTTATAGATATCGCCGACACCTAACGTCGGGGGTTCTTTACCAGCACACCACGTTACGATACTGCCAGCTTCAAGCGTGAAGACATTATTATTCCACTTCCATTTCACAAGCTCGGGGGCAGATGTTATGCAATTGGAGATGTTGTTATACGTCAACGGCGGTTTGCCTTTGCGTATGCCGTAATTGTACGGTTTTTGTTTTAGAGTTGTTATCATATTTACCTTACCTTTCTATAACCTTCTAATATCAGTGTGTACTTACCAACCCCCAAAATTTTAACCATCAATGTCCTTGCCGCTGTTATAACAGGTGTTATTGCTTGTGAACTAAGTACGGTTGACGCTGTACGGGTAATTACCCTGCCCCCGCGATAATATCCCAAACCACCTGTTATATATGCAATATGCATTTGATTACCTACAGTAGTACCAGTTAGTAAATCTACATTAAGAATAACTTCATAGAGATTATTATCTTTGGGTAAATATTCACTTAAATCAAAAGTTTTATCTTGATAACTTGTAGTGTTTAACGCAACATTTTCAGCAAGTCTATAGTTCGCTTTTGCTGTCCACTTACCGTCTAACTCGTTTGCATTCGCCGCTCTGAATACTCTACGTGGTGAAAAATCTTCAATCACTCCATCAGCATTGATATTTATCTCTGATGCGTAAAACGCAGTTGTTTGCTGCCATATACCATCCTGATTGATATATATCTTATTCAGATTTTTTACATATACACACCAAGAAGTGTTAATGTCTAAACTCAAAACCTGACTAAAGTTTTCAACTTCTCTTGTGTATTGATATTGACGTGTTCCGACTCCGTTTGAATTCGTATATAAACGGTCAACATATACTCTGTCAGCGGCTCCGCTGTTAATAGTAACAAGCTTTCCGATAGGGTTTGCAATAACATTGTTATAACTGCCGTCAGTATTAAACCCGTCAGGTCCTAAGCCCGCAAGAGATTTGTCATACCAACGCAAAAGACCAATATATCCCATACTGTCAAAAGTTTGAATAATACTACCGTAAACTTGCGTTGTTGAACTCAATACCTTTAAAATAGGGAATGATTGTACACTAAAATCAACAGCGTGTGCTGATGTAACGTGTACACACTTATTATTTGTCGGCTGATACCATTGATAACCGGTTGTATCAGCTGGTAAAGTATCCTGCGACCAGCTTGCAGCATTATATAATAGCGGTGTTTCTTTCCCTGCTGAATTCAACTCATAGGAAATATTGAACGCTACCAATCTTGCAACCTGCGTAGAAGATGTAGCCGGAGCTTGCTCGCTTATATCTCTTTGAAGCTCACACCAGTAGAATAATTCAGGTGTTTTATCTGTCGGGTCATACTGAATATCTACAATCTTGTACAAATTGTTATTAGCTTCACCCAGCAAATAATCACCAATTGAATACGTTGGGGCTTCTGTTCCGTATGGAACAATACATCTTGACCCTGCGTAAACTGTTAATGTATCTTCAACAATATTTGCTTTAATCATCTGCGGAATTTTGGTAAAACAATTTGTAAGTTTGTTATGAAGTAATGTGTTTTCTAATTTTGTCTTCAAAACATTAGACAAAACAGGGGAATTGTAGGCTGGCATTGCTATTCTACCCCCCCCGAAACCCTTACCAGATGGGCATTTTGGACACATTTAACTATTTCACCAACACCTGAAATATTCTGTCGTGTAACATACGGCATAACAGAAGTATCAACCCAGATATCATTTTCAACCCACGCAGACGGTTGATAATCTTGAATATACACAGTGTTAGCGTATGCCTTCATCTCACGGGTTTCGGGGTAGTAGAACACATTGTAATCACCGTCAGATAACTCGGAAATGTCAAGTGTAACATCTTCATTTACAATGAATGTTTGCCCGTCAGAAGTAGTGCAAACACACGGTGCGTGCTGTGTTAGTATGTCGTTTTCTAACGAACATAAAGCGGCTTGCCCTTGCTCATTAACTAAGCCTGAATTAAAACAAAAGACAGGATATTGCAAACCTTTCAACTTTTGCGTTGCATAATCTGCCGCATTTTGTATGTTTGTAAGTGCATTATTTACTGTAGTTATTGCATCATTAGCTTTGTTTGTTGCTTCTTGAGCCTGTTCTTTCGCAATATTTGATTGCTCTTCGGCTTTGTTTGCAGATTGTTCGCATTCTTCCACAATTTCATCAAGCCTGTTTAATTGATTTACAGCTTCATTTACCTGTGTTAATTTTTTGTCGGTTTCGGATTCAAGATTTGAAATTTTTTCATCAGTATCATGTTTAAATTCATTTATCAGGTTATCCGTAGCCGTTTTAAAATCATCAATATTTTTGTTAACTTCTGATGAAAAGTTTGTTTTAAAAGTTTCAATGTTGTAATCCATTTCTTGTAAATTACACGAAACTTGGTCAAATGATTTTTCAATTGCTGAGCTTTGAAATCCTGGCGAAGTTGAATAACCTTTTGACTGATATTGTGAAGTTTTTCGACTGATTATAATTTTTTCTTCAGGAGTTGGAGCAGTTTTACAAATGACATTACCGCCCATTATTTCTATATTAACATCATAATCAGAACCAAGGTTAAGAGTTTTTATTTCTCCGTTTATATTTTCAATTTGAATAATTAAATCAGTTTCTTTAAGAGTTTTCCATTCGTAAGCAAAATCTTTAGTTACACCATTGCCATCAAGTCGTAAAGGTTTATAATCTTTCTCATTCATAAATTTTTCTCCTTTTATAATCACAAACACTTGACAAACAGAGAAAAATCGTAAATAATGTGTATATAGGGGGAAGCCCCCGATAGCTTTAGACGGATATCGCGGACTTCACTTTGTACCCTATAACCAAATTAATAGAATTTGTAAAACCGTTATAATTACCGTTATAACGGTTTTTATTATTCCTTTGGTCATGTCATCACCCCCTCTCTGACCGATTTCTTTGTATAATCGCGTGTGTCAGCGGGAGTTTAGGTACTACCCTACAGTCATCTTATTATAAAATTCCTCTGCTGTCTATATCTTACTTACCTCTTTCAGGCGGTTTTCCTGTAGCTCCTACAGTTGCACGATACTTGCCGTAACCTGTCATACGCAACAAGCCTGTACCGATTTCACCTTGAGCAATATCACTGATACCGCCTGCGGCATTGTATAATCTTGTCGTGGCAACTCCGGTTGAGTAATCTCCGACACCTGCAATCATTTCGATATAGTCTGAAAACTCCAGACTTTTACCCCTTAAAAGTTTTTGCATCGAACTTTCAAAATCCGAAATAAGCGGCAAAGTATCAGGGAAATATCTACCGCCGGTCATTTTTGCGGCAATAGCAGATGTTATTGCATTAGCTATTATTCCTAAGAAGCCATAAGCCTTAAGGTTTGAACAAATTATCGCAGTGAAAATATCTCCGCCGAAGTTTAATAACGCATCATCATCACCGCCCGCTAATCCCATAATCAAAGACGAAAGCGAAAGATTGGTTAAAAATGATGTAAATAAAATCGGGTTGAATACTTTATATATTGCAATAGCTTTCAAAAATTCCTGCTTTGAAATATCTCCTTTTACGTAATTTGAAACCGCATCAATAAACTTTCTTTCGTATTGCAGGTTTG
The DNA here is from genome assembly GCA_950022495.1 of uncultured bacterium. Classification (GTDB taxonomy): domain Bacteria; phylum Cyanobacteriota; class Vampirovibrionia; order Gastranaerophilales; family Gastranaerophilaceae; genus Zag111. Next base: position 98,716 of record CATLLJ010000001.1, read on the forward strand.
TGTTATTGAATGCAAAAACCATTCTTGTAAAAGCGTTTTGAGCCTGTTTTTTCTGCCACGCAGACGTTGCGGAGTTATGCCCTGATTGTTGCGAACGCAGGGTATCTTCAACAAACTTTTCAAATGCCTGTTCTTTTGTCCTTCCATTTTTCATTAAGTAATCAACGTAAGGCTTTCCGCCAAATATAATAGCTAAAATATCGCCATATTTAGTATTTGATGTACACCAGTTTCTTAGACTTCTGAATTTGTCTGATTCATTGGTTAGTGTTGAAATAATCTCATTCTGTGAATTTCCGGCAAGCCTTGCTTGAAGATATTCGCAATTATCGAACATGAAAGAAATTGTTTCTTTCGGATTAGCAAGAGCTTTTGTGAACTCCGTTGCCCAAAGATGGGTTGGCATATTTTCAGCATAGTTAATAACAGATGTCAGCTGTGAAAACATTACTTTCAGATTGCCGCCGATTTTGGACGTTATGTAATTACTTGCAACGGTGTCTATGAGGTTTTTACCGACAGTTATACTTCTTGCATAATTTTCATAAGTAGATGTCGCCAGCTGGTTCAATAATACCTGATGAATTTTTGTTCCGGACTTCTTACCGTAGCTTTCAATCAATGCAGCTTTCACATCAGGTGCTTGAAATATCCGGTTGTAGAAATTAACTTTTTCAGACATCACAATGTAACGTGCTGTTTTGTTAATATGCGGCAAGATTATCGCAAGCGGAGATTGAGGGTCCATTTTTATGCGGCCACAATTTTTTCTCTGTTTAATAAACGAAGGATTTGTTGAACGCAACATATTTTCGTGCATCATATCAAGGTCTGAACCGATACGCTCGGTTTTTGACGGGATATAATTATCCACACGCGGCAGAGATAAACCAGTAGTTCTGATAAATACTTCGTTTGTATCTTCATACATACTGTCGCAAATATCTACCATAGCCCACGCAAATTGCTTGTCTTGGTCAGATAATTTTGAGAACATATCATTGAGTCGTTGCTCTCCCTCAGGGTGATTTTCACCCACAAATTGAGTAATAAGACGTTTCTTAAGCTCCGGATTTAATGACCATGCATACAATGTAATCAATTGTGCATGAGATATTTCAACATTTGTTTTAACAAATTTTTCTGTATCTTTGTTGAAGGTTATTTGTTTAAACGAATACACTTCATCTTCATATTCATTGAACAACTTAACAAGCGGTTGAATGTTGTCAAAATCAAGTGCTTTATCCCATAAGTTCTTAGCTTTATTAACTGCCCCGTCATTAGAACGTCTTAACTTGTAAATATCAAGAGCCTTGTTGTAAAACTCTAAACATTTTCTGTGTGCAAAAACTTCCACATCTGATTCAGTCTTCAGGAGCGAATATTTTTTAGCAGTTTCACGGTTAAAGGTTGAAGTTAATAAACTTTCCCAGTTTGCTAATGTGCCTTCTGATGTTAACGGCAAATCCCCTGCAACAAATCTAGCAATAAATTTTGCAGACTCATTATTAGCATTTGCATTAATGATACTTACAAGGTCTGTTTGATAATCATAACGGGATAATGCTTTTTTTAATTCTTCATCATTTTTCGCACGTCTGCCTTCGAACTTTAATTCAAGAATATCTTCAAGCAGTGTACGGGTTGCAGTCAAATTCAAATTGTTTACTTTGTTAGCTTTGTATTCCAAAAACTTAACTTTTAAACTCTTTTGAAAATCTGTAGGAGCATCAAGCCTGCTTGTAGGATTATCTTCAATCGATTCCCTTTCTTCTCCGAGAACTGCATTATCTGCGTTGATTAAATTAAGATATTCTTTTTTTGCATCTTCTTGAGATAACCTGTTCATTTGTTGAAGGTCAGCAAAAACGGTATTGGTTTTCCAATCAAATTTGCCACGTTTCAATGCTCCGACTTTTATAAGCTTAGAATTTATTTTAACCTGTTTTTGAATTTCTTTATGCAGGATATGTTTTTGACGGTTTTCAAGCTGTTTGATTGCGTGAGCATTTATTGTGCGGATAATTTCTTTTGTTGCCTGTACATCTGTAGCATACTTTAATAGTGAATACAGCTTGTTAACTTCCGATAATCTGATATGACGTTTTGTTTCAGGGTCATAAGCCTTCATCTCGTGCATTTTGTGAGATACAAAAGTTCTTAACTGTGATGTTAGAGAAACGTTTCTAAGACCTTTTGAACGTTCATTAGATTTTTGCTCAATGAAGGTGTCTGAAATATCGCTTAACTTGTCGTGAATTTCCTGCATCGCTGCATCAGGCATAGCAGGAATATTGTCAAAAATAGAAGTCAAAGCTTCAAATGCGGCATCTTTGTTCTCTCCGCGTAAAGACATAACTTTTCCTGCAAGATAATCAAACGTGCCGAAGAATTTACCAATTTTTTCTTCACCCTCAAATGTTTCTTGCGGTAAATAGTTATCTGATTGGAGAACATCAAAAGCCTGATAAGCAAGATTGTAATCGCCATCAGTCTCCATATTGTCATAACTTACACCGGAATCAGCGTAAAACTCTCTCCAGCTTGCCTGCATTCCGTTACCACTTGAAAACGGGTCAGCCATATTCTCAATTTTATCTTGAACTTTTTCCCAGTTTTTAGGATTTGCAATAAATTGACGTTTGTAACCTGTAGCTTTTTCTAAGATTTCAAACGTTGCATTTCTGTATCTGCTTTGATATTCTTTGACAGCTTTAGGCACACGGCTTGTAGCTTTATCTGCAAGCCGTAAATATTCTTCAACCTGCTTTTGTTTTCGTGTATCTTTCAGATTTCGTTCGATATTTGATTTGTAAATCTCGTCAATTTCTGCTAATTCTTTTTCCTGATTATTTCGGATTTCTAATATTTGAGCCTGAATATTGTTGCAACGGTCAAATACAGCGGCTTGAATACGCTGGTTTTCTGTTGTAAGCAAACGGTCAAATAGGTTGTTGATTTCAGGAATTTCATTTTCATCAAAACCAAGACTTTTAATGCTGTCATACAAAGATAATAAAGCATTCTTAAAATCTTCAAACAATTTTTTTAGTCGATTTGTTTTAGCTGAACCAGTACGGATGTATGCTTCAAATCCTCTGGCAAAACGTTCATGCTGTTCTGTTGTAAACGGCTCACCGTGATTTTTTACAAACTTTCTGATTTCTTTCAAATCTTCTTGCAGTTCTTCTGATTCGGCGGAATACTTAACAAGTTTTTCAAGCCACCAGTGGGCGAACTCGTGAACGATGGTACTTTCGTCCGCATCCTTGAACAGCTTAATCAAATTTTCCGCAGGAATAAACGACCCCTTGACTTTAGTCAAACGGTCAGCTATCTCCTCGGCTTTTTCATTATCTATGAATAATTTATTTTGACGTTGTGCCTGATAATAAGTTTTCAGAACCTTGATAGCCTTGTCATCAAAAATAACATAACAACGACCGTCCTGTCTGCCGTCATAGGTTATGCCTTTGATGCCGTATTTATTTAGTAATAAACTTGCTTCTTTTGCAGAATTTTCATCACTTATTTTATTGCCATTATTTTCAGCTTGCCACTGTACATAATTACGCAAATTTGAATAAATTTGTTTTCCTGTTTGAGGTTCTGATTTTTCGCCAAAACCTGCAACCAGTTTCATATAGTTAAAACCTTCATTTCTGCATAATTCTTGCAATGCTTTAATTACTTTTTTAGATTGTTCTTTTATTTTTTTGTTTTCATCAAGCAACACATCACTTTCAGGAATATCAACTTCAAATAATTGACCTTTATTAACACCTGTAATTTTGTTTTCATCAATATTATTTAATATTTTAAGCTGTCGAGGATATTCACTTAAAAATGCACGTGCCGCATTACCTATAAATCCTGTTTTGTCTTTGCTTTTTTCATAATCTGTTTTTAATTTGTTTAGTTCTTTAATAGCACTTTCTTTGCTTTTTAATGTAAGTGCTTCCATTACACTAGGATATAATAGGTTTAATTCTGTTTTCCCAATTGGCACATTATCATATTTAGCATTTTTCAATGATTTTGATAAAAGTTTTCTGTATTCTTCAGAAACATTTTTATTACCGGCAAAATACAAACCCCAGCCATGAGCTTGATGACCTTCACCAGTTCCGATACTATCAAGCGAAAACTCATCAAACCTGTGCGGTGTTCCATGATATACAGATTGATAGTAGGCTTTACCATCTGCACTTTGAACACCTTTTAACATTTCTTCAATAGTAATTGTTTCAGGGTTGATATTTGTATCATTACCGTTTATACTATTATTAGATGCAGGTTTCATTATGCTTCTCTGCTTATTAGCAGGTATGAGTGCGGAAGCCTGTATCTTTTTATCTATAATTACATCATAAATATTTCCGTCTAAAATATTGAACAAATTATTTTTTGTATTATTTTCAGCAATAATTCTAACCGTATAAATATCAGAATTGATTTTGACAGGTACATAAAATCTTAAATAATTATCAATATCCGGTTTTGATGTTTTTTTGTGATTTGGTTCAATATCAATCAGCACAGAATTTTGAATTAAATCTGTAATATTATTGACTGCTGTATTACGTTCGCCTTTATATTTTTTTTCAACTTTGCTGGAATTCGCAATATGATTAGGTATATAGATATCTGGTTTACCTATTCTTTTAGAACGTTTAACAAAATTCAAAATAGTTTTTTTATCTTTTGGTTTAAGAGAGGTACCAATAAGGGTTTTAATGTAATTACTCAAATCTTTTCTTGTCAATTTTTTAGCATTAGAAAATTTTGATGTCAGGTCAATAACATCAATTCTTTGTTTCGGATTTATACCGGAAATCATAGCCGCTTGATTATATCTTTGAGATTTAGGCTCTAAGCCTTCAAAGTATTTCAAATTTTCATCAACAGTGCCTGACTGTTCAACATTTATCGGATTGATATCAATTTCAACCGTTCTGCCGTTCACATCCTCTATTGTCAATTTTTCATCATTGAGCATATTGAAAGCATCATCTTCACGCATTGAACCTGAATACTGTACAATAACATCAAGGTCAGAAGTTTCCTTGTTTGTTCCTGTGGAGTATGAACCGTAAATCCTTACATCTTCAAAATTAAACTCAGACTTATCAAGTCCGTTTTCTTCCAAAATATTTAAGATGTCAGATTTAATATTTTGAGTAATATTTTGAGCCGTATCGCCAAAATGTTTTTCAATATTGTTATTTGATTTTTGCAGATTATCAAGAGTTGCACGCACGACATCAGCAAACTGCTCATTACCCTTTGCTTCGTAATCTGCTATTAAATCATTTACTTTTTCGGTATCTTCAAGCGATAATTCCTCACCACTTGCAATCTTGCCAAGAATATCCATTTCAGCCATACGACGTTCAATATCTTCGGTGTTGTCATAGTCAGCCGGCAGATTGTTGTAATCTTCCACAAGCTTATCAAGATATTCTCCAATACTCGGCACGTTACGGTTATAAACAACAGAGCCTTGCAATACATTATCAGAATCAACAAATTCTTCCCTGTCAATCTGTTCAATTTCCGCCATATCTTCATTGATTAGGTCTTCTGCTGAAATCCCTGTTTTTTCTGAAATGTTAGAGAGCATAGAAACGCCGAGCCTTGCAACCTTTTCAGCCTGCTCTTTATCTGTAAACTTTCCTGATTGAAGTAGTGATTCAGTTACAGTATTGATATTTTTTTCAATACGTTGCTCCATTGTTGAATCAATGTTTAATTCACCGTTTTGGATTAGATTTTCAACAACCTGTTCTTTGTCGGCTTCCGAAAGATTTTGCAATATATCAACAATTTGTTCATCTGTTGCACCGTTTTGTTCAAGATGATTACCCAGCACGTGTGATGCAACGGATAAAGTTCCGCCTTGTAATGCTATTGCACCGGCAAGAACCGCCCATTCATCAGGTGATTTAAAAATTGCTTTAGCATAATTTTCAAGACTTCTTTTTTCATTATTTGTACCGATTGTAAGGTTTAAAACATCTTCGACAACTTCTTCACCTAATTCTTCAAAGAAACCGTCAAATTTAACCTTAGATTTTAACCAGTCAACACATTCTCCTTTAACCGGTAAATTGTTCATTTTTTCATATAACTTTGAAAATTCAGGAATGGATTTTTTCACGAAATCGCAAAGAGCTTTATTTGATTGGAGATATTTACTTATTGGCGACCCGATATATTTATTTACTGCAGCAGTAGCACCTTTGACAGGAATGCCTAACAATTCTCCTGATGCTTCCGATGCAAACATAATATATGTTTGACCTAATGATTTCATAAATGCAGTTGAAGGTTTTTCTTCTGATTCTTGAAAAATCCATTGACCTTTGTCTGTCAATTGGACTTCATTATTAAACATCCGCTCTTGATAATTTTGAAAAGTATCGTTCCATCCGTGCGGCAAAATAGTATTCACTGTACCGGTTTTTATCATTTCACCAGCACCGTGCATTACTTTTTGACCTATAGTTGCAGTTGCCGGCAATGCCTTTGTAAGCCCCATAGCTTTTAATACCCAGCCGCCTGTAGCCATTTCTCCGCCAAAACGAATTAAAGATGGTAAAAAATCTTTTGCAATACTTCCGCCCCAAGTATAACCCCGAACCGCTTCTTCTTGATGTTGTTCTAATTTATGATTTATAAAATCCAGTTCATCTTGTCTGATTGATTCACCATTTCGGATATGCTGTGCTATTTCTCTAGCTTTTTTTGTATCAGCTTCGCTAACATACCCCCCAGCATAAGGAAGCCATGAACCTGTCATAAAACTATTTCCAAGTGATTCCCTAAACCCGATAGGCTTAGATTTATCAATATTTTTCGGTTTATTTACACCAGACATTTGTATAACAATATCATCAGGCTGATATTGTATATTTGTTCTTTCGCTTATTTCAGCTTGTCTGTCAAGATATGAACCCACTCTGTCAAAAAATGACGCAGTTCCGTTATTAACTCTTTTATCTCGTTCAGCATTCTTAGCCTTTCTTTGAGCTTTGAGTATGGCTTTTTCTTGTTCCAATTCTTTTTGTCTATTCTCATAATCTAGTTCACGTTGTTTTCTTATACGGTCATATTCATTCCGTTTTGCGATTTGCTCTTCTGAGAGACCTAAATTTGCATTTTTATCGATATTATCATAAGTTCCATTAAAAACTACGGATTTTCTTTTTGCTTGTTCAAAAGGTGTTATAGCACCTTGCTTTTGCCAGTTCTGAATTTTTGCACTATCGTTAGCACTTATTTTAGTAATAGGTTTTAATTCGTTTATAGTATCAGTAAACTGTTGTCTTATTATATTATCATCAAGTCCTGTAGCTCTCAAATAATCCACACGGGCTTTTGCACTTTCGGCAGAAATACCGTTAAGATTTAATATATTCATTTCATCTTGTGTTATATCAACTGTCATTACTGCTCCTAAAATTTATATACATTATTTTTTGCAACAACCTTATTCGTTGCAGGATTAGCATTTATTAAGGTAACATGAGCGTGATGCACGTGATTTGTACCGTGTTGTCTGTCATACTTTCTTTCATCAACAATTTTTCGATTACCTGCAAAATGAGTAAGTATGTTCGGGTCAGATGTTCCGATAGCCTGTACATTTGGCAAAGCTAATAATTTCTGATAAATTTTTATTCTGTTTTGCACAGAATGTTCAGACATAGATATATCAGCTGCTCTGCCTACTGAATGATAAGAACCGGCTTGATTTCTCCAGCGGCTTGTTACTGTCAACTTTAAACCGAGCTGTTTACTAAGTGTCGGAATTTGATTATCCGCAAAATATGTAAGAACTTTTTGTTCATTCGGTTTCGGATTTGTGTATGCAATATTTTTCATAACATTTTCACTTTTTGAAAAATCACTTACCATTTGTTGTGCTTTCGTCCGTTTTTCTTCGGCTTTTTGCGATACACGTTTTTGGATGATTTTATATTTTTCTGAATCAGGCGGCATTTGCCCATTATGTTGATTTTGATAATATACAAAGTCATTCATAACATCTTTAATAAATCCGGCTCTGATATTCATCCCCTTTTCTAAATGCTTATAAAGTTGAACCCCATCAGAACCTTTATATCCCAAAGAATTAGTTATATTTTGAAGTTCATCATCAGTTATTTTTCTGCCTTTTCTGGCTTCAAATTCTCTGGTTAAGGCTTTTATTTCATTGAATGCCGTAGTTCTTGTGTCTCCGCCATCTTTCCATAACGGATTATTTCCATGGTCTAACCCCATTTCTTTTAATGCGGCTTGTATCATTTTGTCATCATCTTTTATATTGCTGTAATATTTACCAGCTTTGATATCTTCCTGTTTTTGGTGAAATTGTTTATATTCTCCGTCAGATAAAAAACCTCTGTATTTGTTCAAATCTTCCTTTGCAAATCCTTGAGCATCATTTACGGATTTATCATATAACATTTCCCAAATTTGATTATCTGTTTCTGGTAATCCGTTTTTATTAACATAATTCATAAGACTTAATTTAACGTCAGGATCTAAAATATCGGGGATATCATCATAGGATAAAGTTCCACCATTTTTTTCGGCTAGTACAGCCTTCTCATAGAAATTATTTAGAGCTTCTTTTTCAGCCTGATTTTTAAAATGTTCCTCTTGAGAATAATGTCGTTTTACTCTTGATAACACCACATCTGACATATTTATATCTTTGATTGCTTCTGCTTGCCTGATAGCTTCCTGCTCGTTTGCTGAATTTGAAATTATATCATTTGCAAGTTGTCTTGATTTGTATTTATCTTCCTCATTTTTTATTGCACCGATATAGCGTGAATGGTATTTAGGGTCAATATCATTCTTATGTTGTTCAAAAAATTCACCGGCAGACAAATCACCTTCCTGCAATTTAGCATCAAGTACAGAAGTGTAAGCAGTTGAGATATTTGACTTTTTTAACGCTTCAATTGACTTTGCATCTAAATTTTGTTGCTGACCTTGCCACTCTGAAATACTTTTAATGTTAGCGATTTGCAGTTCAATATTATCGGGATTGTTTCTGTCTGCAACGGCACTTGTTATGGCATTTTCAACCCCTAACTTTCCTTCTGTCATAGCCCAGTTATTTGTTTGCTGTAAATCGTGATTTGTAACGTTATTCAATATGCCTGTTCGTTTATTAGTACCGATTGCATCAACTTTATCCATTGAAAACTTGGAAAGCCTGTTTTCACTTTTCCATTGCTGAACAAAATCATCATAACTTTTCATGATTTCTTCACTTTTGCCGGAAGCATCCTGACCTTGTTTTACAAAATATCCGTTTTCTTTATCAAGTAATGTTGATTGTTTCCATTGCTCAATTGCATTATTAAACTGCGTAACCTTTGCCTGTTCGCGGATTTCATTTATATTACTAACAACATTTGCTATATTATTCAAACCATTTGTAATATTATTATTCGCGTGTGCAATACTTGCACCGGATGTGTTCGCATCAATATTAAGATGTTCATAAGGTAATGCTTTACCATCTAAACCGGTCTGTCTTACAACCTGTGGAATTTGCGGCATTTCAATATCTCCTAATCTATGCTTAAACCTTTTTTCTTTCTTAACCGATAAAACAATTCAAATCCTTCAGGAATTTTCAATTGCGGCGGACGCGGTTTATCAAATTTAAAACCGAGCCATTTTAGCCAGTTTTTTGCAAAATCATTTTTGTAATAGATGAAATTATAAAGAAACCAGAACTGCTTATCATATTTTTTGAATTCTTTTTTCAGTTCCCGAAGTAAACAAATCTTATGTTTTACAATCTCATCAGTACAAAGCATCCAAACAACCCCGACACCATCTTCATCTTTATCAAGGTGCCAAGCTCCACCCATACAAACGGGGATATCGCCATCTTTTGACACTCCAATAAGAACATCAAAATCAGTTTTCATGATGTCTTCATAAACTTTTTCTCTCCAATGTTCACCGTGAATAGCTTTGACTTCTTCAAGGTCATCTTTACGCAAATGGTCAAGAATATATAAAACATCTTTTTCATTTTTTTGTTTACGATACATTTTAGTTATTCTCGTTATCTCTAACATCTACCAGTGCTGAAATTGAAAGTATAGTTACAGGTAATGGATAATTCTGTTTTATCTTGACTGTAGCATTTTGTAGCGGTCTGGCTAAAACAGTTCTGCTGATATCTTTAGAATAAAGATTTTCGCTGTGATTTATAGAATCATCACATCTTGGATTTCTGAATGCTCTGCCGTCTGCTCCGCAAATAAGAAAATCTTCACGTGATTTATAGCATTTTACACTAACAAAATTGATTAACTTAGTTAAACCTTGAGTATTTTCACCCTCTATATTAAGAGTTTCCAGCTCAAATTCATACGGCAAACCTATAACAATTGAACTTGCTTTTTTAGGTAAAGTTACAGAGCCATTTTTAACAACAAGACCTTCAATAATACCGCCGTTAACATTTGCAATTACTTCACGACCTTCCAGATGGTCTAAACCGCTTATTGTTGTTACAGGTTCATCAAATTCAGCAGATAAACCGCAGTCAACAAGAAAACCTTTAGCCGCATTATTTATCACTCGTGTTTTGGTTCGTTCAATGAATTTAACAGTTTCTCCGTTAATTTTTCTGGAAACAGTAAAATAAGCAACATCTTCAAGACCTTCCCTAACAATATCAACCCAGTCAAATACTCCGTCAGTTTCAAATCTTGTCCATCCGCAAAGTTTTTGTTTCTTATTATATGTCATTGTTACACAGGTTCCGTCTGTGAAAATGACATATAACATTCTATACGGCTCTTTAGCATAAGCCATACATTTAACTTCTTTACCTTCAAACAGGTGTGATGAGAATAAGGAAAGTTCATCTCCGTCATAACCATCAGACATGTAATCCCAGCCCAAATCTCTAATTACCGAGCCGCCGGCTTGAACAAATAAAACCATAGAACCTGACACAACAGGTTCAACATGACTTGACCCGTAACAAGATTGAATTACCGCCGCAGGTGTCGGGTTTGCTTGGAAAACACCATCTGTACCGTTAACTTTCCACTCGGAATTTGAAGTTAGAACAATTAAATCCTTCATTGGAATAAGATGTCTGATTTCGTTAACTTCCCTATCATCCATATTAAGTGTGATTGCATCAGTAGCAATTAACGGTCTGGAAATATTAAAGTTATTTATTGCGGCAGTTTGAGAAGCCCATAATGTTTGTGGGTCATTGTTTGAATTTGCATAAACCTTTCGTTGCTGATAATAACATGAGCAAGATGGGTTATTGTTATTTGCAAACGGATTTTTAGATAATGGAGCAGATGAAGATAAATCAGGCTCAATTTTATCATCCGTAAATGTTGTACCTTTGGCATTGCCAATATAACCAAATACACCGTTAACAGAACGATAAATATTATATTCTGTAGCTCCTGTAACTGCCGCCCATGTAATTGTCATATATTCTTCGGTTGTCCAGTTTGCTTCGCGGTGTCCTGTAGCTTTGGCAACGGCACTTACTTTCGATTCTTCATTATTATCAATATTTACTGCGGTTACAATATATTGATATTCTCTAGTATTGGAACTTGTTGCACCTTTCCACACAGCTTTTACATTTTGCGGTGCAGAAATTGCAGGCTCAAAAGTTATGTCTTCAAGTGTCCAAATATAATGAGAATTACGGACTAAATTTTTTGTCGGATATTTCGGATGCGTAAGCGTTAAATAATCACCTGCTTGAGAACGTTTAATATATGGCAAATCCTCTGCTAAGTACGGAGTTTCAATTTCAACAATTTCATCATTATCGTTAATGATATATCCGCCGTCTTTAATAAATCTTATGTACTTATCCCCGAACTCTAACATATAAGTTTGTTCAGAATTAAAGACAAATTTCATTAAACGGGTTTCTTTATCAGAATATTTTGCAACACCGCAATATTCTAATCCCATACGGTTAGAGATACCGCCTTCTTGATGAATAATCGCATTTTTAGCAGTTTTTAAACCTATTTCATATTGTTCAAGTTGTGTTCTCGCATCCAAACGCGGCGAAAGTTCACCCCTTGTAAAGGATGATTGAGTTAATCTTGTTGGCATAAATTCTCCTGTGTGTAGAATACAAAACGGAAACTATGAGTTTTCGTTTTTGTATGAAACCGTTCTAAACCGCCGTTATGAACGTAACGGAAGTGTAGTGAGTGAAGCAATCTTTGATTGCACAGGCGGAAAATCCCCCAGTTACTTATCTGTAATCCGTATAATCAGTATCGTCTTGGTCTTTAATCTCTGTTTTTCGAGCATCCGTAACAATCGCGTTGCGAATAGCAATTTGATAATCCTGCAAACAAGTATTCTTTTTGTTTGCAGACCCGACAATTACTTGAGCTGATAAATAGGCAAGATAAAATGCAAGAGCATTAACAAACGGTGCGGTGAAAAGATTTTCATTAGTAACCCTTCTGGTATAACGAAGAGTGCAAGGATTGCAATTTGTAAGAATTATTTTTGCTCCGGTTGAATCAGTAGAAGGATGTGCGATTTTTTCTTTCTTGTCATAGTGGTCAATTGCGGCACGAGGTGATATGCAATCATTCGGATATGCAAAAGCAAAACTAAAATTTGGATCGAGCGATTTTTCAAATCCAACTGATAATTCTTTATATCCGTTAGCAAAGCTCCAATCATGAGCCTCAAGCACGGTATCACGTGCCACTTCATAAAAATTGTTCATCAAAAGACCTTCAGGAGCTTCCTCAATACTATTTTGAAGTAGTATTGAAACTCCAAGATGGCTTAATGCCAAATTGAAGATTTTTGTTTTTGTATATGACATAAATTCTCCTAAGTGTGTGAAAAACAGAAAACGGAAACGATGAGTTTTCGTTTCTGTTTGTAACCGTTCTAAACCGCCGTTATGAACATAACGTGAGTGTAGTGAATGTAGCAATCTTTGATTGCACAGGCGGAAAATCCCCCAGTGTGTTTTTAAGCAAAAGTAATGTTGTCGCCTTTAACACCGCCTGAAACTAATTTTGTATTAGGACGATAGGTTTTATTTCCAATAGAATTATTTGAATACCATTTGCCTGCGACATTTGCGACTGTTCCCAATCCGTTTAAACCTGAGCCGACAGCATTTGTTATACCTGCTTTATAGGCATTCTTTCCGGCAAAAGTATCAAGGTTTGCTTGATTGTTGAAATTATCAGCTTGATTTTCGTATGCAACGGCTTCTGTTTCTTTGTTGTATTGCTTTGTAAGAGCATCCAGTTCACCTGTTGCGGCTGAATCTTCAATAATATCAAGGTTAGTACCTGACGATATATCAAATCCGTTTGCCGCCATTGCCGTTTGCTGGCTTCCGATAGCCTGTAATGTTTTTATTCTTTGTGTGCGAGCTTCTTCGATACCTTCCTGCCGTTTCATATCGGCATTTGCTTGAGCCTTTTCAGCATTTCTGCGATTGATTTCAGCTTGATAATTGTATTGAGCTTGAGCGGATTTCCCTTGCTGAACCGAAGAAACAACACCCATTGTGGTACTTAATGCAGTAGCCACAACGGATGTAACAATAGCGGTAATACCCAAATCACACATTATTTACTTTCTCCGGATTTATCAAGTTCTGATTGTAATGTTTTAATCTGTTCAATAACAGTAAGTTTTTCTAAACCTTCAGGAGCAAGATTTTTTTCACAACATTTAGTGATTAAATCATCAAGTATTTTAGCTAATTCAGCATCTGATTTCTTTTCAAGCTCATTGTCTGTGCTTTCATTTTCTGTATGGTTCGGATTATTACTTTCTCCGGATTTATCGAGTTCTGATTTTTCTGATGAAACCGAACCACTTATCTGTTTAGCCCATGGCGGACATTTTTTGTCGGTGATTTCTATAATTTGTCCGACTTTAACAATACTGCCTTTGTAGAAGGCTTTTATCTTACACATAACTTTCATAAATTTTTCTCCTTATTTTTTATGGAATAGAGGGTAACCTAAAAGGCACCCTCTATAAAAAGAATATGTCAGTCATCACTGTACACTATTCTTGTTTTTAACTAATAAATTTACATATCCTGATAAGAATTATCGTGTCCTGCAATCACACCGGCAGTAACCGCACCTGCTGTAATTGTTTTACTTGCTTCGGCTGTCGGAGTGTAATACAACCTCATATACCCGAGATTACCTTTTGGCATGAAAGAAATCGGGAATTTAGAACCGGCTTTCAAATCAGCGGCAGTAAGTGTTGAAGATACCAGTGTTGTAGGTGTGGTGAATTCAGCATCAGCAGAAGTTTGAACATCAACCTTTAAATTTGCCGCACCTGCAAAAGTTTCAACAACTTGAACAAGTAACGGAATTTGAGTACCGAAAGCAACTTCATTAAGAAAACCGTCAGACATTTTAACAACATTATCAGATGCAACCGCAGTTGTAATCTTCTGGTTGTTAGAAAACTGATTTTGACTATCAATTAACATATTTATTTCTCCTATGTTGGAAGTACATAACAAAGAGAAGTTTCAGAGAGGAAACTTCTCAAAACTCATTTATTAAATAAGGTGAGGTGTTTCAACTTATGCAACTTTATCTTCTGTATTTAGAATTTTGTTGCAAGTTTTTACAGGAATGCCTAAGAACTCAACAATTTTCTTTCCGCCGACTTCATTTAAAGTGAGGTGAACATTTGTTTTATTCATAGCCTGTTTATGCAAGAATGTTCTAACTTTTCTGTTGCAGTAAATAACGGTTCTTCCTGTTTTGTTGTAATCATCAATCTGATTGAATGCATCAACCATTTTGTCAATCAAATCAGCGGCATCTTTAGTACCGAGTTTGGAAACATCAATATTTGCAATTCTGCAAGTAGAGCGATAATCTCTAACAGTTAAGCCGACAAACCATTTGTACAAGTCTCTATAAACTTCATACATTTTGCCGTTAGGTAATTCTTTAGTCTGCTGTCCTTTATCTTCATGTTGCAAACCTGCTTTTGAACCTTTTGGATAAAGCAGATGAGTATGCAAATCTCCCCAAGTTACAAACCAGATAGAAGTATTTGTTGTACCTTCACCGCCTGCATCAATAACCCAGTTACCGATAGATTTTTCATCGGTAGATAATTTATTATATCGGTTTGCTAACCCGTCAAATGCGGCAGGATTAGTTTTTTTATTACCGTAGAATAAATTTTCTTCAACTGTTTGGTTCATTGATTCAATAAATCCAAGTGATTCATTTAATCTGAATTGATTAGTATCACTGTTCATATCAGCAAGGTCTTTGTCAACTTCGGAATAAACTTCAAGCATCCCTGTTGAATCGGTAATTTGTGTATATTGACCTTTTGAACATTGAACACCGTCATAGAATTGTCTGAATTCTGCTTCCGGCAAACCGTTTCTTACAGTAGTTTTGTTAGAATCACCGTTATTACATTCTTTAACAATGGCATCATCTAAAACAGAACTTGTTTGAGCAAGTAAATCAATAATTGTACTTGTAACTTTTCCGTTTTCGGTTTGAGCTAATTTGTCCTTCAAGGTCAAATAAGTATCTCCCACAATAGGCATAATTCTATCTCCTTCTTATTCTTGAGATTTATTGCGGTGAAAAAAGCTAAAAGCAACACCAAAACAATAAATCAGTACTTAACAATGAGTTATTAACTGTTAACCCGAACATAACTAATTTTTTGAACCGTATAGAATGTCCGCTGGTCTTTCAGTACCTGCAGGAATTCTCGCATCAGGAATTCTGTCATTTTCACAAAGTTTCCCAATGTTATGGAAAGTTTTAATAAATTCAGGGTGATTAGTTAAACCCTTTGACTTTAACAGTTGCGTAAACCCCTCTGTTGCAACTGCTTTTACACCCAAGTTTGCAGTAGTTAAGTACTGGCTGTACTCCTCATCTGAAAATGCGTTTAACTCTTCATCCTGACTTAACATCTGCTCGTATGATTGTGCTTCCGCTTTTTGCAGTTCAGTTGCAAGATTGGTAACATCAGCCATATTTTTACCGGTTAGCTCAACTGCAAGATTCATCAATTTGTTAGCAGATTGGTTAGAAAGATTGAGTTCTTTAGCAATTACATCAAACTTGCCTACCATTTCTTTGTCGAGTTCCATCCCCTCCGGCAAAGATACATCAGAATAGTCAAAAATTTCTGGAGAACCGTAAATCTCGCTATCCCTATTTCCCTCTTCATTTTCTTTGTTTTGTTGTTCCTGCGGATTTTCAGCACCTTCATTACTATTGCCATCAGCAGGATTTAAGTCTTGAGAATTAGTCTCTAAATCATCATTTTGAATACTCAAATCATCTGTTCTTTCTAAATCATTTTCCGGTGGCATAAATTTTTCTCCTTTCTTTTAATAATTCTGTATATTTTTCCGGATTAGCTTCGTAGATGTTATCCAGAAGCCACAATCCTTTTTCACGTTTCCCTAATGTCATAAAAATTTGTTTATCCGACAAATTAGGATTTATTCCGCGATCAAAAGCTCCCAGCTTGTCGAGTAATAAAA
Organism: uncultured bacterium; assembly: GCA_950022495.1. Taxonomy (GTDB): domain Bacteria; phylum Cyanobacteriota; class Vampirovibrionia; order Gastranaerophilales; family Gastranaerophilaceae; genus Zag111. The sequence goes on from CATLLJ010000001.1 coordinate 115,304, forward strand.
GAACAAACTTAAACCCGTCCTTATCACATAAAACATTAGATAAAATTTCCAAATCACTTTTATCCATAAAAATCTCCAGTGTTCAAAAAACAAAAAATGAGGGCATAATCAAGTTCACAAACATAAAGAAAGGAGAATACACCCGCCCTCAAAGGTGTAAAATCTCTATAATCCCATACGAGTTGCCATATCAGCACCAATACTGTCAACTCCGCCCATGTTTTTAATCATTTCAGAACCTTGTTGAAGTGCCATCATTTGTTTTTGCTGTTCTTCTTCTTTTTGTTTTTGAACACGGTACTTATTAACCTCTTCTGTCGGAACAACATATTCCGGATTAACATTTGCAATATCCGCATAATCATCAATAATTTTATCGACATTAGCTTTTTTTAATGCAGTCGGGTCATAAGTATTTGCGATATTAGCAACAAATGTTGTATATCTTTCAATAGTGGCAATACCTTTAACTTTTTGAGCGATTGCAAGAGCTGAAACAAATTCCGTTTCAAGTTCTTCGGCTTGTATCATTTCAGGCGGTTCAGGCATAATTCCTGTTTCAATAGTTTCAAAGAATATCCAGTCGTGGACACTGTGCAAACCTTTATGAACTTGGTCTAATAACGGTGATAACAAGACCATTTTTTCTTCTTTGATTTCATTTACTTCTGTAGCGGTTCTGCCGCGTTCTGCGGTGTTGAGAATTACCGCAAACAAATCATTGTAAAAATGTTCCTTAATAGCCTGTCTTAACTTTTCATTATTTTGTTCAAGCTGCATAATTTGCGGCGGAACTTCGTAAATAGGTGAAATACCTCTGCCGTTTTCATCTTCCCAGATTATCTGACCTGATGCGTCGTTAAGTCCTTTAGTTTTTTGCAAACTTGCAGGACCTTTATATAAAGGTGAAACAATCTTTTTCAAACCTTTTGAATATTCTTTTACCTGCATCATCAACTGTCTTGCATCCGGTAATGCCTCAATTCCGGGGCAGTTTGACGGATAGGTATCTTCGCCGTTTACCTCTGCTTCAAATACTGCAAAAGGAAATCTGTCAAAGCCTGATAATTTTAAGAAACTATCTTCACCGGCAAGAAATGTTGCGGAAATATACTTCTTATGTCGTGCAAGCGGTGATTTTGGATTATATTCTTTGTTCGGTTCAACAAAATAAACAATCTCAAACCAAGAATCACTATTGTTGTCATAAGCATCTTTAACCGCTTGCGGACATTTATCATAGCCGTATTTTTCAACAATATTTTTTGCTGATTCTTTATAGTTCCTGCAAAGAGTATCAACATCCCCTCTATGGTCTTTTGAATATCTGTAAGACCCCATTGGCAATAATTTAAAATTAACAACAGTTTTAAAATCAGGTTCCATGGATAAACAGGAAAATCCGAAACTTCCAAGCTGTTTATAAACACCTAACATATTTTGATAGAAATTAGAGGCAGCTAAAATTCTTCGTTGAAGTTCTTCTTGTTGATAACACCAAACTTTTACTTCATTTATTTTGTTAAGTTTCCTTCGTTTCATTTGAAACTTAAACCAGCGATTAGCGGCAGATGTAGCACCAGATTGCATACCTGATGCAAAATTCTTAACAGCAGTGAGAGTAATTGAATCAAGGATTTTTTTTGATTTTTTAATAGGTTTATTGATATCAGTTACAAGAAACCTGCTCATACGAGGAGCAAAAAACTCGGATAATTCTTGTAAATCAGGTCTTCTCTGATTAAAAACATTATCCATCTGTGCTTTTCTTTTTTGAAAATATTCAGTGGTATAAGAAAAGCTTTTTGGTTTCTTAACAGGAATAATTTTTTCTTCCTTAACTTCTAAACCTTTTAAACTCATTATTACTCCCCTAATAAGCCTTTTTTCCTAGTTGTAGCTTCATCAAGCAGACCTCTTGCAGATGTTTTGATATTTCTGCTTGCTAAAGACCCTGTTTTATTTCTTGTACTGGTAGATGCTTTAGAAACTGCGGCATCTGCGGCGGTGGGTACTGCAACCGTTGCAGTTTCTGTTTTTTCCGCTTGCGGCATTTTAGGTGTTGAACACATATTTTATCTCCTCAAATATTTAGTCGTACAATTCAAAATCAGTATTCATCTGATAAGCTTGAGAGTTTTTATTATTTACAGGATTTACAAAATACTGCGGATAATAGTTAATCCCGTAAATTCCCATCATCAAAGTATCAGAATAATCCGGTGATTCGTTATGTTCTTTCCGGATTTCGTCTTTACTCCAGATATAAATTTTTCCTGTCTTAGGGTTCCAGTTTAATTTCATATACTCAAGCTGTCTTGCTGTTTGCTGACAGTTGAGTTTTAAAAATCCTTCATCCAGCATATCCGCAACGCATAAATATCCGTCGCATCTTGCATTACCGGACATATCGGATATTCTTTTTGCCGCCATTGCACCGCGAAAAGCAATTACGTTTTCAAGACTGTTTTTTAGCGAACACATAATGGAATATCCAAGCCCATCCGCATCACCGATTAAACAATTAGGCTTCCACTTTGCATAAAGGTTCATTATCTTGCCTTTAGTTATATCGGTATCTTTTTCAGTCCAAGTAATTGTTTCAACATCTTCCCATACAGAATATGCAACCTGAACAAGTCTTTTAGCAACTGTTAAATCTCCGCCAGATGCGGCTAAGTCAACCGCCATAATAGAATGGTTAGGATGGCTTTCATTGTTGTATTTAAGAGTTAAAGCCTGTTCGATTTTTGCAGATGAAACTAGGTGATTTTGCCCCTGTTCTTTAGGATTGCCAAGCCATATATGATTATATTTTGCCAAGTTTTTCCTCTTGCATTCTTCGGCTTCATCAATAAGTTTTTGAGGGCAATACGGATTTTCATAATAGTTAATATGAATGTGCAAACAATTTCGCCGAGATACACAATATTGATAAACCGCATCATTCTTAACATACCTGTTCATTGTAAAGATAATTATTGAATTTTCTTTACGAATAGTCGGAACAATAACATCTAAAGCACGTTCGGTTACGGTTTCAGCTTCATCAATCCAGAGAATGTCAACTCCTTCAAGCCCTTTAACGTTAACAATTTCCTGTTCTCTAAACCCTTTGAAAAATATTACAGAACCTGTTTTTCTGTGAATAATACGTTTATCGGAGACATCAAAATCAAGATTATATTCAGTAATAAGATTTTTAAAAAGAGCTAAAACTGAATCCTTAACCGAATCCTTAATAACACGACCGACACAGACAATAACTTTTCTGCGTTCTGCAATATAAAGAATTATCCTGCCTATTGAATGTGTTTTGCCTGAACCTCTGCCACCTTCGGCAAGAAACAGTGAAAAATTATTTAAGTTAAAAAGGATAGGTAATAACTTCGGGGGAATATCAAGAATTTTCGGAAGTTTTATTTTCATTGATTATGTCCTCGCCAATATTCAGCTCAAGCGGAACACCGTCAACCTCAACCTCACCCATTTGAACAACAACATTGTTATTTACTTGAGCATCATCCTGCATCAGTCCTTTTAACTTACATTTCATTTCAATAGCTTTGTTAGCGGCTTGAACATTAGGTCTGCCGTACAAATCTTTACTCTCAAGAGCAATAATTTTCATATCTTCAAATTCATTGAAAGCATCATCAATGGTATAATTGATTTCTTGCTCAATATGCTCCTGCATATTCTTTCTGTAATGAGCTATCCATGGGGTAATCTTAGGGTTTTTCAATAATCTTGACGCTTCAACATGACAGGTTGCAGTATTTGCAGTTGTATTGTAAGCAGTCTTGTAAGCTTCTGTAGCATTAAAACCATTAATAATGTATTGCTTTACAAATTCATTTTGTTTTTCGGATAATTCCGGTAAATCGTAACTCATAATCACCAACTAAATCCGGTTTCACGAAAAAGAAATTAACTCCCTTCCGTGAAACCGATACTTTATACCCTCGCCTAAAACGGCAACGCTCATACTTGCAACGAAAGCTCAACGCTTACGTTGACGCGTATTCGTCTCTCGCTATGCTCGTGCCTCTGCTCGGGTATGATTAGAGAGTTTTATATGTTTACAATAGTTTTTTCAAGCCGTTTATTACCTGTAGCAAAATCACAGGCATAATGTTTAATACGTACGATATCACCTTTTTTGTTTTTGTATTCTTTGTTAAGTCCGTAAACCCACTTTTGAAAGTGTTTGTGTTGTGAGAATGTACGCTTGTTCTTTAATCTGCGGAGTTCCCGTTTTATAACTTTTTGAGCTTCTGTACCGAAGAAAGTATCTGTGAAAGGTTTGTTGTCAATTTTTCTTACTTCAATGAGTTGAGCCAAATCGTTGCGACAAACTTTACATTTAGAAATTATTAACAATCTGTCTGTAAAATCTTTAATGTCTTTAAGCTCCAGCACTTCAAACACATTGTTTTTAGCACCGCAAACACCGCATTGAACTAACATAATAAACCTCTCCTAAGCCTGATAATAACTGTGTCAAAATTTTTTGACACAGTTATATCAGGTACACCGAAAATTACTCCTTGATTTACATACGTCCCCGCCTTTCATTTTTGAAAGAATAAATCACATTTCATAATCTACATTTTGAAAATTAAATCATTTTGAAAAATCTTTCCAGTTTAACTAACTAACAAACTTTTTACAAATTGTATTGAAACATTTGTTTTTATTGGAAAATTTTCGAGTTTACAATTTGTAATATTTTTTAAATATTTAATTTCCATATTTAAAACTTACAATATTTTTTTATAGAAATCTCGTTGATTGATTGAACCGTTGATTGACAAATTGTTTGTAATTACTGTTTTTATTGAAAAAATTCATATTTACATTTGTTCATAATTGAAGAAAAAAGAAAATTTGAGAAAAGTTTTTTCTGTTTAATACAAATAAAATTATATTTATATAATTTTATTATGTTATTTTATATTATGTTATATTATATTATATTATTTTATTGCATTGCACGTGCATATGCACCGCATGATTTGTGCATAATGCAAAACTGTGCAAAAAAAATGCACTGCATGTGCATTGCATTTTTTTAGTATTAACATTTATAACTCATTATTAAATAACTTTTGAATTTCTTCTAAACTCCACCCAGAATAATTTCCTTCCATTGTTGCCCTATACTTATTGAAAGTGTTTGTAATTTCATTTAATTTTTTATATTGATAAATGTTTGTAGCAATACTCAAAATGAGGAAAATAGACATAATTAAGCACATTAGTTTATAATTTAATTTGATAGCTTTTTTATGTTTGTATAATGCAATAATACTAGATACTACAGCAAATAACAAAGCTATAAGAAAATATTGTCCAAAAGTTTTGATTATTGATTCGATAAAAATATTAAATGTTCCGTCTTGAATAGAACTTATCCCCATATAGATTATAAATAATAAACTACAGCATAATATAAAAATTATTAACCCTTTTTTACTTTTTTGTTGTTCAGCCATAAAATTCCTTTTTGCTAAACTTTATCACAAAATCAATCAAAAGTCTTACGGAATATAAAAACAAATTGCACTACAATGGTAAAGTATTACATAATTATTCTTAAGTTTGGAATTAAGAAAACGGAGGCTTTATATGACAGATTTCATGCTACAACTAATGACCGGATTAAAAAATCTATTGAGAGATAAATTGAATTTGATTGTAATTTTGCTAATAGCAAACTTGATTTGTAACGGTTATTATTACCACAAAATCAACACAAATATTGATAAATCCACAGTTGATATCAACAGAAAAGTTGACCACAGATATTTCAATATAACAAAATCACTTGAACAAATTCACAATGTAGAAATTAACACCTTTAACGGAGAACTTAAACCGAAGTTTAAATATTAGACTGATTTAATAATTTTTTGATTTTTAATATTTCATCAGCACTCAAACGTATATTGTCAGTTTGGGTGTTTTTTTGCACGCTTTCACCATATAATAACTCATCAATGCTGACATCAACATTTGATTTTATTGCGTTGATTTCTGAAATTGTCGGCTCAACCGAATCAAGAATAAAACTTTCGATGCGGCTTTCTTTTATTCCGGTTCTTTTGGCGAAATTGTACGGTGTTTCTTCATTTTTCGCTAAGATTTTAGATAATCTTTTGCCCCAGCTTTTAAAATTTTCAACCGGCTTTTCATTTTTTACAAGAATGTGCGTATTTTCACATTCATTACGAAACATCAAACCTTCACCTGTAAAATACCAGTTTAGGTTTATCCCAAAATTTTCACTTAAATTTTTAATCAATTCAAGCGAAGGATTTCTATCACCGCGTTCATAACTGGTGTATGCACGATAAGTAGTATTAGTCTTATTAGACATTTCTTCTTGTGATATTCTGAAATATTTGCGTATTTTTTGAAGATTTGAGCTGAACATATATCCACCAATAATATGAAGTTTTGTAAAATAAACACAAAACGTGTTGATTTATTTTCCAAAACGTGTATAATTAAATTGTTAGTTTGTTTAACTGTTTAACTAACTAATACCACAAAAACACGAAAACGGCAAAATTTGCCTTATTTTTCGTGCGGATTTTATTGCTCAAAAATAGGAGATTTAGAAAATGGCAACAATACCAACACGCGAAAGAAAAATCTTAAGGTCAATAGGCTTTACAGACAGACAGCTTAATGCTTACGAAACCCTTAATGAAAACGAAGGCGGTTCTTTATCCGAACACGTTCGCATTGCATTTGATGAATATTTGCAGAAAAAAGGTTATTTGAAACAAGAAATTATTTAACAGCGGTGAGGATATGACCAACATACAAAAACTACCTGCATTTGTGTTCATTTCCAACCTTTGGGAAAACTACAAACGCAAACAGGATGAACTAACAAAATTTAAGATGAGATTTCTGGAACACGAAGCGTACAAAAATTTCTATGACCAACTGCTAACACAATACACATTGAAGTTACAGGGTACAGTGGATTTTCATCCGAGTTATTACGCAAAAAAAGCAGCAGAGGCAAAAGCAAGAGAAGTTGTCTTGCAGGTTGCAAAAGACGGTAGAATTAACCAGTGCTACAGAGCAAGAGTTAATGAACTAAGAAAGAGATTGAAATAGTGGCAGTAGATGAAAACAAAATTGTAGAAACATTTTTTTCACACGACAAAGCCGCCCGCGGAGATGAAAAGATTGTCGAGATGTTTTTCGATATGCGTAAAAATAAAGACAATTTTACAGCGGAACTGTTGAAAAACTTAGTTCCTTATGCCGCTTACGGTCTTTACTGGTCTGTAGTTGAGTATATGCACCGCAACGATTTGCCGGTTGATAAACTTGAAATGCTTGCGGACGAATTACGTATTGACAAAGATTTTTTGAATTCTGTCATGAATAATTACAAATTATTTCATGTTGAAGATGATTATTATATTTCGGACAGAATACAGCGTAACCTAGAATTTCAAGCAACAAAATCAGAACAGAAATCAAAAGCCGCACAGTATAGATGGGCATTGAAGACTTTGACTACAGTTTATAAGGAAATTTTTAATCAAAAACCTGTGTTGTCAGAAGGAGAAAAACCTTTGTATGTCGAATTTGACCAAACAATACCTGACTTCAGGAAAAAACTTCCTGATATTTTGTACACCTTGAAATGTCTAAAATTCAAAAACAACCCTGATTTTAACCCGAGCATTAACTGGCTGTTAACAGAAAATCATCTTGCAAAACTTCTTAACGGCGAATACGGCAAATTAAAAAGCTGGAGCGAACACAAAAAAGAGATTGCACAGGCTCAAAAAGAACGTGAAGCCGAACTTGCCGCAAAAAATCAAAACACTTTTGATATTGACACGATTAACAGCAAAGCTGTGGCAATAGATTTATTGCTGAAAAACAGCACCTATGTTCAACAAAAAAACAGATGCGTAATAAATAACCTTTATCAGCCACTGCTGAAAAAATTTGACATCACCAATAAAGAAATAACAGAAATTAAGCGGCTTGCGAGCAGAGGGCGAGAACGAAGTGAAGACCCGTTTAATGCGAGCAAACAAGATGCGGAAGGAATTTGAAACCAATGCGTAAAAAGTATATGAGTACAGAATTTCAGAAAAATGATATTTCTATAGAAACCGTGATAGTAGAAATACTTGAAAAAAATAAGTGGTACGAAAACTGTCAAAAATTCAAAAACGCTTTCAAATGTGCAAGCACAACGGGCAACCCCCGCCTATGCGTTGCTTGGGAACGTTACCCGAATATCGAGGAAGGCGATTTGATTAAAATGATTGGCTGGATAAAAAACGAAGTATTTTTCGTAAAAAGTTTGGTAATAGTAAGGAAAGGAGCAGGGGAATGTTTGCCAAAATAATTGTAGGAACGATTGTAGTAATTTTTATGCTGTGTACTTTTGTCGCGTGGTGGGCTGCCGATGTGTTTGATGACATGAACAGAAGATGACAGCGGAAGTATTTCAGACCGTGCGTGAATTTAATAAAAAATTCCCTAGTAAATACTACATTTGCTCACGGTGCAAAAGCTTAACATTAAATCCGTATTATTGCATCAGGTGTAAGAACCAGTCAAATAATTTTTTATACCCGAATTACACCTACACAATAGCGGAAACCAACACAACAGAACAAATTTTCAAACCCATTGAACTGGAGAAAGGAGTAACATAAATGGCAGAAGAAAACGTCGAAAGAACCGCCGTTAAAGAATATGCCGACCCTGATGCGGAGATATTATTTGAAATTATGCTTGCCGAGTTGAACGCAAGTAATAATAAAGACCGTACACGAGCTTTGATTGATGCAATGAATGATGACATCAAAGATATGATGCAGGCAATCAATAAATATCAAAAAGACGGTAAAATAACGCTAACTTTGAAATTCAAATGCCGTCAGGCAAATGAAATGGAGATTTCTGCGGAAATTAAAACCGATAAGCCAAAAGGTGTTGCACGCGGAACACAAATGTTTCGTGATGCAAAAGGTCGTTTGTATATGGATGACCCGAATCAAACAAAATTGTTTGAAGTACGTAAATTACAGGAAGTAAAGAAAGGCGGTAACTAGTGTTACAAGAAATTATTGAACAAAGTATTTTAAAGAAAAGACCGGAGCAGATTGATATCAGAACTTACGGCAACTATGACGGCTTTAAGTTAGAAGAAGCAACTTACGATGATCAGCATAGATGTTATGAAATCAATAATATTGCAGGCAAAAGTTTTAAAGTCCGTTCAGCAAAAGCTTTTATCTCATTTATCAAAGAAGAATTAAAACGCAGAAACAATTTATTAGGAAAATACGCAACAACACATCTAACACTTGATGGCGGATATTTTCTTGCTGACTGCAATATGAATAAAGGACATTGCGAATACAGCAGACTAAATTCCGAAGGATATGACTTCTTAGATAAAATCCGAAATATGGAAGTCGGACATGAAGAATTTTTAAATATTTTGAGAAAATTAAAACCTTATATCAATAATTTTCATGAACTATATAAAAACTGTTCCAAAATCAAAGTTTTAAGAAATTCAAAAGTAACAAGCCAGCCAACATTCAATGAAGGCGGCGGAAAAGATGATTCATTCACCTGTACTTATCAACTTGAGAATGGTGAAGAAAATGACTTCACACTTCCTTCAAGTTTCCACGTGGATGTACCATTTGTAAAAGCAGGTGAACAGGAATACGGTTATGATGTGGAACTGTTATATTCATTGGATAACTTTGGCGGCTTACTCATCAAAATGCAGATACCGAATTGGGAAACTCAAGAAGAGCAAGCAATTTTAGATGAAGCAGAGTTCATAAAATCAGAACTTGCAGAATCAACAGAATTACTTATTCTGGCAGATTTTTAATCCCCAAAACGCTATTTAAAATCCGGGGCTGAACCTAATCATTATCTTAATTCCAAAACAGCCCCATTTTTTTAGAACACACACATTATCAGATAACAAAAGGAGAACCGAAATGTCAAACAACACACAAACTATCGAACTAAATGTAGATTTAGGATTTACTATCAATGTCGATTTAACAGAATTCAATAACAGAACATTAAAAGTTAATGAAATTCAAGATGCAAAATTTGATTATATTAAAAATAAAATCCCTTCAAATGAAATTAAAACAATTATTGAAGAAACAGTGCAGAAACTTGAAGCACTAGGCTACAAGAACATAAGAAATATAACCTGTTCAGAAGAACCTAATCTATTATCAAACCTAAAACGATTACTGTTAAATTCAGATAGTATAAAGGATGCAATTTCTGAATTGAAAAATAACGAAGTTTAACTATATATCCCCGAAATCTAATCTTGTACGGGGAGTATTCCCTATATTCCCCGTTTTATTTTAGAGGTAAAAAAATAATGCAACAAAAAACAAATGAACATCTTCATACATCAACCGGAACAAACGACGAATGCTATACATATAGTTATGCTGTCGAACCATTGCTTAATTATCTTGATCCCTTCAGGAATAAAATCATCTGGTGTCCGTTTGACAGATTTGATGATGAAATACAGTCAGAATTTGTGAGGGTCTTTAGCAAAAACGGCTTTGAGGTTGTAAATTCTCACATTGATTATGGTCAGGATTTTTATACTTACGAACCTGAAAAATGGGATATTCTAATCAGCAATCCGCCGTTTACAAATAAAACACAGATATTCAAACGTGCCATAAGTTTTGGTAAACCCTTTGCCTTGTTGATGAATATTACATATTTGAATGATGGGACAGCGGCAAAAACATTCAAAGATATTGATTTACAGATTTTGAGCTTCGATGACCGGATGAATTTCAAGAATCGAAACCCCAAAAAACAAATCAACTTTTTATCAGCGTACTTTTGCAGGGATTTTTTACCGAAACAGTTTCTATTTGGAACGTTCAAAAATCAGCTAAAACTATTTGAAGCAAACAAATTGATAGCAGACCCGACTTCTGAATTATGTGAACAAATTAAAAGTACAGAAAGACAAAAAGATATTATAAGAATAAAAAAGGAACTATACAAATAATGGCAACAAGAATCGAAAAAATATTTAGAACAAACACAATCTGCTTAATGGATTCCATTTTAAACGAAATTAACAGTATTGTTGAAAATAAGCAAACTAAAAAATCAGCAGACCATTTTGATAGTTTGGCATATGCCAATATAGCAAAATCAATATGTGGTTTTTATAAGAAAAACGACATTACAGATGAAGAAATACTCACAGCTGTCACCCGAGGTAACAAAAAATGCAGATAAATAAACCTCACACATCGACTGAAACTTTGAACTACTATCAAGAACAGTACAAAAAATTGGCAAAAATTAAGCAAGAAATCAGATGTGCTATGTTAGAAGATTTACTTGAAATAATAGAAAAATCTTCTCATGCATTTACCGGAGAAATGATAACATCCTCTCTAATTCGCAATATTTCAACTAAATTACAGGAGTTAAATAATGATAGTAAATCAGAAAGTCCGCAAAAAACTTATGCACATACTCATTATTCGCGTTATGTATTAGGCGAATGTTCGACAGAACACGGAAACCATAATGGTAATTGCGTTGGCACAGATAGATGTATAAAAAACTTAGAACAGAAACTCATACAATGTCATTCTGAGCTTGATTCAGAATCAAAGAAATTAAAAGCAAAAGAGCAGGAATGTGAGAAGCTAAAAGAACGATTAAAATGTAAGTGTTTTGACCCTAGTTCAAAACAAGTCCGTTGTAACTCATACTTAAGAATCGCAGAAGATTATAAAGTTGATTTAGCTGAACTTAATCGAATTAAAATAGAGAATAAGAAACTCGAAGAAGAATTAAAAGATTGTCAGCAAAATGCTTTAAATAGATATATTGATAACAATATTCAATGTGTATTACCTAGTAACTGTATGTTTGTAAACCGCTACAAGCAAGCACTAGAGAAGATTGAGGAAATAGCTAAACAAGGTCTAAAACCAATTTGTTATAAATCTAATTGCAACACATGCCAATGCTATGATGGTGATGATAGTAAAATCGCTATTACCAATTTAATAAATAATTATTTTACCGAAAATGGTCAATTTGCAGATGGTAATCATGATTTTGATGAAGCACTTGAAGGATTGGTTGAAAATGAAAGAGCTAGGTGTAATAAGGCAAAACCTATATCAGAACAAATCTTAGCCATAATCAACGAGGTGAAAGATGTCTAATAAACCTCTAACAGAACGACAAAAAGAAGTTTTGAGACTTGCTTGCTTTTCAAACAAAGAGATTGCACGACGTTTGTGTATTCAAAAATGTACTGTAGCTACTCATTTTAACGATATACGAGCAAGGCTAATACCTGCAACGAATAAAGCCTCTATGTTAGTTGAGGGTATTCGCCGTAAAGAAATAAAAATTGAAGAAGTCGAAATTCAATAATTAAGAAAGGTAAATATTTTACAATTATGATAACTCAACCAAAAACATTTCAGTTACAATCGAAAGTGGAACAATTTAGAACACGAATAGAATCAGAGGAAGCGTGCAAACTGACTGGTTTGTGCTACATAACTTTCTATGCAAATTTTCGTAAAGACAATATCCCTCATGAGCGTATAGGGCGAAATCTATATTTCTTGAAAGAGGACATATTAGAATATATAGAGAATCACAAAATTGGGGATTGGTCAAAAGTAAAAGATAAGAACATTTTACTAGATGAAAAATTTGACATAAAAGAGGTGTGCCACATATTAGGATTGTGCTATGACACGTTCTATGGCATTATGCGTAGAAAAAACTTCCCACGATTTCAGTATGGAACAAAAATTGTTTTTTGTAAAAGTACGATACAGGAATATATAAATTCCTGCAAACGGTATAAATGGGAAAAACAATGATAGAAGAACATTTTGAGGTTTTATTAAAACAGCTGGCAAAACAACAAGCCGAACTTGAAGCAAAAGAACAACAACTGCAACAGTTAGAAAAAGAAAATAAAAAGTTAAAAACAAATGCCCCGAGAGTACGAAAAACTAACAACAGCAGTATTTATTGTGTTACAAGGAAATCCGGCAAATGTGTTTACGGCTTTACGATATATGATGAAAATTTTAAAAAAGTAAGACGGGAAACGTTTGCGACCAAAGCCGAAGCAGAAGCAGAAAGAAGGTATTTGTTAGATTTGCGAGATAAGAACAAACTATCAACATATATGCTGAATCAAAAACAAACTTTTGAAGATTTTTGCGAAATATATATGAAAAAAGCAAAAGCAAATTTTGCTATAAATACAGTGACTGCAGCAGAAGGTATAATAAAAAATCATCTGTCATACTTTAGTAATATGCGTATTACTAAAATTACCAAAAATACAGCACAAGAATGGTCAAATATTTATCGAAAAAGAATAAAACCGTCAGCATTCAATAATAGCTTAAAACTGGCAAAAGCTATATGGAATAATGCTATATCAGAAGATTGTACGGATTTGCAAAATCCATTTATGAATATTAAGCCTATAAATATCAAAAAGGAATGTAAAACAAGAGATAAGGTTAGAATAAATAAACAACAAGCAGATTTACTTATATCAACCGCAAAAGAGATGTATAACGATTATACACCGTATATTATTGCAACTGCAATTTATACAGCAATGCGAGAAGGTGAAATATTAGGCTTGATGTGGTCTGATATTGATTTTAAAAATAATACCATCTCTATACAACGACAGGTACAAAAAATCCCAAAAAAAATACTAAAAGAAATTCTTCAGGAACATCCGGAACTAACCGAAAAGGATTTGTTATTAACCGATAGATTAAAAACAGAAGCATCCAAGGATATTATTCCGGTTCCTACAAAAGTGATAACTTTGTTAAAAGAATACCGAAAGAAAGTCATGGCTAATGAAAATTGTAATGATTTATGTTTTTGCAAACCAAACGGTTTGCCGTTAATCGCAAGAGATTTTGTCAGGTATAGATTTGAAAAAGTATTAAAGGCTGCGTTTGGGGATAGTAAATATATGCATTTCCATGAGTTACGTGGATCGTGTGCAACAATATTACACCTTGAAGGAGTACCTTCAAAAATCATACAGGGATTGTTACGACATGAAAAATTAGCAACAACGGAAGATATTTATATTGAAGTAACAAAAACCTCAAAAGAAATAGCAAATTATATAGAAGCCGCATTCACAGCATAATTAAATTTCAATAAAAGTTAAAAGTTTTTTGAATAATACACTAATTTTCCCATCAACCATTGAAATAAAAAAAGGTGTATCATAACTCAACGAATGCCCATGAGCATCTACTATTAAACCTCTAGCTTTTAATCTATGAACATAACTTGAAAATAATCCAGTGTCCATGCTTAAATCTGACAAAAGTTCTTTAGAAATCTGCACCGAGGTGACATAATTAAATGTTTCACCGTCATGCTCAACTTCATATTTATGTATTTTTAACAAAATTAAGAATTCTATATCTGTTAATTCATCTTTTTCATAATAATAATTATATAATAAAAAAAGTCCTCTTTTTGAGGACTTTTTTAAAAACTATAAAGATTTCAGAAACAAAAAATTCTATTTGGAACAATTTTAGAACAATTTTGTTATTTTGAGAAAAACCAAAATCCTGAAACCCTTGATATAATGGCGGGAACGACGAGGCTCGAACTCGCGACCTCATGCGTGACAGGCATGCGCTCTAACCAAACTGAGCTACGCTCCCATTTCTTTGGCTATGTTTTTATTATATTTGCTGATTTTTTTTTTGCAAGCACTTTTTTTTAATTTTGCGGTAATATTATAGACATGAATTCGATTTATACAAATCATAGAAACCAAAACTTCACTTCTTTGAATAAGGAAATTCGTTTTGCTGATGATATCGCAAGAGCAGTTAACAGAAATTATCCGCGTATATCATCTACTCGTATGGAATGCCTGGAACACAGCGAAGAATTTGCACAATTAATAGAAAACTTAGACTCAAAAAACGATTATATACGCATATTAACAAATATAAAATTAAAACAAACACGAAATCCAATAGAAAAAATAAAAATATTGCTGAATTCTATTAAAAACTATCGATTTGGTAATTGTGGTGAATCCGCAGAGCTATCTTTTATTGCGGCAAAACTGAACGGAATAAAAGATTGTTCTATTCGAACATTAGAACACCCTGATGGTTATAGCTATGACCACGCTGTAGTATATGTTAAAAACGGAAAGAAACCTTATATAATAGACAGTTGGTTAGGATTTGCAGATTATGTTCCAAATACAATTAAAAGATTTCAAAAAGAATTCAGAAAAAACTTTTGGTTTGAATTAATGGAAAACGACCAGATGACATTTCAACCAACAAAAATTTCAACAATAGAAAAACTTTTAAAGCGTATTTCGCCAGACGAACTAAAAAAACTTTGTCCTGAATTATTTATTAGAAAATAAAAAGCCTTAGCTAAAAAGCCAAGGCTTATAAAATGAATTGTAAAAAATACTTTATTAATCATTGTATAAAGGTGCTAATTTCTTAGATTGCTGAGGTATAACACCTTCTTCAATTGAAACATAAACGCGATAATCGATTTCTGCAAAACAGTTATCAATGCTTTCGATTTTTTTCAATTCTTCATCGCTTATGTTACCATTTTCAATCATATCAGCGATAAATTCAAATCTGTCAACATGTTCTCTAAATCTATCTGTTGCATAATCTTTTGCCTGCCATGTTGTAATCAGGAATGGCCAATCTGAGCTTTGTAATAACAGATTTTCTCTTGCCAGTTGATTCAACGCTCTGTGAAGAAGTTTATCTTCTGGAATTTCCTGATATTTATCAGCAATTCTTGTGATGCGTTTTTCACAAGAGTGAATAATAGGCCACATCCATTCAGTTAAGTGGTTATTCCATACATAGAAGTGTCCGCCTTGTCCCCAAGATGATTCAGGGATTTGAATAGCTTCTGTCGGCGGATGAGCATGCAAGTATTCACCTGCTGTCATACGTTCTACCTGTGGAATATAATTATGGAATTTTTTAATAACCTGCTTAATAAATTCAATACCTTCAAACCACCAGTGACCGAATAATTCAGTATCAAATGATACCATAATTAAACCTTCTTTACCATTGTGAGAATTTTTATAATCATTCATTAAGTGGTAAAGCATAGTTGTATAGTGATCAGAATTTTCATTGATTTTGTTCAATGCTAATACCGGATCATAAAGCATTTTGTCGCCTAAATCAGTTTTAGGAGATGTAATTCTCCAGTAATTCATACCTGATTTATCATCTTTTTTGTGGAATTCTCTAAAGCAGCCGTCACCAGGATATCCGTCAGCAGCTGACCAAACCTGATAGCCGGCTCTATCATTTCTGCCCATAACAGCAACTTGAGCATCCGGTAACCAGTAAGCTGAATATGTATCATATCCGGTTGGTTCTCTATCCGGAAGCGGAATATATTCAATGTTTCCATAAATTCCTACAACTCTGCGGCAGCCAATTGAATTTCCGCCTTCAATTACGTGAGATTCTGTGAAGAAGTATTCAATATCGTTGTTTTGAAGGGTAACTTCAACAGCCGGTCTCCAGTGTTTTTGACCGTCTTTACCAACAAATTCATAACCTTGTCTGTATGCACATTCAGGTAACCAGCACCCGATTGCTTTTTTACCAAAGAATTTCTTAGTTGTGTCTGAACCTACTTTGAATTGTGCATTCAAATTGTTATCAGTTGCAAGTAATGGAGAAAAACCGTGAGTTGCACCGGATGTTGTAATTTCTATACAACCTAAATCCTGATATTTTTTGAAAGCAGCAATCAAGTCCATGCCGTATTTATTTACGAATGAATCTTTAATATTGTTAAACCAATCAAAATAATATTTAGCAAGATATTTTAAGTGCTGAGAATGAGGAACTTCCGGATCCGGATATCTGTCCAAATCTTTTGAAACACTTTTAATTCTTGAATCTAAATATTCTACAAAACCGTGTTTTAAATGTTCATCATTTAATTGTTCTGCAAGAATCGGAGTTATGCCAACAGTTAATTTTGCCTTAATACCTTCGTCATATAATTCTGATATGGCGTTAAGAAGGGGAACGTATGTTTCTGCCATACATTCATAAAGGTTTTCTTCTCCGAACGGCCACATTCCTGCTTTTCTGTAATATGGCAGGTGACTGTGTAACATAAATACGAATTGACCTACTGACATTATTTCCTCCAATCTACTGAACTATAAATTTAATATAATTCATTTGTGTATAAATTATATATACCACAAATGGTTAAAAAATATAATCCTTTTTAACTAATTCCGTTGAATAATTTTACAAATATTAACAGTAATTTGAAAATCTAAAATTTTGCTAAAATTTTAAATTTAGAAAACCTTCCAAACCCTTGCTATATTGAAAATTTCATCTTGAAAAATAAATTATTTTTCCTATTTTTTATTTAAAAATTTTTAACTCGGAAGAATATATCAAAACCCCGAGGTTACATAAACAGCAACTTTATTATATTATAGGACTTGTAAAAAATCTTTGAAATTATAAGCTATTACTAAAAGCATAAAAGCTTAGCAAGGAGTGGGATATGAATGAGGTTAAATTTTCAATAATAATTCCTGTATGGAATGTTGAAAAATTTATTGCAAATTGTTTAGACAGCGTATTAGCTCAAAGTTATAAAAACTTTGAAATAATTTGTATTAATGACGGTTCTACAGATAAATCCCCGCAAATTTTACAAGAATACTCTGAAAAAGACCCTAGAATTGTTGTTATAAATCAAGAACAAGCCGGACAATATGCGGCAAGAAATATGGCAATCGGGATTGCTAAAGGTGAATATATAGGATTTTTAGATGCTGATGACTATATTTTAGAGGGTTTATTCTCAGAATGCGAAACTCACACACACAATAACCCTGATGTTATAATTTTTGGTGCTAAAACGCTTAATGAGAAAAACAAAAAAATAAAAACCGGACAATATACGGCAAAATTCTTCCCTCGTAAGTTCAATAGCAAAAACCTGTTTGCTTTTCATACAGTTTCATGGAACAAGTTTTACAGAAAAGATTTTCTAATTAATAATGATATAAAATTCAGCCCGACAAAAATCGGGGAAGATCAAATAGTATTTGTAAAATCAATGCTTAGAGCTTCAAATGTTGAACTAATAAACAAAGATTTTTATATTTACAGAAAACATTGGAAAGCAGCACCACAAAGTGCAATTCCAACAAATGATTTCTCAGCGATTGAAAATTTTTATACAATAGCTGATTTTGTATTAAAAGAGGATATTGCAGAAGCTTTGAAGTTGAAAATTCTCGGAAGATACCTGTTAAAAACAACAACACAGTATGCAAAAGCTGATAGCGAAACAAAAAAAGCTTACGGAGAAAAACTTTCAGAAGTTTACAGCTTTATGAAATCAAGCGGTATGAATTACTGGTGGAATTACTATTCAATTGAAAATAAAAATTCTGCAAAAGAACTAAGAATAGAATACTTAAAATCAAAATTTAAATTTACTCTATTCAAAATATTAGGAAGGAATAAGTAATGAATAAAGTTTCAATTATTGTACCTGTATATAATATAGAAAAATATCTTGCAAAATGTTTGGACAGCCTAATAAATCAAACTTTAGAAGATATTGAGATTATATGCGTAAATGACGGTTCTACAGACAATTCTGCTGAAATTCTTAATGAATATGCTCAGAAAGATTGCAGAATAAAAATTATCAATCAGGATAATGCAGGCTTATCTGCGGCAAGAAACACAGGTATAAATGCGGCAAACGGAGAATACATCGGTTATGTTGACTCAGATGATTGGATTGATTTGAATTTTTACGAAAAGTTGTATAATGCGGCAAAAGATACTGACGCAGATATTGTAGTTGCAGGAATTAAACGCGTTGGCGGCGAGCATTATAAAGAAAAAGTATTTCTTAAATTTGAAGAACCCGCAACCACCGAAAATACAGATGAAAAATTCAGATTATGTGATATTCCTGACAAATCGTATGTATGGAATAAGATTTACAAACTATCAGAAATTAAAAAACATAATTTATACTTCAGGGTAGGGGTAAATTACGAAGATATTATTTACGCACCAAAGATTATTCATACACTAAAACGATTAACAACAGTTCCTGATACATATTATTACTATTTAAAAAGACGGGGTTCTATTGTTGCTCAAAAATCACAGAAAAAATACTTCTATGCAGCAATGGAAGAAGCTAAAAAATATTTTGAAGAAAATAATATTAATATAGATGACCATTTGACAAACCAGAAAAAATATAAAATTTTAGGCTTAACTGTTTTTAAGATAAAAACAAGGGGTGAAATTAAAGAAGCGGTATTATTTAATTTTATAAAATGGAAAATATAATAATAAAAAAGGTGATAAGAAATTTCTTATCACCTTTTTTAAATCTTTTTAGTCAAATTTTAAATTGCAACTGATTGTGTTTTTAACTCAACTTCTATAGGTAAGTTTTTAATTAACTCAGCATTTAACTTTCTTGACTCTTCAATCTTAGCTACAGGTAATGGAGCCTGTTTTGCCGGAGCGTTTGCTACAACCTTAGATATAGATTGATTTCCGGTAGCAACTGTTAAAGTTCCATTTTTTGCTGCAATCATTGCAGGATCCGGATGAGCTTTGAAGTTGCGGTAATCTGTCATAATCTTTGCAACAAATCTTCTGGTTTCACTGAACGGAGGCACTGCTCTATATTTTTTTACATTGCCTGGACCTGCGTTATATGCGGCTAATGCTAATTCCATAGAACCAAACATTTTGTACATTGATTTGTAGTACATTATACCGCCTTTGATGTTATCATCCAGTGAATATGGGTTTAACCCCATTCTTCTTGCTGTTGAAGGCATTAGTTGGAAGACACCTACAGCTCCGTGAGAGCTTCTTGCTTCGTGTCTAAAACCTGATTCTGTTTTTGCAATACTTAGTGTGATTGCTGGATCTACACCCATTTCGATAGAATGTTTTACTATCGCCGCCTTCACTGTGTTTACATTGGCTGCTTGCACTTGGGCAAAAGACATTAGCACTAGTGCAATAGTGAATAGTAATAATTTTTTCAAAATGTAATCCTCTAGTTGTAAATTGAAATTCTCCAAGACTACTTTTTTGCTCTTATTTTTTTGTAAGATTTTCGTCTTTTTGAATGTGATTATGTACCTATCATATTACAAAAATTTAAAATTTCAAGTCCCCCTGGTGTCGGAGTAAAATTTTCAACCGTCAAAATCCGCTCATAGTGCCAACTTTACAATCTTAACAATTAGTGTATTTTGTACGATAATTTTGTCAAGTTTTTGCATTATTCTAATTTGAATTTGAAGCAAATTTTTCTTTCAATTTATATTTTTTGTCATGGGTGTCATAAGAATAAATTTCATACAAATTTCCGTCAGAAGAAATTTTTATAGAATTCAGCAAATCAGTTCTTAAAATTTCAGTATTTCTAAGAGTATCCAGAGTGCCTTTATTTGGATGCCCAAAATAATTTATACCTGTTGATATCAAAGATATTTTATTATTCAAATGGTTTAACATATTATCATCGACTACTCTCGGTCCGCCGTGGTGTCCGACTTTCAAGACTTCAATATTATGCGGAACCAGGTTTTTCACTTTATTAAATGACTTAACTCCGGCATCACCCATAAAAAGCATATCAAAGTCCTTATACGAAAGCAGTGTTATTGTTGAAGAATCATTGCTTGCGTTTTTGCCTTTGAATTTTGAACGATAGGTTTTAATTTTCAAATCCTGCTCTTCATATATAATGTCGTTATTTTTAGTAATCTTAAAAGGCTGATTAGTCCGCTGTACAGTCTTGAAAATATCTTTTGAAGTTTCGGTTGAGGATTCCATTGAATTCAAATACAGGATTTTGACTTTTGTGTTTTCAAGAAAATCAGTAGTTCCGCCGGAATGGTCGTTATCAAAGTGGGTTACAATAACACCTTCCAAATTCTTTATTCCTCTATCTTTCAGATACTTAAGCATAATAATCTTTGCCTGCGAATTACCGCTTTTATATGGAGCTTTGCCCGTGTCTATAAAGAAATATTTATCCTGCGGTGTTTTTATTAAAAATGAATCCGCATTCTGAACATCAAATGCAATAATTTCTAAATTCTTATTCGGCAGATTTACAGTTGTAAACAACAGCAAACAGGATGTTATAAGCACAGATATAAAAGATTCCTTGTATTTTTCATATTTAATCAAAAGTGTAACCAGAACCAGCATTGTATAGTATAAAAGCACCTGTAAAATACTTGGATGTGTTGTTTGCAGCAAGCAATGCGGCAAATTAGCAAAAAAGTCCGAAATCCAGACCAGAATATTTAAAAGATAATTCATAAAAAAGTCGAATACCAAACACACAAAATCAGCAACAGGTTTACAGATGGCTAGAACAGAACTTACAAATCCGCCAAAACTTATTACACTCAGCAAACTCACAGTTGAGATATTTGCCAAAACTGAATACAAACTAAAGGTATTAAAATAAAACATCTGTATCGGAGCTATCCAAATTTGAGCAATAATTGGTATAAGCACAGGAATTTTTATCCAGTCAGGCACCTTATCAAGCTTCTGGGAAACTATATTTGCTGTAGTCAGCAGACCGAAAGTTACCAGAAAAGACAGTTGAAAACTCACATTGTTAATATACGCCGGATTATAAATAAGCATTAATACGGCAACTAAGGATAATAAAGAAATACTATGAGCATCTCTGTCAATTAATTTTCCGGCAAGAACAAACAATAACATCAAAGCAGCACGAATAACCGAAGGCCCAAGCCCTGTCATCAATGTATAAAGAATTATAATAAACATACCTGACAGAACCCTTGGTTTATATGGAACTTTTAAAAACCTTAAAATAACAAACCAGAATGTAAAAATAAATGCTACAT
Organism: uncultured bacterium; assembly: GCA_950022495.1. GTDB lineage: Bacteria > Cyanobacteriota > Vampirovibrionia > Gastranaerophilales > Gastranaerophilaceae > Zag111. Next base: position 137,370 of record CATLLJ010000001.1, read on the forward strand.
TCATCCCTGAAGCTGCAAGAATATGCAAAAGTCCGGAATTTATAAAAGAAGTTCTTATATAATCTGGAGGAGCAACCGCATCATCCCCAAAAACTATTCCGCCTAAAATTTCAAGATTAGGACTTTTTAAATATTTTGAATGTGTTTTTAAAATTCTATTTCTGGTATTATTTAATTCTTTTAGAAATGTCCATTTAAACTCAGATTTTGATTTATTGATTTTAAAATTGTCATTATCAGAATATAAAACTGTAAAAGTATTAAAATTACGCAAATATGAACTGTAATCAAATTGTGATGGATTAGTTGCACTGAAAGGTTTTCTTAAACTTCCATCCAGCGTAATTTTTTCACCAATGTTTAATTTTGCAAGCTGATCTTCTCTTCCTGAAATTGTAACAAGGGTTTTACCTTCGGATGATTTATTACCAACCTTTTCTATCTGCATGAAAAATTTTAATTTTGTTTTATCCGCAGAGTTTGGAATGCTCACAATTCTTCCGGTAAATGTTGAATTCAAAGGTGTCAGGGTTACAAGTTCATCATAATTTTTTATTTTATAAAAAGTGAGAAAATACGCAGAATAAAAAACTAATATTAAAAACAAAATTCTTTTAATATTAAAAATATTAAGCAGTAAAAAAATTATAAAAACTACAGTTAAAATTCCTGCAAATAATATTCCAAAATTATAAAAGCATGCCAGAACCCCCAGCATAAAAACCAATGATGTTAAAAACATCACACAATTTTTATTCTGCAAGAAGTCCCTAATAATTTCTTTATTTATCATAATTCCAACATGTGTATGATATCACAATGATATAATCTTGTGCAAAACAAAAAAATATGGTACACTTTTAGTTGAAATAGAGGGAAGTATGAGCAGTAATGATTTTTATATAGAAGATTTTTTAAGACAGGCTGTATCTGTAGGGGCATCTGATGCACATATATGTGAAGGTGAACGACCTGCAATCAGGGTATCCGGTCAAATTATGAGAATTAATTTGCCGCCGCTGACAAGTGAAGACATGGAATTTGTCATCAGAACAGTTGCACCACAGCACTTAAAAGACAGAATTACACGCTTCTTTGATATTGACTTCTCTTATGAAATCCCGGGGTGCTCAAGATTCCGTGTTAATATGAGCAGACAGCTTGGTAAAACAGCAATGGTTATCCGTGCTATTCCTTACTATATCAAAACATTTGCAGAGTTAGATTTACCGGAAACAATAGAACAATTTGCACATTTTAATAATGGTCTGGTACTAGTTACAGGTCCAACAGGTTCAGGTAAATCAACAACCATTGCATCACTTATTGATTATATTAATGGAACAGTGGCAAAACATATTGTTACAATCGAAGACCCTGTTGAATTTATATTTTCTAATAAAAAATCAATTGTTTCACAGCGTCAATTATTGATTGATACACCTTCTTTTTCAGATGGTGTTAAATACGCATTAAGACAGGACCCTGATGTTATATTTATCGGTGAAATTCGTGACAGGGAAACTGTAGAATCAGCACTGAAAGCAGCAGAAACAGGTCACCTTGTTGTATCAACAATCCACACCAACGATTCTGTTCAAACTGTCGCAAGAATTATCAACTTATTTGACCCTAATGAAAGACCTTTTGTTAGAAGCCAGATTGCAAACACATTAAGAGGTACAATTTCTCAAAAATTAGTACCGGCGGCAGAAGGAGGCTCCCGTCTTCCTGCAACAGAAATTCTGGTAGTTACACCAACTGTTCGTGACTTTATCCAGAAAGATGAATTGGAACAAATTTATGAACTAGTTAAAAATGGTTCATTCAACAATATGACAACAATGAACATGTCATTATATAAACTTTATCAAAATGAAAGAATTACTAAAGAAATTGCTCTTGAATATTCTGATAACAGATCTGAACTTGAACAATTGATGAGAGGTATTTATCACGGTACCGGCATGAAGTAGTGGACAATGCAAAATAATTTTGTAACAGACGCAATTAATTTAAAGTCCTACAACTTAAGTGAATCTGACAAGATTATTGTTATGTATTCAAAAGACAAGGGACTAATCAGGGGAGTAGCTAAAGGGGTAAAAAAGCCTAAAAGTAAATTGGGTGCCCGTATGGATTTGCTGGTCGCTAATACTTTAATGCTGCATAAAGGCAAAAACCTTGATACAATTTGTCAGGCTGAAGTTTTAAATACTTTCCACAAAACAAGACAGGACATTGATAAGATTTTTTATTCAATGTATGTCTCAGAAGTAGTTCATAATTTCGGATTGGAAGAAGACCCGGGTTCTGAAGTTATTTATAACCTTTTATATAAAACTTTAAACGCAATTTCTGCATCAGAAAACAAAGTTGAAATTATGATTGCAGTTATTAAATTCCAATTAAAAATGATGATTGAATCAGGTTTTTCGATTGAATTTGATACCTGTCTTCACTGCCATAACACGGTTGTTGATGAAACAATGTATCTTGTACCGAATTTAGGCGGTATTGTTTGCAAAAATTGTGCTGAACGTATTCATTACAACAAAAAGCAAATGCCGCATAAACTAAGAGACTTTTTTAAACAAATGGCAATTAATGATTTTGATGAAAAGGGTGAATACGAATTAAAAGCAAATGAAAAAGTCTGCACTGTGACATTTGAAGTTTTAAAAGAATACATTGCGTTAAAATCTCCTAAGAAATTCAAATCAACCTCAATACTTCAAGAAATTCCTGTAGCATAACAGTTTCTCCGGAAGGGTTATGTTATTTTTAATATTTTATTATTATAATCATTAAAAAAAGGATGGTTTTCATGAAAAAATTCATATTAGTAGCAGCAATATTTATTTGTGGAAATGCTGTATGGGCTGCAAATGCTCAAATGTATAAACTTAATAACGGGCAGACTGTTGTAATTCAGGAGGTTAAGAACAACCCGATTGTAACAATTGATACCTGGATTAAAACAGGCTCAATTGATGAAGATGATTCTAATAACGGAGTTGCACATTTCCTTGAACATTTATTTTTTAAAGGTACAACTAATTTAGACCCAGGAGAATTTGATAGAATTCTTGAAACCAAAGGAGCAATAACAAATGCTGCAACAAGCAAAGATTTTACACATTATTATGTAACAATTCCATCTAAGGATTTTGACTTAGCAATGCAATTACACGCTGATATGATGCTTCATCCCCTAATCCCGCGAAATGAAATGGAAAAAGAACGTAAAGTTGTTCTCGAAGAAATCAGCAAGGATTTGAATGCTCCAACCCGTGTTATGCAGGAAAACTTAAATTCAATGCTATATACAAACCACCCGTACAAAAGAAAAGTAATAGGCAAAAGTGAAATTATTGAAACCATAACCAGAGATCAGGTTTTAAATTTTTATAACGCACATTACTCGCCATCAAATATGGTTACTATTGTAATTGGGGATGTGGATTCTGCTCACGCTCTGGAAAGAGTAAAAGAAGTATTCAATGCAGATTACAAAAAACAAACCAAAAACATTTATTTAAAAGAACTTCCATTAACCAAACAAAAGAAAAAAGTTGAATATCTTGATACTGAATCCGGTTATATGGTAATTGGTTTCAGGGGGGTGCCAATTGATGAGAAAGATTCTTATGCATTAGATGTTTTAGCAACTATTCTTGGAGATGGCAGATCTTCAGTTTTAAATCAAGTATTAAAAGAAAAGAAGAGAATTGTATCCTCAGTTGATGCAGGAAATTCAACATTCAGAGATGACGGTATTTTCTACGTAATGGCGGATTTTGAACCTGCAAAATGTCAGGTTGTTCAAAAAGCTATTTTTGATGAGATAAATAAAATTCAAAAAAATGGTGTGAATGATGAGCAATTAACACTTGCAAAAAATATTATTGAAAGAAATACATATTATTCAAGAGAGTCAATCACAAATATTGCTACAGAAATCGGTTATACAGTTGCATTAACTAATGATATAAAATTTTACGACAATTATCTATGCAACATAAAATCAGTAACTAAAGATGACGTAAAACGTGTTGCCGAAAAATATCTTGGAACCAATAAAAGTGCAGTATCTATAGTTCTGCCGAAAGATGCAAAAGAAATTCCTGTTGCAGATGTTACAAAGCCTGCCGGCACAGCAGAATTTATAAGCGAAAATTCAGAAACACAGAAATACAAATTGTCTAACGGTGCAACTTTACTCTATACTCCAAATACAGTTAACGATATTATTGCAATAAGTATTGATGCAAAAGGCGGTCAGCTTATTGAAAAGAAAGCCGGCACATCAAAACTTACTGCATCTGCAATGATGAAAGGTACAAAAAATTATTCTTCACTGGAACTTTCTCAAGTTCTGGAAGATAACGGGATAAAAATTTCCCCGTCAACCAGAGCTGACGCATTTTCAATTTCTGTTCTAACAACTAAAGATGAATATGACAAGACTTTAGAACTCTTAAATGAAGTTGTAAATAATGCCACATTTGACAATTTTGAAATTGAAAAAGTAAAATCAGATAAACTAAGTGCCATAAAACGCAGCAAAGATGTTCCATTACAGCGTGCAGTTGAAGAATACAGAGATTTGATTTACCAGAATACACCTTATTCAATTTCATCAAAAGTTTTAGAAAAAAATATTCCAAATATCACAAGAGATGATATTATTGAATACTACAATACAGTTTTCAATCCTGAAAATCTTGTAATTTCTATTAATGGAAATATTGATAAAGATAAAACAATAAAAGAGTTAAATAGTATCTTTAATAAAACTAACGAATGTACAAAATTTAATTATTCGGATTATGATTCACAAATTACCAGAATTACTTCACCTAGAACCACTGTACAAAATATGCCGACAACGGAAACTGCATGGATACTTCTGGGCTGGCAGACTAACGGGGTTTTAAATCAGAAAGACTACGCAGCTCTTCAGATTATAGATTCCATTTTAGGTTCAGGTATGAGTTCCAGAATGTTTAAAGATTTAAGGGAGCAAGAAGGGCTTGCATACCAATTAGGTTCAGGGTATTCTCCAAACGTGCTTCGCGGAAGTTTTATGCTTTATATAGGTACTAATCCTGCAACTTTAGAAAAAGCTAAAACAGGTCTGTTTGAAGAAATTAATCGTTTAAAAACAGAATACGTAGGTGACAAAGAACTTAGAGATGCAAAAGAAAAATTAATTGGTAATTATATTATAAGTTTAGAAACCAACCTTGATAAAGCTTCTAACACCGGCTGGTATGAAGCATCAACCAGAGGTTACGAATTTAAAGATAATTATCAAGAATTGATAAACAGCGTAACTGATTCCGATATCATAGAAGTCGCTAATAAGTATTTTACAGATAATTATATTTTATCAATTGTTACTAAATAGAATATTTTCGTGACTTATAGTGAAACGATTTATTGTATAAAATTATTGTCATTGCGAGGGCTTTAGCCCGCGGCAATCCCTATAGTTTTAGAAGAGTTTGGCTGTAAAAGGAAGGTTCGGAAATGTAGCTTCTGATGACTTGTTTCATTTGGTCGCGTTTTCTCTTTCTTTGCTAAAATAAGCTGGATTGCTTCGGGGGTAAATGTAAAAGTAATTTAATACTCACGTTCGATGTTCCCTACGTAATGGCGTAACTTATTTTATGGATTGCTTCGTAGTTTCACTCCTCGCAATGACCTTGCATGTGTTACGTCATTGCGAGGACCGTTAGCCCGTGGCAATCCATTATGGAGTAGGTTGAGTTTTCAGCCCAACAAAAATTTTTATTTATCTTGATTATTAATTTTATCAAGTTCAATATTTAAATTCTTAATCTGAAGCTCTAATTTGGAGCGTTCATCAATTACTGCACTAAAAGCTTTTTCCAGAGTTTTAATTTTTGCTTCAAGAACCTCTACCCTGGACGCATTTGAGGCTCCGGAAATAGATGTTTTTTCAAGTTCTCTCTGATAAGCCTTAACTTTGTCATTCTGTGCTGCAAGAAACATATAAACAGTCCCTGCACCCACAAAAATTCCTGATAATAACATAAGCAATGTATATGTAGAAACTCGTATTGCTTTTGATATATAAGCTCCTTGTTCTGACCAGCCTGCCTGAGTTTGTACATCAAGCAAATAACTATATATTAATTTTAAATCCATATAGTTATTAAAATTTAAAATAATAAGATATATGGATGCCAACAATAATACAACACTTACAAATAAAAATATTCTCTTCATTCTAAACGCTCCTGTTTTTGAAATAATTCAGAACCTTTGCTAATTTTTCATCAGGCTCTATTTCTAATTCAATTATCTCTGTTGAAAATGGTTTTGCAAATCGTAAGTAGTATGATTGTAAAACCTGCTCCTGAGTTTTGACTTTCCCCTGTCCTGCACCGTACAATGTGTCATTGTATACGGGGTGTCTTTTGTTACTTGTATGAACACGAATTTGATGTGTTCTGCCTGTCACAAGCGTAAGTTCAACATAAGTTGCTTCATTTCCAAATCTTTCAACGACTTTTAACTTGGTTACACTAGGTCTGCCGTCAGCACGAACCGCCATTTTTTTAGGATTAACGTTATTTCTGCCGATAGGATCGGTAATTACATCGTTATCGCGAGGATAATTCCCAACTAAAACTGCATGATATTTCTTTGTTAAATTATGGTTTTTAATTAAATCGGCAAGGTATTCATGAGTTTTATTATTTTTGGGCACCATTAAAAGACCGGATGTATTTCTATCCAGACGGTGCACAATACCACGCCTAAATTCGCCGTTCGTATCAGATAAATTCTGTCCGTATTTATATAATAGAGCATTTACCAGAGTACCGGAAGTTTCAATAGTTGTAGGATGAGTAAGCATACCTGACGGCTTATTTATAACTGCCATATTTTCATCTTCCCACACAACTTCCAGCGGTATATTTTCAGGCTCAACCATTAATTCTTTTTCTTCTACAAGGTTATCAAATTCAATCCTATCACCTTCTCTTAGAGTATAAGAAGGTTTTTTACTTTGTCCGTTGATTAATACTTTCCCTGACTTAATTGCAGCCTGAATTTTAGAACGAGAAATTCCGTCATAAAGCTGCGATAAATATAAATCTAATCTTATTTCATCGGTGTTTTCATCAATTACAAAAAGCATATTCTATCTTCCCTTATAGAAAAGTAGAATGCCTACAAGTGCAATTACACCAATTGTTATGAAAATGTCTGCAACATTAAATATCGGAAAATGAATAAAGTTTAATTGAATATAATCTCTAACAAATCCAAGTACAATTCTTTCATGACAGTTGCTCATAATACCTGCACTCAAAAGCCCGATAAAAGACACGGATACAAGATTGATATTTCTGATGTGATTATGAACATATAAAAATAATAATGTTGTTGCAACAATAGATACAATTATCAAAAATTCTCGTGCATTTTGTAAAAGACTGAAAGCTGCTCCGGAATTTTTCAAATAATGAAGCTGGAACACAGCATTGGAGTAATGATGTCCTGAAGTTAGATTATCAACAATCAGTTGAGATGAGAACAACGCTAAAAACAGCCAAAATACAAAACAACCAATTAAAAAAAGATATTTACCTATTGATGTATTCATTTTACTCCTCTAATTTTACAAAATTATTTTTTGGTATTACATTAATTCTTTTCATAACACAGGCAAGTCCTGCCATATATATTTTAAAACTGTCAGTACCGACACCTTGAGCTTTTGAAATCGCAAGAGATGCGACAGCATATTCATTAATATTATCAGTGTTAGCTTTTAATAATCTTTCAAGTGTTTGAGATTGTGGCAGAGCACGAAGTTCACTTTTAGGTGTTTTAACAGGATAAGTCACAGGATCTCTATCAATAGCACCAATTATAAAAGTATTATCATCAGTGTCAACTTTCACCAGAGAAGTATAAGTTTCACCTGCATTCACCTGATTTGGTGTTTGAATTTCAATATTCATAAATCTTGCATCACCATATAAAAGTGAAGATTCATCTGTTAAAGAGGTTTCACCGGTAATAAACCATCTGCCGTTTACCTGTTCAAGATGATAAATTCCGGTTGATTTTGAATGTATTTCACCTGCTACAGGCATATTATCTATAGTGTCGTAAATTGTACCGTTAGCAGTTTCTTCAACATTAACATTTGCATAATCACCGTTTATATTTAAAGAAATTATTTTTGTCGTATAAGTCAAATCTTTACAGGATTCCCACGTATCTTTTATACTTTTAAAATAAATTTCTTTATTAAATCCATCATTGTTTATGTATTTATCAGAATATAAATTACCTAATTTATCAATATCATGCTGATTTGCATAAATATTGTGCGAATTGATAAGGCTTTTAATTTGTTTTATTGCCTCTTTATTTTCACGTTTTTGTTCCAGACGATATTTTCTGTCTGAAATCAATGAAGCATCCGCCTGCAAGCTGAATACAGGAAGAAATAATGCTGATAATATCAATAATGCTACTATCTTTTTCATACCTTACAGTATAGTGGAAAAAAGTAAAAAGTTTAATAGTATAAATAATGTAATTTCTATAAATTGTTAATATTTCTTAAAATAGTGTAATTCTTACATTAAAAATGGGCTTATAAATAATATACCAGCCGAGGAGATTATTATATGGATATTGCTTTAAAACAAAGTTTTGCATCAGAAATAGACTCTAAAATAAATAATGTAATCAGTTTTTTTAAATTATCAAAAATGGAAAGATTTTTGTCAGATGCACTTGAAAATATGCCGAATAATTCCCCTGTGGATTATATTGGCGAACTGAACAGAAATGATATTATGCACTAATACAGTATAAATTATTTTCATAAACTTACAAAACCAGATTTTTCATGCTATCATAATACTGTTATAGGAAAAGGAAATAGAAAAAGACATGAGTTTAACAGTATATTTAGGGATAGATGTTGGTTCAGTTACAACAAAATTAGCACTTGTTGATGAAACAGGTAAATATGTAGACAGTATTATGTTAAAAACTGCCGGTAAACCTGTATTAGCGGTTCAAACCGGTCTGAGTAAATTATATGCAAAAAGATTAACCGAATATGATGTAAAAGGTGTTGGTACAACAGGTTCAGGCAGAGCCCTTGCAGGTTCTCTTGTTGGTGCAGATGTTGTAAAAAATGAAATTACTGCACACGCAGTTGCTGCAAGTACTAATATTCCCGGGGTTCAAACAATTTTAGAAATCGGCGGACAGGATAGTAAAATTATTATCCTTCGTGATGGTATTGTTACAGATTTCGCGATGAATACAGTTTGTGCAGCCGGCACAGGTTCATTCCTTGACCATCAGGCTCAAAGATTAAATGTTCCAATTGAAGAATTTGGTCCTACAGCATTAAAATCTACAAACCCTGCACGTATAGCAGGAAGATGCGGTGTATTTGCAGAAAGTGACCTTATCCACAAACAACAATTAGGTTATCCTGTTGAAGATTTATTATATGGTCTTTGTCAGGCTCTTGTAAGAAACTATTTAAGCAACCTTGCTTTGGGTAAAGAACTATTGCCGACAGTTTCATTCCAGGGCGGTGTTGCCACAAATACAGGTATGGTTAAAGCTTTTGAAGAAGCTTTAAATACAAAAATTATTGTTCCTGAAAATCACCAGACAATGGGTGCTATCGGGGCAGCATTACTTGCAATGGAAAATCATCAATATACAGAAGCCGAAACTAAGTTTAAAGGCTGGAACGTTGCAGATATGCACTTCACTTCAATAACCTGTGCCTGCACAGGCTGTTCTAACAACTGTGAAGTTATCACAATTGTTGAAGGTGTTGATGAAGTTCAGCATGTTGAAAAAATTAAAGATGTAAAAGGTAATATCATAGCTCGCTGGGGTGGAACCTGCGGACGCTGGGATATAAGCTAGGATAAAATTTATGCAAAACTTCGGACCAAATCCCGGCGGCGGGAACTCGTTTTCATCAAGAACATCAATTCTTACAGAGTTATCAAACGGAAACTCTGAGCTGGGTGAAGCTTTTGCTATGATTTTAGACGATATGATTTTGCAAAGCGGAATACCAAATCCAAAGGCAGAACCGTTTGATGTTGTTCCGGATTCGTGGAGAGCTCTTGCTGCTAAGCCTGACAAAACACCTCAGGATATTGAAAAACTAGATAAGACTTTCAAAGAAGAAATTCAAACCCTTGCTGAATCTTATTTACTTTTTATCGCAAGACAAACCAGAAACCTAACAGGTAAAATTGATTACGCCCAGTATGAAGCTTTTATGCTGAAATACAGGTTTGGCAAATACGATGTTATGAATAGACCCGATTATTTAGCCAAAATTAAAGTGCAGATCAGAAATGCATTTAATAAACTTTCTGCCCACGGTGAACCTTCAGGCGATAATTTAATTGACAAAAAGGATATGGCAGCTTTTATTTATGCACTTTCAACAAGATCTAGAAGAGATGCTAACAATAACTTTGCAGGATTTGAAATAAACGGGCTTATCAAACCGGAAGAATATGCTGTTAACGAAAATAATTTATTTGAAGCTGACGACAATATGGTATCATTTAAATTAAGATTAGCTTTTAAAGTTTTAAACAATATGTTATAGAGGGAAAATATGAAAAAGATTTTTGTTATTTTGTTTTCATTATTACTTATTAATTGCGGTCAACAATGTTTTTCCATTGAAAATATTGTAAGTTTAGATGAAGAAGGTCAAAATATTGAATCTTCACAGCCTGAACAGATTTCTCAGCCGTTAGAAGCGGCAATATCATTTGACTGGCTTGATGTCTCTCTAGCTCAAAGAGATGAATACATCTCAAAATACAAAAATTTATTATTTGAAAACAATTCTACAAAAATTTACTTCAACAAAGATGAGTTTAAAACCAAATTTGCCAAATATAAAAAAGACAAAGAATTCAAACTTCATTACATGTTAACCAATGAAGGCGTAACAGAAGACGAAGATGCAAGATATTGTGCATTTTTTTACAGAAAAAATACACTTATAATGTATGCAATTCAATACAAAAACAACCCTACAAATGCGTTTTATTATTCAGCCTTCGGAAAACTATATTATACAGATGTTATGTCTGATGAATATCCAAACTTCCCATATACATCTATGCAGTATGACAGAAAAGGTAATTTAAAAAGTGCAATATATTTCATCTCAAAAGATTTCCAATATATGTTTGGGCCCGATAAAGAGTTTCAGGGTGTATGGTACAAAGATAAAATGTATGATAAAAACGGCAAATCTGTCCTAACTCGTTCCAGATGGTAATCTTAATACTTAAAAGGACTTTGTTCGCGGGCAAAGATAACTTCAATCTCGTCTCCAATTTTACTTTTTAAAACAGGTAAAATTAGTATTTCTGATTCAAAATGTCCAATATCGAAAACGATTATTTGAGAGTCTAATGCTGTGTGGAATTTTAAATCCCCTGTTACCAGACAATCAGCACCGTATTCTTGTGCTGTATTTATAAATTCAGCACCGCTGCCTGCACAAAAAGCAGCTTTTTTAATATGCTGAATATTTTTATTATTTACATAACGTAAATTTGGTGAAATCTTCTTAAGCTTTTGAATAAATATATCTAAAGATAATGGAGTATCAAAATCCACAAAACGCAAGAACGCTTGAGCTTCCTGTTCATTTTGTTTAAAATCCAGAGACTGTATTAAGGTATCAGTAGTCCCGCCGTTTGCTTTATCTAAATTTGTATGAGCACTATAAATATCAATATCAGACCATTCCAGCGGAACATAAAAAAGCGGATGATGAGAAATTATCATATCACATTTTTCTGCACGAGCTTGCTCCACAACACTATCCGTCACAGTCAAACAAAGCATAACTTTTGAAACTTCAACATTTTCGGTTTCAACTTCAAAACCAACGCAGTCCCATGGTTCTGCGGTTTCGACCGATGCAAAATTTTCTATTTTTCTGATTATGTCATATTTATTCATGAATATACTCTAAAATTTTTCTTGCAATAACTGCTTTGGAAGCCTTTTCAAGTCTTTGGGCTCCGCCATTTTTATCTAATATTACAACTTCGTTATCCTCAACACCAAAACCAATGTCTTTTCTTGAAATATCATTTGCTACAAGAAAATCACAGCCTTTCTTCACAATTTTAACAGCGGCATTTTCAAGTAAATTTTCAGATTCAGCACAAAAGCCAACAACAACTTGATTTGTCTTTTTCTTGCATAAGTCCTGTAAAATATCAGGATTTTTAACAAGTTCTAAAGTTAAATTCTCATCATCTGTTTTTTTCATTTTTTGTTCAGAATAATTTTTTACCCTATAATCAGCAACCGCAGCAGCCATTATAACAATATCAGAAGTATCAAACTCTTCATTCAATGCGTTTTGCATATCAAATGCAGATTTAACTTTTACAATTTTATATGGAGCTTCAAAATCTTTTGTGGTAATCAAAACAACCTCAGCCCCCATTGATTTTGCAGCATTTGCAAGAGCAAGCCCCATTTTCCCTGATGAATAATTTGAAATATATCTAACGGGATCAATATCTTCAATGGTTCCGCCGGATGTAATCACAACTTTTGTGCCCTGCAGTTTTTGGGAATAATTTAGGTCTTCACAAACTGCATCATAAATTTTGTTTACATCACAAAGTCTGCCTTTTCCCACATAACCGCAGGCTAAAAATCCCTTTTCAGGCTCTAAAATTTCAATGCCTCTTGATTTTAATTTGAATAAGTTTTCTTGAATAGCTCTATTATTCCACATATTACAATTCATTGCAGGTGCTATAATCATTTTTTTAGTGAAAGCACAGGCAACAGAAGTCAGCAGATTATCAGCATACCCGTTTGCAATTTTTGAAATTGTATTAGCTGTAGCTGGTGCTATAAGCATAATATCAGCTTCATCCGCAAGAGAAATATGTTCCGGTTTCCATTCTTTGACGTCAAATTCCTGAACATAAACTTCGTTCTGGCTCAGATTTTGTAAAGTTAATTTGGTAACAAAATTCAACGCATTTGGCGTACAAATTACTTTTACCTCGGCTCCGTTTTTCTTAAATTTTCTGATAAGTTCACAAATTTTGTATGCTGCAATTCCGCCAGTAATACCTATTAAAATAGTTTTTCCGTTAAGCATCCGCTCTTAGCTCCTTACGGGTAATTTCTTCAACTTCTGAAATTGCACGTTCTAAATCATCATTAACAACTATATAATCGTACTGCTTAGCCCGTTCTAATTCAACTTTTGCTTCAGCTAGTCTGCGTTGAATTGTTTCTTCATCTTCAGTATTGCGGCCGCGAAGACGTTTTTCTAGTTCCTCAACACCCTCACCAGGAGGTGCAATAAAAATTAAAACAGCTTCAGGCATTTTATTTTTTACTTGAAGTGCACCTTGAGTTTCAATTTCAAGAATAATGTTTAAGCCTTCTTCAAATTTCTGTTTGATAAATTTTTTCTTTGTACCGTAGAAATTACCGGCAAACTGTGCATATTCAAGAAATTTATCAGCATCAACGGCTTTTTTAAATTCTTCGTGGGTCAAGAAAAAATAATTAACTCCGTCAATCTCTCCAACACGAGGTTTTCTTGTTGTACAAGAAACAGACAACATAAAATCTTTGGAGTTTCTATTCATAAACTCTTTTAACACTGTGCCTTTGCCGACACCCGAACATCCTGAAATTACAAACAATTTTTTATTCATAGATAGATTATACTATGAAGATGTGAAAAATAAATATTTGATTTTCAAATAGTTTTTACATAAACAATATTATAGGAAGCTTCTGGGTATCTTTCTCTTTTATTGCGAGTAAAAGAGAAAGATACCCAAACCCAGAAAGAGAAAAACGCGACCAAATGAAACGAGTCATCAGGGGCTTAGCCCCCGAACCCCCAAAGGCTAAAGGAAGGTTCGGAAACGTAGTTTCTGATAACTCGAGTCATTTAATCAAGCGTGTTTTCTTTTCTTTCCGCCCATTTCTTTTCTTTTGCGTCGCAATCAAAAGAAAAGAAATGGGCTACTGGAAATAATATTGTTTATGTAGCTTTGCTCTATTTGATTAAATAACCCAATTTACAAATATCTTTACAAAGCCTTTAATTTAAAATATGTTCACGATATACTTAAACGGTTGACAAGAATGGAGATTGATTAGATGTATAATGTAGCAATAATTGGTGCTGGACCTGCCGGAATATTTGCGGCTCTCGAAATTACAAAACTAAAGCCGGAGTGGAAAGTTGTTTTAATCGAAAAAGGACAAAAAATTGAAAAAAGAAAATGTCCTATCCGCGAAGGTTCTCCAAAGTGTGTAAATTGCAAAAGATGCGGTTTATTATGCGGCTGGGGTGGAGCTGGAGCGTTTTCTGACGGAAAACTAACCCTTACTCCTGATGTCGGCGGACACCTTGTTGACTACATGACAAGAAAACAAGCTGAAGACTTAATTAAATACGCTGATGATTTATATCTTGAATATGGTGCCACAGAAGAAGTCTTCGGTACTGATATGAAAGTTTTTGAAGAAATTGAACATCAAGCTGTTCTTGCTGAATTAAAACTTGTTCATTCTCCTGTTAGACATTTAGGTACAGAAAGAAGTTTAGATGTTCTTAAAAACATGCAGGATTATTTAGATGAAAGAATTACTATTCTAAATAATGTTTCTGCTCAATCTTTAATTGTTGAATGCGAACAAGTTAAAGGTATTCAGCTTGATAACGGTGAAATTATTTCTGCAGAATACACAATCATTGCTCCGGGAAGAGAAGGAGCCGACTGGTTAACTCAAGAATTCGCAAAACATAAAATCGGTATGGTTAACAATGCTGTTGATGTTGGGGTTCGTGTTGAACTTCCGGCACCTGTGTTTGAACCGTTAACTTCTAAATTATATGAATCAAAATTGATTTATCACTCTCCAACTTTCGGGGATGAAGTTAGAACATTCTGTATGAATCCTAACGGTGAAGTTGTTCAGGAAAATTATTCCGGAATTGCTACTGTTAACGGTCACAGTTATGCAAATTATAAAACTCCTAATACAAACTTCGCTTTATTAGTTAGTGAAAAATTTACAGAACCGTTCAAAGAACCAATTCAATACGGTCAGCATATTGCAAGACTTGCTAATATGTTAGGCGGCGGAATACTTGTTCAAAGATTTGGAGACCTTTTAGAAGGCAGACGCTCTACCCCTGAAAGAATCAAATCAAGTATTATAACCCCAACTTTAACTTGTGCAACTCCGGGAGATTTGAGCCTCGTGATTCCTTACAGACAGATGACAAGCATCATTGAAATGCTTCAAGCTCTTGATAAAATTGCTCCGGGAACTGCTTCAAGATATACATTGTTATATGGTATAGAAGTTAAATTCTATTCCGCAAGAGTAAAATTAACAAATGAACTTGAAACAGAAGGCGTTAAAAACTTGTTTACAATCGGTGATGGTGCCGGTGTTACAAGAGGTTTGCTTCAAGCTTCAGCATCAGGTGTACATGTTGCAAGAACAATTTGTACAAGATAATTATATTACAGATTTGAAAAAGTGGCGGTTTCTTAAAGAAACCGCCACTTTTTGCTTATAAATTAGAGATTATTTTATCTGTAAATTCGGTTGTCGTCAGGTTCCCGCCTATGTCTTTAGTCTTAAATCCTTGTGATAGGGTTTTAAATAATGCGTTTTCAATTTTTTGTGCATAATTATCTTCATTAATATATCGAAGCATTTCAATTGCTGATAATAAAAGAGCAGTCGGATTAGCCTTATTTTGACCTTTTATATCAGGTGCAGAGCCATGAACAGGTTCAAATACCGCACAATCAAGTCCAATATTTGCACCTTGAGCAACTCCAAGTCCTCCAATAAGTCCTGCGGTTAAATCAGATACAATATCGCCATATAGGTTTGGAAGAACAAGCACATCAAACTTTGTCGGGTCTTGAACCAATTGCATGCATAGATTATCTACAAGAATTTCTCTTGTTTGTATTTGCGGATAATTTTGTGCAACTTTTCGGTACGAATCTAAAAATAATCCGTCAGATAATTTCATAATATTTGCTTTTGTTACAACACAAACTTCTTTTCTGTTATTTTTCACTGCGTAATCAAATGCAAATTTACAAATTCTTTCAGAAGCTTTTCGAGTAATAATTTTTATACTGTGTGCAGTATTTTCATCAATTTGTTCTTCTACTCCGGCATATAAATCTTCGGTATTTTCACGCACAACCACTAAGTTTACATCTTTAAAACGGGTATCTATTCCCGGTAAATTTTTACATGGTCGAAGATTTGCGTATAAATCAAGGTCTTTTCTTAATTGGACATTAACTGAGCGAAAACCTTTTCCAATAGGTGTTGTTACAGGCGCTTTCAGGGCAACTTTATTCTTTTTAATTGACTCTAATACCCTTTGAGGAAGAGGTGTTCCCTCTGATTCTATAACATCAGAACCTGCTGTTTGAATATCCCAATCAATTTCCAGACCGCTTTTTTCAATTATTTTAACAACACTTTGAGAAATTTCAGGACCAATCCCGTCACCGTTAATTAGTGTAATCGTCTTCATAATAAAAACCTCCATTTAATAGTTTAATTATACTATAAAGTGGAGGGAAAAAATTGTAGGGGAAAAATTAAATTAGATTATTTAAAGTAGTTTTGGTTAGTTTTCATTCTTTATGCATTGAAAGCCTTGTAAGATCTTTCAATATTTTTGTTTAAAGCGGATTGTACTGATTCATATTCTGTTTGAAGTGATGTATGTTCAGTTTCAAGTTTTTTGATTTTATTTTGATATTTTTCATCTTTCATTGTGATTTCTTGAGTTTTTCTAGTATATTCTGCTTCTGCTCTGGCAATCGCCTGATCATCATCTTTAATTGTGAAATTGCTGCTATTTGTATAAATAGTTGAATCCCATTTAATACCGTTAAGTTTTAACACAGTCAAAGAACTATCACTGGCTACAGTGTTTGGAGTGTCGTTGTTTGAAGCTTTTTCAAGAGTAACAATACCTTGAGATAAAGCATCTTTTATCCATGAATTGCTTGTTAACAATTTGCTGTCTAATTTAGCATAATAAGTTCCGGCATCGCCATCAGTACTTTTATTAGTAGAACTTCCGTTCATTCTGTACCATAGGTTTATATACCATTGAGCTTTTTCAGGATCTTTATATGAATATAAATCATCCAGCGAAGTGCCATAATCTCTTGCTTCTGCGTCAAATTCAGCTTTTGCAACGTTATAATCTTTCATATTTATGTATTCAGGACTCTGGTTACCACTGTATTTATATAGTGTAATATTTTCACCATCAATAGTAGTAGTACTAGTTTTCGGTGCTCCGTAAACAGCCCTTGCTGTAGCCCAAGCATCAATAGTTATTGTGTCAGTATAAGCTTGTTTAGCATCGGATAAAGCATTGACAAGAGCATTCATGTTACTTACTTGGATACCGTTTGCAACTTGAAGTTGAGCCCTTTCATATTCAGCCATAGCATTCATATATACAGCATAAGTATTCATATTTTCTGTCTGCCATTGCTCTGTTGCAGTAATAGGTGTTCCGTCGCTATGAGTTCCGTATGTCTTACTTTTTATTTTATTAATTTTTTCATCCCAGATATATTTTGCTCCAGCGGGTTGTTCTGCTTCCTGCATTATTTCATAATTTTTTTCTAAAGTATCAGATTTCCAGACTTTTTCAATTCCATAAGCTGTTAAGAATTGGTCTAAAGTTTTAGCTTTTTTAAATATAGCAATATCACTTGCAGGTAATAATGCTTGACCGGCATTATTACTAAGAACATATTGATTTTTCATTTCAGTGTATTGATACAATGAACTTGCTGTAAGATTTTCTTTTACGGCTTGTCCTTGTGCATCATAAGATACAAATAGCAATTGTTGAGAATTCAAGGCAGCAATATATTGAGCACTTGCTTCCTGTGATTGAGTAGCTAATCTCATTTTTGCATTAGAGATTTGCTGAGACTCATATTCGTTAGAAGTCAGTCTTGCTGTTATTGATAATAATCGACCCTGTGAGGAGGACAATCCCATTTTGCCATATTCCTTTCGTATCTTTTATACACATGTTTTCGGCACAAATAGAGTAATACTTTAATAAAATCTCTGACATGTAAAGATATGTAACAAACTTTATATAAATTGAATATAAAAAAGCAATATTTTTTTGCAGGAAGTTTTTATATATATGTAAGAGATAAATAAAGAAAAAGAAATTTAAGTTTAAATAAGTTTTTAAGAATTGAGAGGATTTTAACTATGGCAACTGTGCTGTTATTTTCTGATGCTGTAACATCTGCATATAAAGATACATCAAAAGCAATTAACGATGTAAATTTAAGTGATAAAAGAATTGTTAAAAAGACATTGATTCAAATGATGAAACAATCATTTTTCCACGGTGCAAACAGATTTGGAACAAATTTTATTGCATAAACGATATAGGTTCGTTGGAATATAGGAAATAAATATAAGGAAATTGAAATTAAGGAATTAGGATATATTTGAAAAGACCGCAATGGTCTTTTTTTTTGCTTAAATAAAAAAGACCCGTTACGGGTCTTTTATGCTAAATGATGTTGAATTAAATTCTGTGGATTTTTATATTTTCCTTTCCAGTCAGCAAGTTCAAAGTGCTGTGTTTCATACTTTTTACCGTATGAACCCCAATCACCGCCCCAGGTTACACCCGTTTCGGTCTTAACCCGATTTGCATATTCATTGAACTGAGTTCCAGAAACGGCTTTTCCGTCTTTATACAAAGCAATATCAATTGCAACCCCGTAGTTGTGTGGAGAGTTTCCACCTTTAGCTACAAATGTTCCTTTTCTTGCTCTTGCTGCATTTGATTCTGCCACGCTGCGGCTGCCGTCAGAGATTACGAAGGTATAACCCATTTCATCCGCAATCCTTTGGAATTCAGGAATTTTTGCAACAAATTCCGGCTGCATTTGGTCAAGTTTAGTATAATTAAATGTTAAAACTTGAGTTCCGTCTGATAGTTGACTTATTTTTCCGCCTAACTGTTTTCTTACGCTTGCGGGTATGTTTTCAATATTTAAGTCGGTAGTATTTGAAGCTGCTTTCGCTGAAGATTTGATTTCTCTATTTTTTGCTTCAGTTATCTTTTTGTCGACTTCCTTAACTGCATCCTGGGCTGTTTTTAATTCAGTTTTTGTACTTGTTAGTTCTTGAGTTTTAACCTTTTCGACATTTTGCTGAGCCTTATTAAATGCTTCCAGCTTAACCTTGGTTGCTTCAGAACAGTTTTTCTTAACCTGTTCATCTAATTTGCTTTTTTCATCGAGCAGCGATTTTTTATCAGCTTCTAATTTTGTTTTATTTTCTTTTAATTTTTCAAGTTCTTTTTCTAGTTTTGCTAATTGTTTTTCCTGTTTTGCAACCTCATTTTTCTTTGCAGATAACTCTTTGCTCAAAGATGCCTTTTTAGCTTTAATTTTTGCATCTTTGTCTTTATCTTCTGGTTTTCCTGTTGGTGCCGGAAGTGAAGACAATGCATCTGTTAAGGCGGCTAACACTGATTTTAAATTTTCTAAGGTGCTTTGTTGATTAGAAATTTCACCTTCTTTTTTAGTAATTTCAGTATCATTTTTATCTAAAGCTGCCTGATTTTTCTCTATCTTAGAATTATTATTTAGTATTTGTTTAGCAAATTTCTTTGCACCATCATCTTCTTTAATAGCCTTTTCATATTCTGCTTTAGCTTTGTCTGCTGCAGTTTTTGCAGATTTAACTTTTTCATTAGATTCGTTATTTACAGCATTTACGGCACTTTGTTTTTCTTTTAATGTATTTTCTCTATTTGTTTTTTCAGTTTGCAGCTCACTTAACGACATATTATCAATAGTTTTTGCCTGAGGTGATGCATTAGAAGTTGATGCAGCTACTGATGTTTTGGAGGCTCCACCTGAGGTTTGTGCAGGTTGAGTTGCTGCAGACTGAGTAGTATTTATACCCTGTGACTCCCCAGTTTGTCCTGAATTATAATTTGAACTTTGTGTATCTTCGGTATTAATCTCATAAGCTTCATTATTCAACTCTTCAAGATTAATATTATTTTCTTTAAGAATAGCTTCAAAATCTTCTAATGAAATATCTTCAAGATTTCCATCTTTACCTGCCAATTCTGTAATATATGCTTTAGCTTCTTCTACAGTAAGCTTTCCATCTCCATTTTTATCCGCAAGTGATTTGATTTTATCAATTGATAAAAAAGTTTTCAGAACAAATTCTAAAGCACTAAATTTTTGGTTATCATCTGTCACAGCTTCTTCAGAAACTAATTTATCAAAATTAATTTCATTAACTTCAGTTTTATCAGCTTTAGAAAAAATAGGCTTGCCATCAAGCTTTACGGATGGAGTATCATTATTAAACAATAGTTCATTGCTTGAGGCAGGTTGTTTAATTTTATTCTGTCCAATCTGCTGCCCTTGAGACGTTTCCAATTGCTTGTTTAAAAACTCATAATAATTCATAACAGCTTCACTCTCCTAATCGATAATTTGCTTTATATTATATATAAAGTATATATCAATTCAAAAAATGCCATTTATTGAGTTATATGTAAAGCTTTGTAAAAGTATAAATTGAATAAAAATCTACTCAAAATACAATAAAAAAGAGCCTTTTCGGCTCTTTTTAAAAATGGTGGAGGTTAGGAGATTCGAACTCCTGACCCCCTGCGTGCAAAGCAGGTGCTCTACCAGCTGAGCTAAACCCCCATTGGGTTACCAAGAAGTAATTTTTATATATTATTTACTGCTCGGCTATACTTCTTATTTTACATGCTGATTTTTATTTGTAAACCCCTTTTATTATTTTTATTTAAAAATTTTTTAATTAATACGAAAGCCCATAAATATTATAATATTTATGGGCTAAATTTATATATTACATTTGAAATTGCGGAATATTTACTTGTGCATCTGCTATCAGGTATTTGTTTCCGTGATACTTATGACCAGGTTTGTTGTAGGTATGCACAGCTCCAGGATTTGCTTTTGCAAATTGAGCTTTTGCTTTTTTAATATTAGCCGCTGTTGGTTCTATTCCTTGTTGTATCAATGCATCCTTTATAAGATTAGTATAAGAAGCTCCTTTTGGAACTGTATAGGTACCAACATTTACAGGATTAGAATGATTTTGTACAGGATTACCGCTGTTTGGTTGAACCGAAGCGTTTCCACCTGAATTTTGAGAAGGTGTTGTTGGTGTTGTGCCACCGTTTGAGTTACTATTATTTGCTTGCGGAGTTGGTGAGGTTCCTGCATTTGAATTTAATGGAGTACAACTTAATTTCTTTGCTGCCTTCTTAAAGTCTTCTATTGTCATTTCAATATGGTCATCCGGACTCCAAGGATTTGAAAGAACGACTTTATCATCAGTTACTTTTACAACTGTTAGAGCATGACCACCGCCTTTTAAAACTCTACCATTAACTTCTTGAGATGATACGTTGAAACTTGCAACAGCTGCATAGTCATCAATTTGACCGTCTCGAGAATCAACTTGTAATTTTGTTATTAAATCATCTAAAGTACTATCTGATGTTGTTGATGTTGAAGCCGCAAGAGCTTTTGAACGTGAACCATATTCAATAAATCCGTTTGTATCAGGTAAATGCATATTATAATCAGAATCAACATAACATACCGGAGCACCCTCTGGATTTACATATTGATTAGCCTGACGTCCTGTTAAGATAAATAGTGTAGAAGAACCTGTTCCTCCACTCAAGTAATCGCCTTCTTTTACATGGCCACCCATATCTAGTCCGGCAATCTCAAGAGTTTTTTCAGGATCAATATTATTTGCTTTTATCGTTTTCATTACATCGTTACGATATTTTTCATAAGCAACTTCATATAATAAAACATCTTTATCACCTGCTGAATATTTATGACCAGCTTGCTTCTGAGCAGCTGCAAATTCTTCAGCAGATATTGTATATGAGTTTTGAATATAAACTTTATCTTCCGGTAATGTTTGCAAGGATTTACCATCTTTAGTTGGTATAGGGACTCCACCTTTACCACTTATTAATGATTGTTTTGCACTTTTTACACCAGGGAATGTTATTGTATATGATCCATCAGGATTTTGTTTAACATTCTGTTTAAGAGTTTCAGCACCATCTGCGGTTTGGCTCAATGAATTTATTGAAGCAAGAAGATAGCAGTCACCTCTGCCTATTTGATATGCAGTATTGAATTGTAAGTCAACTTTTGAGAAATCTTGTGTTGAAGTCAGCTTACCATTTTTATCATAAGTTTCGCGTCCAATAAATACGCCATCAGCATCAAACTTATTAACAATTTTTTCTTTTACTGTTTTACCATCACTTTCATATTCGATACGTGTAGTTGGTAATCCGCCAGGAATTCTGTTTTCTAAATTTGGACCGTCATAGTAATCTTTAACCAGTGCTCCTCGTTTATATTGAGTTTGAGTTTTATTTATAATATCTTTTCCATTTTGAGCATAATTTTCAATAACCGAAAATGGTTTCTTACCAGCATCAACACCTTCTTTGGTAACTTTTGCTAAAGTTCCATCAGTACGATACTCGTAATTATTTTCTTGAGTTTTGGTAAATACAAGTTTTTTATCTTTTAAAACACCTGTACAAACAATAACATGAGCGGGTTTTCCATACTCATTATATTCATAATCTTTTTTTATCGGAGGAGTACCTTTGCCTGATTCAATAGATGTACTTTTTGCTAATTTACCATTTTTGTACTCACTTGTTGCCTTTACAAAGCCTACAGGTTTACCTGTCTTTTTATCAAAAGTTTTAGTTTCGGATTGAGTTGATGATATTTTTCCGTCTTTATCATAGGTATATTTCTTATTAGTAGACTGCAATATTTTTCCTTCAGACGACTGCAATGTACTTTTTTCAGAAGTACATTTACCATTTTCACCGTAAGAATACTCACTTGTATAAGTTCCTGCAGCACTTGTAGTAACATTTTTAAGTAATTTATTATCTTTTCCGTAAGTAGAAACTGTTTTCTTAGGTCTTCCTTTTGAATCTTTTGATTCTATAATTCTTGTGCCGGAACCATCACTATTAAAAGTCGAAGTAATTTTATTACCATTTTTATCAACCATAGTAGTTGTTGAAGTGCCGGTTGTCTGTCTGGTAACGAGAGTTTGTAACTGTTTAAAAAGTTTCTCTGTTTTTGGTGAATTTTCATCAAGATTATATATAGATGCAAATTCTTTTTTATCTAAAACTTTATCAGATTGAGCATATTCGTACAAAACCTTTTTTAATACAGCGGCTTCACCTTTTCCAATAGTACCGTTTTTATCAGAATCAAAAAAGTTTAAAAAATCTTTGATATCATCAGTTACGGCCATACCTTCTGTAAAAATACTCAATTGAACTTTATTAGAGTGTTTATCTCCAATTTTAATACTTTTATTGTCATATTGAGAATTCATTTTTGAAATTCGTTTCAAATCACCAGATGATAAATTTTCCATAGAACTACTCCTTATACTTTTTGTATTTATCGGTAATAATATAGAAAAAATTTAAGGTATCAGAAATAATCTTAACAATATTTTACAAAAAAAAGAGCAGGAGCACATAAATATGTACTCCTGCTCCTTTTTTGAATTGTAAGAATTATACAAGTGCTAACTTACGCATTTCAACAACTGCTTGAGCTGCTGCAAGTTTTGCTTGTGGAATTCTGAATGGTGAGCATGATACGTAATTCAAACCAATTCTGTGGCAGAATTTAACTGAATCAGGATCACCGCCGTGTTCGCCGCAAACACCGCCAACAAGGCTAGGGTTCACTGAATGTCCTTTTGTCATAGACATTTCAACAAGTTGTCCTACACCTTTTGTATCAAGTGTTTCAAATGGGTTAGCAGGTAAGATTTTTTGATCGACATATCTGTTCAAGAATTTACCTTCTGCATCATCTCTTGAATAACCGAAAGTCATTTGAGTTAAGTCATTAGTACCGAATGAGAAGAATTCTGCGTATTCAGCAATTTCATCAGCTGTAAGTGCTGCACGAGGAATTTCAATCATTGTACCGAATTTGTAATCAACTTTAATACCTTTTTCAGCCATAACAAGTTCAGCTACGCGAACTAAGATGTCTTTAGCAACTTTAAGTTCGTTAACATGACCGATAAGAGGAATCATTACCCAAGGTTTAACATCTAATCCTTCTTTTTTCAAATCACAGCAAGCTTCAAAAATAGCTCTAACTTGCATTTCATTGATTTCTGGATAAGTTAAACCTAAACGGCATCCTCTAAGACCCATCATAGGGTTAGATTCTGATAAACCTTCAACAATGTGAAGCATTTCTTCTTTTTCAGAAGCATCTTTACCTTGAGCCTTCAATGTTGCAACTTCTGCAATTAGAGTTTCTTTATCTGGTAAGAACTCGTGAAGAGGCGGGTCAAGAAGTCTGATTGTCATATGGTGTTCGCTGCCTAAAGCTTTGAACATTGCATAGAAATCAGAATATTGCATAGGAAGAAGTTTATCAAGAGCTTCGCGTCTTGCTTCAGGAGTTCCAGCAATAATCATTTTTTGTACCCAAGGAAGTCTGTCAGGATCCATGAACATGTGTTCTGTTCTGCAAAGACCAACACCTTCAGCACCGAATTTTAATGCGTTTGCAATATCTTTTGGAGTATCAGCATTTGCTTCAACTTCCATAGTTCTGATTTCGTCAACCCATGAGAAGAATTTGTTCCAGTTGTCATCAATTTGAGCTTCTGCTAATTGAACAGCACCTTCCATAACGATACCTTTACCGCCGTCTAATGAGATAACGTCGTCTTTGTGGTAAACTTTACCGTCAAAACCTGTCAATGTTTCGTTTGCAAGGTCGATTTTCATATCTTCACAACCTGAAACGCAAGGTTTACCCATACCTTTAGCAACAACTGCTGCGTGAGAAGTTGCACCGCCGCGAAGAGTTAAAACACCTTGAGAAACTGCCATACCGTGAATATCATCAGGACAAGTTTCTACACGAACAAGGATAACTTTTTCGCCGGCTTCGCCTCTTTGAGCTGCTTCTTCTGTATCGAATACGATTTTACCAACAGCAGCACCTGGAGATGCGTTTACACCGGTTGCAATTTTGTGAGCTTCTTCCATAGCTTTAGCATCGAAGCAAGGAAGTAAGATTTGGTTAACTGAATAAGGGTCAACCAATTGGATTGCTCTTTCTTTAGAAATAATACCTTCTTCGCACATATCAACGGCAATTTTTACAGCTGCAGCTGCAGTTCTTTTACCGTTACGAGTTTGAAGGATGTATAATTTACCTCTTTCAATTGTGAATTCCATATCTTGAACATCTTTGTAACCAAGTTCAAGTTTTTTAGCGATATCAACGTATTGTCTGTATAAGTCAGGCATTTCAGTTTCCAATTCAGCGATAGGTTTTGGAGTTCTGATACCAGCAACAACGTCTTCACCTTGAGCGTTTGTTAAGTATTCACCGTAGAATTTGTTTTCACCTGTTGCAGGGTTTCTTGTGAATGAAACACCTGTAGCACAATCGTCGCCCATGTTTCCGAATACCATTGACTGAACGTTAACAGCTGTACCGAAGTTGTGGTCGATTTTGTTCATATTTCTGTAAGCAACAGCACGTGGAATATTCCAAGATCTGAATACCGCTTCAATAGCTTCTTGCAATTGAACGTATGGATCTTGAGGGAATTCTTTGCCTGTAACTTCTTTAATAATATTTTTGTAAACAGGGATAAGAGATTTCAAACCTTCTGCTGAAATTTCAGTATCTTGTTTTACGCCTTCGCGTTCTTTTACTTTTTCAAGTTCAGATTCAAAATATTTTTGTCTGTCCATTTC
Source organism: uncultured bacterium (assembly GCA_950022495.1). Lineage (GTDB taxonomy): Bacteria > Cyanobacteriota > Vampirovibrionia > Gastranaerophilales > Gastranaerophilaceae > Zag111. The sequence continues at coordinate 163,375 of CATLLJ010000001.1, forward strand.
CCATGCAACTGAACCGAACATTGTTAAAAATCTTCTGTATGAATCGTAGCAGAATCTAGGATTGTTAGTTAATTTAATCATAGCTTCTACAGTTTGATCGTTCAAACCTAAGTTAAGGATTGTTTCCATCATACCAGGCATTGAAACTCTAGCACCTGATCTTACTGAAACTAAAAGAGGATTTTCAGCATCGCCGAATTTTTGTCCTTTTTGAGCTTCAACTTCTTTTAGTGCAGTTTTAACTTCATCCATTAAACCTTCAGGCATTTTATTGCCGTTATTGATATAAGCCATACAAGTTTCAGTTGTAATAGTCAATCCTGGAGGAACAGGCAAACCTAAGTTTGTCATTTCTGCCAAGTTTGCACCTTTTCCGCCAAGAAGGTTACGCATTGTTGCATTCCCTTCTCTGAAAAGCCATACTCGTTTTTCTGTCATAATTTTTTCTCCTTTTAAATAAAATATCTCTCTAGATAATTTGTTGATAAAATTTTAACATGAACATGCTTATGGCAAAACGTTTATGAAGTTTTATTTATAGATATTTACACACCAAAATAATTGTCAAAAATTTTAAATTAGAAAAAATAAAAATCAGGTTTCAAATCAGTTTCATGAATAACTCTGCTCAGGCTTGTTTGTGAGTATTCAGGATAATTTTGATTTAAAAATTTATTTATTTTATTGTAAGAATCTAATCCTAGACGTCTTGCGATATCAAAGATATAATAAAAACGTGCACGTTTTTGGTCATCATTTAATTTTTCAAAATCTGTATTTTTAACTTTATTAATCAGTTCATTTTTTCCGGTTTCTTTCAATTTGTGCGATAAAAATTCAAGTTTGGAAATTATTGTGCCATACATTTGTTCGTTATTGCTGCCCTGAGCTTTATCGATTACATCTTGTAACCTTACCCTGTCGATTAAAATGCCTATATCATCAACTGAACATTCAGGACTTAATCTTAAAAATATTTCTCTTAATTTTGATTTATTTATTTTTGAAAAATCTACGGTTTCCAGTACATTTTTAAACGGTCCAAATTTAAAAATTTCAGAAAGTTCATCATTTAAAATTTGTGGTTTTAACTCTTGGGCTGAAAGTTTAGCAAAATTTTCAAGTCCAAAATTTCGAGAATATGCAGGAGCAAAATCTTCGGGTAAGTTCAATAATTCTTTGATTTTTGAAAACGCTGAATCAATTGTCGCTTTTTTACCATCATTTATAAGTTGTCTTGAAGTTTTAATTACTTCAGCCATCTTTTCGGCATTTTCTGAAAATTCTAAATCAAGAATTCTATTTCGGAAGTCCCACATGTTAGTTTTTTCGAGATTTACTTTATCGGTAATAGTATTTTGTAATTTTTCTATAACCTCTTCATGACCGCCGTTTTTAAAAGGCGGAATATAAGCGTAATCAGAAAATACCAAATTCAGGGGGTCTCTTGTTCCATCAATTTGTGTGGCTGTATTTCTTTTCATATCGTGAAGAAAACCTTTTAGAATATCAAAATCGCAAGCTCCCGGACGTATATTTTTCGCTTTTTCAGTATCTATTGCAGAAAAAGCAGAAGTGTAATGTTCTATAAAACCCTCAATCGTATCAGTTTGTTTTATATTTGAAACAAAAGGATTTATATCTAACCATCGTTCTTGTTTATATGCTTCAATTTTTGATGGCACACCGGCAAATCCCTCTCTTACAAGCTCTTTGGATGTTGAATAAAAATCAGCAACCTGCTGTTCCATTTTTATCACTCTATCGCTTAACATATTTTTTATAAATTTTACCGCATTAGGCTTTTTAAATCCATAATAAATAAGCAGTCCCCCGCCGCCAATTAATCCTAAGGGTAACAACAATTTATGTTTGTGTTGCTTATCTTCAGCTTTTTGGGCTTGAATACTATTCTCTGCAGAATTAACCGGTTCTTCAATATTTTGTTTAACTAAAGAAGAATTAATTGGATTACCATTAATATTTTGAGTAATTAAATTAACCATTCAAGACCATTTTGCTTGTTACACTTATTTAAATTAATGCAGAAAAGATTTTTTTTTGCTAGTTAAAAAAGGAGGAATATTTCCTCCTTTTTTATTTCAAATTATACATCAGGAAGAGTGCCTTTAACTTCGGCGACTTCATCACTTTCTAAATTAAATACTGAATGAAGTGCTTTTACAGCTTTTTGGGCATCCTCTTTATTAATTAAGCAGCTTATCTTGATTTCACTTGTTGAAATCATTCTGATATTGATGCTGTTATCTGCAAGTGTTTTGAACATTGTAGATGCTATACCCGGTCTGTCAATCATACCGGCACCAATTATTGAAATTTTTGCAATATTATCATCAATTTTTACTGATGCTGCACCTAAATTTGCTCTAACATCTTCAAGAAGTTTTGTTGCTCTTTCCAAATCTTCTTTGTTAATAGTAAAAGCAATGTCATTAGTATTAGAAGCTTTTCTGGCATAAGATTGAATAATCATATCAACAGAAATATTTTCATCTGCAAGACGCCCGAATAATGTTGCAGCTTCTCCGGGTGTATCAGGAATATCGCAAACTACAACTCTAACTTGTGACAAATCTGCTGCAACACCTGCAACCGGTTTATTTATTTCCATATTTTCAACTCCTACAATTAGTGTTCCTAAATTATCCAGTTTGAAACTGCTTCTTACTCGTAATGGAACGGCATACTGTTTTGCGGTTTCAACACTTCGAGGGTGCAGTACATTTGCACCGGCATGAGCTAATTCCAACATTTCTTCATAAGATATAATATCCAATCTTGAAGCATTTGGAACCACTCTCGGGTCTGTTGTATAAACGCCCTCCACATCTGTATAAATATCGCATCTTTCAGCGTTTAAAGCTGCTGCAAGTGCAACCGCAGATGTATCAGAACCGCCTCTGCCTAATGTTGTTATTTCGCCGTCTTCAGTAACTCCCTGAAAACCTGCAACAACGATAATATTTCCATCATCCAAGTTTTTTCTTAATTTATCAGTTTTAATATCAATAATTCTGGCTTTTGAATGTACATTTTCTGTCAAAATGCCGATTTGTGTTGCATTAAAACTAACTGCTTTATGCCCTTGTGCCTGTATAGCCATAGTCAAAAGTGCAATAGAAACACATTCACCTGTTGACAAAAGCATATCCATTTCCCTTGCTGATGGGTTTGGATTTAAATCTTTTGCCATTTTTACAAGGTGGTCAGTGGTATGTCCCATAGCTGAAACTACAACTACTACATCATTTCCGTTATTTTTTTCTCTTATTACTGTACGGGCAACATTTTTTATTTTATCAGTGTCGGCTACCGAGGTACCGCCGAACTTTTGTACTATTACTTTTTTCAATTTAATTACTTCCCTGTATATTTTTTAAAATATTTTCAAGTTCAAGTTTTTCATTTTCAAAATCAAATCTACCTAAATCTTGAGCTTTTTGAGCAATTGAAATTGCTTCCTTTATATTATATTCACAAATGTTATTCTTGACAAGAGTGTATGATGTAAAAAACATCAAATTTAATACATCAAGGTTTGTATTTGTTACCTTTTCGGCTCTTCTGAGTTTTCTGTGAGCATCCTCAAAATCATTTACACTTATTAACCATTTTGCATAATCAATAAAGCCTTGAACATATTCAGAATTTGCTAAAATAAATTTATCAAAATATTCCCTTATTTTATAATTATCCCCGAGTGTCATGTAACATTTGACAAGATTATAATAATTATAAGTTTGTTTATCATCTATTCTTAATGCTTTTTTAAATCTTTCAACAGCATCTTCTATTTTGTCTTGAGACATTAGTTTTAGCCCGATTGATTCTTGAATGTATACATTGTCACCATGACGTTCTTCAAGTTCGTTCAATAAATTAAAATCTTCATTGTATGAATTTATAAGAGCCAATCCGATTTTTGCATCTATGTAATCTTCCTTCTGTTCACAGGCAATTAGAAATTGTTCTTTAGCTTTTTCAAATTCAAAAAATCTAACATAAGCCTTACCCCATTCAAAATGCAGCAAAGAATCATCCAAACCGCATTCCATAGCTTTGTTAAATGTTTTTTCAGTATTTTTAATATCTTTTAATATCGAATAAACTTCGCCAAGAATGATATATGCCGGAAACATTTGTTTATTTACTTCAAGTGTTTTTTTAGCATATTTTATTGCTGCATCATAGTCTGATTTTAAGAGTTTTAAATGTGCATATTCATACAAGCTTCCCTCGTTAGGGGCAACCTTAGCCAAAAAGCTTAATTTCATTTCAGCTGATTCATAATCATTCAGTTTTATTTCCATAACTGCGGAAAGCAGAATTGCAGTAAAATTATATTTGCTGATTTTTGAAGCTGTAACAAATTTATCTCTAGCCAGAGCGTATTTTTTTAATTTCATTAAAGCCATACCCCAGCCGGTAAAAACATCCGTATTAAAAGGACAAACTTTATCAGCTTTTTCAAATGATATTAGTGCATCGTTTAACAAATTTGCACCAAGCTGGCTCATCCCAAGCCGCAGCCAAATTTCTTTATCCTGTGGTAATAAATTTGCAGATTGTTTATAGTAATTTGCTGCATCATCAAATTTCAATTTTTGTTCGTAAATTTTTCCCAAAAATTTATAAATTCTTGCATCTTGAACTGAAATATCTAAAGCTTTTAATAAAACAGCTTCTGCTTCATCTATACGTTTTTCGTTAATTAGTTTTTTTGCTTTATTAACATAAGCAACAGATGGTAAAGATTGAATTATTGAATCACTTTTGTATTTATCAACCGAACCGCTTAAATCTTTTATATTTTTACTGATTTTTTCTACCCAGCTAAACAATCAACTACCTCTCTAAATGCACCGTTTCCTGCTTGATTTGCAGTTATTTGAATATCTTTTACCGATTTTACTTTATCAACTGCATGTGGCACGGTGATTTTATATTTTGCAAAATTTAAACAATCTAAATCATTAACATCATCACCAAGATAAACATATTCTTCCTGTGATAAGTTATATTTTTCAACAATAGACTTTAAAATATCAATTTTAATTCGGATACCCTGATGAATTTCTGATATATTAAATTTCCTAGCCATTGTTTCTATCGCAGAATTCTTTTCGCCTGAAATGATTGCAATTTCATAACCATTTTTCTTTAAAAGCGAAAAACCCATAACATCTTTGAAGTTAAGTTTTCTCGACATTGTAAAATCTTCATTAATATATACACAATTATCAGTTACGATTCCATCGAAATCAGTGATAATCATTTTTATTGACTCTGGCAGTTTTATTTTTGACATTTTTAATTTCTTACCTGAACCCTTAACAAACTTAAAACTATTTGATATAATTATAACATATAAGTCATAAAATTTAAGTGAGTGAGAGTAAAAAAGTAATAAATGTTTTCATATTTCTATATAATTAATATCTGTGTAATTATTGTGTTTATCTGCTTGTTTTTCATAACCAGAAAGACAAATAAACGCTGGTCTAAAATTAACGATTACCTTGGTAAAGTTACTACAACAGTTGATTCTATCCGTTACGGTAATTTATCAACAAAGATTGAAAAAATTGAACACCCTACATACCAGAACGTAACCGACAGTATTAATAGAATGGTTGAAACTCTTAACGACCGTGAAAAAATGATTATTGAATATCAAGCAGAACTGATGAGACAAAATAAGCTCCTGGAATCAGTCATAAATTCGTTGTCTGACGGAATTCTAATTATCAATGAAAAATTTGAAATACTTAGAGCTACCCCTAAAATTTTAAAATGGTTTGGAGTGAAAGGAAAAGATATTGTCGGTAAAAATGTTTTTGAATTTATCCAGCCTGCGGACGAAGAAAGAGATGTTGAGCAGCTAAACAATGTTGAAGTTTTTATAAAACATACACCGACAAACAACTTTATTATTAGTTCGCAGCCGCTTTCTTCTGTTGAAAAGAAAAGATATGTACTAATTATAAAAGACATAACTACGGAAAAAGAAATAGAAACCTTAAAAGAGGATTTTGTTGCAACTTTAACGCATGATTTGAAAGTTCCGATTATTGCAGCGGCAAATATGATAGATCTGTTTTTGGCTGAAAAATTCGGTTCAATATCAGACAAACAGGAGTTTGCACTGAATAGCATGAAAGATTCTAACAAAGAATTACTTGATTTAGTACAAATCCTTCTTGAAACATATAAAATTCATGAAAAAGGCATAAAACTTGTCAAAGAAGATATTAATTTAAATTATTTTATTAAAGAAATTGCAGATGAAATGCAAACAATTGCAAAAGACACCAAAATGGGAATAAAATTTATTCCATCTAAAAATAATCCTTCCATTACTGCTGATCCTATACAATTGCAGCGTGTAATCAAAAATTTGATTTCAAATGCAATTGACCACAGTAACAGTAAAAAAGATATTGAAATATCTATTGGTGAAATTCCGGAATTTATAACAATTTCAGTCGTGGATTTCGGACAGGGAATAGGCAAAAACGAAATAAAAATGATTTTCAACAAATATTATTCTGTGGCAAAAAAATTAAGAAAAGTCGGGACAGGTTTGGGTTTATATCTTTCACAGCAAATTGTACAGGCTCATGGCGGTGAAATTACTGTAACAAGCAAAGAAAATGTCAGAACAGAATTCTGTGTTAAATTACCAACATCAAAAGACTAGTCCTGACATATTCTTTTACAAATAAAATTATCTAAACTCCGCCGAAATAGTTAACTAAACCGTCATGCAATTTTTCATCCTTGCATAATTTTTTCAATTTTGAAATCGCACGGGTTTCAATCTGACGAATTCTTTCTCTGGACACACCGTATTGAGAACCAATTTCATCAAGAGTTTTTTTCATTCCGCTGTTATCCAGACCGTAACGTAAAATTAAAACATCACGTTCTTTCTGGCTAAGCTGGTTGAGAATTTTTCGGGTATCTTCCAGCAAGTTATCCTGAGAAACTTTTCCGTCCGGAGTAATTGTAGAATTATCTACAATAAAATCTGCAATTTTTGAAGAATCATCATCTGAAGTTGCCGGAGTATCCATACTTACGGTAGATTGAGCAGATTTAATTATAGCTGTCAGTTTTGAAACAGAATAACCCAATCTATATGCAATTTCTTGTTTGGTAGGTGTTCTGCCAAGTTCAGTTGTTAATTCCAGTGTAGTTCTTCTGATTTTACCAATAGAATCAATCATGTGAATTGGTAATCTAATTATTCTTGCTTTGTCTGCAATAGCTCTAGTTATGGATTGTTGAATCCACCATGTTGCATAAGTTGAAAATTTGTAACCTTTTTTATAGTCAAAGCGATTTGCTGCTTTTATTAGACCAACATTTCCTTCTTGAATTAAATCTAAAAATGACAAGCCTCTGCCAATATATTTTTTTGCAATGCTTACAACAAGACGTAAATTAGCATTTACAAGCAAATCTTTTGAAAAAGTATCATGTTCTTCTTGAATTTTTCTGGCTAAATCCAACTCTTCTTCCTGACTAAGCAATGGAATTTTACCGATTTGTCTTAAGTATATTTTTACACTGTCATCTGAATTCACAGATAACAAACTTTCCTGAACTTTTGGATCTTCTACGGATTTTAAAACATCTTCTCCATCCTGCTCATCATTATCAGGTTCAAGTTCTTGCAACTTTTTAAAATCGACATTTTCATCAGAAATGTCGTCCATCATTATACCAAGATGTTCAAATTCTTTAACCACAATATTTCTCCAATCTTATACTTATAATATATAACTAAGAAAATAATTTGAGGTCATACAGCTGCACTATTTTATTTTTTTATAAGTTTTTGTCTTAGAGCTTCAAAAATAATTGCACTTAATGCATTTGAAACATTCAGCGAATTAAAACTGTTTTGCATAGGGATTTTTACAACAAAATCTGATGCTTTTAATAAAGATTTTGAAACTCCTGCGTGCTCAGCCCCCATAATTATTACAAAGTTCATATCATCATATTTAACATCATAATAATTATCTTTTGCTGAAGCATCTGTAGCAATTACCCACCAGTTGTTATCCTTTAATTTTTGAACAGCATTAACAAGACTATTGACTTTTATAATCGGAATATGGTTTATTGCTCCGGCACTGGTTTTTTCTACAATTGAATTTACCTGCACATTTCTTCTGGATGGAATAATTATCCCATCAACCCCTGCACAAACACATGTCCTTATAATAGCTCCGAGATTATGCGAATCCTCTACACCATCTAAAATAACAAGTGACGAATTTGACGCCGTATTATTTTCTATAAATTCATCTAAATCCATATATTTTATTGGTGAAATTTGTGCAATAATTCCTTGATGATTAAATTCTGCATAAGCTTGAAACTTTTCTTTTGCTACAAACTGAAAAACAATACCCTGCTGCTGAGCTAATTCTTTAATTTTATTAATCTTAACATCAGTATGAATATTTTTTGATATTAAAATTTTATTTATTTCACGTTTACCTGAAGTCAAAGCTTCAAGAACAGAGTTTTTACCAAAAATTACATCTTCTTCAACAGAAAGATGTTGAGATGCATTCGTTTTATTATTTTTACCCTCAGGTTTTTCCATATTATTTTGAAACCTCTAACATTCTATCAATACATTTTACAGCTTTTTGAGCAATTTGTTCATCTACAAACATTTCGTTATTTTCATTTTCCAAAACATTTAAAATATCTTCCAGAGAAGTCATTTTCATATTTGGACAAACAATATTATCTTTAACAGGAATAAATTCTTTTTCCGGATAATCACGTTTTAATCTGTCAACAACACCCTGCTCTGTTGCAATAATGAAAGACTTATTATTACTTTCTTTTGCATATTTCATAATACCGGTTGTACTGCCCACATAATCTGCAATGTCAGAAACTGCAGTGTGACATTCCGGATGAGCAAGAACCAATGCATCAGGATGTTCTTTTCTGGCTTTTTCGATATCCGCAGGTCTAATATGTAAATGTGTCGGACAAAAACCTGGATAAGTTACCACTTCGACATTTCCAAGCTGTTTTTCAACCCACTTGCCTAAATATGTATCAGGTGCAAAAAGAATTTTTTCTTCATTCATACTTTTTACAACATTTACTGCATTTGAACTTGTACAGCACATGTCACACTCTGACTTAACTTCCGCAGTTGAATTAACATAACACACAACAGGAATATCAGGATAGTGAGCTTTGAATGCTTTTAACTGATTTAAACTTATCATATCAGCCATTCTGCAACCTGCGTCCATTTGCGGTAATAATACTTTTTTATCCGGCGATAACAACTTTGCAGTTTGAGCCATAAAATATACACCTGCAAAAACTATAATATCAGCATTTGTTTTTGCCGCAACCTGACTCAGGTACAATGAATCCCCAACATAATCAGCAACTAAATCAATTTCTACCGGCTGATAGCAATGTGCAAGAATCACTGCATTTTTTTCTTTTTTTAACTTCTTTATTCTCTCTATAGTTGTTATCATTTTAAAAAATTTTCCTCCGTTTAGTGTAAATTTATGTTAAAATTTTTCTATTTATAAAATATATTGTATAATAAAAAAAGGATAATAGTAAAAAGATTAAGAAAGAAGATATGGCAAGTTTTTTAGACAGTTTGGGACTGGGGGGAAGAGTTGAAGTATATCTTTCCGTTACGCAATCAAGCGGATTAGAGTTAATGCTGCTGGATGCTCGAGGTAACGTTAAATCTTATGCTCAAACCCCGTTGGAATATAATGAAGCACAAAGAGAAATTGCAAACTACGAGCAATTTAAAGCTGCAGTAGAAGATTTATTTAAAGAAAGACATATTGATCCAAAGAAAGCTAATGTTCATTTGAACTTACCTACAGTTTGGTTTGGTCATAAGGAAGGCATACCGCTGCTATTAGATGAATCTGCTATTTCTAATATTATTATTGGTGAATTAGAGTCTTCTTATATTTTCAAAAGAAAAGAACCATTACCATTCTGGTTTGACGATTTGCAATCAACAAATACAGATTCCAGAAGCGTTTTCTATAGTGCATTGCAGGTTGAAGCAGTAAACCAAATAAAAGAAATTCTTACAGGAATGGGGGCTGTCCTTGTTGGCGTAACATGTTCTTTATTTTCATCACTTAAAGCATTATATGCCGGCGGCATTGCCACCAGTATAATGGGTGAAGGCAGCTCATGGAGTTTGATGATTGTTAATAGTTCAGGTTATCAAATGTATGGACTTGTCGGACAAAAAATTATTGAATACTATGAAGAACCTCTTCCATTAAAGTCTTATGAAGGTGAAGAAATTTATTCTTCAGTAAGCAACTCAGCACAAATCGCGTTGATGAGTACACCATCATCAGCTTTGGTTGTTATTTCTGAAACTGATTTGATTTCAGCAGAACTTCTTGGTAATCGACTTCAATTCAGCGGAACTGTAATTCCGGTAGAAGATAATAAATTTAAAAAAGAACCATTAGTTGAAATGAGTTTGAACATCCTTCCGGAAGATCAAATAAAAGTTTCATTGCCGACTATTGGTTTTATTGCTCCAGATACAGCGTTTCCTATAGTTGTAGACTTTTTAGCTGCGACAGGACAAAAAGTTGCACACGTAGAAGTACTGGATATTCCAATTGGAAACGGCAAAACTATTCAGCTTACACCGTCTAAAGCAACTGCTATTGCCGGTATTATTCTGGCGTTAATTCTTGGTCCTGTTGGGATAGGACACTTTATGGCAAATAATATTTGCACTAAAGTTCAAGAAGAAAGTGCTAGTTTAGATGCACAAATTACAAGTCTTGACGAGCAAATTAAAGCAATGGAAAATGAAGGCGGAAGCGACTTTGATCCGGTTGCTGAAATTGAAAGAGTTTTGAAAAATAACAGAATTAAAATCATGGCTTACGCTGCACTTGGTGAATCAGTACCAAAAAGTCTTTATCTAACCTATTTTATGACAGGTGAAGACGGAATGATTGATATTAAAGGTTGTGCTGATTCAGTTGAAGATGTTTATGTATTTTTCAAAAATTTAAAAGATTCTCTTGTTGAATCTAAACTTCGTATTAGTAAACTCGACTTGAAGAGCGGCTCATTAGATAAAATTGTTACAAGTACAATTTCAACTGTTGATGATGCTCCTTATGTATTTGAAATAACTAATATGAATGATTCACAGCTTAAATCATTTATGGATAAATTATTTGCACCAAAAGATGCAAATAATGGAAACAATCAGCAGCAGGGTCAAGCTCAACAACCGGATCCAAATGCACAAAATCAAGGGGAAGCCCCTGCTAACGGAAATTAATTATAAGGAATTATAATACATGGATAATGAAAAATTAAAAGCTTTTTTAGTACCTATAATGTTGTTAGTTGTTACTCTTGGCGGAGTTGGTTATTTAGCACCTCAAATTTTTACTAATGTCCAGACAATTATGGCAACTAAACAAGAAATTGTTAATAAAACAACAACATTACAAGAAAAACAAGCAAGATTAGATGAATTAAAAAGAAAAGAACAAGAACAAGAATCTCAAGAAAATGCAAATGCAGGAAAACCATTCTATAAACCAATCGAAGCCGGAATGGATACTGAAGCCGTTATTGCCGGCGAATTTGCAGAAGTTCTTCAACTTGTAAGAGCAAATAAAATTAAAGTTAGATCAATTAAATATGATTATGACCCGCAGGATGACAATTTCGTTCAGGGAGCTAAGGATAAATATAACGTAGCCCGCCTGAACATGGAAATGATTGGTGATTATGCAAGTTATGATAATTTCTTAAAAGAAATGTACAAACATGAACACTTTATTGATCTTCAATCAGTTGAAATTGTCCCTTATAAAAAGAATAAAAAGATTTTGCTTATTAATTTCAAAGTAAAATTATATGCTAAAAAATAATATCTCTTATTCAAATTTAGAAAAATCTATTCCGAATAATTGTTTTTTAGATTTAATACAAGTATTACAGAAGTTCGTTTCCAGCGAACTTCTTTTTGTATAATCTTCAAAACTGCTGCCGCATCGACCGCGGTAATCATTTGCTAAAAATGGACAGGTGTATACTCCTGTAGCTGTTAAAATTCTGCCATTTTCACAATCTAAACTTTCCCAATTTTCTGATAAATTTTCATCAATTTGGGAATTTTTATCGTGCCATTGATTAATTTGAAGATTTGAACCGTCTAAATCCAATTTCATATTTTTAAAAAGTATACTGAAACCTTCATAAATATCCTGTTCAGACAAGTTATAGTAATTTGTGATTGTAATAATTGGATTAAAACTATATTTACACAAGTGTTTAATCGCAAATACTGCCTGCCTGAATGCTCCGCGATATCTTATATCATCATTTTTGACCTCTTCATAATGGTCAAGACTAAGTTTAAAAATAATTTCATTTGAAGATTCATCTTCAACCTTTTTTAAAAATCGTGCTTTTTTCTCATTAATAAAAGAGCCATTAGTACAAATACAAACATTTGAACGTTTTAAACACAGTCTTAAAATTGTATTAAAATCCGGATGTGTCATTGGTTCAGCTCCGGTAAGATATATACATTCAATGTGTTCTTTCATTGTATCATCCAAAGCTTTTTTTACTGTATCCAGACTAATATAATCTACAACTTTACTGTATTGCGGAAAATCTATATAACAATGTTTGCAATGTTGATTACAAGATTTTGCAGTCATTTCTATGAATAAGTTATTAAGTGATTGCATATTAACAACCTGTGATTGATAAATATTAGTTTTCATAAAACACTCCTCTCAACTAAATCCATGTTATCTTTCAAAAAAACAAAATAAATTATCCACTCAGGCACATAATTTAGTAAAAAGATTTAATAATTCATGGTAAAATACATCTATGGTAAAGATTTTAGATTGTACAACCAGAGATGGCGGACATACTACTAATTGGAATTTTGATGATAACTTTGTATTTGCATTAATGGAAAAACTAAATAATTCCGGTGTGAATTATTATGAAATCGGCTATAGAAATCATTATGATACAGATAATAAAGGTCGTTTTTACAACTGTACACCTGAAATGCTAGAAAAATTTTACAAAAATAAAGGTCAATTACAACTTGGTGTTATGACAGACACTAAGAGATTTTCAGAAAAAGATTTTTCCGGTGCAGAGAATGATTTTATTGACTTTGTCCGTATCGCCTGCCATCCGGATAGAATTCAAGATACTCTTGTTATTGCTGAGTTACTGAATAAAAGAAAGTATAAGGTATTTGTACAGTTAATGGATATTTCTAATGTAGAAGCAGATGGTTATATCCACCTGTATAGCTGGGAAAATAAAAGTATTCTGGAAAGTTTATATTTTGCAGATAGTTATGGAACAATTACTCCGGAGGAAACAGAAAAATATTTTAATAAATTGAAAATTTTAGGATATGAAAAAATAAGTTTCCATGGGCATAATAACTCAGGTTTTGCATTAGAAAACAGCATAAAAGCAGCACAGTCAGGTGCATATTCTATAGATGTTACTCAAGATGGAATCGGACGCTGCGGTGGAAACCTTGATTTTAAATATCTAGAAACTATAAATCGTTTTTAATACATATAAATCATTTTCTGACGGTTGTGAAATATTTTTCTGATGAGGAACAAACATTAAATCATCAACTTCTATCCCATGCCCCAAGCCAAGAGAATGACCGAGTTCATGCATTATGACAAAAAATATGCTTTCATCAGTAGTATTTTTACCAGAAAATTCGTTTTTTAAACCAACATCAATAGAAATTTTACGAAACTCGCCATTTATTATAGAAGGATATTTGCACATACCTTCAAAAACTCTTCCAACCTTTGTCCAATGAATAACGATATCTGCATTTGCTGCATTTGTTATAGAATTAAACTGAACATTAATACAGCAATCTTTTAATATTTTGTTCCAGAGAGTAATTGCACGTTCAATCTCCGAATAGTAAAAAGTTTTATTACTAATAGGTGCAGAAATAGGAGTTATAAAAATATTAACGATACTTTTATTCCATCGGCATAATCTGCCATTCAGCTTAGATTTTTCAATATACTGGTTTATATTTGATGAAATTGCCATAGTATAACTATATCAAAAGTATAGTTTAAAATAAATTGTTATAAATCTTCATGAAGTTTCATGAAGCTGAATTTGCCGTTTGATTGACGAAATTCTAAAGCAAATGGTATAATGAGTAATAAATTTATAATTATTTGATTGCAATATCAAAACTATCTCATACTTTCGTCCATTTTGTATTTATATTAGTCAAAGCCGGATATGATTTTATGTACTGCAAATAATAACAGTATTTTTAAGAAAGTGAGGCTTTATTAATGAAAATTATATTTATAGCTTATAAATAATAACATTTTATTTATATTAGATAAAAAGTTTAAAAACTGAATATTTTATAAAACAACTGTAATATGTTTTGTTACGGTCTAAAAGTCTTGATACTTTTCCATAATTGAGGCATTTAATAGAAAAAGACATATTTAGAATTTTAAAGTAGTACTAAAAATAAAGGAAGAAAAATGAAAAATTATACAAATTTAGAAGACATTATAAAAAGTGAAAGCTTAACTAAAGAGCAAAAAAAACAGATTATACAACAACACTTTGACAAATATAGAAATGACATAGATAGTGAGTTGAACAAATATATAGCCAGACAATATATAGGAGCGGCATTAAAAATAGGCAGTGCAGCAATTCCAGCAGGAAAAGCCGGGGCTACTCTGGGGCAAGAGTTATTCAAAAGACAACTAGGTAGAAAAATATCTGAAAGTATAGGTACAACAACTGTAGCTGGCGGAGTATATGAACTCGGAGAAGGTATTATGAATAATGATTCGGTATCTTCACTAATAAAAAGTACTCTAGGCGGAGGTTTATCCGGTGGTGCTATTGGTTATGCCGGAGGTAATATTCAGCGAGCACTTAAAACGCAACAGTTAAAAAATTATGGAAATATAAATGAATTGAATGAAAATATAAGAAAAATATTTAATTCAGATGCAAGGAAATTCTATAAAGATTATATTAAAGACATACGATTAAATAAGCAAGATTCTACCTTTGAATTTACACGCCGGGGAATACAAGAGCAGCTTTGTTGGAACCCTAAGCAAACTCAAAACTATTCAGAATTAGTAAAAGATATTAAAAATGCCAAACGTTTGCCTGATTCTCCAAATTTAAAACCAGATCAAAAACCTGATGTATCACATTATGAAATTTACAGAGGTAAAAATGGTGATTATTATATTGAGGTACAAAAAAATGGAAAACGTAGATACTATATAACAAAAGATATTCTAAATGAAACACAACCTACTACCAATCTGGATAAAAGCGGAGGATTCAATAATACCCTAAACAATACTATCGGGAATATCAATCCCGCAGCAATAGCTATTCCTGCAAATGTATTAGAAAGAAATGATAGAGAGTCCAATATAGCGGAAACTCCTAAAAGCACTACCCCTACTACTAATAGGGATGCTCTTAGGAGTTCCAATAATATTATAAATGATGCGGCAGAGAATATCAATACCCAACTGGCTATTCCTGAAAATATCTCTTACGATACGGTCAATCACAAATTATATGGAAAGCTTGAATATAATAAGATGCCGGTAGAATATTCCAATCACATTTTTACCCCTGAAGAAATTGGCAAAATGAGTGGTGAAGAATTTGCTCAAAATGAACCAGTAATTATGCAACAGCTGAAAGATGGTTTAATTCAAAAGCAATTGCAAGCAGTTAATTATTCCGGTTATATAAATCCAATAACCGGAAGTGGTCAAATATTTTCTCGGGAAGATATTGGAGCAATGAGCAACGAGGAATATACAAAAAACGCACAAGCGATTAATGCACAGTTAAAATCTATAGGAATTCCAACAAATGGGGAATTAGAATCTGCGTCAATATCTGGTGGTGGAACAATTTATGTAAGACCATATACACGGAGTGACGGTACCGAAGTTCGAGGATATTATCGGGCAAAATAAATAACAAACCTTTGTGTTTCTTAGATTTGCACTTAAGACATCAAACCAACAAAAAATCGGGTTAAACCCGATTTTTTGTTAAACTCTAGGAGATGGATTGTCTTGAGTCGCTCGCATTTAACGGGTCCTGCCGGCAAGGCACAACGCCTTGCCCATTCGCCATCTGCTCGCTCCTCTTTCGAAGCAATATAAGACTTTTGCCTTGTTGGTTCTCTTCAATTATCAAAATAATAAAAAGAGACTAACAAAAGTTAGTCTCTTTTTATTCTCCCAGAGATGGATTTCAGCTCAACAGTTGGCGAGCAGCACGAGCCATACTGATGAGGGTACCCTTTCGCGGGTAAAACCACAAGATTTTTGAGCAATACGAAAAAATCTTATGGTGAGAAGACTTTTCGAGAGTAGTAATAAAAAAACGACACTGAGTGCCGTCTTTAAAAACTCCCGGAGATGGATTCGAACCACCGTTAAAAGAGCCAGAATCTTTCGTCCTGCCGCTAGACGATCCGGGATTATTTACACCTTTATAATATCACTCCGAAATATTAAAAACAAGCCCTAAATTAATTATTCTTCAATAATTTTTTCTAAATGTGTTTCAATAATTGCAGTGTTTATTGCATCAGTTTCTTCTGCAAACAATGCATCCTGACCGATTTGTGAAATAATTTCAAGTGAACGAACTTGATTATAAACTTTTTCACTCGGAATTACTAAAAATAATTTGATTTTTTGTGCCTGCAATCGGACAATAATGTCTTCTAATGCAAAGATTGCAGACATGTCCAGTTCTGAATTTGAAGAATAATTCAATATAATATACTCGGTCTCCAGCATTTCATCAAAGTGGGATACAATTTGAGTTATCGAGCCAAAGAAAAATTGTCCGTCGATATGTAAAATTCTTATTTTATAATGTGATTCACGTTCAACCTTTGTTTCAAGACTGCTATATCCTGCAGGATTATATATATTAGTTCTGATATTAGTGTTATCAGCAATTCTTTTTGCGTATAAAAGTGCTGCCAGCACAATACCTGTACCAAGTGCAAATATCAGGTTGTAAAACACAGTCAAACCTAGAACTGTTAATAATACATATAAATCATCTTTCGGGGCATATTTTAAGACTTTTAAAACTTTAATATCAAGAATATCATAACCTATTTTTATTAATATTGCAGCAAGGACGCAAATAGGTATCTGAGTTATAAATCCGGTAAATTTAAAAAGCACAAGTGCCATTATTAGTGATGAAATAATCGCAGATGTACGGGTAAGAGCACCTGCTTTAACAGCGGCAACACTTCGCATAGTTGCTGCTGTTCCAAACATTGAACCTGTAATTGCACAAAACAGATTACCAATCCCCTGAGATGCAACAAGCCGTTTGGAATTATGTTTTACTTTTACAAGAGAATCCATTATAATACCGGTTAATAACCCTTCACTTGTTGCAATAAATGCAAGAGTTAATGCAATAGGAATATCTCGAGTAAAGGTTTCCACTGTAAAATGAGGGAAATATGCATGAGGCAAACTAAACGTTACACCTGAAACTCTTTCAACATCTAACCCAAAATAATATGCACAAGCTGTCATAACAATTAAAGCTAATAACTGGGATGGAAGATATTTTGTTATAAATTTAGGTGTAAAAAATAATAACGCTAAAGTTCCCAAACCAAGAACTAATGCTTGATAATTTATCTTCGCAATTAATTCAGGATAAGACAGGATAGCTTTTATTGTTGAAGAATAAGTTACACCGCCCAGTAATGGCGATAATTGCAATATAATAATGATAAGTCCGATACCTGTTAAAAATCCAGAGATTACAGGATATGGAACATATTTTATCATTTTAGGAATATCTGTAACTGAAATAATAAGCTGAAAAATAGCTGCCATCAGAAGGATTGGAATAGCATTTGCAAGATTTCCGCTGACACTGCTTATAACTAGAGCTACAATAATTGCAGTAGGACCTGTCGGTCCGGAAATTAACGGTAAATTACAACCTAAAATTCCTGCAACAAATGATAAAATAATTGCACCCCAGATACCGGCAGATGCACCCATTCCTGATGCAACGCCAAAAGCTAAAGCTTGTGGAAATGCAATAATTGTTGCAATTATTGCTCCAAATATGTCGCCTTTTAATGTTAATAACTTTTCTTTATTTTTCACAAAAACCTATATCATTAATAAATTACTGAATGTAATTTTATCATAAAAATATTTATTTAGACTCTTTATTTTTTTTGAACAACAATAAAAGCGGAATTAATATAAAACATAAAAGCCCGAATATTCTAAACGAATCCATAAATGCCCATAAGTTTGATTGTTTTATAAGTGTACCGTACTGTGAATATTCAGCCATGTGTTTTGCAACAGTAACATGTGTATATTGTGAAAGTGCGGCTGTTGTTGTTTGAACTCTTTCAACAAATGCAGGATTTAATTCACTTAACTTTCCAACCATCATAAACTGGTGCATTTGACCAAATCTTGTAATCATTGTTGCTACAAGAGATGTACCTATTGCACTGCCTATATTTTTCATTAAGTTTTGAAGACCTGTAGCATTTGTCATCTGGACATTTGACATTGTTTCCATTGAAAGGTTAATTATTGGTACAAATGAAAGCCCCATTCCAAGACCCATAATAAAGTTTGGAATCATAATATTGATATTTGATATTTGTAAATTCAAAAATCCCAATACCAGCCCTGCAACACCAAGTAAAAATAGCCCTACAGCTACAAGTATTCTTTTATCTACTTTATCTGCAATAAATGCACATACAATAGTGGCAGTCATACATCCCATACCTCGCGGCATCATAGAAAATCCGCTTAAAAATGCAGTATATCCCATCATACTTTGCAAAAATTGAGGTAATATCGCTAAAGATGCATATAAAACCGCCTGCATTACGACCTGAATTACCGTACCAATGACAAAATTTCTGTCTTTGAAGACACTCAAATCAACTAAAGTATCTTTTCTTACAATCTGGGAAACAAAGAAACATATTCCTGAAACACAGGATACGCCAAATAACCAGCAAATCCAGGTTGCATTAAACCAGTCAGCATTGTTTCCTTTATCAAAAAATACTTGCAGGCATAATAACCATACAGCAAGGAAGAAAAATCCAAGACCATCTATTTTAACATTTTTCTGACGGTGGGAATATGGAGGATTGAATAAAAGTTTTTTCGATAAAATAGCAGCAAGACATCCAAAAGGCACATTTATGTAAAAAATCCATGGCCACGACCAGTTATCAGTAATCCATCCGCCTAATACCGGACCAATAATCGGTGCAAGAATAATTCCCATACCAAACACAGACATTGCCATTCCGCGTTTTTCTTTAGGAAAACTTTCCATCATAATAGCTTGCGAAATTGGCAAAATCCCACCTCCGCCTGCACCTTGCAAAATTCTAAATACTACCATTTCGCCAAGGTTCCTTGCCATACCGCAAAGCATTGATGCTATCGTAAAGATTAGAATACTAATAATATAAAAGTTTTTTCTACCCAGAAGCTTACTGAAAAAATCAACTGACGGAATTACAACCCCGCTGGCAATCAAGTAACTTGTCAATATCCACATACTTTCATCACGTGTAGCTGAAAAGCTTCCTGCCATGTGCGGCAAAGCAACGTTTGCAATTGTACCGTCAATTACATATATAAATACGGCAAGCATTGTAGGGACAACTGATATCCACGGGTTTTCCGGAAGATATTTGCTATCGTCGTCTTGTTGTATAATGTTTTCTTTTATAACTTCTTCTGACATTTTTCCTCTATATTAAATTATTGAGCACATTGTTGGGGTAGAAACCCCAACCTACAATACTGAAAGCCCAACTTACATTGCTTTTTGGGATAAAAAGTTTACATTATTTCTGTAACGAACTACTCAATATTATCTATTCACTGAATACTTTATAATTACTTAACTTTAACTTTTGGAACTACTGACATTCCCGGTACAATATTGTATTGTTCAGGATTGATTTTTTCAGTAAATACAATTTTTACAGGGATTCTTTGTACAATTTTAACAAATGAACCTACTGCATTTTCCGGCGGGAATAAGCTTGATTTTGCACCTGAAGCTCTCTGAATACTGTCAATTTTTCCTTCAAATTTTTTATTTGGATAAGTATCAATTTTTATAGAAACAGGCTGACCAGGTTTCATATTAGTTAATTGATTTTCTTTAAAGTTTGCAACAATCCAAACTTCTTCCGGCACTAAAGTAAATAGCGGTGCTCCGGCAGTGACATACATACCTTTTTCAACTCTGCGAGAAGAGACTGTTCCTGATTGCGGAGCATAGATTTTTGTATAAGATAAATCTAATGCAGCTTTATCTTTTGCAGCTTTAGCAGTTCTTAAATTAGCATCAGCAACTGTTTTGCCGTTTTCTGAAAATAATGCCTGAGTAGCTTGAGTTAAATCAGCTTGAGCACTATCATATTTAACCTGTGCAGCATCAAAAGTCTGTTTTGAAACAGCACCTTGTTCATATAAATTTCTATATCTTTCTAAATCTTTTTTAGCAAGTGCAATATTAGATTCTGCAGCAACAAGATTTGCTTTTGCATTAGACTGGTCAAGCTTGATTTTTTCATAAGTAGAATCTGCCTGTTCTAATTTAATTTTATAATCATCTGCATCAATGACAGCAACCAGATCTCCTTCTTTAACGTGCTGATTGTCTTTCACGTAAACTTCTTCAATCTGGCCTGAAACACGCGGTGCAACATTTACTGTAGTTGTTTCAACATAAGCATCGTCTGTTGACTGATATTGCATTTCATGTGCTATATAAAACCCGGAAACGATTGCCGCAGCAGTAATAACGATTGCAGCTATTGTTCTTTTTCTTCCTTTTGGTTTTTCATTTTTTACTTCTTCAACAACTTGTTGTTCTTGAATTTTTTCTTCCATGTTTTAACCTCTTATATTTTCATTTCTACTTCTTGTTCTAAACTTTGTCTAAATTTTACTATTAATTTTTTCAATAAATCTTTGTCTTCATCTGAGAATATTTTCGGCAATTTACTAATATAATCTCTTAATTTGCTTGAGGTTTCTTCTGTAACTCTTCTACCTTCTTCGGTAATTCTCATTCTGCGGACAAGCCTATTATTTTTTGTATCTGCAAATCTTTCAATATAACCTTTTTCTTCCAGTGAGTCCAAAATTCTGCCGGTGTTCGGTCGGTCTTTTAATATCAGTTTTGCAAGTTCACGCTGACAAATATTATCATTCAACATAATAACATCCAGTGCATAAAATTCATCGGGAGTAACCGGCATATTCAGCTTCTGAAAAACTTGAGTTCCCAAAAATCGGCAATACTTTGCGGTTTGCTCAAATTGATAAAATATTGAATCTGTATAGTGCTGGTATTTATACATCTTTAGATTTAGAATTTTCTCTATGTTGTAAAAATTATGTGTTGCATTTGCAACAATATTATGTTATCATACTGATATACAAAATGCAAGTAAATATTTTTAAGAGGATATAAAACATTGAAAAAGAGTATAGCTACATTATTACTGGCAAGTTTTATTGTGACAAACATTTCCCCTGCGGCATGTCTTGCCATTGGAAATAAAGATTCAAAAGAACCCAAAAAGGTTTCCATAACAAAAACACACAAACAAAGAGCTAAAAGTGATTCTTTTAAATATGAATATATCAACTATGATTGGTGGAATAACTTTAACGATGATATTTTAAACGGCTATATAGATTTAGCAATAAAGAATAACTATGACTTAAAAATGGCTACAATTGCGGTTGATGAATATTATCAAGCTGTAAAAATGCAGTTTGCAAATGAACTTCCATCTGCTAATTTAGGATTTGGCGGAGGATACTCAAAAATGCCTTATACATCAAGTTCTGATTGGGGATTTTCTGCTCCGGCATTTGCAAGTTATGAAGTAGACTTATTCCTAAAAAATAGAGACAAAACAAAGGCATCTAAAAAAGATTACGAAGCATCTTTACAAGATGAGCGTGCAGCATATATTTCAATCGCATCAGCAGTCGGTGCAACTTATTTTAATATCGTTAAACTTGATAAAATGATCGCCTTACAAGAAGAAATTGTACAAGACAGAAAAACAATTTATGATTTAATGCTTGCGAGAAACAAGGAAGGTTTAACTTCAACTGCTGACACCGTAAAAGCAAACAAATCTTATATCGCAGGTAATACTGATTTAACAGAATATAAAAAACAGAGAACAAAATTATTAAATCAATTATGTGTATTGCTCGGAGAAAATCCAAATAAGGCTGAAACTTTATCAAGAGTAAGTTTTGATGATATTCATTTTTCAGGAAATATTCCGTCAGAAATTCCGTCAGAAGTCATTGTGACAAGACCTGATTACATCAAGGCTGAAAAAATGGTTGAAAAAGCAGGGATAAATGTCCGTGTAGCAAGAAAAGAATTTTTACCATCAATAAATCTTATGGGAATTGCTTTTTTCTTAGCTAATGATTTAGGAAGCGTATTTACAACTAAAAATGCACTTGCAATGCTTGGCGGAGGACTTAATCTGCCAATATTTACAGGTGGCAGAAGAGTTGCTAACCTCAGACTTAAAAAAGACGAATACGAAAGAATATTAAACAACTATAGAAAAACAAATCTTACAGCAATTCAGGAAGTGAATGATGCAATGGTTTCCATAAAACTGGATCATCAAAAATTCACAGACACTGAAAAGCAAGCAAAACTTGAAAGACAGGATTTCGGTTACAGCACTCAAAAGTATAATCAGGGAACAATTTCAAAGCTTGATTTAATTCAAGTAAAAGAAAATGTTTTATTCACTGATAAACAGGTTGTAAACGATAAAATCAATTGTCTTGTTGATTACATCGGATTATACAAAGCCGTTGGAACACAATTATAAATACACTAAATCTTAATCATATTTTTACTTACTAAAAGCCTGTACGTCACTAAGTACAGGCTTCTCATTATATATAATAAAAGAACTCTGAAATTACCAGAGTTCTAAATATTAACATTTTCCCACTACACTATTTTCAACTTATTTTACATTCGGGCTTTCGTATTCAATACCCATTTCTTTCAATGTTTTAATAAAATTCTGAGCACAAATACGCTGAGCTTCAGGAGGAACAATTCTTAAAATTTCTACAGTTCTTGAAATAACAGGGTCTTTATCATACCAGCGGTTATTTGCATTCACAGGTTTAACCATAGCATAAAATTTATCAATTGTTTCTTTTGAAACTTTTTCTTCGATTTTTTGCAAAAATATCTCTGCTTGAGCTCTCAATTCTGTTTGATAATTTCTCAAAAGCTCAATTACTTCTAATAATAATGGGTCATGATCGTACCAACGTTTATAAGTAGGACTCATTATGTGTACCCTCCGTTAGGTTTGACGGGGAATCTTCGTTTTTACGTTCTATTTTCCCTCCTAACAATCTTATCTTACTTTCAAAATTTTCGTATCCTCTATCTATATGATGTAGTTTTTCAACAACAGAATTTCCGTCAGCCATTAATGCTGCAACAACTAATGAGGCACCGGCTCTCAAATCACTTGCTGTCAAAATAGCTCCTGAAAGCTTTTTAACACCTTTAATGATTGCGTGATTTCTATCCTGATGAATGTCTGCGCCCATTCTATTCAAATCAGGAACCTGCATAAATCTGTTTTCATATAGACTTTCTGTAATAATACCCACACCATTTGCGGTTGTTAAAAGTGTCATCGCCATTGACTGCAAGTCTGTCGGAAAACCCGGATACGGCTGAGTTACAAAGTTTATTGAATTCAAACGGTTTTTACAGCTTACTTCCATTGATGTAGGGTCAAGAAGTTTGATATTTGCACCCATTTTCAACAATTTATCTGTAAAGAATGTCAAATGTGCAGGGTAAATATTTTTAATTATACCCTTACCTTTTGTCGCAATAATTGCAGTCATAAAGGTTCCGGCTTCAATTCTATCCGGAATTGTAGTATATTCAATCGGGTGTAAGTCAGAATGTTTTACACCGTTGATAATAATTTCTGAAGTTCCGGCCCCTGAAATATCTGCTCCCATTGTGTTTAGGAAGTTTGCAAGATCGACAATTTCAGGTTCTTGAGCGGCATTTTGAATTCTTGTTGAACCTTCAGCTAAAACTGACGCAAGCATAATATTTTCTGTTGCCCCAACTGACGGTATATCAAGGTATACATCAGAACCAACCAGTTTACTTGCTTTAGCGTGCACATAACCGCTTTCGATTTTGATTTTTGCACCGAGTGCCTCAAGTCCGCGAATATGGAAATCAACTCTTCTTTCGCCGATAGCACATCCGCCCGGCAAAGCTACTCGAGCTTCTTTACATCTGGAAACCAGTGCTCCCAATACAATAAAAGATGCTCTCATTTTACTTACTAATTCATAACTTGCAGTTACGTTAGTAATGTCTGTAGCATCAATTGTTAAAGATTTTTCTTCTTTATTATAACTTGTTTTTGCACCTAATTGAGCAATAACGCTAAGCATAATCTCAACATCTGTCAAATCAGGAACATTATAAATTTTTGATTCACCTTTGGCAAGAATTGCAGCAGCCATAAGTTTTAATACTGAATTCTTTGCTCCGCCTATTTGTACTTCACCTTTTAATGGGGTTCCGCCTTTTATATAAAATCTTTCTACCAACTTAGCCTCCGAAAGAAATCTTCATCATATCTTCACTATATATAATAATACAACCACTTTATTTTGGTGTAAATAAATTAAATTATGTAAAGATTGTATATACCGTGGTTCCGGATTTAGTACCCTACCAGACAACTTTTTCAATCAATTCAATTTCGTATCCGTCAGGATCTTGAACAAACGCAATTTTTGTTCCTTTTCCATTCAAATCAAAAGGTTCGTATAAGTATTCATATCCTAGAGAATGAAGTTTTTCTGTAAATTTATCCAGAGATTCAACCGAAAATGCAAAATGCCCGAAACCTTTACCTAAATCGTAACCGCCATCCGGTGTTTCATCATTATATGTCAATTCTAATTGTGTTGTTCCGTCTTCATCATTTAAGAAATAAAGCCAGCAATCGTCCAGTCTTTTTTTCTTATCTAATTTCATATTCAAAAGTTCGGTATAAAATCTCAAACTTGCATCTATATCTTTAACTCTGATCATTGTATGTAATAATTTCATAAAATTTCTCCTTATTTTGAAAAATTATATCACAAAACAAAAGACCGGAAAAACCGGTCTTCAAAATATGCTTTTATTATGTAATTCTATTTTACATCATCTTTAATAACAATTAAATTATTCATAATTTTCATTGCACAGGTTGGAAGAACAACATGTTCCAAACCGTCTGCAATACCAATAATTTTTCCTGCTCCAAGAACCACTTCTTCACCTTTGTACATGAATTTGTAATCTGAATTTCTGTCTGAACGAATAGTAACTTTTTCTGTCATAATACTTTGTTTACCCCTTAAATACTGGTTACAGTAAGGTATTATACAGTATCTAAATAAAAAAATCAATAGTTTATATGAATATTTCTGCGTTAATTATGTTTAATTAAGCAGCATTCCATTTGATACAATTTAACAATATATTTGTTTTTTTATTTGATTTAGTGATACTTTTCATAAGTGTTAAACCTAAAATTCTATATTTTTTTACCCTTGTACAATGAGAAGTATCAATATTATATCTTGCAATAAAATTATCCATATATTTAAATGCTTCAAGTGCATCCTGTTGTAATTGTTTATTAATTTTTGTTGTTTTCACAATTGAATCGGTATGACGCCAATAATGATAAAATACGTCAGTAACTGTTATAAGTTTGCCTAATTTTAGAAGTGCCTGTGGTGTAAAATATTGATCTTCATAATATTTTCCAACGGGAAACTTTATATTATAAAATTTTAACTTTTGAGCATTATAAATTTTGTTCCAAACGTATGAATAGTCAGGTACATCTGATAGTTTGAATTTTTGCTGCAGAGTTTCAGTTACCTGAAAATTTTTAAAATGTAAGTCGTATACTGATTTTTGTTTATTTTGTCTTATAATACCGGCGACCGCAATATCGCAATTATTTATGGATGCAATGTTATATAATTTTTCATAAAAATTATTGTCAACCCAATCATCAGAATCTACAAAACCTATAAACTCTCCTCTTGAAGCATCAATCCCTGCATTTCTTGCGACTGACAAACCCGAATTTTGCAGATTAATTATCTGTATTCGTTTATCTTTTTCTGCATATTTTTTTAAAATTTGCAGAGAATTATCAGTTGAACCATTGTTTACACAAATAATTTCTATATTATCAAGAGTTTGATTGATTAGACTCTCCAGGCACCTCGCAAGGTATTTTTCTACATTGTAAACAGGAACAACGATTGATACTGATACTTTTTTCATAAAACTTTAATCCTTTTTTATTAAATTATTCAAATAAAATTTCAAATTTCTATTCTTTTCATAATAAAAAATAGATCGCCAGTTTCAATAGCCAGTAAGGCAATTCAAAAGGATATAATTTCACTAAAATATAGCAAAATTATATCCAAATAATTATAAATTATTTTTTTACAATCTAAAAATCAAGCATTTTTGTACAATTTGCTCTGTCTACAGTTATTTGCTTACCAAGTTCAAGATTTTTTATTGAAACTTGATTTTTAAGGATTTCATCTTCTCCAAGTATAAATGCATATTTTGCAACTTTAGAAGCTTTTTCCAACTGTTTTGTAAATTTCTTATTTGCTAAATCAAATTCAACATTTAACCCTTGATTTCTTAACTCTTCAGCAAGAACAAATGCATCTACAGGGTAATTAGAAACAATATAACCGTCTAATTTTTTAGGTTCTTTTGCCGGTAATAATGAGATTAATCTTTCCATTCCCATAGCAAAGCCGACTGCAGGTGTAGGTTCTCCGCCCAGCTGCCCTACAAGACCGTCATATCTTCCGCCGCCGCATACAGCATTTTGTGAACCCAGATTATTGGATTTAATTTCAAAAACCGTACGGTTATAGTAATCTAAACCTCTAACAAGAAGTTTGTTTTCGTTATATTTAACACCCATTTTATCTAAATATAATTTCAATTCAGAATAATGATGTGCACAATCTTCGCAGATAAAATCGGAGTTGATAACTTCTTGAATTTCAGGTTTTTCAAAAATCTTTTTGCAATCCTCAACTTTACAATCTAAAAGTCTTAAAGGATTTTTTTCATATCTATTCTGGCAGTCTTCGCATAATTCGTTAAAATAAGGTTTTAAAACTGCTTTCAATTTAGTTTTAAATTCGTCACGGCATTTCGGACAGCCTAAAGAATTCAATTCGACTTCCAAATCGTTAAGTCCAAGTGATTTTAAGTAATTAACTGCCATAAGAATAACTTCAGCATCAGCTGTGGCATCTTTAATCCCAAACATTTCGACACCAACCTGATGAAATTGTCTTTGACGACCGGCTTGAGGTCTTTCATAACGAAACATTGGACCTTTGTACCATAGTTTTACAGGGGATGACAATCTGGACATCCCGTTTTCAATATAAGAACGGACAACACCTGCGGTATTTTCAGGTCTTAACGTAATTGAACGGTCACTTTTTTCAAAAGTATACATTTCTTTATTAACAATATCAGTTGTATCGCCGACACCGCGTGAAAAAAGTTCTGTCACTTCAATAATAGGTGTTCTTATTTCTTTAAATCCATATTTAGAAAAAACTTGATTTGCTTTTTCTTCCAACAAATGCCACATATCAATATCTTGCGGCAAAATATCCTTTGTTCCTTTTAATACTTTTATTATGTTAGCCATAAAAAAATTATAATATTTAAAGGTACAAAGTCAAACAGCATAATTTTTTAGTAAAAGTTAGCAAAATTATTTTTTCACAGACTTAAAACTTATATAAGGATAAAATATGCAAATAAATAATAACAATAATAATGTCAATTTTTCGGCAATTTATAGATTACCTCATACAAATAGTAAAGTTATTAACGAGTTTAAGGATTCTGTGCTTCCGGTATACTCACTATTAAAACAAGAGCCCAGTTATTGTTTTATAGGGCATAGTCCGTATGAAGCAGCCTTTGTCGAAACTTTAGAAGAAGGTGCTAAATTGGATAGTTGTTCCTACGAATGGCTTTTATTAAATGCTAAAAATCATGGAATTAATTTACCTGATTTCAGAGATGCAGATGGTTGGATTTTTACAGGTATGCGAGATATGGAGTTATTAAAGAAATTTATGTTTAGCAAAAAACTAGACATTATTACAAGATTTAAGCAGCTTTTTAACGGTTCATCTGTCCGAAATCTTGATCTTCCGCAACATCTTAATGTTTTTAAAAGTTTAATAAAGATGAATGAAAGGAATTCAGAAAAATTCCAGACTCTTGTTAAGGATCAACCGGTTATTACAGTAAAAGACAGCAGTGACTTAATGCAAAAAATGGCTGAAGATTTAATTTAAATAATAAAGAAGAAAGGGGCTCTTCGCCCCTTTCCATTCTTGATGAACATAAAGTCAGTATTTTTAACTGATATATAATATAAAACTATTTAATAGAAAGAATTTCAGATAGAACAAAATTTGTTACATATCGTTTCAAAGTCTTAAGCAAGATATGCAGACTATGATTCTAATTTCCTAATATCCAGCAAACTTTTTAACCTCTGGATTAAATCTTTATTTTCGTATAACGAAGCAATATAGTCATCATATTTTTTACCTTTTATCACTAAATTCGGAACTCTGCCGCCGCCGCAGAAATCATAGATTAGCATTACTTCATCGCTGTATTTTTGACCTTTATTTAATCCCTCAAAAATTTCAGCAACATTTTCATAGGTTCTATCCGGAGCATAAACTCTTGATTCACTATACATCTTTTCTACCATTCTTTTACCATTAATATAATAAGGTTCAATTTTACCACTTGCAGTTCTTAACGGGTAGAAAAATAATGTTTCATAGTTACCATTTAATTCAGGGAATGTCCGTTGAATACGCTGTCTTAAGCCATCAATACTAGCCTGATTACTGCAATTTGTCCTAAAAATATCATATAAGTTTTCATTTGACCAATTTTTTAACTGTTTTATATTTACACATTCCGGCAATCCCAAAATCTCACATTGTTTACGAAGGAATTCAGGTCCTGTAAAACCTCTGTAATGCCAGTAACTTGTGCCTGTATCCTGATGCAGGTGTCCCATTTCGTGAATAAATTTTTTAAGATTTACAGTAGAACCATTATTTATAAATACAATATTATTACCGTTCTTTAAGCTTTGCACAGATCCCCACATGCCTGAAGCCCCATTTAAAGTTTGTGTAATATGACTTACTGCTTCTTCCGGCATGTTTAATTGTCTGCAAACTTCTTCTATTTCAGATTTTTTACGCCAATTTGAAAAAACAATGGTGTTTGGTTTCGACATCTGAACGCCATTTCGCTGTAAAGTAACTAAATCATCTTTTATAGCATTTAAATCGTCCAGATGTCTTTCTGTACCTTTTTTTAAAATTGTTCTTATTCCAAGTCTATCAAAATATACTTGTGCTTCTTCAACATTATTTAATTTAATATTATTAGGCAAATTATTCGCTGCTCTTTGAATATATTGGCTTTTAACATTATTAAATAAACTTTTAATATTTTTACCCCTGCCTAAAATTATTCCGGCTAGAGCTAATGCTGACAGTCCAAATATTCCTGCTGACAACATATTAGAGTTGTTAGTAGTTGGAGAGGTCTTTATATCAGAGAAAGTTTTTTTTAATAATAATGCACCTTGGGTATTATTATGAGTTCCTCTTGTTCTGGAATCAGTTTCATTTTTATACTGCGATAACTGCCTAATTCTATTGTAGGAAGAATTATTATTACTTTTCCCGATTGTACTATTTGTCATATTAAAATCCCCTTATAATATATAAAGATTTAATATTAAAATATTCGCCCATAATGTAAAGTTTTGTAACATAAATATACTATTTCATAATACAAAACAATCAATAAAATTTGTTACATATTTTTCAGCTATTTTATGCAATAATATAACTATATAATTAAATACAACAGTTTTCTAGGGTTCCGCAATGATTATTGGTCTGGACCGAGAGAAAACGCACAAGTTTCAAAGCTTGTGTACACGGACGGATAAAAACCTGGGAGATATATTATATATCTTTCAGTTTTTTATTGTAAAAAGGAGAACGAATTATGCATTGGATTTACTTACTTATCGCAGGAATATTTGAAATAAGCTGGGCTATAGGCTTGAAATTCTCACACGGATTTACACAGATTATCCCTTCAATAATAACTGTTATATGTATGATTTTGAGTTTTTATTTTCTGGCAATTGCACTAAAAAATTTACCGTTGGGTACAGCTTACGCAATTTGGACTGGAATTGGAACCCTTGGAACAGTTATTTTAGGAATTATTCTTTTTAAAGAACCATGTACTGCAATGCGGTTAATATGCATAGGTTTAATATTGAGCGGAATAACAGGACTTAAATTATTATCAGCTTAAAGTTTTGCTTATTTCAATATGCTCAACTAAAATCGGTGACCTGCCATTATTATCAAATACTAAAATTTCACTAATGCCTTTTTCGGGACGAGAATATGTTGATACTATTTTATCAAGATATTTACGTTCAAGAATAGATTTCAAGGAAAAACTGCGGACTCTAGCTGAAGCTCTTTTATTGCATCTTTCTATCGCTGTTTTTTCATTAACATTTAAATGAATTAATTTTATTTTGTAATCATTATTTTTAGCTGTCCTTATTACATCGTCAAGATTATCAAAAGTAGTTGCAGTTTGCAAAACACAATTTATGCCGCGTTTGAGTGCTTCGTTAAGATTCTGGCTATTAATTATATAAGAAGCCTTATGCACATAAGGGGCACCTTTTTCATTGTAATAAGGTAAGATAGATTTGATATCATCTGCATCAGGCACATAAAAATCATCATTAAGCTTTAATTCATTTAAAACCTGTAAATAATTATTTTTGCTTTTGAATTATAGTACTAAAAATAATACTTTGACAATATGTTACATATGTAGTATAATTACCACATCAATGTTAATTAATTTCGTTTTTTACACTAGTCAATTGAAGCATCCAGAACCTAACTTGAGGAAGAGAAAGCGAGGAATACAAAACTGAATATGAATAGCTATACAATTAAATATTTACATTAAAAATCTGTAATACGCGTGAATTTACAGTATAAAAATTAAGAAAATATACCGCTAAATATTGCTGCTATTGTATGGAATAATACTATTGCGAATACCATACAAGATGGTATAAACCCTACAAAAAATATTACATTATAAATAGCAACAACAAACTTTGGTATCTTAATTTTGATGTTTAATTTCAAATTTGGAAATTTTCTTTCTATAACGTATTTTCTAATCAAAATTTCTAGTATTGTAATGAGATAAAGAAACACCAAAAGAATTATTGCCATTACCATAAGCATGAATTCACCGAAGCCTGGAGCTAAAAAATCATTTGGACCTGGTGGAGGGTAATCGTTTTTTGCATAATTGATTACAAAAAAAATCAAAATGTAAAACGATAAAGCCGACATATTAGCAAAAAAATATTTTCTTAATTCAAAAATTCTCATAATGAAATGTTATTACAAAGACTATAAAAAGAAAAGGAAAAGTAACTATGTGAAGATACATTTATAAATTAAAAAAGATATGTATGTAAAAATTATGACTAGTCCTAAATAAAATAAGAATTTGTGTATCTTATTAAAAACACTGGAAAAATTATTTAAATTTATTATTTTCAAATTTATCTTTTTTCTTAATAAATATTAAATACATGTCATAATAATGCAAAAGCATATCATAAATAAAGAAATTACTACTGACATAAATATAATACCGAAATTAAACATATTTCCGGTTGTTATGTCAGTTTGAGACAGATATACAGAGGTTTTATCAATTTGCGAATAAATTAATAAAAATATTATTTGTAAATAAACATATAAAATCAGTATATTGGGAAAAACAAAAGAACGTAACTTATCACTATTTATGAGTATACTTTTAATATTCATATCAAGAATATAACACATAAATATACTAACTAAAAAGAGGTAAAATTTATGAATATTCAAAATAAAAACATAAAATAAAGGAGAGGGTATTAACCTCTCCTTTATGGCTCCCCAGGCTGGACTCGAACCAGCAACCCTTCGATTAACAGTCGAATGCTCCGCCATTGAGCTACTGAGGATTATGTCTTTAGTCTATAACAAAAAAAAATTATTGTAAAGTACTTTTTTAAATTTTTTTTAGACAATTGAGATTTATGTTTTATATGTTATTATATGCATAAATTTAACGGATATGTTTTAAGAAAGGAGCTTTTTATGCCAAACCCTACATTTGGAGACAGAATGTTAAATTCTTCTTCTGATATTTTAGAATCACATCATGCAATGACCATAAATGGTACAATTTTGAAAACCTGTGTTCTTGGATTATTTACCGCACTAACTTTTGTATATTCTTGGGGGCTTTTACTTTCAGGATATGCCGATAAAGCCGTCATGCTTTATAAAGGCGGATTATATGGAGGATTAATTCTTGCACTCATAATTTGTTTTGCCCCTAAAAATAAATTATTAATTATAACTACTCCATTATATGCTATGTGTGAAGGTTTAATGCTGGGCTATGTTTCAGCACTATTAAATAAATTTTATCCGGGTATTGCGTCGCAAGCTGCAATTGGTACTCTTTTTGCTTTATTTGGTATGTTCTTTTTATACAAAACAAGACTTGTTAAAGCTACTGAAAAGTTTAAAATGGTAGTATATAATTCTACATTTGCAATTTTTGGTATTTACATGCTTCAGTTAATATTGAGCTTTTTCCATATTTCAATTCCTGCAATTTTCTCTAATAGCCCGATTGGAATTGCATTCAGTGTCATAGTTGTAGCCGTTGCTTCTTTTAACTTGATAATTGATTTTGACAATATTGAAACTTTTGCAGGTAAATTTGATAAAAATTTTGAATGGTATTTCGGATTTTCACTATTAGTTACAATCATTTGGATGTACATTGAAATACTTAACCTGTTAGCTAAAATTTCAAGCCGAAATAATTAGTTATAAAAATATATAGCTCAAAAAGACTGCCAAACCGGCAGTCTTTTTTGTTGTGCTCTAAAAATCACTTAAAATTTATCCCTTCATCTAATACAAATAGATGAGATTTTTTCTAAAATATTAAAGATATAAAATTTACAATCGACTCATCATGCATCCCTAGTATATTGGAGCTTCAAAATGTCAGAACAAGTTTTAATGCCGATGATTGGCACAAACAATATAGAAAATAAGGAAAAGGCAAAAGATTCTCTGGAAAAAGCAAGGCTTGCTCATGAGAAATACTTAATTGGTCAAAGAAATAACGATTTACAAGAGGCGATTGAGCACTATGTAGATACGGTTAAGTATGATCCTACAATACCTGAAACTTATTACAGGTTAGCTACATTGATGTGGGAGCAGGGGCAAATTAGTGTTAATACAGCTATTGAACAGTGTAAAACTGCTATTTCATTATGTCCTCACAATAAAGATGCCCACCTTTATACAGGTTATTTTATGCAATTGGCTCAAGATTATTCGTCTGCAGAAAAAGAGTTTAAATCTGCAATAAACATGAGCCCTTTAACTTCCGGCAGACCTAGAATGATTTTGTCGCAATCAATCTTGCAGAAAATTAATACGCAAAGCAGTTCATTCAAAGATTACGCAGGATTTTTGTATTATTTCCTAACAGGAAGTGTCATGCTTGCATGGGATAGAGCAGCTATTAAAATGTTCTATAAAAACATGTCAAACGATGTTTCAATATTCTCATATAACACAGTTGGTAAATTCTATGAAAACTGTAAAATGTACGATGCTGCCGAAAAATTATACAATGATGCGATAGTTAAAACTACACATAGCGAGCATTTCTATAATAAAATAGGCGATTTAGCATTAAAAAATAAAGATTTAGAAAAAACAGCAGAATGCTACAGAAAAGTATTAGAAGCAAATCCTATTAATCGTGAAGTACTTGTAAAATTGGCTACAATTTTACAAACATACTTCCCTGATAATACAGAAGAAGCAATTGATTGCTATGAAAAATTATTAGAATTTGATATTGATACGGCTCAAATTTATTATGAATTAGGACATTTATACTTATCAAAAGAAGATAAATTAAATTCACTAAGTGCATTCAAGCTTGCAGTTGAGAAAGATCCTGAAAATCCTTTCTTCAACAATTCTCTTGGATATGCTTATGCAAAAGCAGAACTTTATGACGATGCTATTGAGCATTATCAGAAAGCAATTTCAGTAAATCCTGATGCGGAATGGACTTCTATTGTATGTCAGGCTCTTGGTTCGATTTATGCAGAAAACAAGGGTAACCTGGAAGCTGCAGTTTCGACATATCAGGCAGGTATTATATTAGACCCTAAAAATTACGATTTACATATTGCTCTTGGTGATATTTATATGGCAGATTATGACTTAGATAAAGCAATACGTGCATACTGTGATGCAATTACTTTGAACCCTGATGAAGCCAGAGCGTATTCAAAAGTCGGAATTGCGTTATGGGAAAAAGATTATTTAGAAGAAGCACTGGTTGCTTACCATAAAGCTATAGAATTAAATCCTGAAAATGAATATTCTCAAAATAATCTGGGCATATTATACCTTGATGGATTGGCTGACGCGGAAGAGGCACTTGAATATTTTGAAGAAGCAATTGCCTTAAATCCAAATTACACTCTTGCATACTTTAATGCAGGAAGAGCAAGCCAGCAAATGGGCTTTACAAATGATGCCGCAAACTATTATCAAATGGCAATTGATTTGAATAAATTAACAGACGAACTGGATGAAGACGATATTAGAAGCAGACTTCACAGTTTGTTTGAAATCTAAGGATATACATTATATTAAAGAGGTAATGGTGTTTGGTAAATTCAAACACCTTTTTTTATTGTATTAAACTAACTTAAAACCATTAACATCACAATATGAAAATAAAAGTTTTTGTTCTTTGTCTATTTGATCATGAATGTATTTATTATGGGTATTTTTCATAACAATAGTCATTGCGTTTTCAAACATTTTCAATGAACCTTTCAAATAATCCATCTGGTTGTTAGACTGCACTGTTCCTAAGTCTCTGTAATATTTTCCAAATAGGATATACAGTCTTGAAAGTGTATCATTCATTGCGTATTTTTTTGCAAGTATGACTGCGGATTCAAGATTTATCTTTGCTGTTTCATAGTCAGATAATTCCATATATGCCTGTGCTAAAATCATTTTTAAATGCACAATGAAAAATGTGTTATTAATTCTTGGATTTTGAGCAATTTCAAGAGCATTATTTGCAATATCAATAGTGTTTTTCGGACTTTCGGTAATCATAACAGCTTCTGCAATCAATAACCACGACAATAGTGCTCCTAATGCCATTTTTTCTTTTGCAAAATATGTCACCTGTTCGTTATATATTTCTAAAGCATGCTTTGCCTTCTTGTCGTCTTTAAACATTTTGCCAAGCAGTACTTTCAGAATATTTTTTGTAAAGTTATCGCCTGTATTATTAGCAAAAGTCACAGCTTCAAACAATATTTCCTGAAGCTGATCATACTGTTTAGTCATAAATCTGTTGATTATAGAAATTAAGTTCATTCGAGAAATGGTTTCTCCGTCCATGACTTTATCTTTATAATTTCTTTCAATGTCTTCCAAAAGGTTATTTGAAGTTTCAAAATTTCCCTGCATAGTATTTGCTAATGCAAGTGTAAGCTTAGCTTTGCAATGAAGTTGATAGTCATTAACTTTGTGTTTTTCGATGATATTAAATAATTTATTTAATACCTCAAAGGAGCGGTTATTTCCCTGTAAAGCTAAAGCATGAGCTAAAGTTAAATGAATTCTAATCCAGGTGTCATACAAAAATAATAAAGGTATTGTTTTGTTTAACTTTGGTTTAGCAAGATAATTACTCAATACCGGCATGATATCATTATCAATAAGATTAATAACTTCGCCGCAGTTTCCGATATTTAGTAAAGACTCTAATTTTGAAGTTTTAACTAATGCTGTTTCAATCTCTTGCGACGGTTTCATTTTTTTCAAAACATTGTCAACACATTCGACGTTACCGAAATAGTTACCTGTTTTTTTACAACATAAAGATAAATATCCTAAAAGTTCAATTTCTTTTACTTCATTATTTTCAGTTCTGGCATTTGCAATAGCATCAGGCAAAAACTCCAGAGCTTCTTCTGCATCATATTCTGTAAGTAATTTCCCGAGACGTTCGCTTATGTTATAACGGATATTTAAAGTTTCATTCTCATTGAATTCATTCAGTAACGCAAGACACTGCTTTTGAGAGATAACATATAAATTTATATCCCCGACATAAGAGGCAAGACGTGTTGTTTTTGTCCAGATATCAAAAGCCATTCTGGTTTCTTTTAGATTATGGGCAATCATAGCAAGCGTAGGATTGGTATTCAATGTAAAAATGCTTAATGCCTTTCCTATCTTAATATTTATATCTTCAAATGCAGAATTTCTGGTTAGACTTTTTAGTATAGTTTCCCATAATAAAATATTATTGAATTCGTAATATATTTCGTTGTAAGGTCTTACAAAATTAGATTTTACAAGGTATGACATTATATCGTTAAATTCTTGACCTTTATAGCCGAAAATTTCTTTTAATAATGCTAAATTTAATTTATTTCCGAGAATAGACGCACCGCAAAGAAGTTTGTATGCCTGATTATTATTTTTTTTCAAAGTTTCTAAACGGCTTTTTATTAATTCTAAAAATGTGTTTGGCATCAAAAATGCTTTATCTGAAATCTGGCA
Organism: uncultured bacterium; assembly: GCA_950022495.1. Classification (GTDB taxonomy): domain Bacteria; phylum Cyanobacteriota; class Vampirovibrionia; order Gastranaerophilales; family Gastranaerophilaceae; genus Zag111. The sequence continues at coordinate 200,568 of CATLLJ010000001.1, forward strand.
ATCAAAAGAGTAGCTTATAGCCTGTTCTACAAATGCCGGATTACCATGACTTTTTGCAAAAATAACTTCTTTTTCTCTTTCTGTCACATAAGTACCGGAATCACCTGTTAACTTAATGTTATTTTCTAATTCTTTAACAGTTAACGGTGCCAGATTAATGTCAACATAAGCATTCATGTCCCTGTTTTCAAAGCCGAAAAATCCGGTTACAGGTTTATGTTTGTTATATATAGCTATCAATTTAAGATTTTTCCAAACTTCGTCATGCTGGATAAAATTTGTAAAAAACTCAATTGAAAAACCATCAATAAAATCAAAATTATCAATAACGAAAACAAATTTTGCTGTATCTGCAAAGGCTGTAAATATCTTACTTAAAATTTTAAAAGTTCGTTTTTTATTGATAATAATATCTTCATAATTTCCATCTTTAAAATTATATAAGAAATTCAAAAAATCAGAAATTTCATCCTGTTTTAAAAATTTAAATTCATTCGTGAAAAATTTAATAGCATTTGCTTCAAATTCATCATTTTTTATACAAAAATTTGGCAGGCAGAATAAATCTAACAGCATTGCCTGAATTACACCCCCCGGTGTTAATTGAGTTAAAGGAGAACACTCGCCGATACACCAGCGGAATTTATCATTATTAAAACTTTTCCTTACTTTTTTTAGTAAAAAAGTTTTGCCGATACCTTTATCACCGGTAATAGAAAATATTTTTTGAGTTTTTGAATTTAATCCGTCTGATAATATATCAAAAGCCTGTTTTTGGCTGTATAAATCAGGTGTATACTCTAAAGAATTTATTTCAGAATCTTTCTTTTCTGTTTTGGCTGTTAAAATAGAATCGCATTTTCTGCATTTCACAGCATTAGGGAAATTAACACCGCCGCAATGAGGACAGACTTTAAGAAGTTCGTGTCCGCAGTTTTTGCAAGCCAGTGTTCCAAGCGGATTAACAGTATTGCAATGAGAACACAATAAACCTATTCGGGTTTTACAGTACGGACATCTCAAACTTGTTTCCGAAATATTTTTTTCACATACGGGACATTTCATATCTTAAACTTTTTACTCTATGACATCTTTAACTTTTTCCATCAATCTGTAAAGTCTTTTAGAAACTTCAGATTGAGAGATACCAATCTCATCAGATATTTCTTTCTGAGTCATGCCCTTATCATAGCGTAAAATATAAATATGTAAATAATCTTTATCAGGTTCTTCGTCATTAATTTTCTTAACCGTGTCGGCAACAAATTGTAGAAAATCTCTCTGGATAACGATATCTTCAGGAGTTTCAGGAATTGTAATATTAGAATAATTAATAACTACATTTGAATAATCAACATCATTTTTAGGATTATCATAAGATATTTCTTTAGTTGACATGTAGCCGGTTCTGGAACGTCTTAGACGTCCGGAATCTTTTAATACATTAATAATTGCTGTAGTTGCAACACGTTTTAAATAAATTTCAAGAGTAGCCTCAGAATCAACAGCCTCAAGTATTCCAACAGAACGTTTGCATGTTTCGTTAAAGAAATCATCATACAAATCTTCGTTGTTTGAATACTTCCGGTCGTTTTTTATAATTTTACTTATCAGATCTATTTTGTCTTGTGTTAATTCCACAATAAGGCTCCATCTTCTACAATGGAATTATAACATATTTAAAAATAAATTTTAAGTATGACCGTTGTACTTTCGTCGTTACCCACGCTATTAGGAGCTTTCAGCACCTTAAGAGTTTGGTTAACAGTTTGTAACACAATTTTATCAACCTGAGCGGAACCACTTGATAATAATATTTTAGCTTCCTTGAATGTACCGTCTTTATCGTACAAAATACTTACTCTAACTTGATCAGAATATACATATTCAGATGCCGCAAGCAAATCTGTAGTCAAAGATAATTTTAAACTTTTTCCTGCTGATTGGAAGTACTGCTTGAATTGTTGATTATATGAAATGTAATCAGGTACTTCCCAGCTTAATTTTCTTACATTTAAGAATGATGTTGCAGGAATTTGTTTTGGCTTTCTTTGAATTGCCGCAGGCGTTTTAGCAGCAGCTGCCTGTGGGGCTGGTTGTTGAACCTGAGGTTTTGCCGGTTGTTCCGGAGTAACATTTGGCTGCACTGCAGGAGTATTATTTTCCATACTTACAACATTTTCAGGATTTACATTTAATGCATTAGGGTCAGGTTGTGTAACTTCTGGAGTTACAGAAGTATTACCATCTGTAATTGGTTCAGGAGCTTCTTCCACCGCAGGTTTAAGCATTTTAGCAACATAAAAACCTACAACTCCGAGGATAATTAAGACTACGATACCGCCAAGAATACCGCCAACAGGACTTTTTCTGCCTCTTGATGCAGCAGCAGAGCCTAAGGTTCCTGGATTTTGAAGCAATGAACCGCCAGGAACATTTTCATTGTATAAATCGCCTAACTGTTCAGGACCTTCAAATACTTGCTTATCAGGGTTATTAATATCTATTGGAATTTCTCCGACCTTGAATGTAAGATCGCTTATAACAACAGAGTTTTCTGCAACTGCAAATTCATAAGGCTGTACAACTTCCGGTTCGGTGATAATATCTTCAGTTTGTTCGTTTACTTCAATATCACCCATTTCAACGTCTGGATTATCAACATTTTCTATATCCATATCTATACTGGCTTCATTTGTTTCACTATTTTCTACAGAATCTTCTAACCATTCTTGTGAAGATAAATCTTCTGATGCTGAAAAATCTTCATCAGAATTATTTACTTCTGCTATTTCATCTAAGCTTGCAAGATTATCTTCTTCCTGATTGGAATTGTCAATATCTGTTGTTTCATAGGTATCGACAACAGGTTCTTCAATCTCATCAAAAGAAACTGTTTCATCCTCTTCTATAGTGTTACTTTCAATGATTGAGTTATCTTGCTGTCGGGTTTCTTCAACTACTGAATTATTCATTACATCTTCTTCGTCGACAACATCATCCAGAACTAAATCATCACCCATATCAATATTCGCAAAAAGTTCATCCTCAGAAGTTTCAGAACCTAAATCTTCATCAATAAATAAATCATTTGTTTCATTGTTTTCTTCTACTTCATCAGCTTCGACAGAATCAGTTATATTTTGCGGAATTTCTTCAGAAGGTGCAGGGATATCTTCTTCTAAAGAGTCTTCCATTAAAGCTGTATCTTCATCAAAATCGTCAATTATTAAATCATCTTCCAGCATATTAATATCTTCTGATAAGTCCATATCTTCATCTTCAGAAGCCATAATTAATTCAGATTCATTATCAGCAATATCTTCTTCCACTGATGGTTCTTCTGTTTCAATTTGTGAGTCTTCTGCAATTGTTTCTTCAGAGCTTAAATCCGTCAATTCGTTCTGTTCAACATCCATACTTAAATCGGCATCAAACATGTTCAAATCTTCTTCATTAAAAATATCTTCGTTAGAACCCAAATCAATAAGATTTTCCTCTTCTGGCTCATTGTTAGTATCTATGTTTGAATCTTGTTCAATATCTATTGTTCCTAAATTTTGAAAATCCAATTCTGATAAATGTTCATTATTATTGTCAGCTTCAATATCCATATTTATCATATCTGTTGAGTTCATTGCTGGTATATTGTGTAAATCAGATAAATCTTCAGTGCTTTCTTTAAAGTTATCGTTTAGAACTTCATCCATTTGTGCCAAATCCACAACCTCATGGTGAATTTCATTTGTTTCAACGAAATCCGGGGTAGAAATCTGTTCCAATGCAGATAAATCTTTAGGTGCAGCATACTCATCAGTTGTATTTACAGAATCTTCTGCAAGTTCAAATCCTGAGAGTTCATCCAGAGTATTTTCTGAACGTACAGCCAAGTTTTCAAAATCAATTTTACTTAAATTTTCTTCTTGATTGTCAATATTTTGATTGATTAAATCAGAAACAGTATCACCGGCTACTCCCGCTAATTTCATTGCTTCTTCTGATATAAATCCGGCAGCAGATATTTCAGCCGCTTCCGCCGCAGCACCGGCAACGGCACCGGCTGCAGCAGCTCCTGCTGCAAAGCCTAAAGATTTTTTAACAACATCCCCGACAATTTGTCCTAATTCATCGTGATCATTATCCTTATTTGCTGTAGAGTCAGTATCTTGAACGACTGAATCATCCATTTCCAAAATATCCAGATCCCCAGATGAAATTGTTTCGTCTGATAAAACATCATCAAAATCAACAGTTAATGTATCATCACTAATAATATCTTCAGCTGGCTCATTAGAAACTTCAGCTTCAACTTGTTCTTCTTGTTGAGTTTCTTCTTCATTACTATTTTGATCTTCCTCTTCAGGATTATCTAGAAAATCTTCAATTGAACTAACATCGGCGGATTCCGGAGTTGTCATTTGTTCAAATAAAATAGTTCCCACTGAATTTGAAAGTGTTTCAAAATTATCAAATTCAAGCACACTGTCTCTTAACTCACTGCTGGATGATAGTAATCTAAATAATTCTTTCATTTCTGAATCTGAAATGTTATGATCTGCCATTAAAATAGACAATTCACGACCTTTAAGCATTTCATTTTGAGTAATTCCAACTGAGGTGTTACCTTCAAAGTTCTGTATAAATTCTTTTGCCAAATCAGGAGAAGTTAAATCATTCTTATCAACAAAGTAATAATCAGAATTAGCATTCTTTTTATTTATCACTTCAGGTTTAACAAAACCTAAAAATTCAACATATTTAAAATCTTGTGCCAGTTTTAAAACAAAATAAACATCCGGCACCAATCCGTATTCAAAATGACTTTTTGGAATGAATATCTGATTTTCATCAAAAACAACCCTTACGTCTATATGAACATTTGGCAGCCTGATATCAGCTATATCAACTTTTTCTAAAATTTTTGATATTGAATGCAAGTTAAAAGATTTTGTGGCATCAACACCTTCAAGTGCTAAGTATTTGATAACTAACTCTGCACCTAAAGCATTAATATAGGCTCTGTTTTTTAAAGCTTTATCTACAAAGCTTCTTGACATAAATTCAGCTTCTGTTTTGTTTTGTTGTTCAATATATATAAGTGATTGTTGTTTTTCTGGCATTATAATCTCTCCTCCATACATTTATATAGATGACACATTGTTTCAAAATATTCCAAAATAAATGTAAATTTTTGTAACAATAATTTACAAATTAAATTTATTAAGTCAAAATTAAATTATTATATGTTTTAAAACTCTTGTAAAAAGTGTGTAAGGAGGTTTTCTCATGTCAATGGTCAATTCAATCTCAAGTGTTCGTTTTTGTGGTGATACAACAGGTGCAAATGCACTATCAAGACCCGGCAGATTTTCCGGCGGTGATGCCCAACAAACTACAGCAGCAACAACTGCTCCTGCAGATAAACCTAAAAAATCAGGCGGTAAAAAATTCTTAAAATTTGTTGCAACATTAGTAGTAATTGCAGGTGTATTAGCAGCACTTCCTAAAGTATTCCCGAAAGCAATCAAAACATTAGATGCTGAAGCTCTAAAAAATGCAAAAACTATGGATAAAGTGGGTCACTATTTAGCAAAAACAGGTGAAGCTATTATCAGTCCATTTACAAAATTGTTTAAGAAAAAACCGGCAGCACCAGCTGCACCTGCACCTACACCTACACCTACAGCTCCTGCTGCATAGGAATAAAAAATTAAGAAAACCTCAAATTATTATAATAAGGAACCGGCAATCTAATGATTGCCGGTTCCTTGACGTAATTATAAAAAATATGGTATAATCGGGTGTTAATTTCAATCATATTTTAAAAATTTAGCCGAAAAGAGTTATTGGAAACTGTCAGAAAGGATATTATGACATTTAACATTCCATACTCTTTTGTTCCGGGAACAAAAGCTAAGGCAAACGAAGTAAATGCAAATTTTATTGCAGTTATAGACGAGCTTGACAAGATAAACACTAATATTGATACATTAAATTCTAGTGTTGAAACTAAAGCAGAGGTTAACCTCACAAACCTTAATCAAGAAGGTCAAAAAATATTGGATGATAAAGCTGATAAATCTGAAATTGATGGTGTTTGGACCTCTAAAAGTAACTATATCGCACAAAATATTACAATAACAACAAATTTCAATAAAACCTATGATTTATCATCTCTATTGCCTGATGACGATAATATTTATGAAGTTATAATTGGTTCAATCATAAGAACAGGAAGCGATTTAAATAATTGTGTTGGTGTCACTGCATCGACCGAATTATGCAATACTGTTTTTATGGGTAGAGCTGTAACAAGAATCAATAATTATAATGATGTTGATTCCTGCAATTGCACTATTCCAATCGGTACTGACAGGCATTTAACAATTAAAGCCGGCAGCGAAACTAATGCAAACAGTCATCCGAATGGTTGTTCATTCAGACTTAGCGGATACAGAAAAGTTAGATAATTATTTAATATAGGAAAGGAAAACTTATGAAATATATTTTTATAAATAATGGTATTTTAAACGGAGCCGGAGAATGCAAATGTATTGATGAAGAGACTGTAAGCATGCCGGTTTCTGATGAGTTATATCAATCTTATTGTGAAACTCCTGATAAATTTGTTTACTCAAACAATCAGATTGTTGAAAACCCTAAATATTCTGAAATTTTGCAAGAACAAGAAGCCATTGAGCACAATTCAAAAATCCTTGAAAAACTTAATGAGCTTGATGCAAAACGCATTCGAGCATTATGCGAAATGGAAATAAAAGATGAAGAAAGCGGTGAAACATGGCTTGAATATTATAATAAACAAATTTCAGAGACACGAAAGGGATTAATAAAATTAAATAGTTAAAAAATAATCGGGAAAGAAATATCTTTCCCGGTTTCTTCATTTCCTATCTTAAATAATCCATCATCTGTTTATAAATATTATCATTTATTTCTTCAGAATACATTTTTGCACTGCTGGCAGAATATACAAGCTCTTTAACATTTGGAACTCCTACAATAGAAGATGACTTTGTACCTGGAATTAAATAATTTTCACCGCCTTCACCATATTTGAATTCAGGTGTTACGACAAAATCTTTATCTTTCATTGCACAAATTCGTTTTGTTAATTTTGCAATATAACTAAATAACGGCATAGTTTTTGTTTCCGGTCTAATAATCTTATGATTAACAGCTAAATCAGGAGTACAGCTGCCATCCGCATAACTTGCTGATAATATATGAACAAAATTGTTATCCTGAGCAAATTCCATATTATTTAAAGCCGGTTTACATTTTTGTAAAACCTCACGAAATTCAGTTAAGTCTTTTCCTGCCGCATCATCTGTTAAATTTACTATCATGTGAGTGTTAATTAATTCTGTACCGTCTTTTGGAACTCTAATTCTCAATGCTCCGATATTTCTTAAACCTGTAAAATTTACTTTATCCATTTTATACCCCTTAATATTTTGCTATTTATAGTACAAATCCCGTAAAAATATTTTTTTGCTATAATTTTAAATAATATTTATATTTAAGGAGAAAGAATATGGTAGATATTAAGGAAGAATTCATAAATCAGGCGAAACATCTTGCAAGAAATGCCGAAGTGTTACCTGGCGGAATTGAAGAGTTGGCTGTAAAATTGCAGCACGCATCTGATACAAAAACTCCGCTTCGTATAAAACTTGGCATGGATCCGACAAGACCTGACTTACATCTCGGTCACACCGTTGTAATGAGAAAACTAAAAGAATTTCAAGCTTTAGGGCATAAAATTGTTCTTCTAGTGGGCGGTGCAACAGCAATGGTAGGCGACCCCTCAGGAAAATCAGAAACCCGTCCTGCGTTAACCAAAGAACAGGTTGAAGAAAATGCTAAAACATACTTTGAGCAAATGTCTAAAGTTTTAGATGTTTCAGAAGCTGAAGTTGTTAATAATGCAGATTGGCTTCATAAAATGAGTTTTACTGAACTTTTAAAACTATCAGCACAGATTACAGTTGCTCAAATGATGACAAGAGATGATTTTGCAAAAAGATATGCAGATGGAAAACCAATATCTATTGTTGAATTTTTCTATCCGTTAATGCAGGCTTACGACTCAGTTGCAATTGATGCTGATATTGAACTCGGCGGCACAGACCAAAGATTTAACACTCTTTTAGGTCGTGATATTCAATCTGCTTACGGGAAAAAATATCCGCAGTTAGTAATGTTATTGCCGCTGCTTGAAGGTACTGACGGCGTTGTAAAAATGTCAAAATCTTATCCTGAACACTGTATATCATTAACCGACAGTGCAAAAGATATGTTTGGTAAATTGATGAGTATTCCAGACAATATGATTACACGTTACTACAGTTTATTAACAGATGCGACAAAAGACGAATTGGAAACTTATGACAGACAAATTGCAGACGGTTCAATAAATCCAAGAAACATCAAAATGCAATTAGCACACATGATTACAGAAGAATATCACGGAAAAGAAGGTGCAGATAAGGCTCAGGAAGACTTTATCAATGTTGTATCAAACAAAGGTATTCCTGATGATATTCAAGAAGTAAAAGTTGAACAGGGTAAAAATATTCTTGACCTGTTGACAGAATTAAACTTCGTTGCAAGCCGCGGGGAAGCAAAACGATTAATTCAGGGCGGCGGTGTTAAAATTGACGGTGAAAAAATTGCTGACATGTCTTATATCGTTTCTTTTGATGATAGTGTAGTATTACAGGCAGGCAAACGTAAATTTGCAAAATTAGTAAGGTAATTTTTAATGCTAAGTGTTATAAAACGCGGTATATCAAAAGTTCATGAGGATATAAAAGTTATTTATGATAACGATCCTGCGGCAAAGAATTTATTTGAAGTTATTCTTTGCTATCCTGGGTTGCATGCTCTTATTGCATACCGATTTGCTCATAGACTTTATAAGTGGAATGTGCCGTTATTTCCGCGAATAATTTCATACATAACAAGAATTATTACAGGAATTGAAATTCACCCGGGAGCAAAAATAGGCAGACGCTTTTTTATAGACCATGGTGAAGGGGTTGTTATAGGTGAAACAACTGTAGTTGGAGATGATGTACTTATTTACCAGCAGGTAACTCTCGGCGGAACAGGAAAAGAATCAGGCAAACGTCACCCTACACTTGGAAATAATGTAATTGTAGGTGCCGGAGCTAAAGTTTTAGGTAATATAACAATTTCAGATAATGTCAGAATTGGTGCAGGTTCAGTTGTTATTGAAGATGTTCCATGTGATTCTACAGTTGTCGGCATTCCCGGACGAGTTGTTCATAGAGCGGTTACGGATTGTCAAAGCAATTTGATGCACAACAGAATTCCTGATCCTGTAAGATGTGAACTTAACAAGTTGAAAGCAGAAATTGAAATCCTGAAAGAGCAGCAAAATCGTTAATTTTGAATTATTAAAATTTCCTTAATTTTCTCAAATTTTGATTAAATATATTATATAAATAAGAATGTAAGGTAGAAAGAGGAGGGTATTATGATTAAACCTTTAGGCGAAAGAATTGTTATTAAAGTGGTAGAAGAAACTGAACAAACTTCAGGCGGAATTTTTATTCCTGATAGTGCAAAAGAAAAACCTCAAAGAGGTGAAGTTATTGCAGTTGGTTTAGGCAAACTTAACGACAAAGGCGAAAGAGAACCAATGGATGTTAAAGTTGGCGACACAATTCTTTATGCTAAATATTCAGGAACAGATGTTAAAGTTGATGGTGTAGAATACAAAATTTTATCAATAAAAGATGCTTTAGCAGTTATTGAATAGGGATAAATTATTTAAAAGGAGAAATAAAAATGGCAAAACGTATTATTTTTGACGAAGAAGCAAGAAAAGCTCTTCTAAAAGGAATTGATGCAGTTGCAGACGCCGTTAAAGTTACACTAGGCCCAAAAGGAAGAAACGTTATTTTAACTAAAAAATTTGGTGCTCCTCAAATCGTTAACGACGGTGTTACAATTGCAAAAGAAATTGAATTAAAAGATGCTCTTGAAAATTCAGGTGCACAATTATTAAAAGAAGTTTCATCTAAAACAAATGATGTTGCAGGTGATGGTACAACAACCGCTTCTGTTTTAGCACAAGCAATCGTTCGCGAAGGTTTGAAAAACCTTACAGCAGGTGCTAATCCAATGTCTATGAAACGCGGTATTGATAGAGCTGTTGAAGCTTCTGTTGAAAAAATCAAATCTATGTCACGCCCTGTTAATACAAAAGAAGAAATCGCTCAGGTTGCAGCAATTTCAGCAGGCAACAACAGAGAAATCGGTGAACTTATCGCAGAGGCTATGGAAAAGGTTGGCCACGACGGGGTTATCACTGTTGAAGAATCTAAATCTTTCGGAACAAATTTAAAAGTTGTAGAAGGTATGCAATTTGATAAAGGTTATATCTCTCCATACTTTGTTACTGATCCAGAAAGAATGGAAGCTGTTCTAGAAGATGCTTACGTATTATGTGTAAACAAAAAAATCAACTTAATTGCTGATTTAGTTCCTGTATTGGAACAAGTTGCACGTGACGGACGTTCCTTATTACTTATCGCAGAAGATATTGAAGGCGAAGCTCTAGCAACATTAGTTGTTAACACTATGAGAAAAGTTTTAAGAGCGGTTGCAGTTAAAGCTCCTGGCTTTGGTGACAGAAGAAAAGCTATGCTAGAAGATATTGCTATCTTAACAGGCGGCGAAATGTTTACCGAAGAACTTGGTATCAAATTAGAAAACGTAACTACTCAAATGATGGGTAAAGCAAAACGAGTTACTGTAACAAAAGACGAAACTACAATTGTGGTTGGTGATGAAACTAAAGATGCAGTAGCTGAACGAGTAAGACTTATCAAAAAACAAATTGAAGCTTCTGATTCAGAATACGACAAAGAAAAATTAAACGAACGTATTGCAAAACTTTCAGGCGGAGTTGCTTTAATTGAAGTAGGTGCAGCTTCAGAAGTTGAATTAAAAGAACGCAAATTAAGAATTGAAGACGCACTAAACGCAACAAGAGCAGCTAACGAAGAAGGTATTGTACCTGGAGGTGGAGTTGCATTGTTAAGAGTTCAACAAGAACTTAATTCAAAATTAGATTCAGCAGAATTTGAATCAGATGATGAAAAAGTCGGCTACAAAATTTTAACAGCAGCATTAGATGTTCCTCTAAGAGCAATTGCACGCAACGCAGGAGCTAAAGCTGATGTAGTAGTTGACTGTGTTCTTGAAAAAGAAGGTGCTTATGGTTACGATGCATTAAACAGCAAATATGTTGATATGTTCCAGGCTGGTATTGTAGACCCTGCAAAAGTTACAAGATCAGCTCTAATCAACGCTGCATCAGTTGGTTCAATGTTATTGACAACCGAAGCTGCAGTTGTAGATATTCCGGAAGAAAAATCTTCAGCTCCTGATATGTCAGCAATGGCAGGCATGGGCGGAATGGGAATGATGTAATAAAGGAAACTATCTTTTATAAATCTAAAAGAGCGGAGATGAATGAATTCATCTCCGCTCTTTTACATAAATAATATTATCCGCAGGATAATCCGAGGCAGGTTCGGAAACGTAGTTTCTGATAACTCGTATCATTTGGTCGCCAGTTTCTCTTTCTGCTCCTGTGGAGCTACGCTCTTACGTCGCAGATATTAAGTTCAGCACTTCTTCGCCGGCACAACGCAGCCGAGTGAGTGCTTACACTCCGGCTTACGCATTCTTTGCTTGCGTTTCTTTCTCTTTTACTCGCAATAAAGCGTATAGCGAGCAGAGGGCGAACGCTCAAAGCGTTCAGCTTTGGCGGTAGTCCCGTTTAATGCGAACAACCAAGCAAGAAAAAGTAGAACCGAAAAAGAAAAACACGCTTGATTGAATGGTTCGAGTCATCAGGGGCTTCGCCCCCGAACCCCTATACAAATATCGTTTTGATATTTACCCCTAATATTGTTTATGTAAAAACTTGATATATTTCTTTAAGTGTTATAATATATTCGCTATAATAGGGAGAGTGTTATGTCAAGTTCATACGAAAAATACAAAAAACAAAGAGCTGCAAAAAGCAACTCCGGTGAATACAATTCTAAAAACAAAAATAAAAAAGGTAATAAATTTTTCTATAATTTAAAAATGTTTGTATTGACAATGTCTGCACTTATGCTTGCAGGTTTTGTTGCTTTAAATCTTTATTTATCATCATTACCGCCGATTGACCATCTTGAAGATTATAACCCGAACATCGTAACCAAGTTTTATTCTGCAGATGGCGAAATCATTAAAACTTTCACAGCATACAGCTACAGTAAAGTTGAATTAAAAGATGTTCCGGACACTCTGAAAAAAGCTCTCATAGCAACTGAAGATAAGAACTTCTATCACCATAACGGATACGATATTTTCGGGATAGTAAGATCATCTATCCAGAACGTAGTAGCCCGTAGAGCTGTTCAAGGGGCGAGTACATTAACACAACAACTTGCAAGAATTTTATTCCTCTCAAACGAAAGAACAATTACAAGAAAAATAAAAGAACTTGAAGTTGCTGCTCGAATTGAAAAAACAATTTCTAAAGACCAGATACTTGAAATGTATTTAAATAATGTTTATCTTGGAGCCGGTGCATACGGTGTGTCTGCAGCTTCTCAAATTTACTTTAATAAAAAACTGAACCAGCTTACACTTCCTGAACTTGCATTAATTGCAGGTTTACCGCAAGCTCCTTCCGTTTACAACCCTTATAATAATATTGAACTTGCTAAACAAAGACGAAATCAAGTTCTAAAAAGAATGAAAACAATGAAGTACATCACAGATGAAGAATACAACAATGCAATTGATGCAGAAATTCATTTGAGTACAGTACCTCAATTATATACAACAAATAAAGCCCCATATTTCAGTGATTATGTATTGAAAGAAATGGAAAAACTAGGCTTTGAAGAAACTGATATTATCCATGGTGGCTATAAAGTTATAACAACACTTGATTCAAAAGCTCAAGCAGCAGCAAATGAATCCATATTAAAGAACATGAGAGCTTGGGGTCTAACAAATAAATCTCAACAAGCGGCCGTATTCTCATTCAGTCCAATTGATGGAAGAATTTTAGTATACGCAGGTGGAAAAAATTACTCTGAAAGCCAATATGATAGAATTACTCAATCTGTTCGCCCGCCAGGATCTGCATTTAAACCTATTTTATACGCAGCAGCAATGGAAAAAGGTATCAGTCCTAATGATTTAGTTGATGATAGTCCGATTACAATTGGGAATTGGTCTCCTCATAACTCCAGCCATAAATACAGAGGAAAAATCCCTGTATACAAAGCTCTAATGATATCTTCAAATGTCTGTGCTGCAAGAATTATACAAGAAGTAGGAATTCGCTCAGTTATTCAACTTGCAAGAGTATTAGGTATTACAACTCCATTAGAATACGATTACACAATTTCACTTGGTTCAAACGGGGTAAAAATGTTTGAATTTGTAAGAGCTTACGGAGCATTTGCAAACGGTGGATATGTTGTTCAGCCTTATGCTATTGAACGTATTACTGACACAAGAGGAAGAGTTTTATATAGAGCCCCAAAAACAAAATCAACACACCAGTTGAGTTTAAAAACCGCTGCCGAAATAACTGCTATGCTTAAAACAGTAATTGTTTCAGGTACAGGTACAGCAGCAAGTATCGGCAAACCTGCAGCAGGTAAAACCGGTACAACTGATGAATACAAAGATGCATATTTTGTAGGCTACACTCCGGATGTTGTAACAGGGGTCTGGGTTGGAGATGACAATAACAAAAAAATCAACGGACTATACGGTGGAACAGTTCCTGCTAAAATCTGGAAAGATGTAATGACAGTTGCAACAAAAGAGTATGGTTCCAAAGATTTTGACTATCCTGAAATTGAATTAAAAAATTATAGTGCAGATTCAAGAGTTATAGGAGACGACGAAATTCAAAAAGAGGATGACGAAGAAACACCTGTTGAAGAAAATACTTCAACTCCGGAAACTGCACCTGCACAACCGGCAAAACCTCAACCAACGACACCAGAACCCGCAAAATCCGATAAACCGGCAGCACCGGTATCTCCTGCACCAGCACCATCAACGAAGGCTCCAATTCCTCTTGCAGTTCCTGAGAGTTTGAGATAAACATAATTAGATATATTAAAAGCACCGGCTTTACAAAGCCAGTGCTTTTATTTTGTAAATTGCCATACCAAATTTGATAAAAGTTTGTCATTCAAAAGAAACAATGTGTCCCCAATATGCAAAATTCAAGGAAGGTTCGGAAACGTAGTTTCTGATAACTCGTATCATTTGGTCGCGTTTTTCTCTTTCTTTGCTTGCGTTTCTTTCTCTTTTACTCGCAATAAACGAGAAAGAAATGAAGAAACTAAATTTATATGCTTGTGATGGAATTGTATATATGCTGGTACATTTGTATTGAAAAAGAAATACATTTTTGATATTATCAAAACAGGAATTACAGATAACTAAAGAGGAATTAATATGTCAGGACATTCAAAATGGTCAACCATTAAACACAAAAAAGCAAAAACAGATTCACAAAGAGCAGTAGTATTTCAAAAATATTCAAGAGAACTTATTGTTGCTGCAAGACTTGGCGGAGCTGATCCAGCAGGTAATTTCAGATTAAGAACTGCTATTGAAAAAGCAAAAGCAGCAGGACTTCCTAACGACAATATCAAACGTGCTATTGATAAAGGTGCCGGTGCCGGAGCTGCTGATAACTACGAAGAATTAACTTATGAAGGATACGCAGCAGGCGGTGTTGCAGTTGTTTTGGAAGCTATGACTGATAACAGAAACCGTACAGCAGGCGATGTGAGAAGTATATTTACTAAATTTAACGGCAATCTTGGTGAATCAAATTGTGTAAGCTGGATGTTCGATAAAAAGGGAAGCATTGAATTTGATTCTGAAACAGATTTTGACAAACTTTTTGAAGCTGCTATCAATTTAGATGCCGAAGATGTTCAAGAAGATGAAGATTGTTATAAAGTTATTACATCTGTTGAAAATTTCCAATCAGTTGTAGAAGGTTTGGAAGCTGAAGGGTTCAAAAGTACAACTGCTGAATTAACCAGAATTCCGCAAAATATGATTGAAGTTACAGATGTTAAAACAGCTCAATCTGTTATGAGATTGGTTGACAGATTAGAAGAGTTGGATGATGTTCAGAATGTGTACACTAATTGTGATATTCCTGACGAAATCGCAGAACAATTAGAGGTTTAATATTGTTAAACAAACTGGAAAAACTTTCAAAAGTTCTTAATGAAAGCTACAGTGAAAAATCACTGCTGAGTTCATTGGGAACTTTTTTTAAAAAATTTTTCGGAGTTAGCAATTTTTCTATTAATACAGAAGATAAAACAGTATCCGCTAATAAATACCAATACCCTCTATATAAACATAAAAAGCTTATTGGGTTTCTTGAATTTGATAATAAAACAAACGAACTTGAAGAGTTTTTAAATATTGCAGCACCGTTTATTTCGTTAAAAATTCAAAATATTATAATGAGTGAAAAAATGCAAAAAAACATTGATTTTCACGAAACAATGAAAAATGTTGCAAAAATTATTGAGACCCAATATGAACTTAACTATGTTATACCTATCATTGGAGAAATGCTGGATAAATTCTTTACGGATTATCTAATTTATATATTCTTAAAAGAAGAAAATTCTGAAACAAACAATTTGGCATGGCCGGCAACATGCAAGGATAAAACCATTCTTAATATGGTCGAACATAATGAAAATCCGGAATTTTCAAATGACAAAAAAATTTATGCACTTCCTTTGATAAGTGAATCCAAAAATGTCGGAGTACTTGTTGCAAAAAGTACGGGTGAGGTAATTTCGAATAAAGATAAAGATTATCTTGAACAATTATCAAAACAAATTGCGACTACAATTAACAGAGCAAATGTTTATGCTGAAATTCTAAAACACGCGACATTAGATGCACTAACCGGCTTCTATAACAGAAGACAATTAGAAGAACGTATAAAACAGGAAGTATCAAACAGTAAACGTCAAAATTCGCCACTTTGCGGTATAATGACAGATATAGATTTCTTCAAAAGTGTCAATGATACTTACGGTCACGCGGTTGGAGATTTAGTTCTAAAAACAATAGCTAAAATAATTAGAAGCCAGCTTAGAGAATACGACATAGCAGGAAGATACGGCGGAGAAGAATTTTCTATATTGCTGCCATTTACTAAAATAAATGAAGCACAAATGGTTGCAGAAAGATTACGTTCCTCAATAGAACAAAAAGTAATTGATATCTCAAAAGTAAATCCCGACAGCGATGTAAAAACAATTCAAGTAACATTGAGCCTCGGAATTTATGAAATAAAAAAAGATGACAATGAAGAAGATTTACTAAAAAAAGCTGATAAAGCTTTATACAAAGCAAAAACTACAGGAAGAAATAAGGTTGTAATAAATGATGACAACGAATAAATACGAAAAAATATGTAAAAATTTAGACGACACAAAAGATTTAGCATATAAATTTGCACAACTTATTCAAGAAAAAGGATGTTTTATAAATTTATACGGCGAAATTGGTGCCGGTAAAACTGCGTTTGTAAAGTTTGTGGCAGAAGCAATTGGCATAACCGAAAAAGTTACCAGCCCTAGTTTTGTAATTTTGAATGAATACCATAGTGCAAATATTCCGGTTTATCATTTTGACTTATACAGGCTTGAAAACGAAGGGGTTAAAACAATAATTGACGAACTTCGCGAATACTCTGAAGGCAGACAAATTACATTTGTCGAATGGGCTGAATTCTCTCAAAATGAAATCCCGTTTAACCATATTGAAATAAACGTAACTTATGAAGATAATGAAGACAGAAAATATACATTCACAGGTTTTGGACAAGAATGTATTGATATAATAAAAGGATTAGAATAGTGAAAATTTTAGTATTTGATACTTGTTTAGATAAAATGTACGTAACGATTGCCGAAGATGAAAAAATTTTATCGTCAAAGATAGTTACCAATACAGATAATAAATATCATTCAGCATTTTTAATCTCAACAATTAAAGAACTTTTAAAGGCAAATAATTTAACACCACAGGATATTGATGCAATCGGAACTAATATTGGTCCCGGAAGTTTTACAGGTATAAGAGCCTGCACAACTGTTGCAAGAATGTTTGCACAGCAATTAGATATTCCGGCAGTCGGGATTTCTTCACTTGAAATTCTATCTAAAATTAATAACACAGAAAAACCAACCATGGTTGCACTTGATGCTAGAAAAAACAGTGGCTATCTGTATGTAAATAATGAAATTAAAGGTGCAATTCAGCTTGAAGAAATTGAAGAACTTCTTAAAGATAATGATTATTATCTAATTACAGATGACAAGTTACAGAAAAGATTAGGCGGAATTTCATACCAGCAAAGCGAATATCAGCTTGGTGAAATTCTTGCCAAACTATCTTATAAAAAATTACAACACTCAAGTGCTAAATGGCAGGAATTAAAACCGCTTTACATTCAACCGCCGCCAATGGGTTAATAATTTAAACGTAACATTTTGTAAAATAACTAACAAAAAATATAATCATAGGGTTTAAAACTTTATGATTATTTCCGGTGTAAATTTTAATAAAAATTTTGGTCTTCCTAAAAACGGGACGTCTATTAGATTGGATAATAGAAAACCTCAATACAGGAATTTGGAAGTAGATTGTTTTGAAAAACAAAATAGCATTAAAGGGAGTATATCTCCCGTAAATGTTAAGTTTACGGGAGATATTACTTATATAAGTAATATCTCCCGTAAATGTTAAGTTTACGGGAGATATTACTTATATAAGTAATGATT
>CATLLJ010000001.1:218588-269248 GCA_950022495.1 uncultured bacterium
ATATCTCCCGTAAATGTTAAGTTTACGGGAGATATTACTTATATAAGTAATGATTTTGAAGCAAAATTTCCCAAAACATTCTTTAAAAAACTTGCAGCAGAACACTTACCCTGTGCATACACCGGAATTGAAATGATTTCAAGAGCAGAATATGACCAAGTAAGAGAAATGCATGTACTACAAAAGAGAGGACCTGTTGCTATAAAATTTTTGAAAAAATATAAAAAAAGTCTTACTGGAGTTGAAAAAGAAATATTTTCCTATTTAGAAACAGAATCAAAAAAACATCCTGATTTAAAACTTCAGGAACTATTACAATTAAGATTTCCTGCAGCTGAAAAAACATTGATACGCCAGCAAAGTCTTGTTCTGGACAAAATAAACCTCGTTGGACGTGATTTACAAAGAAATGAATATCTTGAACTGAGAAATCTCGTAAACAGCTCGTTTGATAAAATTTTTGAACCTAACCCGCAGCCGGAAGACCGTTTTAGAAAAAAAGATTTCCAAATTCAACTGGAAAATCTTCAAATTAAAGATCAAAAATTAAAAAGTAAATTGTTAAAAATTGCAAAAACATTACCAACCTCAAGCAGTTCAGTAAATGCATTTATTGTAAAATACTCACAGCCATACAAAATTAAATACGTAGATGGTGAACTAATTAAAACTGTAAGAGACTCTGAAGAACTCGGCTTAAGACTAATCAGTCCGGCACTTGCAACTGATGAACACATTCATGCTCACAAATTGTACAGAAAAGAAGAACAAGAACTATTAAAAAATAATAAAAATGGCAAAACTTTTAAGGTAACAATTCTCACTTCAGCATTTATCAACAATAGAAAAGGGGATATGCCTATAGATGAATTTATAAATAAATGTGCCTACAACATTCCTGAAAACGTACAAAACCATATTAATAAATTAACAAAAGTCGCTTATGTATGGATGAAAAAGGGTAGAATAGAAGATTCCGCAAAACTTGTAGATTATATATATGTTTTAAAAAATGAATTTTCAAAACGTTCAAAAATTATTAATATAGATACCTTTGAATTAGAAAAAATTGAACCGGAAATAAGACAGGCATACCAAAAACACATTGATAAAATGCAAACTAAAAAAACAAAAAAAGCTAAAAAAGAACCGACAAAAAGCTCTAAAAGACCTGATAATGCTGATAATTCACATGGAGAAACTTATACTACAACAGATGGAAAGCGTATGGAAAATCGCAAACAACAACGACATAAATCTCGTTTCAGCAATTAAAACTATATACATGCTTGCAAAAATCTGAAAATAGTGTACAATAAGAGGATAGTTAAATTTGTTAACTTTAAAGTACACAATTCAGGAGAAAAACAATGTACGAAGATGAAAAATTAGTTTGTGAAGACTGTGGAAAAGAATTTGTCTTTACAGCAGGAGAACAAGAGTTTTATGCAGAAAAAGGTCTGGTAAACAAACCTAAAAGATGTCCGGACTGCAGACTTGCTCGCAGAAAGAACAACAGAAAAGGTAGAAGAATGTATGATGCAGTATGCTCTAAATGCGGTGCTCAAACTCAAGTTCCATTCAAACCTGTTCCTGGACGTGAAATATTTTGTAAAGAGTGTTTCCAACAACAAGCTTCTGTTGAAGAATAATCAATCTTATTTATAAATAGTAAAGCAAAAAAAGAAGCGGAAATTTCCGCTTCTTTTTTTGCTATCATATAGTTATACAATTATTTAAATATTCGATTGTACTGACTTTTTCATCATATAAATATTTAATAAAATTCAAATACGCATTATCCCACGATGAAATAACAAGATTTATTTCAAATCCTTCAGTACAGAACGGTTCATAATCATAAACCACATAACTGTTATATTTACTTTTCCATTCCTTTCTTTCAATTCGGCTATTATTTTCTTCAATAATATCTTCTAGCCAAGGAAGGATATTCTGGTCAATATTTTTCATTTCCAAACGATTATATTTACTACAATCATTACAACTATTTCCAATAAACATATCAATTTACTCCCTACAAAATCTGTATATAGAAATTTTACAATTCAAGGAAATAAAAATAATCACCAAAATGTATAAAACATTATTAACTAAATTACTTATTTAGAAAGTATATACTTAATATATCGTTACATATATAAAATTTTAAGCAATTTTTAATTTATAAATTACTTTACATGTTTATAGCACAAATTACGAGGAGAGCCATGGGCTACGCAGAAACAATGAGAATATTGGGAGGCATAAATTGCGGACTCGCGTCCATAGTCAATTATGCCGGAATGCGTCAAAATGGCGTTGACCCGGGTTATGCTGCAATGTCATTAAACCAGAACATATTTAATGGAATTGCCAGAAATGAAATGGCATATATGATGCAGAAACACGGCTGTTCATTCGGTAACAATATAAATATGGCTTATGGATTTGGAAATCCTGTATCAAACAGTTTTGCAACAGCAGCATTTTTGAATGTAAGTACACCTTGGATGGCATTTAATTATTGCAATCCGATGATGTATTATTCACCAATGCCAATGACACCATTCTGCGGAGGACTTGGTTACGGAATGTCACCGGGCTTCTGGTGCTAAATTGAATCCTGTGTAGTATTTTGATTTACTAGTGTTGAAATTACCGCAACAAATGTCCAGAACATAAATTGAAGCTGCGGTCTAAAATATATTGTATCAACTAAACCATGAAACATTACTGCCCATATTGAAATTATTGATAATGAAACAAAGATAATTTTTTCATTATCTAATGAGGTTATAATAAATTTTACAGCATCTTTTGACAGAGTAAATAAAAATCCTAAAAATGCAATTAGTGCAAAAATTCCGCTTTCTACAGCAGTTTCAAGGTAAATATTATAAGCACTTAATGCATCAAAACCGGTTTTCATATATAATCCGTAAATTTCACGAAAATTCTTATTACCTACACCGATTCCAAGCAGCCAATTGTCTTTAAACATTTCCACTGAAGAATGGTATACATTAAAACGAAACGAATTTGATGAGTCATTTCTCATTGCAAAAATAGACAAAAATCTATGTCTCAAAGAACTAACAAATATCATTGCCATTAAAAACAACGATACAACTGTTCCTATAACGGATAAATAAACTTTTTTATATGTATTCCAGAAAAATTTAGCAGAAATCAAAAATGCACACCCGAAGATTAACATCATTGAAAGATAAGCACCTCTGCATCCGGTTTGCAAAATAACATATACAGTTAACAGGGTTGCAGCCAATGAGCCAACAGCAAATTTAAACTGTTTTCTATTCATAAAATAAAATACTGACCCTATTAACGCCGGCAATCCGCATACTAAATATCCGCCGAACAAATTTGGATTAAGCGGTTTCAAAGTACCGTAAACTCTTGATAATACATCTTCCGGATTTAGTCTTGAAGTATCCTGCCATGTAGAAATTTCATCAAGGTGTAAAAAGCTTTGCAAAAATCCGACAATACTTTCACCAAAAACACAAAGCCCTAATGTTCCTAAAATTACAGGGATTTTACTGTTATTATTTTTCAAATATTGAACA
Source organism: uncultured bacterium (assembly GCA_950022495.1). Taxonomy (GTDB): domain Bacteria; phylum Cyanobacteriota; class Vampirovibrionia; order Gastranaerophilales; family Gastranaerophilaceae; genus Zag111. The sequence goes on from CATLLJ010000001.1 coordinate 222,179, forward strand.
ACAGAAAAGTAAAATCCTATATAAACAAATGTTTTAAAAAAGCCTTTTAAACTCAATTCAAACAATGTTGAACCGAATAAGCTTACAATAACCAGCATAAAATATGCAACAAGCCAGATTTCAAAATGTTTAAATTCTATACGCTGTTCTGGCATTGTCATTAGTTTTACAAATGTCAAAAACATTACCACAAGTGCAAATAAACCAATTGTATCCGAACTCATAAACGTAGATGATATAAAAGTCAGCAAAATAAACGGTAAAATGAATTTATCAATATTTTGCAAAAATAAACTGTTTTTATATAAATAATTGAATTTTTCTTGAGTAAATTTAAATATATTATTGAACATCATCGGTTGTATTCATATCTTTGTTTATAACTTCATCATCCACTGCATCAACTATTTTTATGTCAGAAACAGAACCGGTAAATTTATAATCAGAACCTTCTAAAGTAATAGGTAATCCTAATTTAACCTTGTTTCCACCAACAACAGCACCATCTTTTGTAATTTTTGCAGTATCAGTAAGAGTTACAACAACGTCATACAAATCAGGCTGAGATACATCTTCAACTACAATTACAACTTTTTTGGAATTTAAAGTCGGTAAAACAATTTTTCTTCTGTCTGCCTTAACATCCACAATATCTAAATCAGAATAAGGAACGTTTCTGATGCTTATAAATGTTTTTTCACCTTTTTTAATAGGAATATTTTCACCGGAGAAAGTTACCCCTCTCATGTAAACTTTGAAAACAATCTTAGAAGTCGCTTCAATTTGTTTATCTGCGGTTTGTCTATAGCCTTTGTATGTTGTTAATCCAACACAAAGAGCAATAATTACAAAAGCAACTATAATAAAATCAACTATTTTGATTTTTTTTATGAGTTCTTTTATTTTTTCCATATTAAAGTTCTCCTTTATAGTAAATTTTTACAACTTTTCAACAGCAGCAAGCAATTCATCGACAGTTGTAGTTGCACAGCCAAACTGTCTTACTACAATACTTGCTGCAACATTACCAATTATTGCAGAATATACAGGCTCAATACCTGCAGCCAGAGCTAATGAATAAACCGCAGTAACGGTATCACCGGCACCTGTAACATCAAAAACTTCCGACTTGTTAAATACCGGAATTTTTGTGTATTTATCACCAGCTTCAGCAACAAACATTCCGTCAGCACCACAGGTAATCAATACTGACTTTGCATGCGTAGCATCTAACAATTTTCTGCCGGCTTTTTTCAAATCTTCTTCAGTTTCAATACTAAAGCCAACAGAGTTTTCTGTATCAGGCAAATTTGGAGTCATTGAAGTAACATTTTTATATTGGCTTAAATCTTTTTGTGCATCAACAACAACAACTTTGCCAAGTTCATTTGCATAATTTATAGTAAAATCAATTATTCTATCAGTTAATGAGCCTATATGATAATTTGAAAGAATAACCGCATCATATTCAGGAAGAACTTTTTCAATATTTTTTATAATTTTATCTTCTGTTTCAGCAGAAATATTTCCTTTTGACTGCCTGTCAACACGAACAATCTGCTGGGTAATTGATGTAGTTATTGAACCCGAAATTCTTGTTTTTACAATTGTTTTACGGGTTTTATCCTGAACAATCTTTGAACAATCAATATTAGCCGCATCAAAAGTATCAAATAATAATTCTGAATAATAATCATCACCGGCAACCCCGATAACACCAACTTTGCCGTTATTCAAAGTTGAAACGTTGTGAGCAGCATTTGAGGCACCGCCAAGAATTAATTTAGTTTTAGTATGCTGTAAAATTAAAACCGGAGCCTCGCGGGAAATTCTTTCAGCATCGCCGTAAATCATCTCATCTAATGCTAAATCACCGACAACTAATACTTTCGGAGCAGAAATCTGTTTAATATATGATATAAGTTTTTCTCTATCTATATTCATAACACCAACTCTTAATTTATTATAAGAATATTCTAGCACAAACAAAATCAAATAAAAAAGCTATTCAAAATATGAGAACTTAAGCATTATTAAGTTTTGTAAATTTAGTATTACAAAAATAGCAATTTTTCAAATTGAGAATACTTTATATAAATATATAAAGCTCTCTCTTCTTATTTAAACGGATAGGCCTTGGTATTAACAAGGTCTTTTTTTTATGCTTTTTATCTAAATCTTAACAGAGAAACCAACATTAACACTTGTTGTTTCACGTTTCATATTAGTTAAATCATAAGCCTGAACTTCAACGAAACCTTTAACATCATGTCCTGCAATCTTCATATTAGTTGAGATACCGGTGTAATTACCAACATTAGTTTTAACTTTACCGGAATCATAATTTACTTTTGCTGCAACATAAGGAGTTGTATAAACACTGGTTTTATTAGAAACAGGTACGGTTACAGTGCAAGGCTGAACTCGAAATTGAACAGACTGCGAATTTTCATTGAGGTTATTTCTTACTCGAAAGCCGCCTGAAACAGGACTGTCTCCATACGGAACAGAACCTTTCAAATCCACAATTGCACTTGCCGGCTTCCCATCAAAAGTTAAACCTATTCCGGTATAGGCTCCAATAGTTCCTGAACCGACTTTATAACTATTATCAACACCGGCAGTTGTAAAATTTATTCCATCGCATTGTTGAAAACTTGAAACAGAATAACTCGTATTAACTGGCATAACATTTCCCCATAATTATCCCCTATATATTTATAAAGGATTTTACAACTAATAAATTGCCACAATAAAATGGCGGAGGTTACAAATTGTAACCTCCGCTGATTTTTAAACATTTTAATTAGTTTATAATTCTGCCAGCAACTTGTCAGCAAGCTCGGTTTCAAGTGTACCGTTGAGTGCTTTGCTTACTTTTTGAAGTTTTTTGGCTATAAGTTCCATATTATCAGTCCATACAAAATTATCCATTACATATTTTTCAGCTTTATTAAAATCACCGTCAATTTGAATTCTGATAATTTCAGCTAACATTTCTTTTGCAATCGGAACCACTTTTTCAATATTTACATGAATTTTGCCATCTTTAATTTCGTAAGCACCTCTATCTGCAAAATATTTATTCTGCATAACTGTACGAACCCTATGTGCCTGTGATAGTGTTGGTTTTGATTTTAAGAAATTATCAGCCATAGTTGTCACAATAATTTGAAGCCTTTGTTCTTCTGTGTACATACCAAGCTCTGTAAGCAAGTCAACAAAAGCTAAAGCACCCATATCAGCTTTATTTTCTTCAATAATATTTCTGTATTTACCAAGTTTTTCACTACCTTCTTTTGGTCCCAAAGAGTGAGCATTTTCATGCCCGATTGTGAACCAGTGGTCAGCTTCATCAAGATAATATTTATGTTGTTCTTTATCTAAAATCGCATCAAGTCTTTCCTGCAATTTTTTCTTATCGCTGATAAATCTTATTTGTCTGTGATAAACATTACGTCTGCCGCCGCCTATAGTTAAAGATAATTTATCTGAATTTGGAAGGTTTTCAGCAAGAGTAATACCGCCGCGGTATTCGCCCACATCACCGGAAGCCATAACCATATCAACATCAACCATTGTTTGTTCACTGTCAGCTTCGGCAGAAATTGTTTGTTCATATTCGTCATTATATGGCATATTATCCGCAAGTGTCGGTAAATATTTTTTGATAGCCATAAGGGCTTCTGTGCCTTCTTTATTTATAATGCCGACTCTTCCGCCTAAAAAGTCTTTAGGAATAGGAGAAATTCCATGTTCTTTAAGTAAATTTGAAAGTTCTTCATTTTCAACAATAGTTCCGGTCATTTCATCTTCATAATTTTCACGGGTAATTGTAAATTCTAACGGAGTATCCTGCAAGGTTGCCCATTTTTTATCTGCATAAGCATCCAGCATTGGATCAGCCGTTCTCAACGCTTTTGCTTGAAGCTGCAAATACTCATTAAAATCCGCATTTGTTGAAACTTTTGCAGCTTTCTCAAGTTCATCAGCCATCTTTGCAAAGTCTTCGCTGAAATAATCTACATAATCAATACCAGCAAGGTCTTCTGCTGCACGAACAACAATAGAACGCTGGGTTAAAATACCTTTAACTTCGTCGATTTTACCTTCTTTTAGCATTCTAATAAGGACATTATGAAATTCTTCTTTTGACAAATCTTCAGGATAAACACCTTTACCTAATTTTTCATCAATACCTTTAATAAGTCTTATAGGATTTGACATTGTATCAATAGCGTTGATACCTTTTTGAGCATCAAATAAAACCTTTGTTAACGCAGCCTGTTTGTTACCTTTTTCGATTTCGGATTCCAAGAATTCTTTTACCGCAAGATTATGTTTACAATCAATCTGCATATTAATTTTTTCAAGAATTGCAGCCGCTTTGCATAGATGTTTCAAAGCTCTTTTATCAGCCTCTTTTAATGCCAGATATTCAGGGGCATCTGCTTTCAAAAATTTCTTAGTTATTAAATAATCCTTATGAGTTCTTTTTTCAAGTTCTTTCATTGAAAGATTTAATTCAAAAGTTTCCATAATAAAGCTCTCCTTTTAGTTATTTATATAAAAATTATATCATTGAGGCTTTTAATTTACAATATACATTTACTTGTGATAGGTTTCACCTTTTATAATCTTGAAAGCACGGTAAATTTGTTCAACTAAAATCAACCTTGCAAACTGGTGAAGAAAAGTCATTTTTGACATACTCATTTTTAAATCAGCACGGTCTGAGACATTTTTACCAATTCCGCACGAGGAGCCTATAACAAAAACAATTTCCTGCACACCGTCATTAGTCAGTTCTTCAATTTTTTCAGCAAATTCTTCACTCGAAAACTGCTTACCTTTTATTTCCATTGTAATCACAAAATCAAGCGGCTTGATATTTGATAAAATCTTTTCACCCTCTTCCAATAGAACTTTTTCGATTAAATTTTCGTCTTTAATCTCAATAGGATTTAGCTCTACAATTGAAACGGACGAATAGGGAGTCAATCGTTTAAGGAACTCATTTATCCCTTCTTTTAGAAATTTTTCTTTAATTTTTCCAAGTGCAATTATCTTAATTTTCAATTTTTGTATTATCACTTTCTATGTAAATTGATCTTGACGGGAATGCAAAATCAATATTATTTTGTCTATATTTTTCTACAACCTGCTCTAAAAATTCACCGCGGACTTTTAAAAATTTGTCATAAGAACCGGATTTTACATAGCCGCGAAATCTTATATTTATTGAACTGTCACCCAAATCGTGCACGGCAACAGTAAAATCATTGTGAATTTCTTTATAATTTGTTGCAACTTCTTTTAATATATCCTGTGCAGATTTAATTTTCTCGCTGCTTGTAGAATAAGTAACCCCAAATGTAATATTAATAAATCTTTTTCTTGCTTGCGAAACATTGGTAATAAGGGCATTCGCAGCAATATTATTAGGAATACTGATTAAAAAATTGTCTAAATCTCTTATTTTAGTAGATCTGATATTTATATCTTCAACATAACCTTCTATATCATTAATTTTCACATAATCGCCAATACGATATACGTGGTCAGAAAGGATTTCCAAACTTCCAAAAATATTTGCAAGTGCATCTTTTGCTGCCATACCTACTGCAATACCGCCAATTCCAAAACCTGCAAGTATTGATGATACTGAATACCCCTGACTTTGCAAAAATCCTGTCAATGCAATAAATATAACCACCGCTTTTAAAAGCTTCATCAAAATCGGCATAAATCTCAACAACGGTGAATTTGATTCCTGATTTTTTATTTTTTCTATTATCTTTTTATCAACAGTATCAATTACTTTAAATACCACAATTATCAAGATGATATTTATAGCTATAGCAATTAAACCGGCTTCCCATTTTGGCATATTATTTCTCCTTAATAAAACAATTATAAATTATAAATATTTTAGCAAAAGGGTATGTAAATATTTTATAAAAATTTTTACTTTTGCCTTATATCTGTTAAAATAATAGTGTTATGTTGGTGTCGAGGGAAAATTATAAATATATAATCGGCTTGGGGATTTTTTTAACCGTTTTTGTGCTTGGCTTTTATAGTGCAAAAATATATCAAGCAAACAGCCAAACCATTAGAATTTACAAACAGGGCTTGAAAGACTACGAAAATGAAAACTTTTCAAACTGCTATTATCTGTTTTCACGAGTTGGAATGACTTCAAAATTAAAACCTGCCGCACTATACAGACAGGCAATGTGTGCAAAAGCAGTTGGAGATAAAAAATCCGAACTAAAATCATACCAATCATTATTACAAAATTACAAATATTCGTCGTTAGCTGCCGAAGCTAAATATCAAGCAGGACAATTATTATTAGAAGAAAATTCTACACTTGCAAAAAAATATTTTCAACAAGTGTTAAATTCTAATCTGGAAGACGATTACAAAATAGCGTCAGAATTCTACATAGCTAAAATCAACGCTGAAAAACTATCAGCAAAGAACAAAAAAAATCATTCCAAAGTTAAAGAAATTGAATCTGCTTTTATAAAATATTTAGAAAAATATCCCGATGGAAGATTAGCCCCAAATGTTGCAGATACATGGATAAAATTTAACCCTAAAATGTCCTCAAAAGATTACACTCTCGTGGCAAAAGCCTATATTTTAGCAGAGTTGAGAGGAGAAGCAATTAATGCTATTCAAAAAACAGATATCAAAGACAGCTGGGCTATCCAAAATTTAATTTATTACTCAAAAGCCGATTACAACAAAGTTAAAGAAGTAACATTAGAAGGGGTCTCAAAACATTCAGCAAACATAAACCCTAAAGATTATCAAAAAGCAGTCAACAATTATATAGAAACATTTCCTTCTTCAGATGCAGCAATTGATGAGTTATTAAAAACTGCAAAAGGAGACGGTGTAGATTATTTATGGCACCTAAAATGCCAGCAATCTTCCGGCGAAGCTAAATACAATTGTTATAAAGATTTGTACACCAATTATCCTCACGGTCATTATGCTCAAACTGCATTATCAGCAATGTTTTTTGAAAAAATAAAACAAAAAGATTATGCTAATGCAAGATTTTTAGGAAAAGATTTCATATCAAAATATCCGGAAGCTGAAATTATACCTGAAGTTTTATTCTGGCAGGGAAAAATCGAACAAAAATACCACAATCCTGAAAGCACTCATTACCTGCAGAGAATTATAAACGAATTTCCTGACAGTTATTATGCATACAGAGCTTTCTGGATTTTAAACGGGCTTAAAGATGCAACATTGAGAACAAATATTGAATACAAACCGGTAATGTATCCATATAAGCAGCCATCAAAAAATGATATTTTATATGCACTAATGAGCGTTAATGATTACGAAATGATTAAAAAACTCTCTAAAGATAAATTTATACAAAGCTGGGCTGAATATGAAAAAGGTAATTATGCAACCTCCACACATATTGCTCAGGAGGCAATGAAAAACCTCAAAGATAAACCATCAAAAAGCGATTTAAGATGGAGACTTGTATATCCGCAGAATTATTACATACAAATCAGAAACAACTCTGAAAAATATAATAATAACCCTGCATTAATAATATCAATTATGAGAGAAGAAAGTCATTTTAATTCTGAAGCTCAAAGTGGTGTTGGTGCAATAGGATTAATGCAATTAATGCCGGAAACTGCACACGACATTGGAAACAAAAATGGCATATCTTTCTACACAAATTCGCTTTTTAATCCTGAATTAAATATAAAAATTGGAAACTTATATTACTCTACAATTAGAAAAATGTTAGATAATAAAGATGTATCAGCAATTGCTGCATATAATGGCGGTATTGGTTCTGTAACAAGATGGAAAAATACACTTAAATATTCTGATACGGATGAATTCGTAGAACAAATTCCTTACGAAGAAACAAAAACTTATGTAAAAAAAGTATTCAGGAGCTACTGGAATTATTTAAGAATATATCAGAAGTAAAAATCATTCATTTGATTTATTACATTTTTGCGTAAAGTGTTAAAATAGAGACTATGAGAAAGATTTTAATTACACTAACAATATTATTAATAAATTTAATTATAGCCAATCCATCGAACGCAATAAAAATAGGATTATTAACAGAAGTTAACGAAGCTGGAGTCGGCACAAATGTTAACGGAAGAATGATTGATGTCCATACAAACAAAACAGTCTGCACATCTGATGCTATGAAAGGTTATGTACTTGTTCCTTACAAAAACGAAATTGCAGTAAAAAGCGGCGGTCATTATTACTCATTAGGAACTGATTCAATTGTTCTCAAACCCGATACCAATGGATACGTCAGCACAAAAGGTAAATGGTATCACGGCAAACTAATGGTTAGAGTTTCAAATGGCAAACTAATAGTTATTAATGATATAGATTTAGAAAATTATCTAAAAGGCGTTGTACCATCAGAAATGCCTCCTAGCTGGGAAATAGAAGCATTAAAAGCACAGGCAATCGCCGCAAGAAGTTTTGCACTTGCAAATCTTGGCAAACAAGCAAGATACGGATATGACTTAAAAGATAACACCGAAGATCAGGCTTACGGCGGAGCTTCAGCAGAAACAAATAAAACAAACAAAGCAGTTGAAGAAACTAACGGTCTTGTTTTAACTTATGATATGAAAATTATTTCAGCATACTATTCAGCATCAGCAGGCGGTATGACCAACACAAATGCATGGGGTGGACAAGTTCCTTATTTGCATTCTGTTCCTTCTTTTGATGATAATGTTAAAAAGAATGGACATGGTGTCGGTATGTCTCAACATGGAGCTAATAATCTTGCAAAAGACGGTTATAATGCATACCAAATATTACAGTATTTTTACTCAAATGTTAAATTTGCCAAGCTGAATAAAGAGTCATAACACAGATAAATAGGCAGTTTCCAGAGAGTATATCCTACGAAATATACATTATATCTACATTTCTTAAGAAATTAATCTCTAAAACCCTTGACAGGAAAGAAGAAAGTGTTATAATAAATTTGTCGATTACACAAACTGCGGAATATGGTTTTAAAAACGCCGTGGGAAAGGAAGAAGGAGGTTCATAATGAACAAAGAAGAATTAGTAAAAGAAGTATCAAAAAAAGCAAAAGTTTCTCAAAAAGCAACTGCTGACATCTTATCAGCTACATTAGAAACTATTCAAAAAACAGTTTCTAAAGGTAAAAAAGTTACTTTAGTTGGTTTCGGTACTTTTGAAGCTCGCAAAAGAGCAGCTAGAACTGGTAGAAACCCTCAAACTGGTGCTACTTTGAAAATCGCTGCTAAAACAGTTCCAGCTTTCTCTGCTGGTAAAAAATTCAAAGAACTTGTTAAGTAATTCTTTTTGAATTGAAATAAGTTTTGAATGCTGTAGATGAAATTCATCTATAGCATTTTTTATTGCCTAAAAGTTTACATTTGGTTGAATAATAGCTCAATTCGTGATACCATTTTAATTATAGGAAACAGGGGTAGTGAGGTAACAAATGAAAAGTTCGACAATTAGAAGATCTACTTTATCAAAAGAATCAATGGAAGTTATTGAAAATCTTTCAAAAGAACAAGAAATGAATAACTTACCTGGGGAATACGTAAGACCAGAAGAAACAGCTTCACAGGAGGCACAAACTTCTTCAAATAAATCTCAAGAGATTGACCTGTTATGGCAGACATTCAAAACCAGCCAATTTAGTTCAAACTCACCTGGTGCATATCTGCTCGGCGGATTTGTTGCAGGAATTTTAACAACAATTATAACTATCGGATGTTTAGGTGCATTTGTTCTTAAATCACATCCTGATGCTCCGCTAAATACATTTATATCTAAATTTTCTTCTGACAAAAAACATAGTGAAGCAACACTGGAACAACAAACTTCAAAAATTCAGGAAACTGACTCACCAAAAGTTCTTATTCCGACAGATGAAGAAAATATTGCAGAAAATCAGCCATCTGAACCTGCCAATTCAACAGAAGAAAAACCTGTTAATTTAAAAAATGCTAAAAAATATATTGTTAAAGACGGCGATACAGGTGAAAAAATTATCAAACATTTTTATGGAACATATTCACCTGAAAAAGCTGACTTAATTATAAAAGCAAATAACTTAAAAAGTTTAGACAGAATAAATATTGATCAAGAATTGATTATACCTATAGGTGAATAGTTTTCTTCAACTTGTGAGGTTTGAATGAAAAAATTAAAAAAGATATGTTTACTCGCTGCTTTATACGCACTTAGTGCGAATGCATTTTGTTTTGCTCAAAATTTAGAGTGGAAAAATGACTTAAGAAGCCAGTTTCTGGATAACAAATCAGTTATTATGGAAATCAATATCCGATCATTCAACTCGCAGGATATTGATGGTGACGGATTTATTCAAGAAGACATCGGCGAAGAAAAAGGCACATTCATTAATGCAATCGAAAGATTGGATGAATTAAAAAACCTCGGTATAAATACACTGCATGTACTTCCAATTACGCCGACCGGAAAACTTAAAGCATTGGGAACCGCAGGAAGTTTGTATTCTACAGCAGATTTCGCCTCAATAAATGAAGATTTATATGATAAAAATTCACCATTAACACTGGAAGAACAGGCTAAAAAATTTATTGAAGAAGCTCACAAACGAAACATTAGAGTAATAGTAGATGTTCCTGCCTGTGCGTCTTATGATTTATATTTGCAAAGACCTGATTTATTTGTGACAAATCAGACTGGAGAGCCTATTATCCCTGCTGATTGGACCGATGTAAGATTATTAGCTTCCGGAACAGAAGAAAATATTAATCCATCAGTTTATAATTTATATAAAGACTTTGTTAAATATATGATATCGCTTGGCGTTGACGGAATTAGAGCAGATGTTGCACATTCTAAAACACAAGCATTCTGGAAAGAATTAATAACATATTCACGTCAAAAAGACCCTGAATTTCTCTGGCTTGCCGAATCCTCAGAAGCATGGCACGACGCAATTTCACCGCAAGCAGTATTTACATCTTATGACAAACTTTTAAATGCAGGATTTGACGGATATTACGGCTCATTTTTCAACATAAAAGACTGGAAAACCTCAAAAGATTTATATTCAAACATTGCTTTCACGTTAGGTGAAACTAAAAAATTTAAAGACAAAAAAAGTGTAATCGGAAGTTTTACAACCCATGATGAGGTCAGCCCGATAATATTAAAAGGTCCGGCATTAAGTGAAATGATTATATGGCTAAGTTCAACACTGCCTATTGATTCATATTACGTTGACGGATTCCAAACAGGAGATGATTACAACTACAAAATGGGCAACAGACTTGCTCCGTCATCTAACACTGATGATGATACTTATTTCACTCATACAGGTAAAATTGATATCTTTAATTTTTCAAGAAAACCGGAAGGTAAATACAGCGAATTAAAAAATGATTTACTATTAGGAAATAATGTCAAACGCAGTCTTTTGCCGGTCTTAAACAACGGAACCTTTACACCAATAAAAACAAACAATCCAAAAGTATTTGCTTACACTTTTGAATATAATAAAAAAAGAGTTTTAACTATAGGGAATTTAGACTTTGAAAATCCAATAAAAACAACTGTAAAAATACCGAAATACAATCCACGGTTCAATATTTTACCTATAAAAATTTCAAATATGCCTGATATAAAAAAATCGAAAGTTTCTTTAACATTACAGGCTGGCGAAATTGTTGTTTTGATAGTTCATGAGTTGTTATAACAGATTTTAACTTAAGTTTTTTACGAATTCTGCAATAGCAGATGCCTCATGAGTTCCAACAATAAAGTCATAATCGGGAACAGCTTCTTTTAGTTCATCAACGATATGAGCAAGCAAGCCCGGAATAATAATTTTTCGTGTATTAATTTTATTTTGAATATCAAATTTTTTAATAGTATTAGCAACAATGTTTGCAGTAAATTTTTCAGCCGACCACGCAGTCAAAACACTCATCCCATCAGCAGGAATAACAATCAGATATGACGGTACATTTAAATTTTCTAACTCATTAGCAACAGCAAAAAATGTCAATGCAAAATTTGTAGTTAAAAATATAATCGAATTTTCATCCGGCTCATTAAATTCGTACAAGCCGGCTTCTACCTGCAGCGGTTTTTGAGGATTTGTGAAAATATTTTGTCTTAAACGCAGTAAGGTCGAAAACATTGCTTCATCAAAACACTTAAATACAATCATATTAGAGTATTTACAAATATAATATGCAGCTTTAGCACAAGTTTCAAAAATATTTTCAGAATTCAACCATGTACACACAGGTTTTGAATAATTATCGTCTTTATCAAAAATCGCTTTTTTACGGGTAGAAATCAAATAACCTTTTGTATTATTAAAATCTTCATCATACACATTATCAATTGGAAGTTTTTGATAATCTCGCATAGAAATTACAGGAACAGATAAATTATTAAATAGTTCAATATTTTGACAGTTATCCAAAATAATTAAATCTGCTTTTAAATTTTCATTCACGCCTGCAGTAATCTCAAAATCACAAATTCTTTTAATTTGTTCTTGATAATCTGTTTCAGAACAATCAACTACGACAGCTAGAATTGTAGGATTTATAAATGTTTTTTCGTGTCTGTAAAGAACATTTTCACCACCGATTTTCAAACCGCATATTTCAACAGTATTTTGCGGATGTTTAATGGAATGAGAGTATTTTTCAAAAAGTTCCTCACTAATATACGGACATTTTTCAATCTCAATATTTTGCTTTGCAAGCTTGAGTGCAAAAGCCATACAAGTTGGACAGCCGCATTTTTTGCAATTGGCAAACTCATTTTTTTTGCCTGCAGGCAGGTATTTAAAAATTTGTAATCCTGTCATTTCCATGTTTACACCAGCCCTTTCATAACAGCAATATTATCAGGGTTAGTCATAACAATAATATTTGCACCCGCAGACAACACACCGGAAGCCGCAGCTAATTCTATCATTCTGGCTCTTTCAGATAAACTTCCCCAGCTTTTAGAATAAGTATCAGCCTTAGCTTCTTTTGTTTTTAAAGATTCAATTGCAGCCTCGGATAGCAAAGGCAAATTTAAATATTCATCACCTTTCTGAGCTTCAATAACAACTTTTTCAAGAATACTATACCCGTATTCATAACCATATCCCAAACCGCCGATATCAGTATTCATAATAATTCTATTTTTAGCTAAACCCAAATCCACAGAAAGAATATTGAGTTCCTTAGCTAAATTGATATCAATCGGAGATTTCAATACAATATAGTGGTTTCCTGAAATAACATAAGGAACTATGGTTTTATAATTAGTTTCATCAGCAAATGAAATAATACAAACCCTATCCAAAACTTTTATCAGTTCCGGCAAAAGAACCTTATCAATATCAGATTTACCGCTGCCGCAAATCATAAGAGGTTTTGTTATTGCAGGAAGTGAATTCTTCAACAATTGCTCAGCCTCTTTAACCTGTTCTTCTTTTTCAACCTCAAAATATAAAGCAAGAATATCACAATCAGATTGTTGTGCAGAATTTATCATAACAGAAAGGGTATCTGTTTTATAAACATTTACCCTTAATGCAAAAAGTTTTGAATTTGTTGTTATATTAAGCTCTTTCACTCTTTACTCTATCCATAATTTGTTCGAATTCTTTTTCATCGATAGTTTCTTTATCAAGAAGTTCTCGTGAAATTGCTTCCAGCATATCGCGATTTTCATTTAGCAATCTTTTTGCCAGTTCGTATCTTTCATCAACAATATGTTTTATTTCCTGATCGATTTCATAAGCAACCTGTTCAGAATAATCTCTCTGGTGACCAAAGTCTCTGCCCATAAATACATTTTCTTGGTTTTTACCGTATGCCATATTACCAAGCTTGTCAGACATACCCCATGCAGTTACCATTTTACGAGCCATATCAGTTACGTTGATTAAATCTTGAGAAGCACCTGTGCTGACTTTATCTTTGCCGTAAACAATTTCTTCTGCTGCACGTCCGCCAAGAGATACTGCAATTTTAGCAAGTAACTTAGCTTTGCTTACGTGAACTTTTTCATCTTTAGGTCTTGTCCATGTAACACCTAAAGCCATTCCTCGAGGAATAATTGAAACTTTATGAAGTTCATTAGCATCAGGTAATAATTTATCAATCAACGCGTGACCAACTTCGTGATATGAAGTTAATTCTTTATCTTCATCAGTTAAGACACGGCTTTTCTTTTCTACACCTGCAATAACTCTATCAATTGAAGAATCTACATCTTCCATTGTAATTTTATCTTGACCTTTGCGGGCAGCAAGAAGAGCTGATTCATTTAGTAAGTTTTGCAAATCAGCACCTGTGAATCCAGGGGTTCTCTTTGCTAAAACTTTTAAATCAACATCTTTATCTAATTTTTTATTTTTTGCATGAACTTCCAAAATCTGTTCTCGGCCCTTAACATCAGGAGCATTGATATAAATCTGTCTATCAAAACGACCCGGTCTTAAAAGTGCATTGTCTAAAATGTCAGGTCTGTTAGTAGCTGCAATAACAATAATATTTGTATTAACATCAAAACCGTCCATTTCAACAAGCAACTGGTTAAGAGTTTGTTCTCTTTCGTCGTGTCCACCGCCTAAACCGGCACCACGCTGACGTCCGACAGCATCAATTTCATCAATAAATATAATACAAGGCTGATGTTTTTTAGCTTGTTCAAACAAATCTCTTACACGGCTTGCACCAACACCAACAAACATTTCAACAAAGTCAGAACCTGAAATTGAGAAAAACGGCACGCTTGCTTCTCCGGCAACAGCTTTTGCCATTAAGGTTTTACCTGTACCAGGAGGACCTACAAGAAGTACACCTTTAGGAATTTTAGCACCGAGTTTCATATATTTTTCGCCATTTTTCAAAAAGTCAACGATTTCTTCAAGTTCTTTTTTCTCTTCATCAATACCTGCAACATCTTTAAATGTTGTTTTAACTTTAGAATCCAAAAGCATTTTTGCTTTACTCTTACCAAAAGACATTGCTTGAGAGCCGCCTGCTTGAATAGCTTTTATCATCAAACCCAAAGAAATTATTGCAAACAGAACAATAATAAATGTACCGATATTACCTGCAAGCTGATTGGTTTCAGGTGCTTTTTTTACTGTGATATCAGCTTCTGAAGAGTTTAATTTATTCATCAATTCTTCATCATTTACAGGAATTTGAACTTTATACTGAAATAATGGAGCCTGAGACGGTTTTGAGTCAGGGTTCAAAAATGGAGAAGTTAAATCTTTACCTGAAGATTTCTGTGCATTTTTTTGCTCCGGCTGTTCTTTAGGTACGGCAATAATCATATCGTCAAATTTTTCAATTTTAGAAAATTCTTTATTTTCTAATTTCTGAAGAAAATTTGTATATGAAATTTCAGAAGTATTAGTAGTCGGCCCACCCATAAATATGGTTGAAATAAACACCAGAACTACAATCCCCAGAATTACGTACATACCCATAGATTGACTTTTATTCATGTATATAACCTTTCAAAATATATATTAAAACTCTCTTCAAAATTATAACTTAAAAAGGCGGAAATGTGAAGAGGTAAAAGCATTGTTTACGTTCAAATTTTCGCTTTTAAATATTAATATTTATACAGGTGTTATCCTTCTACATTCAAAATTGAAGTTTGCCCTTTATAGCATTTAACTTTAACATCTCTTATTTTAGATTGGCATTCAAAAATATCAAACAGAGTAAGTTCAATTTGTCTTTCAAATTCTGAAATTTGTGCCTGAGTAAGTCCTACTTGAGCCTTTTTATATTCTAATTTAGAAAGAGTTCTTTTCAAACGTTTCAAATCTTGATTTAAGATTTTTATTTCTGCCTTCGATGCTGCATCTAATTTTAAAAGCGGTTTATTGAAACCTTTCAATGGTACTAATTTTCTTTGAATACCATTTTTCAATAATTGACGCATTTCACCGGTCATAACACGAATATCGCCATTAATTGTTGAAACCACACATCTTGTATAATCCATAAGGAAACCCTTTCATTTTCAGTTTATTTTTCAAACTTATAAACTTCACTGAAAATAAAAATTTCCCTTTTTTCATTAAACATTAAGAAAAATTAACAACTGACTAATGATACATATTTGTCAATTTCTTCTGCTGTATTCATTTCTGTTGCAGCAACAAGAACTCTTTTATCATCAAGTTTTATACCGGCAATAATTGTATTTTCTTTTAATTGTGCAAGAAATTCGTCTGCATTTGAAACTTCAATCACAAATTCGTTGAAGAAATTTTTGTTTAATGTTTTAACACCTTTTTCTTGTAATTTTTTAGAAAGCAGGTGTGCATTTTTAGCTGATAAATATCCTGCCTGACGGAAACCTTTTTCACCCATTACAGATAAATAAAGGGTTGCACAAAGCCCGATTAAAGCCTGATTAGAACAAATATTACTTGTAGCTTTTTCACGTTTAATATGCTGTTCTCGTGTTTGAATAGTCAGACAGAATGCCTGCTTTCCATCTTTATCAAGAGTTCTTCCGGCTAATCTTCCAGGTAATTGTCTCATAAATTTTTCGCGGCAAGCCATAAATCCTGCACTTGGACCGCCGAAATTCATAGGAATTCCTAGAGTTTGAACATCTCCTACAACAATATCTGCACCATACTCAGACGGTGGTTTGAGTATTGATAAAGTTGAAATATCACAACATACAACCAACAAACAATCCACTGCTTTTGGTTCAATAATTTCTCCGTAATAATTCGGAGTTTGAACTAACACGCAAGCATAATCACTAGTTACTGATGGAACGTCATCAACCCAGTCAACTTCTATTGACTGAGATGTTGTATATGTTTCTATTATTTTTTTATATTCAGGGTTGATAGAATTTAGTACACAAACCCTATATTTTTTAGCAATTCGGCAAGCCATCAAAATAGCTTCAGCACAAGCAGTACCTGCATCATAAACTGTAGCATTTGCAATATCCATGCCGGTTAGACGGCAAATCATTGTTTGGAATTCATACATAACCTGCAATGTGCCCTGTGAAATTTCAGGCTGATAAGGAGTATAGGCTGTATTAAATTCAAAACGACCTACAACTTGAGAAATACAAGCCGGTACGAATTTGTTATACATTCCGCCGCCCATAAAACTTATATAGTCAGATTTATTTTCACGTGCAAGATTTTTGACAGTTCTTTGAGTTTCCATTTCACTCAAACCATCCGGTAAATCTAATATTTTCATTCTGACAGACTCAGGAATTTGAGCAAATAACTCTTCTGTATTTTGTATGCCTATAGCTTCACACATTTGTTTTGTTGTTTCTTCGTTGTGTACTAAAAAATTCTTCATTATTATTCCAATTCTTCTTTATAATCTGCGTATGTTAATAAATCTGCGTATTCATCTTCTCCTGCGGTTGGTTCAACTTTAACCAGCCAGCCATTTTCGTAGCAGTCGTCATTTAAAGATTCAGGAGCATCAACAAGAGCACTGTTAACTTCAACAATCTTACCGCTAATCGGCATATAAATTTCAGATGCAGCTTTTACAGATTCAATATTTGCAAAAGTATCGCCTTTAGAAAATTCATCACCGACTTCAGGAAGTTCTAAAAACACAATATCACCTAGCTGTTCTATAGCATAATCTGTTAAACCGACAGTACATGTATCACCTTTTAAAATATATTCATGTGATTTTGTACATAAAATCTTTTCCGTAAAACTCATTCTATTTTCTCCTTTTATTAAATTTTAATATTATAAAAATTATACCCTGTTTCGTTTTTCGACAAACGGTCTTTTAACTACTTTAGCATCATGTAGTTTTTCTCTTATCATAACTTGAATAATTGCTCCGGTGCAAATTTCTTTGTTATTTTTTACATAAGCGAGTGCAATATTTTTACCGGTACTCGGGGAAACACAACCACTTGTAACATGACCGGCTTTTTCACCATTAAAATATACATCATAACCGTGACGGGCAATGTTTCTATCAAGCATTTCAAGCCCGACAAGTTTTTTAGAAACACCATTAGCAATTTGGTTCATTATAACTTCTTTACCGTTATAATCTGAGATTTTATCTTTAGGAACAGACCATGATAGACCTGCTTCAATTGGTGTTGTATCTTCATCTAAATCATTGCCGTAGAGATGTAACGCAGCTTCTAATCTAAGCGTATCTCTTGCCCCAAGTCCAATCGGTTTAATACCAAATTCTTCACCTTTTTCCAAAATTTTATCCCATAGAAATTCTGAATACTCATTTTCAACAAGTAATTCAAATCCATCCTCTCCTGTATAACCTGTGCGGGAAGCCAGAAGTTTGACACCTTCAATAACTGCAGGTTTTATGGTAAATGATTTTTGGTTTTCAATATTATAGCCCATTTTGCGTACTAAATCGATAGCTTTAGGCCCCTGAATTGCAAGAAGTGAATAATTATGAGACTGGTTATCGATTTTAACATCCATTCCGCGTTTATTGCGGACAATCCAGTTCAAATCCTCATCAATTCTTGAAGCATTACAAATAACAAGATAATTTTCAATACCGAGTTTATAAATAATCAAGTCGTCAATAAGTCCGCCGTTCTGGTTTGGAAGCTGACAATAAACAGCTTTTTCATAATCCAATTTTGTTATATCCTGAGGAACAATTTTATTCAAAAATACTGTTGCATCTTTTCCGGATACAAAGACTTCACCCATGTGCGAAACATCAAACAAACCCACATTTTCACGAACTGTTTTATGCTCTTCAATAATAGATGAATACTGAACCGGCATATGCCAGCCTGCAAAATCTACCATTTTAGCTCCTAATTTAACGTGTTTATCATGCAAGTATGTATGTTTAACCATAATTATTTAATCCCCCTCAATTTCTTTTATTTTCTGCTCAAATCGCATTTTTGTCAATGATATATTTAGTTTCTATAAGTTTATTTTTATAAAAAAAAGAGCCTCAATGAGGCTCGTTGGAATTAAGAATAGCTGGAAGTATGAAAAAGATTATCTACATTAAAACGTTCACATAGATTTTTATCTATTCCCTGATTGGAGAATTTTATCCATATAAAATTAATCGTTTTTGATACTTTTTATTGCCTGTTTATGTTATTGTTATCCTGTAAATAATAAACTTCAGAGGTTATAAAATGAATAAGAATTACGTTTTCGGATTGATAATAGGACTTATTTTTATAGCACTTTTCTCATGGTATTTGTCATTTTCTGACGAGAAAAATGCAGAAAAAGAAAATGCATTGATACCTAAAATTGGTCAAAAATTATGGACTTATCACATGAATAAACACATCTGGAGAGAATACAATAAACATGACGAAGATGATTCAAAAGATACTATAATTTTACAGGTACAGGAACCGGTAGGTAATGGCGGTTACACGTCATATCACATACTTACAGGCAACGGACAGGTTCCTAAAGAAGATGTATGGATTGGTGAAGGCAGCGAAGAATTTTTAATAGATAAAAAATTGTATTCGTACTATCCTAAAACTTTTGAATTTTATGAAATTATATTTAACGGGGTTCAATTCGTACCTAGAAAACTAAAAATCGAAGAAGTAGAAAAATTATTAAAAGGTTACGAAATCATAAAAGTCTCAGAATTAAAGAAAAATAAAATACAATTAAAACGTACAATTACCAATAATAAATTTATGGTAATAAATGATGGCAATATAAATTTCTACAAATATTACATCATTCCAAATGACAGTAAAAAAATGGAAATAGATAGATTTTCAAACCAGTTTAAAGTTTCTGAAAAAGTAGAAATTAGAATACAAAGACTGGAAGGATGTTCTAAAGCTTATCCTTGTTATGATATAAATATAGAGTAATTCAGGGTAAAACTCTATGACCGCAAGTGTTTACATACATATTCCGTTTTGCAAATCAAAATGCCACTATTGTTCATTTGTTTCTTTTAATAAACTCGATTTAAAAAAACAATATTTAACGTCGTTATCGCAAGAAATAAAACAAAACTACAAAGGCGAAACTTTAAAGACATTATATTTCGGAGGCGGCACCCCTTCTGTTCTGTCGGCAGAAGAATTTCAATTCTTGTTAAATCATTTTAAAGTTAGCGATAAGACAGAAATAACAACCGAACTAAATCCTGATGACTGCAATCTTGAATATCTCAAAGGATTGAAAGACATCGGAATAAACAGAATAAGTTTAGGCTGTCAAACATTTGATGATAAAATCTTAAAACAAATCAACCGCCGTCATAGTGCAAAACAGGTTATTCAAGCTGTAGAAGAGGCGAAAGCTGCAGGATTTCAGAACATCAGCTTGGACTTTATTTACGGTTTGCCTGAACAAACATCGGAAATGTTTTATAACGATTTAAAACAAGCTGTTTCCCTTGGAGTTCAACACATTTCATTGTATGGATTAAAACTTGAAGAAGGTTCTTATTTTTATAATCATAAATCTGAAAACTTACCGGATGATGATTTGCAGGCTGATATGTACATTGGAGCAATAGAACTTTTGACAGGCTCAGGGTTTGAACACTATGAAGTCAGCAATTTTTCACTGCCGGATTTCTATTCTCGTCATAATATAACATACTGGAATAACGAAGAATACTATGGTTTTGGCGTTGCAGCACACGGCTACACAAATGGCATAAGATACGGCAACAAAATCACAATAGAATCTTATATAGAAAATCCTAATGAACATTTGGAAACTAAAACTCTTTCTCATCAAGAAAAACTTGAAGAAGAAATTTTCCTTGGATTTCGGAAAATGAAAGGAATTGACATCAACCAGATAAATTCAAAATACGGGATAAATTTTGTTGAAAAATATGAAAAAATTTTAAATAAATATGAAAAACTAAACTTACTTATCAAAACCAGCGAGGGATACAAATTCACACCGGAAGGTATTTTAGTAAGTAATGTTGTACTTGCTGATTTTATAGAATAATTAGTCTAATATTCGAGAATAAATTTCACCAATATTTTTTAAGAAAGCCTGTTTATCAAAAATTTGCTCAATTTCCTCAGAAGAAAGAAGTTTTGTAATTTCAACATCATTCAACAAATTCGCTTTAAAATCTCCGTGGTTCTGAAATGCATCTAAAGCATTACGCTGAACAATAACATAAGCTTCTTCTCTTGTTAAACCTTTAGCAACTAAAGATAAAAGCACTTTTTGCGAAAATACAATGCCGCCGAATTTGTCGGTATTCTTCAACATATTATCTTTGTGAACAACAATATTTTCCATCAATCCGTTAAATCTGTTCAACATAAAATCGACCAAAATCAAACTATCAGGGAATATTATACGTTCTGCAGAACTGTGCGAAATATCTCTTTCATGCCAGAGCGGAATATTTTCTAACGCCGCAATTGAATTTGCACGAACTACACGTGCCAAACCGCATAAATTTTCGCTTAATACAGGATTTTTCTTATGAGGCATTGCAGAAGACCCCTTCTGACCTTTTCCAAAGCCTTCTTCCAATTCTAAAACTTCAGTTCTCTGCAAATGTCTGATTTCTGTTGCAAACTGTTCCAGAACACTTACAATCAAAGCCAAAGACTGCATAAAGTATGCATGGTAATCTCTTGCAATAATTTGAGTAGAAATTCTTGCCGGTTTTAATCCTAAATTTTCACAGGTAACTTTTTCAATTTCAGTTGAGATATTACTATAAGTTCCAACAGGTCCTGAAATTTGCCCGACACGTATTTGTTCAAGTGCATGTGCAAAATTATCTCTTTGACGTTCTAATATATCAATCCAAGAACACATCTTCACACCAAAAGTCATAATTTCTGCATGTATTCCATGTGAACGTCCGATACAAATAGTTTCACGATGAGCACCGGCAAGATTTTTTAAAGTTTGAATAACATTTTCCAAATCTTTTAAAATTATTTTACCGCTGTCTTGAATTTGCAGTGCAAACGCAGTATCAATTACATCTGAACTGGTCAAGCCGACATGAACATATCTGCCCAAATCGCCAAGGCTTTCATTAACGCAGGTTAAAAATGCAATAACATCATGTCTGACTTCTTTTTCAATCTCATCAATTCGTTCTACAGAAAATCTAGCCTTTTGACGTATTTGTTTTGCAGCCTCAGCAGGGAAAACTCCCAACTGTGCATAAGCGTCGCATACCGCAAGTTCTACATTCAGGTAGTAATCAAATTTGGAATTCAAGTCCCAAATTTTTGCCATTTCTTCTCGTGAATATCTTTCTATCATAGTTTCATTTTATCATGAACAATATATTATTGTTGCAAAGTTCTAACGTCAATGATATTATACCTGTGAAGAGAGGTTATTATGAAAATTGGTGTTATTGGTTTAGGGCTTATCGGAGGTTCAATTTTTAAGGATTTGAAAAAGCTCAATTATGATGTAATTGCGGTTTCTAAATCTCAAAACGGTGAAAATATTTATAAATCCTACGAAGATTTAAAAGATCGTGATTTAATTTTTGTCTGCTCGCCAATGAACAAAACTCTCGATATTCTTGATGAATTAGAAAACTATTTAACACCGGGAACAATTGTTACCGATGTTTGTTCAATAAAAAGTTTTGTCAGCAAAAAAGAACGACCTTATAAATTTATTCCATCTCATCCAATGGCAGGTACAGAACATAAAGGCTATGAGAACTCATTTGAAGGGCTTTTCAAAGGTGCAAAATGGGTTATAACACCTATATTTGCAGAAGATGAAAAACTTGTAGAAATTATTAAACAACTCGGGGCAACCCCTATTATTACAACACCTGAAAAACACGACGAAGCAGTTGCACTAATTTCACACATGCCAATGGTTATTGCCCAGGCAATATTCAAAACGGCACAGGAAAATGAATTAGCACTTCAAATTGCATCATCAGGATTTAGAGACATGACACGTCTTGCTATGTCTAATACAGAAATGGCAAATGATATGGTGCAAATGAATTCTGAAAATATTCAAACAAGTATTTTAAAACTATACAAAGCAATTGGCGATTTAACTAATTCAAATTACCTTGAACAGATAAATGAAATTAAATCAAATCGCCAATTGATGTTTATTAAAAATTGATTTTACTAAAATCCAAGAGCTTTTAATGCTTCTGCTTCATCGGCTGCCATTTTTGCAGCTTCAGCTTCTTGAGCAGCCCAGATTTCATTTACAGATGGAACAGGTTTTGCTTTAGGTTCTTGAGCAGGTCTTGTATATTGTGCCCATGCTTCATCTACTTGAGCTTGTTTTTTAACCGGATTACGCGGTGGTAAAGGTTTAGGTGCTGCAGTTTTTTTCTTAGCAACACGTCTTTTTGGAAGTGTTTCTTTCAATTGTTCTAATGCTGCAACTGTTTCTTCCGGTAAGTTATTCTGAACTTGTCTTGCTTCAGCAGTTTTTTGAGCAGCAAGTGTATTATTTGCTTTAAGTGCTGCTTTTTCTTCAACTGTAGGTGCTACATAAGCAATTGATTTGTCATAAGCTGCTTGTTGAGCAGGTGTAGGGGTATCAGCTAAAGACTGCTCAATCATCTTCTGCACTCTTGCTTTATTTCTTTTAACTTTGCGAGATGCATTTTTGTCTTTTCTTTTTGTTACTAAATCTTTAACTTTTTTACCTAAATTTTCAGCTTCATCTACAGCTTTGCCGGCAGCTTCTCCTGCTGCTTTTTCACCGGCTTTACCTTTTTTACCTTTTGATAAAAGATAAAGAGTTCCACCTGCTGCTGCGATACCCATAAGGGCTAATATAGATTTTGAACCATTACTGCTTTTTTTAGGTTCTTGATTATTATCATCTAAAATTTCTTGTCCAACTTCTTTTTTAGGATCTGAGGTAAATGTTGTTGCTTTTGGCTGTAATGATGATTTATATAAGCCAACATTATTCATAAGCATGTAAAATTCCTTTCCTTCTTCACTTTACACGAATATTAAATAACATCAATATAAATTATTGCCATCTAAAAACAACCAGAAAATTATCAAAACAGCCTAAAATACAAATATTATAAGGATTTCAACTCTTCAAAATTTAAATTTACAATTCGCAATATTCAATAGTCACTATTGACAAAATAAACCCAAATTGCTACACTAATAGCAGGAGTGTGTAATATGGCAATTAATTGTTCTGCTAAACAAGATTTGATAAATAGAAATTATAATCACATTTATGCCCACGAAATGGCTCATAAAGCAGCAGGCGGAGTTTTTGCAGGTGCAATCTCAATTGAAAGAAACGCAGAAGGAATACCTGTTTCAGGACATGTGCCAATCAAAATGCCGGTTCTTAATAAACAAAACCCTCAGAAAACCATTGACCACGCAAATACAGTAATCAGAGCTGCACTTGCACCATCAGACCCTTCAGGTCAGGATTACAAGGTTGCTAATCAAGCCAGCCAGATAAAAATGCAGGCTCTTGCTTTTAAATCTAAACATCAAGGCAACAAGTTAGATTTACAAGCATAAATTACTGCTGATATAGAAATTATTACAAAATATTCAAATACGTGAAAAGTTGTTTTTTTTGTATATAATATAAAATATACGTAGGAGGAACAATGGAAAATATTATATCAAATTATGATAATAACCGCAGATCAGATATCAACCCTACCCGTATCAAAGTTATTGGTGTAGGAGGCGGCGGCGGTAATGCTGTTAACAGAATGATTAAAGCAAAACTTGCCGGAGTTGATTTCTGGTTAATGAATACTGATTTACAGGTATTAACATTCAGCAATGTACAAAACAAACTTCAACTAGGGGTTTCAACAACAAAAGGATTAGGCTCCGGCGGAGACCCTTCAACAGGCGAAAAAGCAGCAATTGAAGTTAAAGATGAAATCACAAAAGCTTTAGATGGAGCAGATATGGTATTTATCACTGCCGGAATGGGCGGAGGTACCGGAACCGGTGCTGCACCTATCGTTGCTCAAATCGCTAAAGATTTAGGTATATTAACAATTGCTTTCGTTACAAAACCTTTCTGCTGGGAAGGTAAAAAGAGAATGGCACAAGCTGAAGCCGGTATTGAAAAATTGAAAAAATATGTTGATGCAATTCTTGTAGTCCCTAATGATAAGTTATTACAGGTTGTAGAAAGACAAATCGGTTTAAGAGAAGCTTTCTGCGTAACAGATGAAGTTCTATATAGAGGTATTCAAGGTCTTTCTGATATTATCACCATCCCTGGTATGATAAATATTGACTTTGCCGATGTTAGAAAAGTTGTTAAAGATTCCGGAACTGCATTGATGGGTATCGGTAGAGCTCAAGGCGAAGGCAGAGCAATTAAGGCTGCTGAAATGGCTATCAATTCACAGCTTCTTGAATCTTCAATTGACGGAGCTTCAGGTATTATTGTTAACATCACAGGAAGCTCAAATATGACATTGTACGAAATCAACGATGCTACAAATATTATCAACAATGTTGTTAATGATGATGCTGACGTTATTATCGGTACAGCGATTAACGAAGCCTTCCAAAATGAAATTCAAATTACGGTTATTGCAACAGGTTTTGCTGAAAAAGGACAAAGCTCAATCAATACTCCGCAATTATCTGCCGCTGAATATTTTCAAGGTCAAGGCAGTTCAACAAGTTCAGTTTCTAATTTAGGTTTTCCACAGCCTCAATTCCAATTAGATGTTCCTGACTTTTTGAAAAAGAATTAATCACATAATATTAACAAAAAAAGAGTAAGTTTTAAAACTTACTCTTTTTTGTTTGCTATATAGATACATCAATCTCATCAAAATGCCTGCTCAAAGACTGCCTGAATTGTTCCACTTTATCTGAATACTCTAAATATTTTTCTCTCATTTCGGCAGCAGGAGAACCTTCCGCTACACTCAAATCCATAATCAAATTATGTGCTGTATCAAAGGTTGAAAGTCTAGTGTTTATTTTATCAATATCCTGTTTTGCAATATACATTGCTGCCGTTCTTGCCGTTTCTATATTTTGTTGAAGTAAAGCAGCTTGAGGCAGTTCAGATTTTTCATTAAGTTCCTTAATCGTATTTTCAATAGCTTTAGTAAAGAAGTTTGCAGTCAATTTATAACGGGTATTTTTAACTCGTTTTTCATATTTTGCCTTGACTTCTTCCAGTTGAGCAATAAAATCAGAAATATTTTCATACTCTTTTATATTTTCTGTTTCTTCACGAATTATACGACACTGGGTATCTACGTTTTTAAGAATTGTACTAATACGTTTTATGTCTTTATATATTAACTTTTCAACTTTCTCATTTGGAGTAAGCATTTTTATAACTTTTTCCGCAAGTCCGAGCTGATCAATAAACATAACAGCGGTTTCTACATTATCATCAGCCATCATTGAATATAAAATAGTATTAAGTGCAACATCTGAATCTAAAGGAATAACTTCACCATTAGTTAATTCCATTTTTGATTTAGAAAATTCA
The DNA here is from genome assembly GCA_950022495.1 of uncultured bacterium. Lineage (GTDB taxonomy): Bacteria > Cyanobacteriota > Vampirovibrionia > Gastranaerophilales > Gastranaerophilaceae > Zag111. The sequence goes on from CATLLJ010000001.1 coordinate 248,706, forward strand.
TCTCCAACAATATTTAAATTACCTTTCTTCGCACAATTCATAAGAAGCTGTTGAATATCTAAAACATTTGCACTATACAACAACCCGCTGAGAGCATCTTTATAGGTTTTCTTAACAGCCATAAATTCTTTCATAGCATCAACAGCTTTTTCGCCTGTAGCATCAGGTGCATTAGGTTTTGCATCTTTCGCACTCATCAATAAAAATTCATTCAAAATCTTTTCTGGATTTTTAGTTATACTATGCTTCATATACAGATCGATAAATTTAGAGTACAAAGCTTCAGCCTTTGCAGTTCTAACATAATCTTCCGGATTATCTTGAAGTTTCATTGTAAGAGCAATCCATTTATTAAGAATTTCAAACGCTTTTGGTTGATACTTAGGTTCTATTGAATTCATAATCAATTCTCTTTTTGAACGCTCTATGGATTTTAAGGCTTCTTTTGCAGAATCATCCATCGTCATTCCGGAAGGTGTTTTTTCGTAAGGAAGCAATAATTTCAAACTGGATTGAATAACCTTTTTAAAATCTGCAACTTCATTGCTGTTATTTAGGACATTATCAATCGCTTCAAGAACTTCCTGTATAGTTTCATCGCCATTATTAATATGCATAAATTCTTCTAAATTATTTACTACAATTGCATATTTTTCATCCAGGAACGGCTTATTACTATCTAAATTATTAAGAATATTTTGAGTATTTCTTAAAATTTCAAAAGATTTTTTCTGATTTTTGAACGCTTTAACAGCTCTTATGTCGTCTAGAATTCCCTCAAAAACACCGTTTATAAGACTATACTGAGCATCAATATCTTCATATTCAACTTTTGGATATGCGGGAAGTACTCCATAACGTTTAAAGTCTTCAAAATTTTCTTTCCTATAACGTTTCTTTAAAGTTAATGATAGTAATGAGAAATAGAAATCTGTATAAATATCATCAAAAGAACGTTTACCTTTAACATAAGTTGCACCATTCATTACTCTTTCAAATTTATTAAAATCATAAGATGGAGTAGTTTTACTGTATTCAATATCATTCAAAGTTTCTTCGTTATAAATTGCACTAAAGAATGAATCTAATGTCTTTTCATTATTTGCTCTTATTTGGCTCAAAATATCAAAACCGGTAACAGCTTTTATTCCAAGGGCATCATTAGTAATCTTATTATTGTATAAAGAGTTAAATTCCTTACTGGTCATATTTTGAAGCTTATTAAAGATTTGAACAAATTCTTCATCAGACGCAGGATTAAATACATCTTCAACCCATTTTTCAATGTTTTTCAGACTTCCAGTTTCAAATGAAGGATTGTTCAAATCTGCTAATGTGAATCCCATATTTGTTTTCAAAATATCTTTAATTTCATTAGCTAAAAGTTTAATTTTTGCATCTTTATCTGCGAAATTGGATGTCTTAGAATTCAAAGACTCTTCAAATTTTCTACCAATTAAATCTATTGTATTGTTTAAGCTTCCATCAAATTTATTGCTGTCAATATTTTTCATTGCACATAAAATTTCGTCAGCTGTAGATTTTGACAGTTGTTTTTTGAGGTTATTATCCTGTGCAAATTTTTCTAATTTTTCATATACATCAGAACGAACACTTTCGACCCCATATTTTGCAATGTCAGGATTTTTTGCAAATGTATAATCAAAGTTTTTGCGAGCTTCATTTTTAACTTTTCCGGACATAGTCTTAATGGTTTTTGGCGTCATTTTTTTATTGAATAGTTTTACATCAGGAATATTTTGATATGATTTCAAAATAGCAACCTTTTGCAGCAATAATTTCAAATCATCATCTTCAGGCAATTCATTATAATCACTTATTGTCTTTAACTCCTTGCCTATAATATTAGTATTATTAATACGATTTATATATTTAAAATATTTTTCTACAGCTGATTGTCCTAAATTATCGACTTTGGACATAGAAAATTTCAATTCATCTTTTGTCATTCCCTGAGCATACTTTTCTATATCATCAAGATATTTATAAGGAGATAACAAAGTGAATTGACGAATTCCTTGAACATACTGCATAGCATTCGGGTATCTGCCCGGAGTAATAATATCTGCAAATATTGGGAATTTCCAGTCATAATCCCGTCTTGACAACCTTCTTAATCTTTTATTTTCAATATATTTGGCTTTTTCTTCACCTGTTAATTCTAACAAATCATCTGCGAGAATACCGTTTTTATAATCTTTATCTGTAATAAATCCTTCAGGTCCGCCGCAGCCACTTTCGTAATCTGTTCTTAATAATCCGTTTTCGTCCTGCCACATTCCCTCATATTCAGATGCACCCCAGGTATTATCATGAAAAACAGTATCTTTTTCAACAAAAGTTTCGCCTTTCTTAATTCTTACAGGTTTTACATCCGCAATATATTGTGCATGCCCGCCGTAACTATCAGTTGTGACAGACATCGCAGAAATACCTGAATATGGAGATTCTTTAATTTTATCCAGAGCAACTTTTCCATCATACTCAATATAATAAGGTCTGCCGGTCATGTGTTCTGCAACTTTAACTTCTCTTGGAGCTGTCAAACCAGAGTTAGCATGAACAGATACATATCTTTGACCTGTATATAATCCTGCTTTTCTGGAATGTTCTAATAAAGGTTCTTCCAACTCTTTATAGGCAGACTCAACCCTTCTTGTTATTGTTGACATCCAGCTATTAATATTCTTCTCATATTTATTTAATGTTTCAACTTCAAAAGGAGTTAATGTTGTCAACTCTTTCGGCAAATCTTTATATTTAGATTTTCCTTCAACATTTTTAGATTTCTCTTTATCAATTTTAACAAATCTTTCATTTAAAACTTCAAGTTCTTTTCTTGTCGGAAGCTCTCCTAAATTTTCGAGTTTCTTTAGAATCAAATACTTCGGTTGGATTGTATTTAATACATTATTATTACTGCCAATGATATTTAATGCAGCAGAATAACTGCTAATTATACTAGAAATATTATTAAAGTTTTCTACCACTTTATTAAACAATTCAGCAGTTTGCTGAGACGAAAGATTAGGATTACCGCCACACATTGCATTAAATCCCTGTACAATAGTCTCTTCTTTTTCCTCAAAAAGATAATGAGCAAAATTTTCAATAGAATCTTTAAATGCTTGCATTTGAGATTTATGACCAAACTTATTAAACAATTCTATATATTGTTCATCACTAAATTCAGGGGAATCAATTTGAGCAATTACCTTATCAAGAGCTTTTGAAACGCTTTTTGGATTTTCTCTAGTTTTCAATATATCGGCATAATCTGCCACAAGGTTTTTATCCTTTGTCAATAAAATTTCATTATTATCCTTGCGTAATTGATTTGCAAATGCATGCTTACGATTTACATTGAGAATACTTGCATACAGGTCATCCATAACAGATGTCATAATATAATTAACAGTTTCTCTTGCCTGTTTCAAGCCATCAAGCAAAGCTTCATTATTATCTTCGGTTTGGAAATTCTTAGCAAGTTGTTTTCTTAATTCCGGCTTCATAGAATTAGTTTCAAGCTTTTTGATAAGCATATCAAGATTATCTAAAATTCTTGATTCGTTATCAGGAATATTTAAAACTGAAAGCATAACATCTGTATATTCCGGAATATCTAATTGAAATCTCTGTTGTGTTCTGTAAGCGGCAGCAGCATTATACAAAAGCTCTGCTCTTTGTATTGTTTTAGCTTCATAAGATCCGGATTTTCCTTTTGATAATTCCTTAATACCTGTGATTAATTCATAAATTTGAGAAGACTTATCATATACAATTGATTTAGTTGTATCATCAGCATTGTCAATATATGATAATATCAAATTGCTTATTTTATCAATTTTAAAATTTTCAGTATCGGCTGCAATATAATATTTAGAATTAACTCTATTTTGGTAGTTAGAAATATTATCCTTACGTTCCAAATTTAGTAATTCTTTTTTAATTAAATTAACTGTCTTTGAACTAAATTCAGGGTTAATTTCTAAAATTACATTTTTTAAATTTTCATTATAAGCTTTAATAATTTCGTCGTTTTTCTGCTTCTGTACAGAAGCATTTTCTGTTTTAATTTTTCTTTCAAGTAATTGTTTCTTAGCTCTCTTGATTGAACTTTCAGCCTGAAGAAGAGCTTTAAAATAATCTTGTTTCGGAACTAAATCCTCCGCCATATCAGAAGATAAATGGACATCATGAAAAGTATCAAAATTTTCTTTATCAAAAGCAGAATACATATCAATAGATTTATTCGCAGCACCATAAGTATCGCCTACATGCATCCAATACATTGCAGAAGTATCAACTATTCTATAACCTCTTTCAAGAGCATAAGTGAAATCAATATATGTCTTAGGTATATTTATTTTAGCTTTAGTCCCGAGTTTTGTTATATCGTAAACCTCTAAATCAGGAGTACTCTCCAATTCTGACATAACCATATCAACATAATTCGCTTTATCTTCATAAGCCAGCATTTTTCGACACATTGAAATTACCGCACAAATACCATGCTGTCTCTGATTAATTGCTTTAATATTTGGAATTTTTGATTCCGGAGTATCCACAACAATATCATTTACCATTTCAGCAAGAGCTTGAGATTTTTTATCTTTTAACTCCGGATTAATCTCATAATCAGGACTCATAAAATGATTTAAACGTTTCATTATATATAATTTCTGAGCAGTTGGAACCTCGGAAGAAACAATAAAATAATCCAGATTTTGTTTTACATTTTTGATGTTTTTATTTGGAATTGCTTTTAATGAATCCCAATCAATCTGTGCTAATATTGATTTTTGCAGTGATAAAATTTCTTTTTCAGCAGAAGTTAAGGGTTTAGATGATGAAAACACATCAACAATTCTTGTACTCAATCTCTCGGCAACATCTTTATCTGATTTTGCTAAAGAAGATTGTACAGCAGTTTGAAGTTTTGCCTGCCAGTCATTAAAAGATTTTTTGTCATCAATTTGAATATTTGTTCTATATTTCAAATTTTCTGCAACATCAAGCAAAAAGTTCACATTCTCTTCACCGGAAACATTACCTAAGTTTTCAATTGCCTGAGAAATTCTACGCTGATTTGGCAGATTAAGATCATAATCATTATCTGACTTAAGCTGTTCAACAGCTTTTCTATCCTGCCTTTGCCCTTTGAAATACGGACTGAACAAATTAATATTATTTATTTTCATACTAAACCCTATTTAATTCTTTCATGATTTAATGCTTCTAAAAATATTTTTTGTTATTTACATACATAAATATTAAGAATCTGTATCATTTATCAAATATGTGCTAAATTATAATTAGAATAGTTGAGTTGGAGATATAAAAATGACAAATGAACCTAAAATCATACAGTACCAAACAAGAGGAACATGCTGCCAGTTGATGGAAGTTGCAATCCAGGATGACACAATTTTAGATGCACAATTTCATGGTGGATGTAATGGTAATTTGAAAGGGATTAAAGAACTAATTAAAGGCATGAAGATTGACGAAGTAATTAACAGATTACAAGGTATAACCTGCGGTCCAAAACCAACCAGCTGTCCTGACCAGCTTGCAAAATGCCTTATTGAATATAAAGAAAAAAATCTCGTTCAAAAATAAAAGTATTAAAATATATTACAATTTTTTGATAACTAAGCAATAACTTTTTATTACCATCTTTATATGTTTAGAAAAATATAAGGAATTTAAAATGGTATCTTTTTCAGTTAACAATTCAAATACATACTTGCAAAACAATACTTATAATAACCGGATTGCAAATAAAAACCCTAATTTCACAGGTAAACAGGTTGCAAAATTATCTCAGGAAGTTAAACACGCTATAAGCTCCAAGGATGTTGAAGCTGCCAGAAATTATTTTGAAAGATTTGCAGATATGGCAACTATGATATTCCGACGTAATACTTCTGAAGAAGTAATAAAAACACTACAAACTTTTGTAGATAAAATTGCTGCAAACAAGACAACTGATAAAACTCTTTTAAATAAATATATAGAAATTCTTTATAAAGGTACTTGCCCGAATGTTGGAACAGGTAGATATCTTAATGCACAAAACCTGAAAAAAGTACAGGACTCACCGGATTTAACAATATATTCAAAAGAAATGCTGAAAGATATTATTAAAGAAACATCTAAAAAATAATTAGATTAAACCTTTATTATCTCTTAGTTTTGTTAAAATTTCAGTATATTCATCTTCAGTAAGCAGTGTTCTTTTCGGGTCTTTACCGCCCAAAGAATGCTTTAATATTCTATTTTCTGTATATTCCAGAGCAAATCTAAAATCGTCATCCGCATCGTAACGAGCTTTATATGCTCTATTGAGAAGTTCACGATATTCTTTGCTTTCTCTATTATATCTTTTTCCGTTCCAGAATAGATGTTTAAAGTCATAATTACGAATTTTATTTAACTTTTTCCCCATGCCTTTTGCTTTTAAACCATCAAGAGAACAAATTCTGGCTTGCAATTCACGATTAGAAGTTTTTAATGATTGTAAAAACCCCTCCATTGAATACACAGGAACACCATCAAGTTCAAAATTTGTAGGTGCAAAGTTACTGAGAACATTTATTGGAAACTCTGCACGTGAAGAGATATTAATACCTAATTCACTCACATCACAAGACGGCTCCATCTTAACAAAATTTGGAGATGATGCGTACGAAGATTTTTGAACATTAATTATTTTTTTAGGTATTATTTTCATTTTATATTCCTTATTATATATTATAACATTCTAAGCCTGAACAGTATTCTATCACCATCGACCTTTCGGGATAAAATTTCAAATCCCGAGTCGCTTGGCAAAATAAATTCATCCTGCCAGCTAAATTTATTTTTTGAAGGTAAAAATTTATTTACATCCAATACTCTTGCAGTTTCCGGGACTTCAATTTCTAACAGGCATTTATCTGCATAATGCCCCTTTACTGAAATAGCCTCTTTACGAATGGAAGTCGAAACTAAATGATTCGGATAATAAACAAGTCTTTGTCCCGCCGCCTGCTGAGCATCATAAATAGCAGACATTCTGGCAATTTGAGATTCGCTTAACTCACCTCTAAATAAAATTGTTTGAGGACTTTTAGAACCCTCCTGTCTTATGCCTTGATTAATAATTCTAAGTTGCTGCTCCAATGCTCCTGCCTCTTGAGCTTTAAATTTTTCACAAGCATTTACATAATCATCTATATATTTTTTGAATCTTCCTAAACTATAATCATTAAGCGATTTATCGGCACTAGCGGCACTAGCCATTTGAGTTGGATTTCCTCTATAACGAATAATATTGCTTAGTGGGTAATTCCCAAACATCTCCTGCATTTGAATTATTTCATCCATTGTATATAAATCACCGGAAGCCCTTAATGCTTTTGCTAATTCCGGACATTGATTACTTTCCTCCAAAATACCTATAGCGAATTCTGTTTCCTCTTTAGTATAACGGCTATTCTGTGTAACTTTTTGCAAAGTTCTTTCTAAAGCAGTACCAGAAGTTTGAGCAGCAGATTTAGCTCCTTTTGCAACAACCGCATTGTGCACAGGGGTAGTAACAATTTTTGAAACTGTCGGAGTAGTCTTGGCAGCAGTTGTTGTTACAGCTTTGCCTGTAGTTCTTCCTCCAGCTCGAAGAGCAAGATGAAGTTCAGAGCAATATCTCAAACCTTGCGGATTTGATAATGCATTTGCTATAGCTTTTTTGCATGGGAGTCTATATAGGCATTTTAAAGCATTTATCATTTTCAATATTCCCCGTAAGATGCCAAACTATCCCCTAAATTTTCGACATCTTATATATATAAAAACAATTTACAACCTAAAATTGCCTAAAATGTAACGAAATAGTTTCAACAATAAAAAATTTATCATTACCCACAGATTACACCTAGAAAATTAAGCAATAAAAAAGAAGGGCTTAAAACCTTCTTCTTTATGGTGCGGGAGCCACACAGGGTACTATGTCTCTAATACTCGATAAATCTCGCAAAGAGCCATAGCAACGAGGCTCTTCTCGCCTCTTACTCCTAACAAAAATAAAAGACCGCTGAACAAATGCTCATCGGTCTTTTATGGAGCGGGAGACGAGGCTCGAACTCGCGACATCCTCCTTGGCAAGGAGGCATTCTACCACTGAATTACCCCCGCATATCTGCGTTACTTTTTTATCATACATGCTGAAAAAATTTTTTCAAGCACTTTTTTCTAAAATTCTATTTATTTGTTAAGTTTTATTTTTTTAAATACTGTTAATCTAGCAAATTATTTCATGTCCTCAATTAATCTATTATGCACACAACAATTAAATGAAAGGATTATATAATATGTCATTACTATCAAAAGTTGGAGCAAACATAACTGGAGAAGCCGTTAAACTTCCAAACAGATTTAGGGGCGGATTTATGCCAATGGGTGCTGTTACCCGTAAACAAAGAGCAAATACTACATCTGAAATAATGAGTTCAATCAGAGCACATGTTGACAGTTACGAAAGAGGAGCTAAAAATGCTCAAGAAACGTTAATCGCCAAAGCTAAAGAAGTAGGAGTTGATGTAGAAAAAGAAGCAAAGAAATTAGGAGTTAGTATATTCGATGTTGCAAAAACTAAAGGACAGAAACATTATTATACTCCGGAAGGTGATCCAGTAAATTTAATTGCTATTTCTGAAGATTTAAAAATGAGAAAAACAATTTGCGATTCAAACAGCCAAGAAATCAGAACTTTCTTGAAACAAGCCGGAGACATCGACCCTAAACATCTTGGACTTGCTCATGACATCCTTGATCTTGGAAATATTCAAGAATTACTTAACACAAATATTAATTTGCAAACACTTCTTAAAAACGGAAAAACTGTTATGGGTGATTTGTTATCAAAATTCCCTGCAATCAGCCGTAAAAGCCCGGGTGCTATCGAATTAACCGAAACTGTTATCAATAATTCTGATACTACAAATGCTAAATATTTTATCCAACAACTGTTTGGAAACGATTTAGATATTTTAGGGATGGTATCTGAACAGATGAAAGCAACTAAAGACATTGTTCCGGATATTGCAAAACAAACTTTAAGCGGCGGATACACTATGGATTATTCTAAAGAATTCAATTTCTTCAAATTTATAGCTGATTTTTTACGAGTTGATGCAAAACCTGAAAATATAAATTTATTGAGCAAAATTCTAAAAACAGTAGACAAATTCAGCCATAAATCATCTCCTAGCATTGATGGTGTAGAAATTGCTTTAGGTAATACAAAAACTATCAAAGACAACATGGAGTTAATGCCTCAATTGTTACAAAATGCAGAACAATCAGGACAAAATATAGATTTATCAGGATTTTTAACTAAAAATATTAATCTCGATTAATTCTAAATTAAGTTAGTTATACTTTAAAAGCCGATGTATTTATACACCGGCTTTTAAATCTGTATCCATAGACTTGATAGAAATTCCAACTTTGTCTCCAAAACTTTTATTTATCGAATTAACCAAATCATTTGAAGAATTTACCCAGAAAATAGACGAGGCAAGAATTTTCACTTCACCGGTAAAATCCTGAAGCTTCAGCATGACAGGGTCAGAACCGGAATACTGACACAACATTTGTTTTAGCAGGAATAGTTCTTCGTACTTCATCTCATTTTTCAATTCAATTGTAAAAATATTGGAATTATCTACAGGTTTGACTGTATCTATTAAAATTATCGGCGGATCGTCATCCCCTCTGCGGCTAACTTTTCCTGATACAATAATTCTCTGTTCATTCTGTAAAAAATCATTATATTCAACAATTTTTGAATTAAACGCAAGAGTATCAATTTTGCCTGTTAAATCTTCTATTGTTACAAATCTGACGAATTTCGTCGGATCATTTTTGGTCGGAATTTGTTTAGTACCGGTAACAAGTCCGCAAATAGTCACGACTTTTTCGTTTGGAACTTCAGGAATCTGTGAAATTTTATGCGTCATCAAGAATGGTAATTTATCCCTAATTGTTGATAACGGGTGGCTTGTTACGTAAAATCCAAGAAATTCTTTTTCAAAAATCTGAATTTGTCGTGCATCATATTCTTCATCCGAACCTGAAAGATGGAATTTAGCACTGTCAATTGATGCAGTATCGCCAAGCATATCAAACAAACTGCCCTGACCGGATTCTTTTTGCTTTGCTTCTTTCGATGCTGTTGCAGTGATATATTCAAGGTTATCCATAAGCTGTTTACGGCTTTTTTCAATGGTTGAAAACGCACCGGCTTTGATTAAACCTTCAAGAGTTCTTTTATTTGTACATTTAACATCTACACGTTTAATGTAATCATAAATAGATTTATATTCGCCGTTTTCTTCACGTTCTTTAATAATATCTTCAATAACACCTTCGCCAACCTGTTTAATCGAAGCCAAACCAAATCTGATATTATCTCCGTCAGGTGTAAATGTTGCAAGAGAGTGATTAATATCAGGCGGAAGAACTTTGATACCTTTTTTAAGAGCTTCTTCAATGTATAACTGTGTTTTTTCCGAATCACCTGCAACACTTGAAAGAAGTGCAGAAAGGTATTCAACAGGATAATGACATTTCAAGTAAGCTGTCTGGTAAGCAACAAACGCGTAAGCTGCAGAATGGGAACGGTTGAAACAGTATGATGCGAAACTTAAAATCTGGTTAAATAAAGTTGTCGCAGCATCGGCTGTCATACCGTGTTTTGCGGAAGCCTCGATGAACTTACCTTTTTGTTTTTCCATTTCATCGACTTTTTTCTTACCCATCATACGGCGAACCATGTCCGCTTGACCGAGTGAGTAATCCGCTAAGATTTGGAACACCTGCATGATTTGTTCCTGATAAACAATAGTACCGTAAGTATCTTTCAATACAGGCTCTAACAGCGGGTGTGCATAAGAAATTTCCTGACGGCCGTGTTTACGTTCAACAAAGTCGTCAACCATGCCAGAATCCAGCGGTCCCGGACGGAACAGAGCTACCAACGCACCCAAATCTTCAAATACGTCCGGTCTTAAACGTTTAACAAGGTTCTTCATACCTTGAGATTCTAACTGGAATACCCCGTCAGTATCTCCGGTCATAAGCATATCATAAGTCGGTTTGTCATCCAGAGGAATATCGTTAATCGCAAGTTCAATTCCCTGACGGCATTTAATCATATCAACCGTTTTATAAATAGTGGTTAAGTTTCGTAGTCCCAAAAAGTCCATTTTTAAAAGACTCAAAACTTCAGTAACAGCATGAGGCGGATAACCTGTTTGGATAATTCCATCTTTTGACGGCTGAACAGGCAGAATTTCATCAAGCGGTTTCGGAGCAATAATTACCCCTGCGGCGTGAGTACCTGTGTTGTTTTTCAGCCCTTCAATACCGATAGCAAGGTCGATAAGCTTTTTCATTCCGACAGTTTTACCTTCTATCGGATCAATCATTATTTGTTCGTCTTTGTCGTATAAAGCTTTAAGCTCTGAGCCGTCATATTCCATTGCTTTTTTAAGAGTTTTAGCTTTATCGTTAATACTCATAGCAAGTTCAATTGCAGGTTCAATCAAGCCTGCAAGACGGTTAGCTTCCGAGAACGGTACTTTCATAATACGGGCGACACCTTTAAATGCGGCTTTTGCTGCATAAGTACCAAAGGTAATGATTTGACAAACCTTATCTTCGCCGTATTTTTTAGTTACATAATCAATAACTTCGCCGCGTCGTTCAATACAAAAGTCGATATCAATATCGGGCATTGTGAAACGTTCAGGATTTAAGAAACGTTCAAACAACAGTTTATGTTCAATCGGGTCAAGATCGGTAATTTCAAGAGCATAAGCAACTACAGAACCTGCCGCAGAACCACGCCCCGGACCAACAGGAATACCATGAGTTTTAGCATAATGAATAAAGTCCCATGTAATCAAGAAATAAGCAGAAAATCCCATTTGCTGGATTACACCGAGTTCATATTTTACACGTTCCTGAATTGATGGGGAAATTTCTCCATAACGTTTTTTCAAGCCTACATGAACAATATATTCAAGATAGGTATCAATTGTGTAGCCTGCAGGAACTTCGTATTCCGGAAGCGGACTTTTACCGAGTTCAAGCATTACATGGCATTTTTCAGCAATATCAACAGTATTTTTAATACATCTGTCAAAAGTTTCCGAATCCATCCACTTAAAAGAATCTCTAAGCTGGGATGGTGTTTTTACATAGAATTCATTATTCGGGAAATGGAATCTGTTTGGATCGTCTTTATCACTGTTTGTCTGCATACACAACAAAGTATCGTGCATATCAGCATCTTCAAGATTTAGATAGTGGGAGTCATTTGTAATAACCATTTCAATATCTAATTCTTTAGCCAATTTTATCAAATCAGGATTGGTGCGTTTTTGTTCTTCCAAACCATGATCTTGAAGTTCTATATAATAATCATCACCAAATAAATCTTTGTATTTTTGAGCAATAGCTTTAGCACCGTCATAATCATTTTTCAAAAGACGTTGTAAAACTTCACCCCCGAGACAGGCTGAGCAGCAAATTAAACCTTCATGGTGCTTTTCAAGCAATTCCCAGTTAATACGCGGTTTTACATAGCGACCTTTACACCATGCAATAGAGGTTAATTTAATAATATTAGCGTAACCTTCATTATTTTTTGCAAGTAAAACAAGGTGATAACATGGATTGTTATTTTTGTCATGCTCTTCAATATCGCCGTCATGGACATAAAACTCACAGCCCATAATCGGTTTAACACCTTCATTTCTGGCTAATTCATAAAGTTCCATGTCTCCGTACATAACCCCGTGGTCAGTTACGGCAACTGCAGGAAAATTATTTTCCTTACAAAACTTTAACAAATCCCCTATTCTTATCGCCCCGTCCAGAAGAGAGTACTCTGTGTGCAGGTGGAGCGGAACATATTGCTGCTGTGTATCTACCATAATAAATTTATCATAGCACATAATAAATTTGAAAAAAATCAAATATTACATAAAATAAAGCATACGCTTTTTGATTGATGACTGCAAACCATTTCCGGTGTAGGATTTCACTATGGCAACAAACTTTGATTTTCTAAAAACAGTTGATAAAAATTTGTTTGATATTATAAACGAAGCAGAAAAATTGTATCGTGATGAATATTTTGAACAATGCATGAGCCAGACCAGAAGGTTTGGCGAACACGTATGTAAAAAAGTTCTGGGTAAGAACCGAACAACAGAAAATACCTTTGATGAGATGCTTGCAACCCTTAAAGATAAAACCAATGGTGCAGAACAGGAAAAAGAATTTATAAACGATTTATATTTTCTGAAAAAGCAAGGAAATTCTTCTGTTCACGGTTCAAAAGTAAAAAAAGACGGCATGGCTGCACTTGAATGCTTGCAGCGAGCATTTGAAGTCGGAATTAATTATGCTGTATACAATAAAAAAGCAAAAACAAATATTCTTAAACTTCGCTACGATACAGAACTGCTGGTTACAGGCAAGAAAACTAAAAAATCTTTAGCTGAAAGATACACCGAGCAGAAAGAAAAAACTTTTACCAAAAGAAAATCTCCTTCTAAAAGCACTAAAAAATCTAAATCTTCAAAAAAACAGGTTTATACAATGAAACCGCAGAACGACAAAAACGGATTACCAATTTTTTGGATTATAGTTGGAATTTCATTTATTATTGCACTTATAACGATAATTACACTTGTTTTATAAAAGAATTTATAAAAGCCTATTGACTAAGAGTTACTATAATGCTGTAAAATTAATTTGTACAGTTTAAGATGGAGTGATTTATATGAAAAAGCTTTTAAATTCACTACTATGCGTAATAATTATTGGAGGTACTGTTATGGCTAGCAATCTAAAACAACCTTTTCCTCAAGGTGAATTAAATTCTTATGGAAAATTTTTCACAGGAACAACATATTTAGGCAGACTTGTGGAAAAAGATAATATTTGGAATTCATCTATTGCAAATGTAACATTTGAACCAAATGCCAGAACAAATTGGCATAAACACAGCGGCGGACAAATTCTTTTAGTAACTGCAGGTAAAGGATTATACAAAGAAGAAGGACAGCCCGTAAGAGTTCTAACTAAAGGCGATATTGTGCAAATTCCACCAAATGTAGTTCACTGGCACGGGGCATATCCGGATGAATGGTTTGCTCATATTTCAATAGAATCAAATATCCCAAACAACACAACCGATTGGTTAAACGCAGTAACAGACGATGAATATACAAGCGAGGTAAAATAATGGGTAAAAAAGTTTTAATTATTTCATCTTCCCCAAGAAAAGGCGGAAATTCAGACACATTATGCGACAAATTTGCAGAAGGTGCAAAATCAGCAGGAAACGAAGTTGAAAAAATCTTCCTTAAAGACAAAAAGATAAATTATTGCACAGGCTGCGGATTTTGCAATACGAACGGATATACAGCATGCTCTCAAAAAGACGACGCATCTGAAATTCTAGATAAGATGGTGGAAGCAGATGTTATTGTATTTGCCACTCCGGTATATTTTTATACAATGTGCGGACAGCTTAAAACACTTATTGACCGCTGTTGTGCAAGATATACTCATATAAGCGGCAAAGATTTCTACTATATCATGACAGCAGCAGATACAAATCAAACTGCAATGAGTAGAGTATTAGCTGAATTTGACGGATTAATGGCTTGTTTAGACAGCCCAAATCCTGTTGGAGCAATTGCAGGCCTCGGGGTTTGGCAGAAAGGAGACGTTAATTCAACGATATACATGCAGCAAGCCTTTGAAATGGGCAAATCAATTTAAAAGCAAGTGCCGGCAAAATTGCCGGCACTTTTTTATTAAAATATGTTAAATTTTAAGAGATATTTACAGGTTAAATCGCAAAATTTAATCTTTTTGATTGTTAAAAATCACACATGTTTTAAATAAAGGATTTAATAAATGCTAACCGCAATTAATAATATAAGCTTTAAACCTCAATATAGAATAAATAATTCAAATAACAACAGAACGTTCAATAAAACGCCCAAAATTCAACAATTAACCTGTGATACACTTAGTTTTACCGGCAAATTATCCTTACCTTCACTATATTCTTCAACTTTTGAATATATTGCAGCCACAATTTTAAGAAGGAGCAAAGATTATTCGGTTGATTCCAGAACACTTTCTCACGAAAAAATCAGCGATGCAGTTCAAAAATTATTTGACGAAAACCAGATTTTTAAACCATTTAAAGAGGTTACCGTTGATAAAATCAAATGGAGAGACTATGTTCCGGAAGACGTAAGAGAAGGTTCTATCATCAAGATTAATGAAGCCCGAAAAGATCGCTTTTTTCATTGGCAGAGATTTCTTGAAAATCCTGAAGGCAGAAAAATAAATTCTACAGAAGGTTATGACGAAAAACTGGTTGGAAAAGTTAAAAATAATAATCCGTTAAAACTTGTTATCTGGGAAGCAATTAAAAGTGAAATTAAAGATAATAACCGCCACATACCTGTCCCGTTTAATGAAAAAGCATTACTTGAAACAATTGAAGAAATTGAACTCATTCAACCGAAATCCAGAGCTGTACGATGTGCAAAACCTTCATTTATAGATCTTTATACACACCGTTTACGCGATAACCTGCTGATGGATTTAGGTTTGTCTGATAATCAATCAGTCTGGGTAAGAATTCCATCAATAAAACATGACCCGAAACATAAAGATTATAATGTTTCAATGCTTGAAATTTTAAGTTCTAAAAACTGGTGTACACGCTCAAGTGTTGATAAAGCTGAAGACGCACTTACTGAAGGAGATTTTCACATTTTACTTGAAAGAGACAATTTAAACATGTGGCAGACACGTCTGGGATTATCTTTATCAAGAGGAAAAGTTGATCAAATTCAAGGTCCTGAAAACAATAATATTCTTCCTCTTACATATTTAGACGACTTAAAAGCTTACATTGCCGAGACTAACCTACCGTTGCGTTCCGGTGCTAATAATGAAGGTCCGAAGGCTTATCAGGCAATTTTAATCGGTGACAAATTGAAAGAAACAAATAGCACTATCAAGAAAAATCTGGCAAAAGCAATAAAAGACAATGACAGTTTTGGCATGTTTAAATGTTTAGGAATAAAGGTCGAAAAAGATGAAAATGAACTTCTGACAATCGAAACATACAGACCTGTATATTCCTTAAAACCTCAAAACGGTATTTCTGTACCTTATTCAATGTTCGGAATAAACGAAAATATCCTTTTGAAAAATGTAAAAGTCATTAACGGCAATTTTATATTATTTAACAAAAATAACTTATTCAATTCTTTAATTACAGAATTTCCGCCAAATCTTGAAAAAGTAACCGGAAAAATTGAATGCACAGCAGAACAATTTGAAAAATTCGGGCAGGATTTAATGCGGGTTGTAGATTTTGACCAATCAAGAATAAGAATTCATTAAACTAAAAAAAAGAGGTAACTTAGAATTACCTCTTTAAAAATGTACAGTTATGAGTTGTATATAAGGTGTACAAAAGTGTTAAGTCAGCCTAACACTTTTTGCATAAAAAATTGTCTCGATGGTTTTTATAAAGATTTTTATGTTTGTCATTGTTACGATACCCAATTCCGGCTCTATAACCCGAAATTGCATACAATACAGGAAGCGACGGTTCAATCCATTTTAAGCCGGATAATAAAGAAACCGTTGCAATATCATCGGTATGAAGTCCTAAATCCAGCATTTCAGGAGTCCGAATTTCTTTTTTCTCTTTGCTTAAAAATTTATTACTTATATAATTCGCCATTGCACTACCGCCAATAACTCCGGTGGCAAGAATTCCGCCAACCATACCGACACATCTTGCGGTTTTGGATTTAATATTACATTTTTCTAAAATTCCAAGTGCAATACCTGCACCAACATTACACAAGAAAATATTTGCCAGATATTGATAAACACCTTCTTTAATTTTATTTGAAACTCTGCCTTTCCAATCTTTTTCTGTAAGTTTGTCTGCCGCAATTCCCCCTGCAATACCACCTGCTACAGGCACTGCACCAAATATAGACAGCCAGCCGATTTCTCTAAAAATATCTTTTGATGTTACATTTTCAGGCGGCGGAATAAGTTTATCAAAGTGTTCTTTCTTCAAATTTTTATGTAATATATCAACTTCTTTTAAAGATAATATCTTAGTTTTACCTTTTTCCAATAACGCTTGAACTTCTTTAGATAACTTATTTTTAGAAAGGATTTCATACACAGTCTGAGAATTATATTCAATTAATTCTTTTAAAGTTTTAGATGGTTTTTTCTTTGTTATAAAATTTGCAATCTTAGGGGCTTGAATTGCGGATAAAACAGTTGTCCCGAGGATTATTGCCAATTTCAAACCTGTTTTCTTTCTATCTTCAGGTTTTGCATTACGCATCTCATTTGCAATAAAAACAGCACTTCCCGCAGTCAAAACCGCAGGAATTTGTTTATTCAATTTTGTGGTCAATAGGGGTTGGTCAAGAAACTTGCCAAATGATGAAACTTTAATCATTGTTTTTTAATTTTTCCTTTTTATACAGGGCTAGTATATCTTTGTTGTTTTCGCAAAAAGTTGTAAAAGAGGACATTTCCTCAAGAATTTTTTCCGAAATAATATGTTCAATTTCGCAGGCATTTTCACTTGCCTGTTTTTTGTCTATTCCAAGAACTTTTATAAAAAATGTTTCTATAACATGGTGCTTATTATAAACTTTAACAGCTTCTTCAATCCCATTTTCTGTAATTGAAATTGCTTCATAGCTGTTATATTTAACAAGTCCTTTTGCAACCAATCTTGATAAGGCTTCTGATACAGAGGCTCTGGAAATATTAAGTTTTCTTGCCAATTCTGCACCTTTTAGCGGTTCATTATTCAAGTAAGCAATATAGATTGTTTCTAAATAATCTTCCAAGCCGGATGATAAGTTTTTCTTTTTTTCTACCATGTCAAAATCTCTCAATTTCTACGGATTAATTGTAAGGCAACCCTTACACTTTGTCAAGTAGTTATTTGATAAAATTAAAAGCACCCCCATAAACAAGAATAGGAGTGCTTTTGAAGAATTTTATAATTATAATTAAATAATCATTTTACCATTTTCGTAAATCAATTCACCATCTGCATAGATTTTGCCACCGTTTTTCATGTTTTTAATCAGATCCCAATGCAAACCTGATACATTTTTGCCGCCGGTTTCAGGATATGAAGCTCCAACAGCCATGTGAATTGCTCCGCCAATTTTTTCATCAAACAGAATATTCCCTGTAATTTCTTGAATTTCATCGTTTGTTCCAATAGCAATTTCACCAATACCGTGAGAACCTTCATCCATATTAATCATTGCATTCAGGAATTCTTCGCCCTTTTCGGCTTCAGCTTTTACAACCAGACCGTTTTCAATCCACAGGTGAACCCCGTGTGCAGAATTTCCTCTATAATTTTGCGGATAATCAAAATAAATTTCGCCGTTAATACCATCTTCTACAGGTGATGTGAATACTTCACCATCAGGATAGTTATTTAAACCTGAACAGCTAATCCATTTTCTACCTTCAACATTAAATGTAATATCTGTTTTTTCACCTATTATACGAAGCTGTTTCACATTATTAAGGTAATCAGCCCATTTAGTTTGTTTTTCATCAAGTTCTTTCAATTTTGCAACAGGATCATCCAAATCTAAATAGCAAGATTTGAATAAAAATTCTGAATATTCATCAAGTGACATTTTAGCTTCCTGAGCTAGTGCATTAGTCGGAACATCGGCAATAACCCATTTTGCAGTACCCTCGGCAGAACGTTTCATCAACTTTTCTGACAATGCTTTTGTAGCTTTTCCTCGACGTGATAATTTCTTTAAATCAGCCCTTGCCATATTTTTAGTATTTAACGGTGCACCAAGCGAAATAAACTTATCTACGGTTTCATATTCTAATTTGGTAATAGGATCAACATAGTCAAGCTGTTCATCAGAAGCATATTTCAAGAAAACTTCGGATAAATTACCCATAGAAACCCTGACAATAGGATTACCGCCTTTTTCAAGCACTCTTTTATAAATAGCTTTAACTAATTCTCCGGCTTCCATTGATTGAGCACTAATCATAACCAAATCACCTTTTTGTACATCAGTTGAATAATCGACAAGAACCTGTGCATACTTGTCCCAGATAGTTTTCTGCATAATAAATACCTCTCTTACTGTAATAAAAGACAGAGTCTTTTTAATTTTCAATTCATTTTATAATATTTTTTCGCAATTGTAAACTGCTCACCGCAGGGGGACTATTCCTCTTTTACTGCCATAATAAGTTTATAATACAATTCAACTTCTTTTCGACTGGAAGATTTAATAATCGAAATTAATTCTTCCTGCAAATTCGACAGGGATTTCATGTGACCAAAATCGAATAAATCTTTTATATTAACTTTCAACGCTTTGGCAAGTTTTTCAATATTTTCTTCTTTAGGGATTTGACCGCCATTTTCTAACTTGCAAAGATTGGTTGTTTCCATACCTATAACTTCAGCAAGAGCAGCCTGAGTCAAGCCGTTTCTCTTTCTTAATTCTTTAATTCTCTGCCCTAATAATTTGCTTAAAATTGCCATATATCCCCTTTTTATATAAGAATACAATCAACCATTTGAATTAAATATATCCTTTTGGAATAATTACACTTGACAAATTTGGCATGATATGACAACATATATATAGGAAGTTGCTATTAATCCGCAAGTATGAATAAGAAAGTTGGGTTAATTCAGCAGAGTATAAAAAGAAAGGTGAAAAATTATGACAAAAAAATTCGGTTTTACTTTGGCAGAAGTTTTAATCACACTAGGTATCATTGGTGTTGTAGCAGCAATGACAATCCCTACTTTGATTGCAAACACTAACAGTGCAAAATTCAGAGCACAATTTAAGAAAACATTATCAACATTGAACCAGGCTGGTTTGATGGCACAAGCACAATATGACTTTGACTATTCAAGTGCAACTACAGCTTGTAAACAAGCATCTGCAAACTCTAAGCCAGATAACCCTAATAACTTAATGACATTCTGTTCATTATTGAACGGCACATTGGCTGGTTATACTTACCTTGGACCAACTACATCTATTACTGTACAAGGTGATGCTAACGGTGCTACAGCTACTTACTCAGTTAAAAACGCTGCTGCAGCTCAAGTTCCTGCAGCAACAGATGTATATGCTTTAGCTGATGGTTCTTACGTTGCTTTCGTTGATGGTGATAGAAATGATACCGCTTGTCAACTAGAGATTGGTTCTAAAATCGATGCTGATTGGATTACTAACCACACTAACTGCCGTGGTTTTATCGACGTTAACGGTAAAACATTACCTAACAAAGGTGTAACTTGTACTTCTGGTACAACAACTACTAACGTTGGTACTCCTTGTGAAGTTAAAAACGATGCAACTCACATG
>CATLLJ010000002.1 GCA_950022495.1 uncultured bacterium
CTCACAAAGCCGATTGCCCGAAATAATCGCACCATCTGCCCCGACCAAATTACTCAGTTTGTTACATTCACAAAAAAATATAAATAAACAATAAAAACTGGGCCCGGAGGGATTCGAACCCACGACCAAAGGATTATGAGTCCTCTGCGCTACCGCTGCGCCACAAGCCCAGATTTTAGTTGTCTGTACAACATATATTCAATTTCAAAGGTACTTAAACAGGTACAAACCTTTTAAACCGCACCTCTTTTCTAAATTTATCATTAAAGTTTCAAAAAATCAAGAGCCGCTATACTAAAATAATATTCTTATCCTGATTTATCACTTCGCTTTTTTCAGGAAGAATTATGCAATCTGACAATTCTGAACCTTCAACGATTTCAGCATTATCCAGAACAATACAATTATCTAATTTTACAAATTCACCAATCTTGCAATTATTGCCGATTACAGAATTCCCACTAATTTTACAGCTTGACGGGATAATTGTATTTCCGCACAGATATGCTCCTTCTGATATTCTATGAATATCAGAGGTTTCAATTTTACAAACCCCGTTAAATACATCATGCATTGACTGTTTGTACTGAGAAATTGTCCCAACATCATTCCAGTATTCAGAAACCTCAAATGTATTTATTTGTTTTTCTTGTAAAAGTTTAGGAAAAACATTCTTAGCAAAATCGTAAAATGTATTTTCCGGAATATAATCAAATATTTTATAACTAAATATATAAATTCCTGTGTTAATAAGATTGCTTTTTGCTTCTTCAACAGGCGGTTTTTCCTGAAATTCAGTAATATAACCATTATCATCTGTTACAACAACACCAAAATGAGAAACTTTTTCATGTTCAACCTGTTTAACACCAATTGTTGCAACCGCACCGGATTTTTTATGGATTTCAATACCATGCCTGATATCAGCAGTAGTTAAAACATCACCGGATAAAACTATAAAATCTTCTCCTTTTTCAAAGAAAAACTGGCATTTTTTTACTCCGCCAGCAGTTCCGGAAAGTTCTGTTTCTTTTATATAATTAAAATTCACACCTAAATTATTATTTTCATAGCGGTTAACAATTTGATCAGCAAGATAATAGGTATTTGATATAACATCTTTTACACCAATTGAAGAAAGCTGAGATAAAATTATATCCATTAGAGGTCTATTCATAACAGGTATCAACGGTTTTGGCATAAGTAAAGTTATAGGTTCTAATCGTGAACCTAATCCAGCAGCCATAATCATTGCTTTAATATTCTTATCTGTCATATATCCCCCTACATTTTAAAAAAATTATACTACCAAGGATAGTTTTTGTCCATCATCCAATCACTTTTACTAAGCATGGCCGCACAGGCAGACCCTGAACCAACTCCAAATTCATCGGTCGGCACCTTTTTATTACAACCTTCATAAAAATCTCTTGATATCAAATCTTCGTAATTATAAACATCGTGTGGAATTCCGCATTTATCGTAACCGCCAAGGTGTAAGCCGCTTTGAATAGGAAATTCTTTATAAACTTTCTCATCACAAATCTTTGGCGGATTTTCATTATTGTACACATAAAATACAAACACATCACGTCCAAGCTTATTCACTCCAATAGGACCATTAATATCCACAATTATAGTTACTAAACCTTCTTTATTTTTATGAAATCCGATAACAGATTTATTTGCAAGAACTATACTATATAATGATTTATTAAATTGAGCTTTATTTTTTAAGTCCTTATATTGAGGAGATTTCCAACAGCCTGTCTGGCTGCCAAGCTTACAATATGTAATTATATCCAAATACGGAGTAAAATATGTTTCTGCAAACTGATTAATCGGCATATTAGTATTATATTTACCCATGTCATCATCGGTAACCAATGAATACATTTTATTTGCCTGAAGCAGTGTAGCATGTGTAACTCTCAAAGCTTCAATAGCCTGTTTTTTGCGAATTGAATTATAAACAGGACAAACCAGGATAACAAAAAGTATTACAAATGCACAACCCAGAATTAAAAACCCTTTTAGTAATCTCATTTGAGTAGTATTACTTTTAAAATCCATTACATTACCCCTTTGCCCATTTTACTTACAACTAAGTATGTCAATTATTTCTTGTTTTGTCAACTCAGGATTAATCTCTTTTATTGAAACAATTTCATCTGTAGAAACTTCTTCTTGAAAAATTTCTTCCAGTAACGACTTATCATAATCATATAAAATTGAACCGTGCTGCAAAATATAACCTTGTTTACGGCACTGAGCAGAACCTATCAGTTTTCGATTTTGATAACATAAATCAGCACCGGTTGAAATTAGCATGCAATAATCAAACCCCGTCTTAACAGGTTTTGAAGTTCCAAATGCCAAATCAATACCTAGAAGTTTGAACTTATCAATAAAAATTTGAGAAATTTCTTTATAAGATGAAACTATATGTTCTCCATGTTCCAGATAGGAAATTGGGCAAATAAAACTATATGTAATCTCATCATCATGTAAAAGTGCCCTGCCGCCGGTCAAACGTCTGACAATATCAACATTTTTATCCTTTAAAAAATCTTTATCAATAAATGCATCATCCTGGTTCCTGCCAAGGGAAACACATGCCGGACTCCAGCCATACAAACGAAAAATCGGATAATCCAACTGATCACGAATAGCATAATCAAGCAAGTCGTTATCAATTTGCATATTAATTTCGCCTGAATTCACTTCGTAAGGTATAAACTTCATCATGAAAACTAATAAGCTCCATATTCGGAATGAATAGAATATCCTTTACCATCCAAATCCGGAACTCTGATTTCATCTAACGGTGCAAAATTAAATTCATTAGAAGGTGCTGGAGTAAGATTTTTTACCGGCTGCAGTTCATCTACAGAATTATTTTCTGAAGATGCAGAGTCTTTTATATTTTTATCTTTTTCGTTGTTATGAATAAAAATTAAACCTTTAGTTGAATACTTATCCTTTTTCTTTTTTTCCGGTTTAACAGATTTTTCTTTATCCTCTGCCAATGCAATTTTATCCACTTCAGTACTTTCTTCTGTCAAAGTATCCTCATTTTGAGTAAGAGTATCTTCTTTGGTTGAAGCTTGAGGTTTATCCTGTTCAACATCGTATACAAATGGTCGTAATTGAGGAAGGTCGGATTTTTCAGATTTTTGCATTACGTTATTTTCTTCATAACTGTACGATTCAGAATTATTCTGTTCAGAAGATGAAGTTACAAGATTATTAGTATAATTTTCAACATTCTTAATGGTTTCTGCATACGCTTCGTTTACTGAATTATCTTGAACTTCATTCTGTTTAACTTTTGAAGGTTCTCCGCTTTCTCTTGCTGCAAGTTCATTTTCAAATTGAACAAAAGCCTCGTTGCCTACAAACTGTTCAAGTGCGGCACGTTTTGAAAAGAATTCTGATTTTGCACTGCGTTGTTTATCAATAGAAGCTCTATAGTATGCGTCTGTTATCAATAATAACTCTCTTGATGCATTATTTTGCTGGGCGAGTTTGAATTTTCTTTCGCGTTCCTCAACAAGTTTTGTAGTTAAATCAACCTGTTTTTTAGCACTCATATAGTCATAATAAAGGTTAACCGCTGTTTGCTGCAAATCTTCGACTTTTCTAATCAAAATAATCATATCCGCATCATTAACCTTGGTATATTTATAGTTAAGAGCTTTCGTATCCTGTGTCATAATATTCAAGATATTACCGCCGATTAATGACGAACCCGCAAGTACAGGATTTGCAATACTTGCACCAACAAGAGTCGACATACTTGCAATTGTTGTTAAAACTTTTTTAATAGATTTACTGTCTGGTTTATCTGCATCAGGATTTGCAAGCTTATATAAGGCAAAATTAATAGTATCACTCTGTGTTGCAGCACCCTGCCATAACAAAGATAAATCTGAAACCATATCACGTTCATCAAATTCCAAATCCTGAGCAACCTCTTTTGACAATTGCTTTATACTCAAATCAGCATAAGTCATATCAGTAATTGATGCATCTTGGGAATTATCAATATGAGCATAAGTTTTTTCCGGCTTTAAAACTTCAGATTCAGCCTGTATATACTGATTTTCAGGATGTTCAGAAATACCCACCCTGTATGCAGGAGGCTTTGGAAATTCTACATTATCCAGAGTTTCAGCATTCACAGAGGTAAATACTGCCATAGAAATAACTAATGATAATAACAAACTTCTATTTAACATTACCATTACCTCCTATTAAAGCTGAATCATAATTATATTGATATAAATTCAAACCGTCCACAACTTTTTTACCTGCAAGACGCTGTAGTTCTAAATGATATTTCTTTGCCATCTGCATGTATTTTTCTTCTTCAATTTGCATATCCTGATAGAGCGAAGATGAAATAGAAACTTCCAGAAAATCTTCTTCGTCCATAGCTTTGGCATAATTCTTATTATATAAAAGACTTCTTGATCGGGTTTCTTTCAACTGAGAAAGGCTGCCTTTATAATTATAATAAGCATTTATAATCTTATCCTGCAAATTTTCCACCAATCCTGCAAGTTCAATAAGTTCTGTATCAGTCAGCGGTATCTCCTGCGGAATATTTTTTCTGTTAATAAGATTTTGTGCAATTCTTCCTGAGGCGTAAGAGGCTGATTGAAGCGCATAATCCGCACCGATTAAAGATGGAGCAAGAGAAGCTCCGGAAACAATTGCAGACAAAGTTTTTGCCATTAGTGAAGAATGTATTCTTCTCTGGCTTTCAGGAGTTGCAAGTTTTTTTAGGGCAAACCCGATTACCTGATTGTTTTCAACCGTACCCTTCCACAAATTGTCAATATCTTCCATATCTTTTTCTTTTTGAAGTCTGACAATTTCATCCATTATTTCTTTATCACTTATAACAAGTGAATCTTTATCTTTATAATCAAGTTTAGGCAGTTCAATTTTATTCTGTTCGACTTCACCCAGATGGATTTCGCCCTCTTCAGACGCAACCACCGGAAGCAAAGTAACACACATAAGCCCTATAACAAAAAAAATCTTCTTCATAACAAATTTATAGCACAAGAATGATAATAAATCCAATGATTGATTAATTTTTACATCTTAGGATTGTTCATCAATTGAAAAAAAAAATCTAAAATAAAAGCACAGAGGAAAAAGAGTTGAGTGAACAATATTCGAAAACTAAATATATGACACCCCTTTCTGCGTCTAAAAACAAAAAGGAAGCTTTGCGTAATAAAGCAGATTCTTTGAGAGAAAAAAAATCTTTTAAAGAAGCAATTTCTACATATCTAAATTCAGTTTTAATTGATAGAAACAATGCTGAAACATATCTCGGACTGGGAATTTGTTATAAAAGTTTAGGAAAAATAAACAAAGCAATTGAATACCTTGAAAAAGCAGCTCTATTAGACAGAGATAAGTTTGAAACATTTTTTGAATTAGGTTTATGCCATTTAAAAAACGAGAAACCATGCTGTGCAATAAAATGTTTTATTCAAGCCGTTCAAATAGAACCTGAAAACCCTGAAGCAATATATCATTTAGGTTTGGCTCATGAACAATCAGAAGAAGAAGATATGGCGTTAATGATTTATCAAAAATTAATCGAAAATTCGCCGAATTATTTAAATGCCTATGTTCGCAAATCAGCACTGCTTATGAAAATGGAATTATACAGACAAGCTCTGGGATTATATAATGAAATATTAAAAATTAATCCTAATTATACACAAATTTATTCTAATATTGGCTTATGTCTTGATAAACTCGGCAAACACACCGACGCAAAAAGATATTACAGAAAATTTTTAGCATCCAGACCTGATGACGAAAACGCAAACTATATCTTAACCAGAGTTGAAAAGTTAAGAAGAATTTCTAATAAAAATCAAAAATTATCACTGGTTTAATTTTTATAAATAATTCAGCGGCACATAATTGAACTGGCGAACTAAAAAATTTCTGCCCTTCATATATTCTTTATGAACTTTTTCTCCTGCTTCACGAGCTTTTACTTCCAGATAATTATTTTGATAAGCCATATTCTTAGATAAGTCTTCAGTCGGCGATAAACGCGGATAGTCAAGACTTGCCTGCACATATCTAACAGCTTCCGCAATTTCAGCAGGATCAGTCAGTGACGGATATATTGACGCACAATGTTTTTCATACATAGAACAACCGCCATTCAATCTGCCAATTTGAGCATGCTGATAAGCATGTTCAACTTCATGTGCCGCGGTATCTGCAGGTAAAGAATATCTGGGAACATCTTTAAAATATATAGCTCCAAGGCGGGAATTAAAACATGCTACTGCATTCTCTGCAACCATACACCTCGAAGTTTTCACAGAAACATCAGCTTCCGCCAGCCCCTTGTCACGTAATAAAAATCGGGCTAACGACTCCTGTTTTTTCTCGCCTGATAAAAAACGAAAGGCTAAAAATCTATCATCGGTAGGAAATTGAACATTTGAAGATTCAACTGTCCCAACAATATTTGGAACACCATCTTCCGTTAACTCCAGAGTAACTCCCATAACCTTTTTCGCTGACTTTGGTTCAGCTCCAAGATTTGCAGGATATTCAGTCATTGTTACAGCAAATCTATCACCACCAGAAGCCTGATCAAATTCAGTTTTAGTAATATGAACTTTCCTCGGAAATCGAGAATTTTCATCCATTTCACACATGTGAATAAACTGATCTTCCGTTGATATCAAATGCCAGCGGGATACACCATCTTCATCAGGCAGCCATTTTTCTGTAGTTATTTTTTTTGATGTTATACCTTGCATCTTATCAGTTAATTTAAAATCATGCTCAAAAATTCTCATAACTCGAGGTTTATGAGAACCTTTTTCACACTTCCTTATAACCTTACCTTCTTTATTAAAAAAACTAACAATCTCATGCCAGTAATCTTTTTCCTCAGTCTTCAAAATACGAACTCTGGTAAAGGTCTCAGCATCTTCAGGAACAGCCCAGGAATCTTTTGGAAATAACTTAATAGATAACTTTTTAGTTTTTTCTAATAACTTATATGATTTCTGTTTTAGACCTAATGCAGACCTGACAAAATCCGGAATTTGATTTAATAGAGATTGTAAACTTTTAAATAAAGACATAAATCCTTCACAATTTATTGCACGATTATATAAAAATTTCTCAAAATTAAATTTGCTAGATTATTAAAAGAAATTAAGGATATAAAGTTTATATTAAGACACCAAATACCGTGGTATAATAAAAACATGAATTAAGCGGCAGATAGTAAAGGAGATAAACATGATTCCTATTTTTGATTCAAAACGCCAATATGCACAAATCGGCGAAGAAGCTGAAAAAGCAGTATGCGAAGTTATGAGATCCGGATGTTACATCCTTGGACCTAACGTAAAAGCTTTAGAAAGCGAATTAGCAAGCTACATCGGATGCAAATATACAGTTGCATTAAACTCAGGTACAGATGCACTACACATTGCATTAAGAGCTTTAGATATCGGAGAAGGCGATGAAGTTATTACAACTGCATTCACTTTCGTAGCTACAGCAGAAGCTATCGGTATCGTTGGTGCTAAACCTGTATTCGTTGATATTGATGCAGATACATATAATATTGATCCTGCTAAAATTGAAGCTGCAATTACTTCAAAAACAAAAGCAATTATTCCGGTTCACCTGTATGGTCAGCCTTGCGATATGGATGCAATTATGGCAATAGCTAAAAAACATAATTTAAAAGTTATTGAAGACTGCTGTCAGGCAATCGGTTCTTCATATAAAGGTAAAAGAGTTGGTACATTCGGAGATATCGGATGCTACAGCTTCTACCCTACTAAAAACTTAGGAACAATGGGTGACGGCGGACTTTGCACAGTTAACGACGAAACTTTAAGAGACAGATTAATCGCTCTTAGAAACCATGGTTCTATGGTTCGTTACCACAACGATGAACTTGGTGTTAACAGCCGTCTTGATGAAATTCAAGCAGCTATCTTAAGAGTAAAAGCTAAACACATCGATGAATGGAATTCTTTAAGAAGAGAACATGCTGCATACTATAATAAATTATTTGCAAACTGTTCAGATATTCAAACTCCTGTAGAATTGGATGATACATATTGTGTTTATCACCAGTATACAGTTAAAATCCCTAACAGAGATGCAGTTCACAAAATGTTAGGCGAAAATGGTATTGGTGCAATGCTTTATTACCCGATTCCTCTTCACTTACAAAAAGTTAATGCGTTCGTTGGAATGGGTAAAGGTTCATTACCTATTACAGAAGCTAACACCGATGTTGTTATTTCACTTCCAATGTTCCCTGAATTAACTCAAGATGAACAAGACACAGTTGCTCAAACTTTAATTTCTTGTATTGAAAAATCAAAATCTGCAGCTTGTGTTTAATGAATAACCTATAATATAAAAAAGACCTTTGACTTTCTATCAAGGGTCTTTTTTTATGCTGAAAGATTTAATTTTTGGGCGACTGCCGGATCTGTATTTACAAAATTCTTTTTTAAACCATCTGATCCAATAACTGCATTTTCCGGAGTATTATGCGGCATAGATTCTGTTTTGGTTCCATCAAATAAAACTTGAAGCATATTATAAATAGGATTATTTGAAAGAGTGTTAGCTTGAGGAGAATCAGGATTTGGAAGATTATTAATCTCAGAATACTGGGTTCTCATATCAAGACCGGCTCTGCTATTTAATTGTACTCCGTTTAAAGAATTACTCATTTATCTCTCCTAACCCATTGTGTGCAAAGTAAAACAACCGCCGCTAGGGTTACCTAATTCGTTATATGCCTGTAAATTTCCAACACCCGGATGCGGATAGAATTTACGACCTTGAACTTCTATACATTGATTCGGGTCTGTCATAACCTGAGTATATGCACTGTTTACATTTGCATCCAAACCTGTTGAATACCAGAATGCCTGTAAAATATTATTTTTAATAACACCAAATGTTGAACTTATAATTTTACGTTGTAAATCATCACTTCTATCAATTTCGATATTAGAAGGAACATAATTACCTTCAGCAGCTCCTGCTGTTTGATTTACTGCTAATACGTTTCTTTGTTCTTGACCCATAAAATAGTCCTTAAATAACTGCTCTCTTATATATAAAGTATATAATTAGTAAATAATTGCTTTATTTTAAAACCCTGCATTTACAATTCTTTACAATTATAGGACATATTGACAGAAAACATTTAACCCTTTATTGCAGCCCAAGCTCGCACATCACCGCGTTCATATTTTATTAAATAATAATTCTTACCTTCACCTGAAACATATTCAATAGAGGCTTCTTGGTTTATATCTTCATCCCCATTCACAGGCGGCATACCTTGTTTAGCTCGTTTTTTATTAGTTGCTGCAATCTCTTTTTCTTTCTTCTTTTGTTTTTTTAAAGACTTATTATCCCTTACCTGAGCGTACTCTGACATATCAATTTCAACTTTAAAAACCGGAATTATAGCAATAGCCTGCTTTGACTGCATTAAAATCAAAAAATCACGTTCATCCGACAATGCCAATTCGTAATGTCCCGGCTGGATAACATTACCTTTATTGTCAGTTATAGCATCAACAAGCGACAGTGTTGGATAAGATGACTCTCGAAGTGCATAACGATAAATTGCCTGCGAACCCAGAACCACACCCGCAGAAATCTGCGGTTCTGTTGGATACACCCGAGTTTCAGAATGCATCATGATATTTTCAACATACATACCCTCAAACATACTAAAGCCTTTCTAATAATTTAGAAATACTGGCATCAATTTCAGAAAAAGTTTTTCCTAAAGCTCTTTCTGATCCTACAAACACTAATGACATATATTTTTGAGAATTTCCAAGATTTCCATTTTTCAGCAGGAGTCTGTAACTTTCTCTCATAAGCCTTTTAAGTCTATTACGTTTAACTGCCCTTTTATGAACTTTTTTACTTACGACAAAGCCAACTTTTGTAGGGTAATCCTCTTTTTTCAAAATCCCTGCAAACAAAGTTACTCCACCCGAATGGGAGGAGTTTTTAACTTTATATGTTGCTTTAAAAGCAGATCTTTTTTTTAAACGATAATGTTTTGGTAACATTCTGCCTCTTGTTAAATTTGTCAGGACATACAGACTGACCGCATCATAAATAATGACTTAGCAGCATTTACTGTCCCGTGAGGACTAAGCACGTTTTTTAGCAGTGATAGCTAATTTATGACGACCGCGAGCTCTGCGTCTGTTAAGAACTTCTCTTCCGCCTGGAGTAGCCATTCTTGCTCTAAAACCGCTTACGTTTTGTCTTTTTCTTTTTGTTCCTTCTAGTGTACGTCTCATTTTTATTTCCTTTTACTATTTATTTGTCGTATAATTCAGATGTTATCGTAAAAAAACTAATTAGTCAACAAAATAGGAAGGAATTGGTTAAATATTATGAAGAAAACAATAGGCTTTATTGGCTGTGGAAAAATGGCAAGTGCAATTATAAGCGGAATCGCAGCATCTGAATTAAACAAAATATATGATATTCAAGGTTCTGAAATAACAGAAGAGATTGCTAAATCAGCATCAGAAAGATTAAATATTCCGGTTGGAAATGACAACCAAAAACTTGCACAGACATCTGATATAATTTTCATTGCAACAAAACCAAACAGTGTTGTTGACGTAACAGAAGAAATAAAAGAAAACTTATCCGAAGATAAGCTTATTGTTTCTATTGCGGCAGGAGTCTGCACTGAAAAAATTGAAAAAGTATTGACTTCAAACAGGGTTGTTAGAATTATGCCAAACACACCGGCTCTTGTAAAACTAGGCATGTTCGGGATTTGCAAAGGTTCCAAAGCAACCGATGCTGATTTAGAATTAATTAAAAACCTGTTAACTTCAATAGGCAAATGCATAATTATTGACGAATCTCAAATCGACATTGTTACAGCAATTTCAGGTTCAGGTCCGGCATTTTTCTATCAAGTGATTGAAGACATGGCTCGTGCAGGAGAAAAATTAGGTTTAGAATATGAAAAATCTCTAACCCTTGCAACCCAAACTGCATTAGGTTCAGCTCAAATGATATTTAACAGAGGCGAAACTACGGTTCAAACACTTATTGATAACGTTGCAACAAAAGGCGGATGTACATTTGTTGGTATTAGCGAAATGAAAGATCAGTGTTCTGACAAATTATTCTTTGATGTAATTGATAAAACCACTCAAAAAGCTAATGCTTTAGGCAAATAATAATATATTATAATATATTGCAAAGAAAATGACAGGTTAAAAACAAATAACCTGTCATTTTTATTTATAACTCCCAACTTTTTATAGGATGAAAAATGAACTATTATATAGTTAAATCGTTATAGATACGTATGAGGATTAAAATGCAATCATTTTCAAAAATAGCAGCAACTTTATTTATTGCAATGGCTTTATCTGTAAATACAGCTTTTGCAATTGACGAAATCAAAGTTGAACAGGGCTCAATTTTAAGCCTGAATGATTGTATTTCTATTGCTCTTAATAATAATCCTGCAATTAAAAATGCCAGATACAATTATGGCATTTCTAAATCAAATGTCGGAGTTGCCCGTTCAGAATTCTTCCCGACAATAGGAGTCGGAACAGGCTACAATTATAACGATACAAATACAAACAAATATACGACAAACACTAATGTATATTCAGTTGAAGCTACATTGAACCAGCTTTTATGGAATTTCGGCAGGACTAATGCTCATATTAAAATGCAAAAATTCTATCTTATCGCTGATGAATACTTATTTGACAATACAGTTAGAGAAACAACCTTTACCGTTAAACAAAAGTACTATGAAGTTCTTGCCGCACGTGCAACAGTTTTAATCAACAAAGCCTATGTTGATATAAATGAACGAAATTACCAGAGAACTAAAGCGTATTATGATGAAGGCATAAAATCAAAAATTGATTTAGTTAATGCAGAAGTAACATTAAGTGATTCTAAAATTTCACTTATAAAATCCGAAAATTCTTATAAAAATTCACTTGTAAACTTAAATAATGCAATGTATTTAACAAAAGCTCCAAACTATTCAATTGCAGGAACAGAAGGTTTTAATATTCAGGATAATGTTGCACCCGTTGATTTAGCACATATTACTAAACCCTCAGGAGAAAAAGACAGTCATCTTCCGGTTAGTGTAAATGATGCAAAACTGGTCTCTTCTGTTGAAAAACTGGAAGTATTGACAGATTATAAAGTTTCAGAATTTCCATACTCTTTTGAAGAGTGTATGAAAATGGCTTATAAAAATAGAGCTGATTTAAAGGCATATAATTCAACTCTTGATGCAGTAAAAGAAAACCTTGTTTACGTAAAAAGGAACTATTATCCGTCAATTTCAGCAAATGCAGGATATGGATTTAGAGATACTAATTCCTCAAACTCCTTCAATGTAGGGGTTAATCTTTCAAGTTCACTCAACGTAATGAACCAAAAATATCGTGTGGATGCTGCAAAATATCAGGTTGATATTGCCGAGAACTCATTAAATCAATTAAATCAGGATATATATTTTCAGGTACAGAACGCATACATAAATATGATTGAACTTGAAAAACAAATTCCGCTTCTTGCCGTAAAAGTTCGTCAGACCCTTGAAAATTATGAACTTGCAGAAGGCAGATATTATGTCGGCTTAGGCGACTATATTCAATTACAGGATGCAAAAGTTAACTATAACAATGCACAGTGTTCTTATATTGAAACTATTTATAAATACAATGTAGCAAGAGCAAATTTAGAAAGTGTAATCGCTCTTCCGCAGCAGGTTACCGTAACTTTAGAAGGAAAATAATATGTTAAAAAACGATATTATAGCAGCATTTGCAAAGAAAAGAGTCATTATTCCACTGGCAATAGCACTTGTCGCAGCTGTCGGATTTGGAGTTAGTGCAACTTCAAACAAAGTTCAATACGAAACAACAAAACTGGAAAAGTGTACAATTACACAGGTTGTTGAAGCTTCCGGAACGATAAACCCTGTGAATATTGTCAGTGTTGGTTCTACAGTTTCAGGTTTGATGAAAGAAATTTATGTGGACTATAACTCTGAGGTAAAAAAAGGACAACTTCTGGCTCAAATCGACCCTGCAAATTTTCAAGCCTCAGTTGACCAAAACCGTGCACAAATCAATAATGCACAGGCAAATCTTGCAAAACTAAACGCACAAATGGTTATGGCTGAAAAAACTTATAACCGTTATAAAAATCTTTATGCTAAGAATTTCATCGCTAAAAGTGAATTAGATCAAGCTGAAAGCGATTACCTTGCACAAAAAGCTTCAGTTGGAGCACAAAAAGCATCCATTGCTCAAGCCCGTGCGACTTATAATACTGCAATGACAAACCTTGGTTACACAAGAATTATAGCACCGGTTGATGGTACGATAATTTCCCGCGATATTGATGTTGGACAGCCGGTTGCCGCAAGTTTTCAGGCTCCGGAACTATTTAAAATTGCACAGGATTTAACCAAAATGCAAATAGAGGTTAATGTTTCGGAAGCAGATATCGGCAAAGTAAAAGAAGGGCAGGAAGTTGAATACACTCTTGACGGCTACCCTGACAGCACTTTTTACGGAAAAGTTACTCAGGTAAGACTTGACTCAACTGTAACTTCAAATGTTGTTACTTATACCGTTATTGTCAGTGTCAGCAATGAAGATTTGAAACTAAAACCGGGCATGACAGCTAATGTTTCAATCATAACAAGCCGCAATAAAAATGTTATGTGTGCACCTTCAATTGCATTGAAATATACTCCTGAAATCGACGGTCAAAAATACAAAAATCAAGGCATTTGGATTCTTGAAAAAGGGAAACCGCAAAGAATTGATATTAAACAAGGTGTGAGTGATGATGCAAATGTTCAAATAATTTCTAAAGCTTTAAAAATAGGTGACGAAGTTATTGTTGGTTCAACAGGCGGAGGAGCAAAATCAAAAGGCATGACACCAAATAATACAAAACGCCGCGGCGGACCTCCGGGAATGTTTAGATAGGAGAAGGCTATGCAGGTAAAAGAAAATAAACAAGAATTTGTAAATCAAATTACAAATGGCCTTTCAAAATATAAAAACGAACGAAAAGCAACAATATTAAAACTTATACAAAAACCAATTGCTGAACTTATTTTTATATTTATCCTTTTAATAGGACTAATCTTTATTATAGGATTTAACATATTTTTTGCTGCATTGTGTTTGATTATAGCACTACCACGTATAATTAATTTTTTCTATATATTTTCCGAAGAAAACAAAAAATTTAAAAAATTCTTAAAACAAAAATATACTTCTATTATTTTGAAAACATTTAACTTAAGTAAAATAACAGACAAAGGTTTTACTAAAAAAATATTAAAAAAAAGCAATTTATTTGCTGATTTTGATAAACAAAAAAATGGAGATGTTTTAATTGGTAATTATAAAGATGTTGATTATATGATTGCTGAAACTAACCTCAGCTGGGGTTCAAAAGAGGAGGAAGTATGTGGTAATAGCTCCAGACCCAGAAAGAATACGACCGAAATATTCAACGGTGTAATAATTTCTTTTAAAACAAATAAAAAAATCACCTCTAAAACATCAGTTACTTCAAAATTTGATATTAAAATAAAAAATAATCTTATAAATTATAAAGGTTTAATTGCACTTATAGCATTTATAACTTTTATGTGGATTTCGCCTAACCATTCAAAAGTAATAATAGAAGTACAAAATTTATTTTTTAATTCTGACTGGCGAATTACGACTGCTTGCATACTAGCAGTTTTAGGGGTTTTTGCATTTATGATAGCGGATTACATCGAAAAAGAAAAACTACAGGATGTAAAACTTGAAGACATATCTTTTGACAAAAGGTTTAATGTTTATACAAAAGATCAGGTTGAAGCAAGATATCTAACAACACCAACATTCATGGAAAGATTAAAATCTCTTGAGACTGCATTTGGTACTAAGGGCATTAAATGTGCATTTTTTGATGATTGTATAATGTTTGCAATTCCAGCAAAAAAAGATTTGTTTGAACTCGGAAGTTTATATAAATCACTTAATTCAAGCAAACAGGTTGAAGAATTCTATGATGAACTTAATTCAATTCGTGAAATGATTGATCATATGAAATTAAATAAAAAAAATAGGATTATAATATGGACTTAATAGAAGTAAAAAATGCAATAAAAACCTATCAAACCGGCGAAGACTCTTTCAATGCACTGGATGATGTATCTTTGAGTATTAAAAAAGGCGAATTCGTTGCCATTATGGGAACTTCCGGCTCCGGAAAATCAACGTTCATGAATATGCTCGGAACTCTTGATAAACCAAATTCCGGCTCATATTTTTTGGATGGCGAAGATATGTTGAATTTAGATTCTGACAGGCTTGCGATGGTAAGATGTGAAAAAATGGGGTTTGTATTTCAGGGTTTTAACTTAATTTCCAGAACTTCCGCTCTTGATAATGTGTCACTTCCTATGATTTATAAAGGTATTCCAGAAGCCGAAAGGATTGAACGTGCAAAATGGGCTTTGAATATTGTCGGTCTAAAAAATCGTGAAGACCACATGCCAAATCAGATGTCAGGCGGTCAACAGCAGCGTGTTGCAATTGCAAGGGCGTTAGTTAATGATGCACCGCTAATTTTAGCCGACGAACCTACAGGTAATCTTGATACAAAAACAAGCATTGAGGTTATGGAATTTTTTATACGGCTTAATGAAGAAATGGGTAAAACCATTGTTCTGGTAACACACGAACCGGATATTGCTGAATATACCAAACGTGTGGTTAAATTTAAAGACGGAAAAATAGTTCTGGACGAACCAAAAGAAAGATGGCTTGCCCATCGAACAAGAGAAACATAAATTCTTTACCCTCGCCCCTTGTGGGACTAGAAAATAGCGTAAGCGTTATTTTCTATTTCCCGTATGGGTGAGAGGGTAGGGAGAGGGGTCAAAATGCTCGATTTTAAATCAATACTAAAAATGGCAACAGTGTCATTAAGAATAAACAAAATGCGTTCAATGCTTACAAGCTTAGGTATAATTATCGGCGTAAGTGCAGTAATTATAATGCTTGCAGTGGGTTCAGGTGCGAGTAAAAAAATTGCAAAAGATATGGAATCAATGGGCAGTAATCTTTTAATGATACGTTCTGCATCTGCAAAATCCGGCGGGGTTCGTATGGGTATGGGTACAAAGCCGACTCTAACAATGAAAGATGCAGCAGCGATTGAGGCAAAATCCAGAGGAATTCTTGCAATCGCACCGTATTCATCCGAAGGTAAACAAATTACTTACGGCAACCAGAACTGGTCAACTACTGTTGGTGGCACTACTATGCCTTATTTTATGATAAGAAATTATGAAATCGAATCAGGCAGAGTTTTTTTACCCGAGGACAATAAAAACAGCACTAAAGTTGCGATTATTGGTCAAACCGTTTCAACAGAATTGTTTGGCGATGTTGACCCGATTGGAAAAACGATCAGGGTCGGCAATGTTCCGTTTAAAGTTGTGGGTTTATTGAAAACAAAAGGTTCAAGCGGAATGGGACAGGATCAGGATGATATGGTGTTCATTCCTATCACAACAGCTCAAAGGAAAGTCTTCGGAACAGATTTTCCGGGTACTGTCGGAATGATTGCGGTAAAAGCTCAAAATGATGAAGTTATAAGCCTTGCTGAAGAAGATATCACTGAAATTCTAAAAGAACGCCACCATATCGGCAAAAATCAGGAAAATGATTTTGAAATTCGTAACCTTGCTGAAATGCAGGAAACTATAAAATCTGCAACAAAAACAATGTCTTTACTTCTCGGTGCAATCGCAGGGGTGTCGCTTATTGTTGGCGGAATCGGTATTATGAACATTATGCTGGTATCTGTTACTGAACGTACTAAAGAAATCGGCATTCGTATGGCAATCGGAGCAAAAGCGTCTGATATTAGGGTTCAATTCCTTATTGAATCGTTTTTGTTATCAATGATTGGCGGACTAATCGGTGTATTTATAGGAATCTCAGGAGCATTTTTAATGCAAAAGTTTGCCGGCATGAACATTGCTATAACTATAGAATCAATACTTCTTTCAATGGGATTTTCAGCGGCTATAGGCATAGGATTTGGCTACTATCCTGCTTATAAAGCATCGTTATTAAATCCAATTGATGCATTGCGTTATGAATAGTTAAAGAACCTAATTAATTTCATCTGCCTTTGCTAAGAATTCTAATAGGCTTACGACTTTTGTCTTTCTGTTTCCGGCTAAAAACAGACCTGCCTTTAACCCAACAATGCATGCCGGACAGGTTGTTATGACGTAATCTGTATTAGTTTCAGAAATATTTTTTCCTTTTTTTGTCATTAGTTTTTTGGCTAAATTAGAATTTTTTATTGCGAAAGTTCCTGCCATTCCACAGCAGCTATCATAATCCTTCATTTCGGTATATTCAACATTTTCACAGTTCCCTAAAATTTGGCTAAAGAAAGCATCGTTGCTAAGATGGCAGGGTTTGTGAAATGTAACCTTTATATTTTTATTAAATTTGAAATGTATTTTTTGCAGTGCTATTAAATTACCCCATGGATAAATTTCAACAGGCTCAGTATTAAAATATTTAGAATAGTCTTTAACAGTACTTTCGCAGCTTGCACAATCAGCAACAATATAATCACAATCAGTGCTTAAAAGTTTCAAATTATATTTTGCAGCCTGTTCAAATCTTTCCATATTGCCTTCAGACAAAAACGGAAGACCGCAGCAGTCAAAATCGGGGTCAATTATCTCTATATCTCTATTTTTAAAGATTTTATGAAGATAATTATCAGTTTTCGGACAAACTTGATTAACACAGCCTTTAAAATAAAGTACTTTCATCGTTGGATTTTTACTAACATTTTTTTTAGGTCTAAAGGGTTTTGATATCAACTTTCCAAACCTTATGAAATTTCCAAAAATAAAACTGCCGTGAAGAAATTTTACGATTTTACTAATAAAACATCCATTCATATATTCATACTTTGCTGTGTTTAAAATCTGGCAGACATCAATTCCTGCAGAACAGGAATTATTACATTTACCGCACTTTAGACACATATCAATATATTTATTTATGTTTTTTGAAAGCTTTAAATCACCTTTTGTTACACCGTGCAGCATGATAAATTTACCCTTGCTGACAGCACATTCATTAGAACTTAGTTCAAATATAGGGCAGACATCCTGACAAAGTCCGCATTTTGAACATTTATTTAACTCGTTTTGAAAATCTTTCAACTTCTTCATACAAAAATCATAGCATAAAGTAAGACCACACTTATCTTCACAAATTTTAACATTTAAAAGAAAATACTAAATTTTTAAAGAAAAATGCCGACTATATGAATAATCTTAGTAAAAAAGGGTATAATTATGGCAGATCAAAATTTTACATTCAATAGACCTTACAAACCATTTGGACTTAACGTAAAAGTTCCTGAACGAACTCTGCAGCAGGCTGGTGAAACTCTCGAAGGAATTATCTCAGCTCCTGCGACGCCATTATTCCAGTTTTTAGAGGAAAACAAAGAAGTTTTCAACGGTGATGTTGCGTTTGAAATTAACAAAACAACAGCCCAGAACTTTACTATCGGTTCTGCAATGAGAATTGAAAATGAAAAAGTAAACGGAATGCCTCCGCATTTTGATATGCACTTCTAAATTTGTAAAAATTTTTAAATTTCCCCAACTGTATATTGTAAAAATTTTAATTTAGCAATAATAATATGTTATAAATAAAAGGGGAGATTTATTATGAATGTAAAATCAATTATAACAATCTTAGCAATTTTAATTATTCCGATTCTTGCTTTTTTCGGATTGACATTCCACAAAGATACGTCATTTGTTGCCGAAGCAAAAGGTAAACCGCAAATCATAAAATTTTCTTCAACAATGTGCTTAGAGTGTAAAGAAGTTGAAAAAGTTTTCAAAGAAGTATTACCAAAATACAATGATAGAATTGTTTATACCGAAATTATTGTTGATAATCGCAATGACATGAATAACAACATGATAAGAAAATACAATGTACAGCTTGTTCCAACAATTATCATGCTAAATTCAGACGGCACACAGTATAAACGAATTGAATCATCTATCCCTAAAGAACAACTTGAAACATATATTGAAGGTTTAAAATAATGGAAAACTTAACACAGCTTTTTTCTACCCAAACAAGTATCTATCTATTATTTGGTGCAGCATTTTTAGGAGGTTTGATTTCATCAATTTCACCATGCTCACTGTCAATGCTGCCGCTAATTATAGGCTATATCGGCGGATATTCTAACGAAAAACCTTTAAAAACACTATTACAAATGATTGTATTTGTAATAGGTACAGGTATCGTTTTTGCAGTAATCGGTGCAATCTGTGCAATTACAGGCAAAATATTCATCGGAAATCCATATTTCGCATTAATTGTTGCGTCCATCATTATGATTATGGGGTTAAAAATCCTCGGTGTAATCGAATTTGATTTACCGGTTATGATTAAGGAAATCCCGCAAAATAAAATGCATAATGACTTTTTGTATCCTTTGATTTTAGGTGCAGTATTTGCTCTTATCGGGACCCCTTGCTCAACTCCAATTTTAGCAAGTATCATGGCATTCGCTTCAATTTCGGCTAAAATAAGCAATGCAGTAATTATGCTTTTCTTATTCTCAATCGGTCAGGGACTAATTTTAATTATTGCAGGATTTGTAACTTCTAAAATTAAAACAAGCGAAAAATTCTACCAGCTTTCCGAAAAAATCATGAAATTCAGCGGAGTTTTATTAATACTTGTTTCATTATATATTTTTTATAAGATTTTTGGCGGAATCCTTGTAAAATAACCATTTATATTGTATATTATAAGGGAGTAAATGACTTGGGATAAATTTATATTCAAGCTTTACTCCCATAATATATTCGGATATTTTTAAGGAGTAGGTATAATGAAAACATTTGAAGGGCAATTAACAACAACAAACGAGGATAAATTTTGTATAATTGTTTCAAGATTTAATGACTTTATCGGTTCAAAACTTTTATCTGGAGCAGTTGATGAATTAAAAAGACACGGAGTTAATCCTGATAATATTGATATAGTAAAAGTTCCGGGAGCATTTGAAATCCCTGTTATAGCCCAGAGATGTGCAAAATCAAACAAATATAGTGCAATTATTACCCTTGGAGCGGTTATAAAAGGTTCAACACCGCACTTTGATTATGTTTCTGCAGAAGTTTCCAAAGGAGTTGCACAGGTTAGCCTTCAAACAGGTGTTCCTGTAATATTTGGAGTGCTGACAACAGATAATATAGAACAAGCAATTGAAAGAGCCGGAACAAAAGCCGGTAACAAAGGTTCTGACGCTGCAAAAACTGCAATTGAAATGGCAAATTTGGTTAAATTAGTGTAATACGGAAAATCAGTTAACTGATTTTCGGAAAGGAGTCTGTTATGGCAGAAGTGATTACCGAGTACAGAAACGAAAACACCAAAGATATTGATTTATTATCAACTATCGACATGGTTAGAAAGATGAATGAAGAAGATCTTATTGTTGCAAAAGTCGTAGGGGACGAAGCCGCTAATATCGCTGCAGCCATTGATATTATTGCAAAAGCTTTTAGAAAAGGCGGAAGATTGTTCTACTTTGGTGCCGGTACTTCAGGCAGACTCGGAATTTTGGACGCTTCAGAATGTCCGCCGACATTTAGTGTCGACAGAGAAATGGTTCAAGGCATAATTGCAGGTGGTGAAAAAGCAATACTAAATGCAGCAGAAGGTGCTGAAGATAACTTTGAAGCAGGTAAAAATGACGCAAGTGTTATGACCGATAAAGATGTTTGCGTTGTAATTTCTGCAAGCGGAAATCCTAAATATTTACTTGGCGTTCTTGAAAAAGCTGATGAAATTGGAGCCGCAACAATTGCGATTACCTGCAACTCAAAAGGAAAAATTGCAGAAGATGCAGGACACGTTATTTGTGCAGAAGTTGGACCTGAAGTCATTGCAGGTTCAAGCAGACTAAAAGCCGGTACTGCTCAAAAAATGATTTTAAATATGCTGTCAACAGGAGCAATGATTAAAATCGGTAAAACTTACGAAAACTTTATGATTGACCTTAAAGCAGTTAACGAAAAACTAAAAGACCGAGCTATCAGAATAGTTTCACAAATTGCAGAAGTTTCTCACAGCGAAGCCCTTGCCGCATTATTAAAATGTGACTGGGAAATAAAAACTGCAATAGTTATGATTCAAATCAAAACAGATGTTGATAGTGCAAGATTAGAATTAAAAAAAGTCGGCGGAGTATTACGCAGAGTAATAAATAAAGAATCCGTTGTAT
The DNA here is from genome assembly GCA_950022495.1 of uncultured bacterium. GTDB lineage: Bacteria > Cyanobacteriota > Vampirovibrionia > Gastranaerophilales > Gastranaerophilaceae > Zag111. The sequence goes on from CATLLJ010000002.1 coordinate 21,466, forward strand.
AAAATTCAAACAGAGCTTCATTGCCTCACGGACATAGAAGCAATGAAGCTCATAATAAATTTAGATTAAAACAAATTCCACTTAAGAGGAGGATAACAAAAGTATGAAATTAACAGTTCTTGGAGCAGGATGTTGGGGGTTAACTTTAGCGTGGCTTTTAACAGATAATTTTGAAAATATAACAGTATGGGGCAGAGAACAGGATTTATCAGAAGATTTAATCAAAAACAAACACTGTTCAAAACCTCTTGAAGTACAATTAGATAGTAAAGTTGAAATCACATCAGATTTATCAAAAGCAATCTCTAATGCAGATATTATCTTATCAGTTGTAGCAACATCCGGAACACGTGATGTTTGTGAAAACTTGAAAAAAGCAGGAATAAAACCTGAACAAATTCTTGTTAACGCATCAAAAGGTATTGAATTGCCGTCATTGATGAGAATGTCAGAAGTTATTAAAGATGTTCTTCCTGAACAAAAATTAGTAATCCTGTCAGGTCCGACACTTGCAAAAGAAGTATTACAAGGAAAACCAACCGCAGCTTGTGTAGCGTGTGAAGACATTGCAACTGCAGAATTTGTACAAAAAGCCTGCAACGTTCCAAACAAATTCAGACTTTATACAAACACCGATGTTATCGGGGTTGAACTTGGCGGAAGTTTGAAAAACGTTATTGCAATTGCTTCAGGTTTTGCACACACAATGGGATTAGGCGACAACTGTTCAGGCTCGCTTTTAACACGCGGGATGGCTGAAATTGTTCGTGTAAGTATTCAACTTGGGGCAAACCCTTCAACTCTTTACGGACTTTCAGGTATGGGTGATTTGATTGCAACTTGTTCTTCACCTATGTCAAGAAATTACACAGTAGGTTCAATGCTTGCCCGCGGAAAGAAAATAAATGATATTCTTTCTGAACTTGGTTCTGTTGCAGAAGGTGTTAAAACATCTAAAGCAATTTGCGAGTTGGCTAAAAAACTGGACATTGAAGTTCCGGTTTCAAGTGCAATTTATGAAGCCGTTTACACTGATATAACGCCGGAAGAATTATTATCAAAACTAATGAACAGAAAACTGAAAGAAGAAGAAAGATACGTATAATGAAATTTGCAGTTAGATATTTAAAAAATACATATTATCCGCTAAATGTACCGGAAACAATCAAACTTGAAGACGGTCAAATGGTTATTGTAAGAACTGAAAAAGGGGAAGAAGCTCTTAAAGTTTTTATTGTTAATTCTGAAATTGAACAAATTTGGAATAATTCAAAACATAAACCTGAGCCACTTCCTGTTATCAGAACTCTTTCACAAAGAGACTTACAAACCCTTGAAGACATAAAAAAAGAAGAGGTAGAAGCATTTTTTAAATGTCAGGCACTGGTAAAACAACATAAACTCGGAATGAATCTTGTTCAATGCCGTATAACTTTTGACAGACGCAAAATCACATTTTATTATACAGCACCTGAAAGAGTTGACTTTAGAGCACTTTTAAAAGATTTAACCCAAACATTCACAAGAGTCAGAATCGACCTTCGTCATATCGGAGTTCGTGACGAAACCTCAATTTTAGAAGGTGTTGGAATTTGCGGACAACCATTCTGCTGTTCAAGTTTTTTAAGAAAATTTGCAACAATCAACGTAAAACTTGCAAAAGATCAAGGTATGCCGATTGCTCCAGGGAAAATTTCCGGCACCTGCGGAAGGCTTTTATGCTGTCTTACTTATGAATATTCAAATTATATTGATGCTGCAAAAGGCATGCCGCCGATTGGTTCATCTGTAATGACAACAGAAGGTTTGGGCAAAGTCTGCTATCTTCAATTTATGAGCGGAAAAGTTGCGGTTAAAATGGAAGACGGTAAAACCAAAGAATTTGATAAAAACGATATTGAAATGGTTGATGCAGATGTTAACGTTGAGATTGATGTTCCTGCAATAAATAATTACGCAGAAGAAGATTCGCAAAATATTGACATCCGCCAGCTTGAAGATGACAGAAACAGTTCAACAGGTAATATTTAAAAACGTACTAATCGACTCTGGTAATAAAATCTACTTGTGCATCAGGAGTAATTCTGCTGTTGAGTTTTTGTAATAATTTTTCTAAATTTTCATCAGGAACATATACGTATAATGAACCGTCGCCAATCTGGAATTTTTTCTCGATTTTTTGAGCCTCAGCAGGCACAGTTGCATTTTTTACTGCATCAATAACAGTTTGTGACAATGAATTTGAAGTTTTTCTCAAATTAAAAATTGCTCCAAAATTTGTATTTCTATCATAATTATTATTTACTGCCGGAATATTCATTTTGCCCCCTTACGATTTAGAGATTATAAAATATAAAAATAATATTTTTTGCTAAAAAAGAGAATGTTAAATAAAAAATTAACATCCTCTTTTTAAATTTTGTACTTCAACTAAAAATTAGTCAAAAGTATAGCTGATAATAGCTGCTTCTCTAGCTCTTTTAATAGCTTTAGCAATCATTCTCTGGTGTTCAGCACAGTTACCTGTAATTCTGCGAGGAATGATTTTACCAGCTTCTGTTAAATATCTTTTTAATTTCGCAGCATCTTTGTAATCAATTGATTCAACTTTGTCTGCACAAAGACTACAATTTTTGCGTTTTTTCTTGTCATCTTGTCTTGCCATTTTTCTTAATTTGCCTTTCTAGCCTTATATTTCTACTAAATTATTTTACTATAATATTCTTGTTAAAATGGAACTTCCTCATCGTCCATTAACACATCAGCTTCAGCTGCCGCAGGAGCTTCCATTTCTCCAAAAGTTAAGATGTCACCGTCTTCAGAAACACCTGATACTGATGAAGATGCACCCATCAATTCGATAGTAGCAGCTTCAATTTCGTATACTTTTTTCTCAGTACCGTCATCCATCTTGCTGACACCGCATTGTAATCTGCCTTCAACAAGTACTTTTTGATTTTTTGAAAGATTAGATACCACTTCTTCAAGAGCTTGTCTTTTTGAGATAACTCTTATAAGAATTTCGTCCTGAGTACCGATATTCATTACAAAAGAAGAAACTGCAACATTATTCGCTGTGAATCCTGTTTTTGGTTCTTTGTAAACTATACCTGTAACTACTGCTTTTGCTAATGTCATTATTAGATATCCTTATTTCTATTCATTCTTACCGCCTGTCAAATCAAAGATTTGTACGCTCATTCATCTGCTCTTCATTCGCAACGGCGGTCATATAATGTTTCGTTTTCAGATTGCCGGCTTATCGCCGCCAAATTCAGACTTCACACCGGTTTACGCGGTTCTATACTGAAGCTTTTTCTGAAACTTCCATAAACATTGTTCTTAAGATATTATCATTTAATCTTAATTGTCTTTTGAATTCAGCAATTTTTTCAGCAGGTAAAGAAAGAATGCTTGTTAAGAAATAACCATCTCTGAAATTTTGAATTTCGTAGGCTAATTTTTTTCTGCCAACTTTGTCAGTAGATTCAACAGAACCGCCGAATTCAACAATAATTGAAGAAATTTTTTCGATTAATTTATCAACTTCTTCAGCATCTAAATTTGGTTTGAATATAGTCATTAATTCATATTTTTTCATTTTAATTTGTCTCCTTTTGCTATTTATGACTGTAATAATAAAATCTTATCATAAAAAAAGAAATTATTACAACATGTAGTCCGCCGTAAAACTGTATTCAGCAGGGCCAATAAGAAAAATATCTTTATTCGGATTTTCTTTAGTTCCGCTCCATTCAATGTTTACAGCCCCGCCAAGAAGATTAACTTTCACATTATGTTGTGTTAAGTTATTTAAAATACACGCAACAACACTTGCACAAGCACCTGTTCCGCAAGCGAGAGTAATACCGCAGCCGCGTTCATAAACTCGCATATCAATTTCATTTTCAGAAACGATTTTTACGAATTCAGTATTTGTTTTTTCAGGAAAATATGAATGTTTTTCCATATCCGGACCATAATTTTCAGCCAAAAACATAGGATCATCTTCTGTGAAAATAATACAATGAGGATTTCCCATTGAAACAGGTGTGATTTCAAATGTTCTATCTTTTACCTGAACTTGTCTTTCACCTTTAAACGGGATTTTTTCATATTCTAAGATTGGAGTACCCATATTTACGCGTACAGTTCTATCTTCCAAAATTTGAGGTTTAATAATACCTGCAAGTGTTTTAACACTAAATTCTTTTTTATTTACAAGCTTTTTATCATAAACATACTTTGCAAAACATCTCATACCGTTACCGCACATTTGGGCAGTAGAACCGTCATTATTATAGAAAAACCAGCCTATGTCCGTTTCAGTATTTGCTGAAGTATCAGGAATTATCATTCCATCAGCCCCGATCCCAAAATGTCTGTCACAGATTTTTACAGCTAATTCAGACATTGAAAGACCTGTTTTTTCATATTCAGAATAATCCATAATTACAAAATCATTCCCGCATCCTTGCATTTTTGTTATTTTAATATTTGTCATAATAATCCACCTCGGGCTAAATTATAACAAAACAAGCATTTATATGCAAGAAATGAGCTTATGCCTTATAATCAACATGTACAGTCTGTTTATTATTGATATTGTTTTGAACTTCAGTATCTTCTTTTTTAAGCGGTTTATCCCAGTATTGAGCAACTTTTTTACCTGCTTTTTGACCTAAAGTTGAAGCACCGATTGAACCTGCAATAAACAATGCACCTCTTATGATAGGTACAAACTTCTTATCAATAGGTAATTTATCAAGGTATTTGTTAAGATTTTTCTTCATCCAGCCTTCACCGAGGAACATACCTGCGATACATCCAACCTCAGAAATCAAAACATTTTTTCTTTCTTCTTTTTCTGATGTTAAAACTTTTAAAGCACTTGATGCACAAATTAAAGTATTAACATTTTCACTGGCAAACTTAACACCTTTAGTTATAACTTTTAATACAGGTTCTTCATTGGCAACAGTTTTAACACCATTTGCAAGCTTATTTACACCGTTAGAAACAGTTTTTAAAACTGAGCTGTCGTTACCTGCGGCAAGAACTGCACTTTGAGCACCTTTTGCAAATAGACTATTAAGCTCTGCTCCGGCTTTTAGAGCACTATAGGTTTGACCGGCAGCAATAGGAATTCTTCCCAAATCACCTGAATTCACCTTGTCGATGTTTCTTATTGCAAATCCAACTGTAGCAACATCACTGAAACCCATGAATGACAATAACCTTTCACACTACTACTTACATTTATATAAAGTATTTTGAAAGTAGAAAATTGCACAAGTTAATAAATTGTTTACATTTTGTAAAATTAGGGGTAAATAATCAATTCAGTTATTTATTACAGACAGTATCTGCAATTTTGGAAGCTGTAATTTTTAAACAATCAAGTTTTTCACAGGTTGTCTGGCGTCTAGCCCACAAACAAGGTTTTAATTCGCACTTATCATTAGCTTTTATGGCAACAACATTTTCATTTTTCGGAATAAGTGCATTATCATCAGTTGGTCCAAAAATCACATAAGTTTTTGTACCAAGAGCGACAGCCACATGCAGAGGTGCAGAATCAGAACATAAAAATTTATCCGCAGATGAAATAAGTTCACCTAAATCTTTTAAATTTTTTGTGGTTCCATACAAATTTTCAAAGTTTTGAGTTCTGACATTTTCAAGAATTGTTTCAATACATTCCTTGTCGTCAGGTCCGCCAACAAGCATAACTTTTTTACCTTCAGCAACCAATAAATCAATTGTCTTTGCCCAAACTTGAGGGGTTATTGTTTTAATACAACCTTTTTGAACACTTAATTTACTAACTCCGGGATGGATTAAAACAGAATTAGAAATTTTATCTTTTCGATTAATAATGACCTCAGGAAGTTCTGTGTTAATATCCGTGATATTCCTGATTAAATCGTGGTACATTTTGCAGGCATATTGATTTTTGTTTAAAGGCATAGCATGTGTCAGCAAAAGTTTACTCAATTTTCCGGTATCATATCCGCAGCGAACTTTTATACCTGTTAAAAATAACAATATACTGATTAATTTATTACCGCCGGAAGAAACAACAATATCAAAATTTCCTTTCCGTGCCTCCAGTAAAAGTTTAAACATTTCAAAATATTTATTTTTACCTTTTGGATCAATTAAAAGTAAATCATCAATCACATCGGTTAAATCTTTTACACTTTTACTTCTTGGCTCCAGAGCAAGAGTTATGTGCGAATTTTGAAATTCTTTTTTCAACGAAATAAGTGTCGGCAGGAAAAATATTTCGTCACCGATTCCGCCAAAATTTATAGCCAGTATCTTCTTACTTCCACTCATACTAGTATTATACTTCAAAAATTTTTATTGCACGCGGTAAAATTCCAAGACAATAAGAAATTGCTATTCCATAATTTGTTATAGGTACATTTTTCTGATTTGCTATCAAAATTCTTGATAAAACTTCCCGTCGATTTGTCATACAAGCACCGCAATGTATAACTAATTTATATTCGGAAATATCATGGAAATCGTGACCTGAAATATTTTCAATAACCAAATCTTTACCCGTCTTCTTTCTTAGTAAGTTTGGAATTTTAACCCTGCCTATATCGTCTTCAATTGCGTGATGCGTACAGCTTTCCAGAATTAAAACTTTATCACCGTCTTCAAGTGTATCAATAGCCTTTGCCCCTTCAGCAAAAGCCTTTAAATCGCCTTTTAACCGTGCAAAAAGAATTGAAAAAGATGTCAAAGGAATATCATCAGGTACAATTTCTGCCACTGTTTTAAAAGCCTGAGAATCTGTTATTACAAGAGCAGGAGGAGTTTTTAAATTATCTAAAGCATTCTGTAATTCTGATTCTTTTACAGATACCGTTACACAATTACTATCCAGCAAGTCTCTAATAGTTTGCACCTGCGGAAGAATAATCCTGCCTTTTGGAGCTTCTTTATCAATAGGAATCACAAGAATTACAGTACTTTTTTCAGGAACTAAATCACCTGCAATTTGAGGCGAATTAACAAAGCTGTCAGGCAAAAGTTTCACCAAAGTTTCTTTAAATTTATAAACCAGTTGACCATCAGAAACTGTAGAAGTTAAAATTACGTGCTCAGACAGATTTTTCAATTCAGTCAGAATTTCGTCATTTACTGCCTGTATATCTGTTTTATTTACTAGAATAATAAATGGAATATCAAGTTCATTCAGTTTTTGGATAAGTGATTTTTCATAATCATCAATCCCGTTATAATCACAAACAATTACAGCAACATCTGTTCTATTTAAAACTTTCATTGTTTTTTCTATACGTTCTGAAGAAAGTGCAGTAACGTCATTAATTCCTGCGGTATCTAAAAAGTTTACAGGACCAACAGGCAGCAATTCCATTGATTTTTCAACAACATCTGTCGTTGTTCCTGCAATATCAGAGACAATAGAAACATCTTGATTAGTAATTCTATTTAAAATTGAAGACTTTCCAACATTAGTTTTTCCAAATAACCCGATATGCAGACGCATAGATTTTAATGTTTTCATAAAACTCCTATTTCTAAAAAAACGGCTGACTTTCTTAAAAAAGTCAGCCGTTTTTATTTCTTTAAGATTAACCTCTAATTTTTAACTTTTTGATTAATTCTCTGTATTCGTCAAGATTTTGAGCTTTAACATAAGAAAGTAATCTCTTTCTTTTACCTACCATCATTAAAAGACCTCTTTTTGTAGCGAAATCTTTTTTGTTTGATTTTAGGTGTTCTGTTAATTCACTGATTTTTTGAGTCAACATAGCGATTTGAACTGCTGCTGAACCAGTGTCTTTTTCGTTCTTTCCGAATGATTTAACAATTTCTTGTTTGTTTTTCAAGTTAATTGACATATGAGTTTATCCTTTTCTTTGTTGAGTGATTATTGGCGTAAGCACTCTACATTAGGATAATAATATGGTCAAAAAAAAAAATCAAGTCCTCGCCGGACGGGGTATTATACCACCAGTATTGGCATAATGTTTTTAAAAGAAAAGTCCTGCAAAATTTTGCAGGACAAAATATTTCTACACTACTTTACTAACCTTAGGATATTATTCACATTTCTCTTATTGAGGAATCAGGAATTTATCTGATACTTATTTAATCTATCTATTCAGCCTAGAACCAAGTTAATGGATTGTACCATTTGAATTCTTTTTTAGGTTTTTGAGTTTCGCCTTGAGCTTGAACTGATGCTCCACCTTTAGCGTATGGAGAGCTGTATTTACTGCCCATTTTGTCACCAATTATTTTTACAATGTTATCATAGTTTTTGTAAACATCGTTGCTTACATAGAATGTTGAACTCATTTCTTTATCGATAGCTGCGAAATCTGCTGCACATTCATCATATACGCCTAATTCTTCAGCTTTATCACGTAATGCACGTGCCATCAATTTTCCGTATTTTACTTTATCGCCGCCTGCACAGCAGAATCCTGAGCTAGCATCCCACATAAATGCTTTCATTAAAGATTCACCGTGTTGAGCTGAGTGATATTTGTTCCAGCAAAGTACTAAGTCCATTACGTTATCTTTATCAACTAAGTCTAGAACTTCTCTCATTTTTTTGTCGTTAGTTCCAAGGCCTTCGATTGCATCATAGATTTGGTCTGTAGCATTTCTTGTTGCTGTATCGAAATTATCAACAGTACCTTGAGCAGTTTCATTTGAAGTTTCTGTAGACTCACTTGCACCGGTTGTGTCAGTAGCTTCTGTAGTACCAGTAGCTTCTGTAGTACCAGTAGTTCCTGTTGAACCGGTTGTTTCGGTTGAAGCAACTGCAACTGAGTTAGCAAAATCTACTGCTTCATTTTTTAATTGTCTTGTAGCTACTTCAAGTTCACCCATTTTGTAGCATCCTGTTGCAGGATCTAAAGTTCTATCTTTAGCTAATTCTTGTATTTTCTTTTCTTGTTCAATCAATTTGTCGATGTATTCTTGGATTTTTTGTTTATCTTCTTCAGATACACCTGGTTGATTTCTTTTGTTATCTAATAAGCTTTTTGCTTGAGCAATCATATTTAATGTAGACATTCTGCTTGCATCACCGATATTATTTAAAGCAGGAGTTGATAATGCTTGAGCATTTGCTACAGCTGCTTGTTGTATAGCTTGTGAAGAGCATCCGCCGCCAGCAACACCAGGAGCTGCTGCATAGCAGTTGAAGATTGAACTAGGGATTGTTGAAGTTCCGTAAGTTGCTGCAGCCATCGGGCTGAATGATGCTGTTAAATTATAAGGATTGTACGCATCAATATTTGTAATTTGGGTATCATTACCGAAATTAGTGTACATAGTAGGTAGACAATTCCAGAACATTCCATTTACTGTTGATAGATTTGTAGCAACCATAATTTTCCCCGTTTCTTTAACTTAATTTCCCTGTGTATTTATATAAACAATTTTGAAATACAAAAATTGCCTTTTTATATTGATATTTTATATACAAAATATTAAAACCCAATAATATCAAGACTTTTAACCCACAACCACCTTGTTACATTTCTTAACAAATATCTTATATACGTATTTATGGTATTATTTCGGTATGAAAACATTAGCAAGATTTATTCAAGAAAAAAGAGAAGAAAACGGCTTTACACAAAAAGGTTTAGCAATTGCTGCAAATATACCTTTAGAAATTGTAGAAGAGGTTGAATCAGGCAAAGAGCTCTTTTTACCGGTGACTATCCGACAGGCACTGGCAAAAGTTCTGAAATGTGAACCTTCAGAAATCAAAAAGTTTGAAAAAGACATTTCCGGTTATATTGTATCTCCTGAAATCATTGAAAGCTTAAAAGAACTGATTTTAAATGGGGCAGGAGGTTTAAAATGCCCTAAATGCGGTGCTCCGCTTATTACAAAAATTGAAAGAATGTATGATTTGGAAGATAATTTAGTTCTTCATCCAAAAGGACATTGCACCAAATGTTCATTCCAAATTCATTCGTAATAAATCTATAATTAAAATATTTATTGTATAATTGCATTATGAATATAATGCAAGAATTTGAAACAATAGCTGCAATTTCAACACCGCTGGGAACAGGCGGCGTTGGTGTTATTAGGATTTCCGGAGACAAAAGCTTTGACATAGCAACAAAAATTTCTAACAAGGAAAACTTGCCTGCCGGCAAAATTTGTCACGGCTGGATATTAGATGGTGACACAAAAATAGACGAGGTTGTCATTTTGCCGTTCAAAAATCCGAACAGCTACACAGGAGAAGATGTTATTGAAATTCAATGCCACGGCGGAGTAAATGTGGTTAGAAACATTCTGGATATTGTTTTAAAAAATGGTGCCAGAATGGCTGAACGCGGAGAATTCACAAAACGTGCATTTTTGAACAAAAAACTTGACCTTTCTCAGGCTGAAGCCGTTGATGATTTAATTCATGCAAAAACTTCAAACTTTGCAATTCAATCAGCCAAAAATTTATCAGGTGTTCTTGCATTAAAGATTAATGAAATCAAAGGTGAAATTTTTGAAACAACATCCAGAATTGTTGCAGGAATTGATTTTCCAGAAGATGTTGCAGAGCCTGAATATTCATATTTGATAGACAAATTTAATCACTCTTTGTCAGAAATCAACAGAATACTTGATTGTGCAAAAACTTCAGACATCTTAAGGCAAGGGGTAAAAGTTGCAATCGTTGGACGCCCTAACGTTGGCAAATCCTCATTATTTAATACTTTACTAAATATAGATAGAGCGATTGTCACAGATATTGCCGGCACAACAAGAGATGTTATTAAAGAGAATTTAGATCTTGGAGTTGCAATAACTCTTATTGACACCGCAGGTATCAGGGAAGACGAAAATATTGATAAAGTAGAAGAAATTGGTATTGAATACTCTAAACAATCAGCACAGGAAGCTGATATGGTGTTGTTTTTATATGATGCCAATGCTGGTTTAACCGAAGAAGATAAACAAATTTACAATATAATTAAAGATAAAACACATATTATAGTTGCAAATAAAATTGACCTGATTGAAGATGGGAAATTCACTCCGATTTTTGAAAATACTGCAAAACTTTCAACATATTCAAAAGACGGTCTGGATGAATTAAAAGAAAAAATGAAAAATATAATTTGCAGCTTTTCACTTGAAGAGACAGAATTCATTACAAACAAACGTCAGCAAAGCTGTTTAATAAAATGCAAAGAAAGCCTTGAAAGAGCACTTTTTGCAGCAGAAACAGAAGAATTGCAGGACATGATTTATATAGATTTAAAATCTGCACTTCTTGCATTGGATGAAATCACAGGTGAAGTCATTACAGATGACATTTTAAATAATATCTTTGACCATTTTTGCATTGGAAAATAAAATTACTTACACCATGTTGTATAATATGGCTTATTCTCAAATGTAAAAGACACATGCACACATCTTTTAGGATTATAACTCCAGCCATGTATTTTTGGTCCTACTTCTTTCAACGTTTTTTCATCCGGAGTATATAAATATAATACATTTATATTTTTAGCACCTAACATTGTTAAAGTATTTTTAAAATTACAGTAATAGGGAGAACTCTGTAATTCTTCATCAGACATATTCACATGTTTACGTGCATAATTTGTACTTTCGCGTTTCAATTCCTGCAACTTTTTTTGTTTAATTTCAGGTGTTTCTTCCGACTTAAGAGATTTACGCGTTTGTTTTGATTGAGGTTTTATGGCTGGCTCAACCGGATTAGAAAGCTGTTCAGGTTTTACAGGAACTGCTCTTTGAACCTTTACAACATCAGCACTATTTGCATATTGTATACTTGCAAATAGTAATAAAACCATAAATATTTTAAAAATAGTCTTCAAAAAATTTCCCCTGACTATAGAATTATTTTGAATTAAAACTTTTGTATTTATAACTCAAAATACTATAACTATCTAAAGTTGATGAATTATCATCTCCATAAAAAATTGATGTTCCGGTTGCTTTTCTATAATTTTCTTCATCCATTTTTTCCTGCTTTGTACAAGAGGATGCAAATGCGGAAATTTCTGCACTGGTAACTCTGCCATCATGATTTGTATCAATTTCATCAAAATGATCCATTATTTTACTTACCATTTCACTTGAATATGCACCTGAAGCTGCCAGCTGAGATAATTCGTTGCGAGAAACTCCTGAAGTTGCAATAGTGTTGGTCATATTATTCATTTCATCAGCACTAATAATACCATCACCATCTTTATCAATGGTTCCGAAATTATTCTGCAAATAAGAAGCGAATGACTGATCTAATGTTAAATAATTAGTCTTATCATTTCTAGCTGCCGTAATATTTTTATAAGTTACACCGTCCTGTGGATATAATGATGCCAGATACGCATAAGTATTTGATAATCCGGATGAGATATTTGAAACAATTGATGATCCTGATGATGCCATAATATAAATCCTTTTTGTTTAATAATAAATACAATTCTACCTTTCCTTTATAATAATGATGTTTTAAAAAATGTCAATATGTTTCTTTCTCTGATATAATATATATGAATTAAGAATAATTGAGGCTCATTATGTTAAAAAATGAAAAAGAAATAATAAACACACTTAATAATGGCGGAGTAATAGCTTATGTTACAGATACAGTCTGGGGATTAGGCTGTTTGCCTGAAAACGAAAAAGCTGTAAAAAAAATTTATGAAATAAAAAAAAGAGAAGCTCAGAAACCATTAATTCTAATGTCAAATGAAGTATACAACTTACTAAACTACGTAAAACCAATCCCAAAAGTCGGACAGCAATTAATCAAAAAATATTTCCCCGGAGCTCTAACCATTGTGACCGAAAAAAATGAAAACACTCCGGATTATATAACATCAAATATGTCAACAGTCGGAATAAGGGTTCCTGACAATGAAGTTTTCAAAAGAATTTGCGAAATAATTCCAAACCATGTACTCGCAACAACAAGTGCAAATCTTTCACACCAGCCGTCAGCAAAAACTTATGAACAAGCTGTTGAAAATATGACAGGACTTGCTGATTTAATTATTGAAGACTACGGACATCCCGCAAAAGGGTTAGAATCAACTGTTGCAGGAGTTATGGGCAACGAATTGAGAATATTCAGGCAGGGGCAGATTGTTATAGATATATAAAGAATTTGTATTTTATTTAGTTTTAGACTAAACTTATATAAAACGAGGGAAAAATTATGGAACTTATTTTATATTTTATTTATCTATATGTAATTATTTATACTGTATATTTTCTAATTCTTGCAATCAGAAATCTGAAAGATACACCTTTTCATATTGAAAGAAAATATTCTAAATATGATGAGGTAAAGAACAATTTTGCAGTTATAATATACAGCCATAATCACAAAGATTGCCTGGAAGAACTTGTGGAAGAATTAAAAATGCAGGATTATCCGCTTGCAAACTTCAAAGTTTACGCAGTTCTGGATGACTGTAATGACGGTTCTGAAAAACTATTTGAATATGATAAGTTCGTACATGTTGTTAATATCCAAGATGTCGGTACTCTGGGTAAAAACAAAGCACTTTCTATCTTATTAGAAGAGCTTAAAAAAGATGAAACTATTGATGCTTATGTATTTATTGACGGTACAAGACATATTTTTCCTGACTTTTTAACACTTGCAAACGCGGCAATTCAAAAATCTGACGCAATTGTCGGAGAAGTAAATATTAATAGAGACGCTCTTGATATTGTTGATAATATCAAAGCTGTTTATAAAAAATACAAAGCAAACTTCTTTAAACAGTCAAGATCATTATTAGGCTTAACTACAAACATTGATTCCGGATTATTTATAGTAAAAAAATCTGTAATTGATGAAGTTGATGAAATCAACTTTAAAGACATAAATTCAGAATTGGAATTCAGTTTATTATTGTCAAAAATGGGACATAAATGTGTTTACAATCCTAATATTCAATCCGCAGTATTAGGTCAGGACTGCTCTTTTAAAAACCCTAGATTGACAAAAAGATTTAATCTATTGAAGAACAATTATAAAAATATTAAAGGATTTAATTTTACATTCATTGAACATGTATGCTCATTATTAAATCCAAACTTCTGGCTATTAGCAGGTTTATACGCATTACTAATTATATATTCATATAATTGTCAATTTATTGTCCGCTGTAATGTTGTAATTTTTTCTGCAATATTGCTGATTGCAATCTTTGGATTAAGTCTGGTAAATGCAAAATTAAATACTAAAGAAATAATGTTATTACTTCTTTATCCGGTATATTCAATTTGTCATATTATAAGGAATTTCCCTCCAATTCGCTGCTTATTGAAAAAACTAGGAGCAACATCAGACAAAGAAGTTGATAAATTAGCAATTGATGTTATGGTTCAAACAAAACACGGCGATAGAGGATGTAAATTAGAATTTATTTCAACCGAAAACGGTTTGTCAAAAATAAGATTTATCTACAAAAACAAAAAATACACCACCTCATCACACCTAAGAATGATTGACGCTTTACAGCAATTAAAATCAAAAATGGATGATTATGGTTTGGTTCTAAAAATTTGCAGTTGCTGTTCGATGTTCACATCTTGTGTTGACGGCTCAAAAAATATGTTAAAAGGACAATGTCATAATGATTACCCTAGTCCGCTGCTAAGCGAACCACGCCCGACTTTGATATGGAATTCCTGCTCTTGCTTTGAACAGGCAAAAGTAAATAATTTCATTGAAGAAATGGCACAAGAAGTTGAAAATCAGAATGGATAAATTACTAATCCGTAGTATAATTTAAGTATGAAGAAGATATTTAGCTTTATATTAATATTAACATTACTTGCCGCTAATCTTTCAACGGTAAATGCTTTGGCTGAACCGCTCAAAGGCTCTGTTGTTGAAAACGACCAGTATCAAAGAATTGAAGATGAATTATTTACTGGCAAAGTTGAAAGTTTAAACCGAAAAGACATCATCAATATGACGGTTTCACAGGTTTTAGATTCGTCATTCTCAGTTGAAGGGGACGAATTTTTTGCAGAAGTAACTTCAGATGTGTATGGAGATAAAGGAATTATTATTCCAAAAGGAACAGTCGCTCATGGCAAGTTAGCCAACACAACAGCTCCGGCAAGAGGCGGCAGAGAAGCCTCAATGACATTGTCCTTTGATTACTTGGTTACACCTGACGGACGCGAAATACCTATTGAAGGAAAAATGACAACAAAATTACATCCGGTTGCATCAGGTGCCAAAATTGTCGCACAGGATGTGGGATATACCGTTGCAGGAGGTGCAGTTGGCGGATTTATGGCACTGAATTGGCTTGGGCTGGAAGCTGCAATTGCATCGCAGGGATATACTCTTGCCGGTGGTGCAGCATTAGGCGGTGTTGCAGGTTTAGGAATTGCATTAATCAGAAAAGGTAATCACGTTTTAATTGCTCCGGGAGACGAAATCAAAGTTAAAATAATGTCACCGGTTGATTTACCTGTATATAAAGAAGACGCTTTAAAACAGGAAGAAGTGTTTTATGACGGTTTGACAATTAATATAAACGACATAAAACATGAAAAAGATCCTTTTGGTGAAGTAAACACATTGACTTTAACCGTATTAATTTCAAACATGTCTGACAAAACATTATCAGGATTTGATATGGTCCTTGTTAATGATTACAATGCAAAATTCAGTCCTTCAATTTTTGGAGATACAAAATTAATGTTCAGACAAATTCACCCGGGAGATAAGTTAGTAGCGAATGTATCTTTTGCAGTAGATAATATCAATAGAAAATTCTGGTTAACATTCTACGATAGAAAAACAAGCGACGTAATTACTAAAATTTCATTAGATAATGCATATCGTTCTATCCCTCAAAAAACAAAAAAGAAAAATGAAAAAATAAAAACATCTAAAAAAAATTATAAAAAAGACGAAGATTTTATGAACATGGATTTTTAGTCCTGAAAAACTCTCAAATACTACGTATTGTAAAGTTTTTAGGAAAGGACTTGTAAAAAAACTTTGAGTATATTACAATTATAGTAATTAGAAAGTTATAGGAGGAAAATATGGTTTGCGGATCTTTAGAAATTGAAATTTTAAACATTTTTTGGAACTTTACTTCAGCAAATGAAGATGTAGATATTTCAATTCAAGATGTAGTTGACGAACTTTCAAAAAATGGTGTTGAAAGAGCATATACAACTATTAAAACCGTTATGGACAGATTAGTTTCTAAAAGCATCTTAGTTAGATATAAGGTTGGTAAAAAGTTTTTCTACAGAGTTACAATGGATAAAAGAGAAATGGCTCTGGACATGCTTAACGAATTCACAAACAACTTTTTCAACGGTGACTACGTTGAAATGATGCGTTTTGTTGAACACGAAACAGATAAACTTTTAGTAAAATAATTATTATGACAGAAGAGCTTACCGACAGGCAAAAAGTTGCCCTAATTCTAAAACTGGTCAGAATCGGGGATTTAAGTGTTAGAGAAGGAATGCTTGCATATCCCAAAGATACGGAAGATGAAAGCTTAATTGCAGCATATCACGCCCTTATTCACTACGAAGCCGATGAAGATTTAAGAAATAGGGATATGTTATACCGGGAAGAACAGGATGACTATCTTGAATTTTTGTCGTATATTTTAGAAAGGAATGAAGATTTACCGGAAAATATTATTGCAAATTACAAACAATATTATGATTCCGCACCAATACTTCATAAAAAAACACTTAAAGGCTTTTTTAAAAGTTTCTGGAAAACACTCAATATAGACAAAAGGAGAGACAAATGAAAAAATTACATATTGCATTAGCAATTTTAGTTTGCACAATTATGTCATTATCACTAAAAGTTATTGCAAATGAAACTCAAACACCAGCAGCAGAACAAACTCAAGCAGTTGAACAGGTAAAAGACATTGAAATTATCCCGACAATGGCAAGCCCATCTCTATCTCCAAATAGGATTTGGGTTGGAACATTCCAAATCGTATGGAATGAAATGATGGACAATATCATTTACGGTCCAATCAGATTTGAAAAATACAATTCAAAAGTTGCAAAAGCCTTAAATAAACAAGAATTCAAAAAAACAAATATTAGTTCAAATTCATACTATACAAAATATGGCGTTGTATCTCCTGATTTAAAATCAATAATTGAAACAGGAATCAAAGATAAATTCAATGAAACAAGCGACATATTAGACATGTTTGACTGGACTTATGATCCAAATAGATTATTTGTCTATGCAATGTTGAAAAAAGATTTTAAATTTGTTACACCTTTCGACAAATTATCAGAAGGAGGTTTTGGACAAAACTACACTCCTGTTCAATATTTTGGTATAAACGAAGACAGTAATAAAAAATTATACAAAAATGTCAATGTTTTATTTTATAATTCACACAACGACTTTGCAGTAAAATTAATTACAAAAGATAAAGATACAGTTCTACTTTATAGAACTGATGACGATAAAACTTTTGACAAATATTATGCTGATTTAACATCAAAAAATAAAAAATATTCCGGTAACAAAAAGTTCACATCTGATGATAAATTACGAATTCCTGATATAAATCTATATCAAGAAACTTCATTCCCTGATGTTGAAGGACATGATATCAAAGGTACAATGTATAGAATTGATAAAACAATTGAAACCGTTGATTTTAAAATGAATAATGAAGGCGTAAAATTAAAAAGTGAAGCTGCAATAATGATGAAATGCCTCGCTATGCCAATTGAACGAGGTCGTAACTTCATGTTTACTGACAATTTTGTTTTATTCCTTATTGAAAAAGGACAAAAAGTGCCATATTACGCAATGAGAGTTCATGATATTGAGACATTAAATAAAACAGGTCGTTAATATTTAGTAAAAAAGAAAATATAATTATGGTTTAGGTGGATTAATTGTAAAATGATCCACCTTTAATCCATAACTAGCAATTCTTTTATTAACATTGATATCTCTATTCATATTACCTTCTTCAGGATTTAAAATATATATCAACTCTTCAAAATCACTATCTTGAGTAATATTATTTTCATTCACCCAGTCTTTTATTTCAGACAAATATTCATTATAATGTCTTCTAATTTGAACAAGATTAGGTTTCTTCTTAGGTGCAAATTTAAATTGTTCACTATCAACACCAATAGCATACGATTCTCCGCAAGGGAACTTTTTAACCAGAGATACTAATTCTAATTTATCACACAGCATCTCTAAACTTAATTTATAAGCATTTTCGTCCCCTATGGTTTCATAAAATGCATCGGCTAAAGCCTGTTCCATAGCTAACATTTCTAATTTGCGTTCAAATTTTGAAATTCGAGCTTTTGGCATTCCAAATACTTTTGAGCCGCTTGCCGCATCTTTTCTTCTAACACAAACTTTATGCATAAAATCATTCATTGTAAAACCATTATCGACGTTTGACCTTAATGCTAATCCAACTTCATCAATATATGAATTCACGAATTCCGGCGGAAGGAATGGAAATCTGTGGCTGAAAAGGACCTTAGCATGTGCCAGATTATTTTTAAAATCAACATAAATACCATTATCTAAAGCTTCTGAGAGTAATGGATTAGTGCGTAAACTTTCTGGCATATTGGCAATGAATTTTCTGGCAAAGGCTTTTTTAACATCCAGACTATAAGCAGTTTTATCAGAGAATAAAATTAAAGCGGATCTTCCGTATGATTTTATATATTCAGCTAACTCATTACGAAGTTGAACATATTCTTGATTGCTTACCGACCCGTCATTACCATGAAGCAGGAAGTTATAATCTATAATTTCTTCAACTTTTTCATCAGATAAATCTTTTTTAAAGTTTTCGTATAATTCATTTATTCTATTAGAATAATTTGATTTGTATTTATTCCTGATAAATAAAGTATACATTTTATTATTATTTTTATGAGAAATAATTTTTATTGGAGATTCTCCGCGTTCCAGATGATACATTGCCATTTTAACATCAGAATTTGACATCTCATAAACAGATGCATCATTTGTTGTGGCATACAATATCTCAGCCATTGCAGCTTCTATTGCTCTATTTACACGAGCGACACCCGGAAGTTCTTCTGACATTATTAGTTTTAGTCTTGCTATATCTTCTTCAGAAATAGGTTCGCCTCTCAAATTTTTTGTCCAAAGTCTAACAACATCTTCCGGCAATTCATTTAAAACTTTTTCGTACATATCTGAATAGAAATTTTTTGGTATTGATTTAATTTTTCCATACACATGAGAATTATAAGCTTCCCTGAACTCTGTTTTATAATCTTGCTCTTCAACAACTTGAGATGCTTTTTCAAGTTCAGCCAGTCTTGCGGCTTCTTCTGCCTTCAACCTGTCTAATTGTTTAATCCTATAATTTTTATCTCTATTAATTTGATTTTTTAATTCTTCAAAAGTTCCGCGTTTAATAGCCAAATCAACTTTTAATTGAGATTGTCTGATATTATTTCCTAATTTTTCAGCATAATCTGGATGAGTTTCCCAGAACTCAGACATAACTCTTGATTGAAACTGGCTAAATTCGTCTGTTGAATATAAAATATTCACAGGCTTGTAGTGCTGATATTTTTTCAAATGTGCAGATAAATCTTTAATAATATCAAAACTATTGTTCCATGCATCAATCATTGCATAACGAACCGGTTCTGCTCCGGACTTCATTTTTGAGATATATTCAGTTCGTTCAACAGAAGACATCTTTTGCCATCTTTGAACAAGTCTAACCATCTTTTTAAGATGGAGCGTATCTTTATCTGCTTCTGATAATGATTGTTCATAATTTCTAAGATTATGAGTCGCCCACATTATGAACAATTTATCATCACCTAATTTTGATTTAACCTTAACTCGTTTTGATTTTTCTACAGGTTCTGCTTCTTGCTCCGGCTCAACCCCTAAAGCTTTTTGTTCACGTTTTTCCGCACGTTTTACCTTTTTATAAGCCTTAAGCATAGCCGTTTCCGGATCAGTATCCGCAATCATCTCTAATTTTTCATCTAAGGTTAATTTATTCCACCAGTTTTCAAAAGTTAATACAGATTTTTTTGCTCTTGAAGTTCTTTCCTCAACACTTAAATTATTCCAAAAATCATTTAAACCTTTAGAAATTTTCTGCCCCATAAAATCTGAATAACCGTCACGGGTATAACGCAAAGATTGCTGGTATTCCCTATCAGGGGACTTAATCCCAAGAGCTTTTAACGTAGAAGAATGAATGAATTCAGAATCAGGATTACTTGATTTAAAATCAACCTTAAAATCTTCCTGCAAATCATTTTCTAAATCTTGATTTATTTCATCAATAGTTTTAGCTTCTAAAAATATCTTTTTAACAAGATAAACAGTCAAATCTTCATTATCACGTAACGCACCAATTCCATATAAATCCAGCAATTCTTTATTTTGTCTTAAAGAATTCAAAATTCCACGGGTAGATTTTACCGAATCGGTATCTCTCAATGAATCAAATAACGGTTCTTCCGGATATGCATTTTTAATATATTCAACAGATTTTGCATCTTCCAGTTTTGCAAAAGCTTTTTGTTGAGCTTCTAACGGGGTATAAATCTCACGATATTTAAGCGGTTCTACAAAGTTTCTTACAGTTATAGGCATTCTGTCTTTATTTTCATCATAAAATCTATTTAACCCTTTATCCACACGTGCACCGAAGAATAGCATATAGTCATTGAAATTATTAATCAGAGAATTCTGAGAGCCTGCTGTATATTTATTATTTATTTGATTTTCTTGATTGTTTTGAGGTTTGTTATTTTCATAACGCAGAACATTATATTTTATAACAGGGGAGATTTTCATGTATATTAATCCTTTCAGTACAATAATAATAAACTACCTGAAAAATAAATTTGCTAAATATATTAACTTTTTTTTAATTATAGCAAAAATATTTTCAGAGGTTTTATATAAATACTATGAAAATACATGCTTTAAACACGGTAATAACCCCATTAAAAAATATACAACTTGAAAAACAAAATCATATAAACGATACAAATAATAGAACTAAAGAAAACTCAATATCTCCAATTAAAGTATCGCCTAATCTGTCAATGATTTATTTTGGAAGCATAATTCCTCCGGCTAAAAGATTAAGTAAATCTGATTATTTAATTTCTTCTTATATAAGAGAAATAGGAAAAGCACGTAATTTTCACGGAGATAAAAGTGTTGTAGATTTATCAATGGGCAACCCGGATTTAACACCGCCGGAAAAGGCTAAACAGGTTTTAAAAGAAAAAGTAAATGATTTATGGTCACACAGATATAACAATCCTAAAGGTGAAGGTGCATTATTCCACACTGTAGCAACGTGGATGGAAAAACGCTTCGGTGTAAAAATAAATCCAAGAACAGAAGTAATGGCAGCTTCCGGAGCATCTGATGCCATCGACCATATATTCACAGCCTACGCCAACACCGGTGACAAAATTCTAGTTCCTAATCCGGGATATTCCCTATATGATGATTTAATAACAAGACACGATTTAAATAGAGTACCATTTGACTTGAATCCGGCAAAAGGATATTTACCGGACTTTTCACAAATGCCGACAGATGCCAAAATATTAATTTTAAATTATCCGCACAATCCAACCGGCTCTTTCGCACCAAAAGCCGTATTTGAAGAAGCTGTAGAATGGGCAAGAAAGAATAAAGTATTAATTATTCATGATATGGATAACAGTGAGGTTACACATACAGGCATAAAACCTGCGGGTATTATGCAAGTTGACGGGGCAAAAGATTTAGCATTTGAAATCCATACAATGAGTAAAGCTCAAAGCATGCCGGGATTTAGAATTGCTTTTGCTGTCAGTGATGAAGATAATATTAACAACCTGCTTAATGCAAAATACTTATCCGGCGGAAGCGTATATGTACCGGTTCAACATTCTGCAATCGCAGCATTAAAAGATGAAGAAGGCTACATTGATAAAGTTAATAAAATATACAGAAGCAGAAAAAATACCACAATTAACTGGTTAAATAAACTTGGTTCGGACGCAAAGGCTACAGACGGAACATATTATTTGTGGGCAAAAATCCCTCCTGAATTCACATCTGACGAATTTTATAAATATGTATTACACAAAGCACAGGTTGCATTCACCCCCGGAACGGTTTTTGGCACAAACGGCGAGGGCTATGTCAGAATAGTTATGTCTGCCGATGAAAATACAATAAACAAATGCTTCTCTCGCATAAAAAAAGCAGGAATAAGATTTAATACTCCAAAATCAAAACTTCAACAAAGCCTTCAGGAAGAAATATCAAAAATGGCTGACGGCACGTATTCTGTTGAGCCAAAAGCAGAGAGAGATTTCCGCGAATATCTGTTAACTCTGGAAAAACTTAGAGAAACATTACCTTTACGCTTTAAAAATAAAGGTCAGCAATTTGAAAAATTTATTCCGAAAAAAGACGTTCAACTTCCTTGGAATATAGTAAAAGACGGACAATATGTATATTTACAAAACGTCAGAGAGGGCAAGCCTTTATTTGGTAAAATGACAGATATAAAACCATTCAGTTCTAAATCAGAATATACAAAATTAGCTTCTGAAATAAAGAAACAATGGAATAGAAAACCATATCCGCAAGCAGATATTCTTCCGCCTTACAAATCCGGCACGCTATATCCGGATGCAAATTACTTTGTACTTCATAGTGAAGACGGAAGACTGCAGGCATTAGCAAATGTAGAAATCCAAAAAGACGGAATAATTTGGGGCAGAAGCCTTAACACTGCACCTTGGAATCAAGGATCAGATGCAGAAATAAGAGGCTGCGGCAAAGCTGTAATAGCGAGAATGGTCAGTTTCTGTCTGGAAACAGGAAACCACACCCTGAAATTTGCAACGGACAAACCTGAAAATATAAGATTTTACAAAAGCCTTGGTATGGTTGAAGAAGGAAGTAGAAACTTCAATGGCGAAATTCATACAGTCTTAACATTCAATGAAGAATCTATGAAAATGTTCTTAAATAAATATCAAATCAATCTAACTTTCTAGAAAGGTAATTTATAATGATTTATAATGATTTATAATAATAACCAGAAATACAACCCTTCATTTAACGGCATTACAAAAATATATGCCCTTACTGATTCCCATCAGGATACACGAAAAACCTGTGCTCTTCTATCACATGTGCTTAAGGATGCAAAATCTGATAAAAATGTATTATTCCTAAATTGCGGTGATATGTTCAAAGGAATTTACCCCAGACAAATTGAAGCTGATAGTTATGTAACTCTTAAACAGGCAAAACCTGATATGGAAATGGTTTTCACTTTAGGAAATAATGATTTCGGATTTAACAAAGAAAATCTTGATTTTTTAATTAATACAATTAAAAGATTTACTGCACAGGGAATACATACTGTATGTGCAAATATTTTTGAAAAATCAGGAAAAAGACCTTCCTGGCTAAAACCTTATACCATTGTTGAACGAGATGGAGACAGAACATTAGTAACAGGTTTTTGTATCAATAATATTAATACTGCAAAATTTGGAATTACTGCAAAAAATCAACAGGAAATTATTCCTGAAATAAATCAGGCGATATTAAATGAACATCTGGATAACGTAGTAATATTAAATCATGATTTTATGCCATCAAGTCAAGAGATAGTAAACCACTGCAAGAAAAACGGTATAAATATAGATTTAACAATAGGCGGACATGAACATGACATAGTACCGGCTAATCAAGAATTAAAGATATATTATCCGCAAGCCTTCAGTGAATCTATGTATAAAATGACATTAAATAACAATACAGGCAGCAAATCATTGAATGTAATTGAAGAAATTAAAAGCAGCAACCTGCCTGTGTCTGGAATATTTGAGGAAAGTCTACAGCCTTTTGAAAAAGAATCAAAAATATTGGAAAACATTGCTCCATATACTTTAAATTTAACCAAACAATACTCCAAACCTTGTCCGCTGGGTAGTTTCCTCGCTGATGAAATGAAAAAAGCTGCAAATTCAGAAATTGCATTTTTCTCAACCGGTTTCTTAATGAAACCGCTTCCTTATACTGCTGATAGATTTATTACCAACTATAATTTCAAAAAACTATCATTGCAGAAACCCCAATAAAATCTGTTGAATTATCAATTTCAGATTTGAAATCAGTTTTCGACAACGCATTAAAGTCTTACGGTTATGGAAGCAATGCAAAATTCTTACAATGTTCCAACAATATTAAAATTGAAGGCAAAGATAACCCTGTTCTTAAAAAATTTGAAGTAAAACAAATTTTTATAAATGAAGAAGCACTCTTAGATAAGAACGGTCAGCCGCTAAATCCTAACAGAAAATTTAAATGTGCAATTGATTCATATATTGCAGACGGCGGACAAGGATTTACTACACTTCAGCAAGCCGAAAAAACTGACATACTTCAAAATAATCAACCTCTAAAAATCAATGAGGTTCTTCTGGATGCAATAAAAAATGCACCACGGCAATACAAACCAAACTCAGAATATCCATCTTTCCAATTGATAGAATTGTAAAAATGATATATTATACTTTTTTCGCATATAACTTTCAGCATTATAGTAAATAATAAATATGGTAACTATAACGAAAGGAGTTAATATGAAACACGAAGAAGATAAAAAAACAATGAAAGAAAAAATGGATGAAACTGCGGAAAAGGCAAAAACAAAAGCCCATGAAGTAAAAGAAGACATCAAAAAAGGTGCGGAAAAAGCACGAGATAAAGCTCATGAAGTTAAAGGCCGTGTAGCAGAAAAAATTGACGAAACAAAAGAAAACATCAAAGAAGGTGCAGAAAAAATAAAAGAAAAAGCTCATGAAACCAAAGGACGAATTGCAGAGAAAATAGACGAAAAGAAACAAGAAATGAAAGATAAAAAAGAAGAAAAGAAGAAAGCATAATATAAAAAGAGACTCCTTAGAGTCTCTTTTTTATAACAAAAAAAACATCAATAATATTATAGTTGACAAATCCACTCATATTTACTATAATTGTAGCAAACAAAAAGAAAGATACATGCACGCTTACACAAAATTATTTAGACGATTTAGTCACTAAGATTTATTCTTAGATGTTTTGTGTTGTTTTATTTACAGTGTGAAAAGTACGTGAAAGGAGAAAATTATACGTATTTATGATGTATCTTGTAATGCTTATTCAGACAAAAGGAATAATCCAACATTCGGGTTCTGGCAGCCATCTATGGGTCCTGTTGAAAAAGGAATTCAATCTTGTAATTCCACTATAAGCACAAAACCATAAAAGCACCTAAAGACGGAGTTTGGCTATAAGGAAAAACGGGTGAGACGTTGAATACATTTGGCTTAGATATGTACAACGCCATGTAAATATTAAAGGTTCCAGAGACAAAATTGAACGGGTAACTTTTAATCGATATAGTTGGGATGGAATTGTTGAAAGATACCAACAAGATTTATATCCCGATGGTAACTTGATTACAACAATAAAAACTATTTGCAGTAAAGGTGTTAAAAACATTGAAGAATTTATTGAGAATATTAAATAAATTTATACAAGGTTCTCTGATAGCAAAAAAAGATTGCGACTTTGGTCGCTAATCTTTTTTTGGTGTCGAAGAAGGGGATCGAACCCTCAAGGCATAAACCACACGAACCTGAATCGTGCGCGTCTACCAATTCCGCCACTTCGACAAGGATTATATTGGAACTCGCGTCTCGTGGCGGATGTTCTCTCTTCAGAGAACCCTCTCGGAAAATGATACTTAATCATTTTCCTGCGGCAGAGTGCCACTTCGACAAGGATTATATTGGAACTCGCGTCTCGTGGCGGATGTTCTCTCTTCAGAGAACCCTCTCGGAAAATGATACTTAATCATTTTCCTGCGGCAGAGTGCCACTTCGACAAGGATTATATTGGAACTCGCGTCTCGTGGCGGATGTTCTCTCTTCAGAGAACCCTCTCGGAAAATGATACTTAATCATTTTCCTGCGGCAGAGTGCCACTTCGACAAGGATTATTATTGGTACTCGCGTCTTGTGGCGGATGTTGTTTCCAACAACCCTCTCCTCTAATGTGACATTTAGTCACATTCTCGTCGGCAGAGTGCCACTTCGACATTCGACATCTATACATATATTATATTACAAACACAAAATATATCCCCACTGTTAAACTTTATTCATGATAAAATTATTATGTGAAAAATTTATTTAAATTATTTCTGATATTTTTGAGCTTTTTTATTATCCCGGCTATAGCCTCTTGCGGGAATAATTCATCTGCAAATATACCTTCTCAGATTATTTCTTCTGTAAACGATAATATAAAATTTGTTGCAGATAATACTGAAAATTCTATAATTGCATCTAATACTCATAATTCAGAAATAATATCCTTTAGTGAAACTAAAGATTCTTCCGGCAACTGCCCGATTTATAAATCTAATTTTCAAAATAAATTAACACAACAATTTCTATATTTAAAATACAATCAATTATTTATTAGCAATTCTCATAAAATATCTTTCTATCTTAAAAATGAGATTTGCACCAGAGCCCCATAATTCTCCTGTATCAAAATATAAATATACGTACAATTTAATAGGAGAATAAAATGAATATCGAATTATTAAAACACGGTTGCTTTATTATGGTAATCGGTATGGGTTTTGTTTACTTTTTCATTTGTATAATGATTTGGGCAATGGATTTAGTTGCCAAATTTATTAAAATGATAAACAAATATTTCCCAGAACAAATAGAAGAAGAAAAATATCAGCCAAAGAAAAAAACAAACGACAACGGGGCAGAAATAGCTCTTGCTATTGCCTGTGCTTATGCGAAAGGAGTAAAAGGTGTTAAGTAGTTTTATTTCAGCACATAATGTTGTAATTTCAGCCGGCTTATTATTAATTGCATACATATTTATTGCAACAGAAAAAATTCCTAAAATGACAATTGCATTATTAGGTGCTGCAATTACAATTATTTTAGGTTTAGTCAGCCAGACCAAAATATCTAACGGTGCTATAGATCCACATTATTTCATTAATTTCATAGATTTTAATGTAATATTTTTACTTGTTTCAATGATGATAATCGTATCAATTACAACTCGAAGCGGTGTATTTAACTGGATTGCAAACGAATTACTAAAATTTACAAAAGGACACCCCGTAAAAGTTTTATTTGCACTCGGACTTTTCACCGCAGTAACAAGTGCCTTTCTTGATAATGTTACAACAGTTATATTAATTATGCCTATAACTTTCGCTATTGCAAAAAAACTTGATGTAGATCCTATTCCATTCTTATTAACTGAAATATTTGCATCAAATATCGGCGGGACAGCAACCCTCATTGGGGATCCGCCAAATATTATTATAGGCAGTGCCGGAAACCTTTCATTCATGGATTTTATAAAAGAATTAACTCCGGTTATTCTTGTCATACTTTTCGTAATTGTAGGCTTGCTATCATTTATCTTTAGAAAAAAACTTCATGCTGATGAAGAAAAAATGAAAGAGGTTGCCTCAATTGACAATACTCACACAATAACAAATAAAAACCTTATGATACGCTCAACAATTACACTAGGACTGGTAATATTGGGCTTTATGCTTCATGATGTCATACATATAGAAACTTGTGTTGTAGCAATGCTTGGTGCTGCATTTTTATTAATATTTGAAAAACCAAACGAAATATTACACGATGTTGAATGGAATACTATATTTTTCTTTATTGGTTTGTTCATAATTATCGGCGGAGTTGAAGCTTCCGGCGGTATAAAATTAATGGCAGAATGGATAATACAGGTAACTCAGGGAAGTCAGGCTGCAACATCTATGATAATTCTGTGGGCTTCAGGTATAATTTCAGGGATTATTGATAATATTCCGTACACTGCTACAATGTCACCAATGCTTGTAGAAATTCAAAAAACAATGGGCAGTGATTATACTTATCCATTATGGTGGGCACTATCTCTAGGTGCTTGTCTTGGCGGAAACCTTACAATTATAGGTGCAGCAGCAAATGTTATTGTCTCAGAAAATGCAAATAAAGAAGGACACCCTATAGCATTTCTTAGATTTATGAAATATGGCATTATGGTTGTTACAATTTCACTTATAATAAGTACAATCTATCTATATATAAGATTTTTGCACTAATTGACTTATAAATATACATTTGATGAAAAAAATACCGAACATCTGTTCGGTATTTTTTATAATTTAAACTATACACAAAACTTTTTCTTTCAGCGTTCTTTGAACATCAATTATTCTTTGATTAGAACTTCCAACCCACGGTAAATTTACATCCTTCAAATCTTCCATAAATTCACCATCTACAAATACATCAATATATTGCAAGTTCGGATTGCCTTCAAAGTCTTCCCACAAAAACCCAGTATAAAGCCAAACTGTTTTAGCCGGAAATTTAGATTTTATTTCCTTTGCGAGTTCAAAAACTTCATCTCTGTGCTGTGGATGAAGCGGGTCTCCGCCGCTGAATGTTATACCGGAAATATAATCTTTATCCAATGCTTCAAAAAGTTCTTCTTTAGCAGCAGAATCAAAAGGAATTCCACCATTTATATCCCAGGTTTCAGGATTTTGGCAATTTTTGCAATGATGAGTACAGCCAGCAACCCATAAAACTACTCTAAGCCCTTCGCCGTTAAGCATGTCATCCTTTGTAATATTATGATACCTCATGGCTACATACTCACTCTATCTTTAATTTCTTCCATTTTGGCTTTATTTAATCTTGTATCGCCTTTTACTCTTGAATAAGAAAGATAACCGTTCATACGATCAATTTTTGTAAGGTTTTTACTGCCGCATTTTGGACAAACATCCATATCCAATTCTTCATGACCGCAATCATCGCAATAAGATAATGAAAGATTAACACCTTCATAAAATCCTAAGTCCATTGCTCTGTTAACAAGTGTTTTTACAGCTTGAGTATTATAAGACACCGGATATTTTACATACTGAATTTTTCCACCATTCAATAAGTTCCAGAAACGTTTTTCTAAATCCTGTTTTTTAATAGGTGAAAGATTTTCTGAAACATGGCAGTGGAAACTATTAGAAACATAACCTCTATCTGATACATCTTTAACAATTCCAAATTTCTTTCTAAATTGTTTTACCTGCAATCCGCAAAGATTTTCAGCAGGAGTGCCGTATATCGCATAAAGATTACCGTCTTCTTCTTTGTATTCTTCTACTTTTTTATTGATATATTCCATTACTTCTAACGCAAATTGACCGTCTTCTGCTAAAGATTTACCATTATAAATTTCTTGCAATTCATTCAATGCAGTAATACCAAAAGAAGCAGTTGCTGTCTTAAGTAACGGCTTAATTTTATCATGTATGCCTAAATGCCCGCCGTAAAATCCGCCTTCACAGTATGCAAGAGGATTAGTAGAAGCCTTCAATTCTCCAAGATAATCATAAGTTCTTATATGGAGTTTTCTAATCATTTCCATATAATAATCAAGCACTTCATAAAAGTCTTTATTTTCTTTTTTAGCTTTTGCATAAATCATTGGAAGGTGAAGACTTATTGCACCAATATTAAATCTACCTACAAATACAGGAGTATCATTTTCATCAGCAGGTTTCATTCCGCCTCGTTCATACCAAGGTGAAAGAAATGCTCTGCAGCCCATTGGAGAAATAACTTTTCCGTATTTTTTATACATACTTGCAACATAACCTTCACCGGTTAAAGACAACCAGTCTGGATACATTGCCTTTTGTGAACATTCAATAGCTGCTTCATAAACATCTTCAAGAGGTTTATTTTCTGCGTGTAAATTTTTATCAAAAAGTAATACGATTTTAGGGAATAAAACAGGTTTCTTTTGACCTTTTTTACCCTGACCTTCTCTTCTAACATTTAGCATAATGATAGAAGCCATTCTTTCAAATTTACCTTGACCCAGCCCCATAGTTACTGTAATGAACGGGTAATCTCCGCGGCTTGAGGCTACAGTATTAAACTTGTATTCCCAGCCTTGAAATCCGTCATGGAAATCTTTTTCAACATCTTTTGTTGCCTGAATATCAGCATTTTCAGGACTGACACCCATGTCAACATATTTCTGATAATTAGCTTCGTAAGTTTTTTGAGCATAAGGTGCAAGAACTTTATCGACTTCCGGTAAAGTAAAACCGCCGTATTGCTGGCTTGCTGCAGCCATTGTAATATCACCGATAACGTCAAATGCAACATCTAAAGATTTTGGCTCGTTATACCATAGGTTACCCATTTCAAAACCGCTTTTAAGAACGGATGAAACATCAAACAAACAGCAGTTCATAGTATCACGTCTTGCTGACATGTCATGAATATAAATATAACCTTCGTTTATCGCCTGAATTTCTTCAACATTTAAGAAGAATTTTTTATATAATTCTTTATTTAACTGATTGAAAATAAGAGAACGTTTTGTTGACACAAGTGCTGAATCTGCATTTGAATTCTCTTTATCTCCAATATACATAATTTTTTGGCTTTCTTGATAAACTTTATCAAGCATGCTTACAAAATCTTTTTTATAGTTTCTATAATCTCTATAACTCTTTGCAATCTTAGGGTTTAAAGCCTCTAAAGAACTTTCAACCACATCATGCATTTGCGGAATAGTAACTTCATTTTGTTCTAATTCTTTTATTTTCTTTTGAACCAGAAGTGAAAGAGTTGCTAAATCTTTATCTGTAAGAGTAACCATAACTCTGCTTGCAGATTTATTTACAGCTTTAACAATTTTTTGGAAATTATACTTTTCCTTAGAACCATCTTTTTTAACAATAGAAACACGACCAAGCATGATATCAGATACAGGGAATTGATCATTCTTATTATTTGACAATTCACTTGGTACAGTTGCTCCTGATATAACTTTTTGTCCGGCAACAGGTGTAAAAGATACAACCTTTTTTGCTTCTAAAAAACTCTCTTTCACTATGAACCTCCTCAGTCTCGCAAGTATTACAAAATCAATCAAGCATTCCGACTATACGGTTGCGGACCAGTGTGGGAATTCCACCCATGCTTTCCTCAATTAATTGTATTTATTATACAATATTTTTTCAAACATGTACAACATGTTGAAAAAATTTCAACCTATCGATTTACATGAAAATTCTATCACACATGAGAGTTTTTTAATATAAATTATTACAATTCTTTATCTGATTCTTTAATCGGAGCACCAATAACTCTTTCGATTTCTGCAGCGTTAATATTGTACTGTAAAAGTGTCTGATAGTAATCTAATTGAGCATTCAAATAGGTGTTTTCAGAATCTTTGAATTCAATTGCATCGCCAAGACCAACCTGATATCTGCGGAAGGCTTGATATTGTTGTTCTTTTGCCTGTTGAAGTGCCAATTTTGAAACACCGATACTGTCATGAGAATTCATCAGGTTAATATATGCACTTTTTACATCCAGATAAACATTTTGACGTTCCTGTTCATAATCTGCAACATATTTTTTATAAGTTGCATTGGCTTCATCAATTTGTTTCTTCAAAAGCATCATATTCAAATTAGAATACTGCAATTGAACACCAAGTTGATAACCGTAATCAGAATCAATTTGTCTTCCGCCGTACTGATAAGAGCCAAAAGCTCCAATATCAGGAGTAAAAGCTCGTTTGGCACTTCTAACATTTAATTCTGCAGCATCCATTCTTTTTTTAGCCGCCAATAAAGATGGACGGGTAGATTCAGCAATTTCAATCAATTCAGGAAAATCTACAGCATACTCTTTTGTATTTAATCCATCTTTT
The DNA here is from genome assembly GCA_950022495.1 of uncultured bacterium. GTDB lineage: Bacteria > Cyanobacteriota > Vampirovibrionia > Gastranaerophilales > Gastranaerophilaceae > Zag111. The sequence continues at coordinate 53,372 of CATLLJ010000002.1, forward strand.
AATATAACATCTGCAAGCTCAGGAATACCTACGGCATTTGCAAGTTGAACAGAGGCTAGTTCTAATGTATTTTTAGCCTTAATTAAATTAAGTTTTGCTTTTCCAAGGTTATATTCTGCATAAGTAACATCAATTTTAGCTTTTTTACCAATATCAAAATATGCTCTTGCCTGCTTTAATTGAAGTTCATAATCCTGAACAGTAGTTTCGTAAACTTCACGCTGAATTTTTGCAAAAACCATATTGTAATAAGCAACCTTAACATTATAAATTACATTTTCAATACTTGTTTCAGCATCGTATCTTGAAGATTCATAAGTTCTTTTTGCTGAATCTGCCATTGATTTAGTTTTTCCAAAGTCAAATAAAAGCATATTTGCTGATATATTTGGTACATAATACATGTTATATTTTTGCGGAATAAGTTTCGCCATATTACCGCCCATAGTCATAAACATATCATTTCTGGAATAATTTACACCCGCACTTAATGTAGGAAAATAATTAGACCAAGCTTGACCTATTTTTGATTTATAAATCTCAGAAGTACTAATTGCAGACATAATTGCAGGGTGATGGGTTATTGCAAGTTTGATACAATCTGTTAAAGTAACCTCGCCATTCATATCAGTATAAGAAATCTGACTGTCAATTGTCGGGAATTTTGTTTCATACATGCCTTCTGCTTCATGGGAAGATTTCGCTTTAGATCTGGCATTAGATTTAAGTTTTTTTATTTCTTTTTTATGATTAACTTTGACATTTTTTTCAGGTTCTACAATCTGAATTTCTTTTTCTTTCTTTGAAGCGAGCATTGTTTCATCAACAGATTTTGCCTTTTTAGCAAGAGCAAAATTTGCACTTAAAGATAAAACCGAAGCTATTAAAATTGTATTTATAACCTTTTTCATAATTACATCTCCAAATCTTTTTCAGTGATTTCTTTTTTAGGGAATTTATCAACAAATTCCTGAACAAGAACATAAAATGCAGGAGTTAAGACAGCACCTAATGTACAAGCTGCAACCATACCGCCAAATACTGTAGAACCTACAGAAATTCTTGAATTTGCACCTGCACCTGTCGCAAATATCATTGGCAATACACCGATAATAAATGCTAACTCTGTCATCATAATCGCACGGAAACGAAGTTTTGCAGCTTTAACCGCTGCTTCTTTTACAGATAATCCGTGTTTTTCATGTTCTTCTTTTGCAAACTCTACAATCAAAATAGACTGTTTTGCAGCAAGCCCGATAAGTGTAATCATACCAACCTGTGAATAAATATCAAATGATTGGTTAATCATCATCTGGAATATCAATGCACCTAATGCAGCGATTGGTGAAATTAACAGTACAGCAACCGGAATTGTATAACTTTCGTACAAAGCAACAAGGAACAAGTATACAAACACAAGTGCAAAAGCAACAATCATTGCAGTTTGACCTGAAGCTTCTCTTTCCTGAGCTGAGGTACCTGACCAGTCAAAAGTCATATCAGAAGGAAGAACTTTTCTTGCAACTTCTTCCATTGCACTCATAGCGTCACCGGAACTTTTTCCAGGAGCCTGCTGACCTGTGATTTGTACAGATTCATACTGGTTATATCGTGTAATTGAAGCTGTACCAACTGTTTGGTGAAGAGTTACGATTGATAACACAGGAACCTGAACCCCGTTTCTATTCTTAACATAAATTCCTTCTAAGTCAGTTGCTTTATCTCTGAATTTGCTTTCAGCCTGAATTTGAACCTTGAATACACGGCCGTATTTGTTAAAGTCATTAACATAATATGTACCGAGCATTGAGGATAATGTTGAATACAATTCCTGTAAATCAACATTTTGAGCCATAGCTTTAGCATAATCAATATCTAAAATATATTGAGGAACATTTGCCTGAAATGTTGTATTAACATTTGATAAAGTAGCATCCTGATTTGCGGCTGATATCAATTTATTTGCCCAGGATTCCATATCTTGAGAAGTATATTCGCCCTGAGATAACATCTGGAACTCAAAACCGCCCATCATACTCATACCATTAATTGCAGGAGGTGAAAATACAATAATTGATGCTTCTTTTGTATTACCGGCAATTTGTCTGATTTTAGATAGAATCGCAGTATGACGCAAATCAGTCGGTTTACCCTGAACTTTTCTTATTACCCATTCAACAGGACCAACTCGGCGATCCGCGTATTCATCCAAAAGAATAATTGAAAATGCTGAGTTAACAGAACCCATTCCGCTGAATACTGTCAATTTTTTCTCATCAACACCATCAATATCTCTCACTTGGTCAACAAATTTTCTTGCAACCTGTTCTGTTCTTGTTAAAGAAGCACCATCAGGAAGAGTGATACTTGCAATCAATACGCCCTGATCTTCATCCGGAATAAAACCTGTTGAGATAAATTTGAAAGCACCCAATGTTAAAACAACAATTATTAAATATGTTGTAATAACGAGCTTTTTATCATAAACAAACTTTTCAACAAATTCCATATAGAAATCTTCAAGCTTGTCAAAACATTTATTAAAACTTTCTACGATTTTTGCAGTTCTTTTATTTATTCTTTCTTTAATTCTTGCAAGATGGCTGCCAAAAGCATGTTTAGCATCAAATGGGAGTTCTCCTTGAGGCTTCTCGTGTCCTAGAATATGAGAACACATCGCAGGTGACAATGATAATGCACAAATTGCAGAAATAGCAATTGATACGGCAATACAAACAGCAAACTGCTTATACATAACCCCTGTCATACCGCCCATAAATATAATCGGAACAAATACTGCCATCAATACCATTGCCATCGCAACAAGAGATGCACCAACTTCTTCCATTGTTAACTGAGTTGCGATAATTGCAGATTTGCCTTCTTCCATGTGGCGTTTTACGTTTTCAATTACAACAATCGCATCATCAACTACAACCCCAACTGCAAGAACTAACGCAAACAATGATAAAAGGTTAATTGACATCCCGAGAGCCTTCAATGCTGCAAAAGTACCTATTAAAGATACCGGAATTGTTACACAAGGAACCAGTGTTGCCATTCCGTCGCCTAAGAACAAGAAGATAATTAATACAACGATTACACCGGTCAAAAGAATTGTAAATTCAACTTCTTTCATTGATTCGTGAATATAATCGGCATCATCTTTAATTGTAATGATTTTAATACCATTAGTCATTCTGTCATTAAGCTCATCAACTTTAGCGTGGACAGCTTTTGAAAGGTTAATAATATTAGCATCCGGTTGTTGTGAAATAACGATAACCGCAGACGGTTTACCATCAACCAAACCTAAGTTTGAGTATGACTGTGCACCCAATTCAACTCGTGCAACATCTTTCATTTTTACATTTGAACCGTCCATATTTGAACGAATAATTATATTTTCAAACTCTTTAACATCTGCTAATCTGCCTTTTGTTTTAAGAGTAAGTTGAAGAGCATTATTATCATCTGTTGGTAATGCACCCAACGCACCGGCGGTTACCTGAGTATTTTGAGCAGCAATTGCAGCACGAACTTCCGATGTTGAAACATTTAACCCTGCCATTTTTTGAGGGTCAAGCCAGATTCTCATTGAATAGTCGCCGGCACCGTAAACGTTTACATCAGCAACACCATCAACACGTTTCAATTCGTCTTTAATATATATAGAACCATAGTTGGTTAAATCTAACTGGCTCCAGCCTCCTTTTTCAGGATACAATGTCAAAATCAAGGCACCTGAACCTGATGTTCTGCTGACTGCAGTTACCCCTGTTCTTTGAACATCTTCCGGCAACTGTGTTTGAACCTGTTGAATACGGTTGTTAACATTCATCAAGTTAATATTTTTATCTGATCCAACCTTGAAATACATTGTCAAAGTATAGCTTCCGTCATAAGAAGTTGATGACATATATGTAAGGTTTTCAACCCCGTTCAATTTATTTTCAAGGACGGTAGCAACAGAAGACTCAATAACTTCTGCAGATGCACCCATATAATTTGCAGTAACCTGAATTTGAGGAGGGGTTACATCAGGATAACTTTCTTGTTTCAATCCAAGATACGAAATCATACCTACGATTACTATACAGATTGAAATTACCAGTGCAAATCTCGGCTTTTTTATGAAGAAAAATAATTTTTCTTTATCAAATATCTTTTTCATTATTTTTTACCTTTTTTCTCAAGTTTGGCATACTCTGCAGCAGAAAGGATTTTCAAACTTTGTCCTTCTGTTGTAATATTTTGAATACCTGCAACAACAACATCATCTTTCATTGTCAAACCGCTTTCAACAACCCAGTTGCTGTTTACATCGTCAGAAACTTTTATATCTTTTCTTACAGCTTTGCCGTCTTTTACAGTCCATACATAATATCCGCTCATAGCATCACCCTTTGTACATGCCTGAGGAACTGTCATATATGAAACTTTTTGAGGTGCAATAAGTTTAACTTTCATATAATCACCCGGTACAAGATAACCGTTAGCGTTTTCAAAAGTTGCTCTCATTGGTATAGAACCGGAGTTTTGGTCAATTTGGTTATCTACAAAATCAATTGTACCGACTTTGTCATACCATTGACCGCTTTCAAATTGAATTTTAACCTGTACATCTTTAAATTTATCACTTGCCTTAATAAGTTTAACAAAATCCTGACTTCTTAAACTAAATGAAACATAAACAGGATCAGTACTTGAAATATTAACCAAAGGACCGGATGTAGCATTTACATAGTTTCCTTCAGTAATTTTAATTTTACCGATACGACCATCAATCGGGGATTTTATTGAAGTGTAGCCAAGGTTAACTTTTGCAAGTTCAAATTTTTGTCTTGCTGCATCCAATAATGCTTTATTGGAATTTCTTGAAGCTAGACTTGAATCAACATCAGAACGGCTGATTAAATCTTCTTTTACAAGTGCGTTTGCTCTATCTAATTCCTGTTGAGCATTTTTCAACAATGCAGAATACTGGCTTACTGCAGCTCTTGAATTATTAACCTCTAATTGATATTCTTTAGGGTCAATTTGGAAAATCATTTGTCCTTTATGAACAAAATCACCTTCTTTAAAATATTTTTTTATCAAAAAGCCTGATACACGGGCAATAACATCAACTGAATATTTTGCTTCAACACGTCCTGTAGATTCAGCTTCGATAAACACTTCTTCATTATGAGGGGTATCAATAACAACCTCTTTTGGCATTTTCATCATTTGCTGCATAATCATACCGCCGATGAAACCTGCAATTTTATTATAAATTATAGGCACAACTATTATTAGTAGAATAAGTATAGCCAATTGTTTTCTTGTAAATTTTAATTTCATACATTTTCTCCAGTCTATTAGGGTAGAATTTTCTACCCTAATAATACGTGAGATATACTGATTTGTCAATTAAGACTTGCATTTATACACTAAAAATAGTAGAATACAACATACGAGTAGAAAAAGAAACAGGTATGATATGATAGACAAAAATAAATACACAGAAATAGATGACCATCTTCCTTACCAGATTGATTATACTGCAAATTTTAACAAATCATTCCGAAGAGAGTTCCAGACAAAATTTGTAAGTGAAGAAATTACTGCAGATGAATTGACTATATTCTATGCCATCTATTATGACCCTAAGATTTCACAATCCGAACTTGCAAAGTTTTTATTCAAAGGAAAAGCTCACGTCGGTAAAATCCTTAATGATATGGAAACACGCGGGTTGATTAAAAGAATAGCAGATACACGTGATAATATTATTATAAAACGTAATGAAATTACACCAAAAGGTATGAAAATCTTTGAAAAAGGATATGTTGAAGGGTTAAAAATCAAAGAAAGAATGAAACAAGAATTTACAGAAGATGATATTATACAATTTATCTCTTATTTAAAAAGATATCGCAAAGTTTTAAATTCTATTGTTGACGTAAAACTAAAATAAAAGAGCCTGCATAAGGCTCTTTTATTTCTTTATTTTCTCTCTAACTGTTTAATTACTTTTTTCTCCTGACCATCTTTAACAACAATTTCGTTAAAAACCGGTTCGTTTTTACTTGTTTTATGCGAAACTGATTTTTTATTTTCAGAATCATCAATTATTACATCCTGCTCTATTATAGTTTCAGTTTTAACCTTTTGAACTTTCTGTTTTTTCTCTCTTACCGGCTTTTCATTTTCATCTTTTTTAATTCGTTGTTTTTTAACTTTTTCCGGTTTCACATCATCTGCTGAAAGCTCATCCTGTTCAACGATTTCGGATTTATTTTTCTTAAAAAGTCTATTCCAAAACAGCTCTCTTTTTTCCTTTTCTTGTTTTACAGCCGCTGGTTTTTCTTTTTTAACTTTAGATTTTTTATCTTTAAATGTTTCTGTCAGGTTTAATTCATCGCTAGAATCAACAGTTGGCATTTCAAGATTTTTTTCTTTCTTTAATTTAACCTTTTTTTCTTTCTTCACTTTGTTTGATTTTTTAATAACTTCTTCCTGCGGTTCAGTAACTTTCACAGCCGCATCCCCCATAATTGCAGCATCTACAATTGAAGAAATAACCTGTTCTTTAGACTGCTTGGACTCTGTTTGAGGTTCCTCTGCAATTTCCGGCAGGATGTTTTCTTCTGCTGTATCAACAATATCTTGTGATGATTTCACGCTGTTTTTGTCTTTTTTAAATATTGACAAAAATCCTTTAGTAATAGAATTACTATCTTCAAGATTTTCTAAATCCTCTAAATCCTTTACTTCAACCGGTTCTTCAGAAAGATGTTGCGATTCAACCTCAACATCTTTCACTTTTTTTAATTTTTCTTTTTTAACCTTTACAGGTTTTTCTTCAGGAACAATTTCTTCTGATTCATCCTGAATTTGAATATCCTTATCTTTTTTGAACCAGAATAATTTTCTTTGTTTTTTTGCAGGTTCAAGGCTATTTGTATCCGCAGCTTGTTCTACAGTATCTGATACCGGAGTTTCTGCCGCAACATTATCTGATTGAATATCAGCTTCCGGTCTTAACTGAATATCGTAACTATTTTGTTCTGACATATTAGTCTCAGGTAAAACCTCTACTGATGCTGTTTTATTATCCTCTAGTACTGGAGTTTCATTATTTACTGCCTTTATGATTTTTTCAGGATTTATCAATTCCGGAACAATAAGTACAGGTACTTCCGGCTCGTGATTTTGAACTAAAGTTTTTTCTTCATGAAGAATAACTGGATTTTCTTCTCGAGAGATTTCGCCTGAAGTGGAAGTTTCTATATTTTTTGCTTGAATAGCAGCATTTGTATCTATATTATTATCTACAACAGATATATTTTCAGGAACTACATCTTGTTCATTTGAAGAATTTACAAATTTATTCGGAGCTTCAAGTTTTATAACCTCAGTGTCATCTTCAACAACAGGAGAGTCTTTATGTACAAAATCAAAATCCTGTGGATTTACAACAGCGTGTTGTTCAACGACATTAGAAGTGTCAGCTTTCACAATAATATTTTCAGTTGCATTGTTTTCAGGTTCGACTGAAACTTCAGATTTAGGATAAGAAATAACAAAACTTTCAGTATCTTTTATTTCTTTTGCAACAGTTTTAATTGCTGAATCTGTTTCTATAATATCAACTTTCTCATTAGCGTTTGCAGTTTCCGGCTTGTTTTCAGAAACCTGCATATTAGAATTTAAGTTTTTAGGGAAATTATTATATCTAATTTCAAAAGGTTCAGAATATTTTTTTACAGGAGCCTCAAATAAAACCGATTTATGTTCAAGTTCAACTACATCCTCGGACTGTGATACTGAAATAATATCCTGATTTTTAGGAGAATTATTTTCATTAGCAATCAAATCAGCTTTTTCGGCTTGTATGACTGATTGTTCTGCAACAATTTCACTTGCTTTAGCAAGCTCTTCAACTTTATTTTCTTCTTGAGCAGTAACTATTTCAGTTTTCTCAGGTTGTGTCTCCTCAACAGCAGGAGAGATAATTTTTTCTTCTGATTTTACCATTGATTGAGAGAACAATTCTTGAGCAGCAAGCATTTTGGCAATCGAAGGCTGCTCAGCATCACCAATAATATTTTCAGAGGAATTATCAGTCCTTAATACAGGTGGTTCAATTTTACTTTCATTAGTATCAAAAACAACGGCAGTAGAATTGTCGGCAATATTTTGCACTGCATTTTCTTTAACTAATTTATCAGAATAATTTTTCGCAACATAATTATTTATAGTAGTGAATTTATAATTAGGATCTACAAATACAAAACTAATACCAAGATTATCAAAAGTAGTCCTTATATAATCATATTGATTATCAATATCATCCACCGTAATATCAAAATCAGTTTTTAACAATGCAGGTAATTCATTATTATAAAATTCATTATATTTATTGTAATCTTCTTCGGATATATTATCGCAAGCCAATACTGGAGTATATTTAGCCGCAGAATACTCAGCTTGTGAAAGTTTTTTGATAATTGAGTTTTCATAAGCCTGAGCTAAATATTTTTCGCAATCTTCACCTTTAGATTTTAGGATTTGAGATTTCAAATAACTTACATAAGAATCAAGTGTTTTTTCTTTATCAGACTTAACTTTGCGAACATCAGCGTTAAAAACATCGTTATCGTTATTATAAATTCGTTCCAAATCTGCAAGAGCAAGTTCACTTGATTGAAGTTTATTATATGCAAGAGCTCTTAAATATAAAACAGAATTGGAATTTGAAACCCGTTTATTTAATAATTTTGTAGCCCCTGATATTACTGAACCGTAATCCCCATCCATATATTGGGCAATAATTTTGTAATATGCACTGTTATAATCATTAGTTTTCAAGCGGATAGCGTTGTCAAAATTAGAAACAGCTAAACTAATATCACCCATCTGCAAATAATTTAAACCAATATAAAAATAGTATAAATGACAGTTAGGATTAAGCTCTAATGCATCTTTAAAATATTCAATAGACTTTTTAGCATCCTCTGCAGAAAAACTTTTTTCAGCTCTGTCATAATATATCTGCCCGATGCTTGCAAGAGATTCAAAATCTTGCGGATTATGTTTAAGAGATTTTGCAAAGGCAACTATTGCATCATTTTCCTGTTCCAAACCAACAAGAGCAACTCCGTTCAAATAATATCCAAGATAATATTCAGGATAATTTGAAATTAAATATTGGCTTTTAAATATTGAATCTCTGTAATTACCTTTTTCAATATCTTCAATAGCACCATAAATATAAGAATCCACACCCTGCGGATTGAGAACTTTGCCATATTTTTGCGGACAATTTATTTGAGCAATTTCATTTTTCTTCGGCTGCGGCAAATAAATATGTGAGTTATATTCTACAGCTTTTGAATAAGAGGTTTCATATTCGGGTTTATTCTGGGCTTTTTGAGCGTACATTAAAGCTGCATACAAATTTCCAAGTTCCGGATTTTGAAGCTGTTCCTGTTTATCAGCACCAAGAACCATTGCACTCAAAACTTTTGTTCCGGTAATAAATTTATCATCATCTGTTTTTAAATTCACTGCAGTCTGGTAATCGTTTTCAGCAAGAGCATATTTTCTTAATGCATAATACGCATCACCGCGAAGTTTATATCCTTCATATTTTTTAGGTTTAGATTGAATAAAAGCGTCCAAATACACTATCGCAGAATTATAATCTTTATTGGCAATAAGTTCCTCTGCCTTTTCAAAAGCTTCTTTATTACCTTTTATTTCATCAATAACAGGTGCAGAAAGCTCAACTGATTGAACATCGTCTGCCGCATAAGTTCTATTAGATATACTGCAGGTACCTAAAACCATCAGCATCATTAATACACATATCTTTTTATTGCTCTTCATATTTACCCCGTTTAAAACCTAAATCTAACAAAATTATACAATAGAAATATCAAAATTTGAAGATATTACAAAGTTTTCATATTTAAGCTATTATAAAAACATGAAAAGATGCAGCTGGGTAGATGAAAAATCAGAATTATATATAAAATACCATGACGAAGAGTGGGGCGTACCAAAATTTGACGACCACGAACTATTTGAACTACTTATTCTCGAAGGGTTTCAAGCCGGATTGTCATGGATTACCGTACTAAAGAAAAGAGAAGCTTTCCGAAAAGCTTTTGATAATTTTGATGTGCAGAAAGTTGCAGAATATAACGACTCAAAAGTACAAGAATTATTACTGAACAAAGATATTATCAGATGCAAAAATAAAATAATTTCAGCAATTAAAAATGCTCAAATTTTCATTAAAATTCAACAGGAATACGGAAGTTTTTCAAAATATATCTGGAGTTTCACGGATAATAAAATAATAAAAAATACAACCGGAATAACCCCTGTATCAACTCCGTTATCTGATAAAATATCTAAAGATTTGAAAAAACGCGGAATGAAATACGTTGGAACTGTAATAATTTATTCCTATCTGCAGGCAGTCGGCATTGTTGATGACCACGAAACTGATTGTTTCCGGTATTAATTTGTAAATATTGTAAAATTTTGAAATTTAATAGCAAAATTATTTTTCTTTTGATTTAAAATAAACAATGGATATATTCTACGAAATATAAATGTATATAAGAGGAAAATCTTTAAATGTCACTAGAAAGTACATTAAAATATATAGGAAAAAATGTTAAACCTTACTGGCCGACTGTAGCAGTAGCTTCCGCAGAACTAGTTTTCCGTCCTTTATTTACTATGATGGACAAAAAATCTCCGGAAGAAACTAAAAAATATACTGCACTTAGAGAAGGTATTACAGAACTTATCGCAGCACCTACATATCTTGCATTACCTGTTCTTGCTGCAAAAGCCAGCGGATTATTAAAAATAAAAGATGCAAAAGCTGAAAAAATGGCAAAACACAACTTGCAAATTCTTGGAACATGGGTTGCAGCTTTAGTTGTAATTCCGGGTTTATGTTCTGCAGTTGTAAAACCTTTTATGGACAAAATTTATGATAAAAAAGACAAACCGGAAGATAAAAAATTAGATATTACCTCTAAAACAATAGAAATTGAAACTCCAAAAGTACAAATTTCTCAAACCGGCAATAATGAAATATATCCAAGAAGTGCTCATCAAGTTAGTATTGCAAACTTTGCCAATACAGGCATGAAGGTAGGAGGTTAATATGAGTATACAAAATATTATATCAAATCCTACATTCTATAATATGACACAGGGTACTGCAACTCAAATGGGTATCAAAACAGGCTTGAACTCTGTTGCCCGTCCCGGATTTATTTTAATGGACGGAGATATTGACCCGCATACTAAGAAATTCTCAGCATCAAAAGAATTTTTATATCAAGCAATAAGTTTAGCAATGTATTTGGGAATCATTATTCCTGTTTTCCAAAAAGGTGCTTACTCTTTAGCTCAAAAACATTTTAAAGATTCTGCGGTATTAAAAGCATTTAACAATCCTGAACAATTTAAAGCCTTCAAAAAATTAACAGATAGCGAAAAAATTCAAAGACTTGCTGAACTAAGTAAAAAAGTTATAAGCAATCCTGAAGAATTCCGTGCATTTAAAAAATTAACACCGGAACAAAGAACAGAAGAAATTGCTAAATTAAAAGCAAAATCACAATCTTCAGACGTATTTACACGTAAAAACATAACTGAAGAAGATGAAGCTCTAGCAAACGGAATTGTTGAAACAAGTTCATTACTGGGAACAGTTATTGGACTTGCAATTGTTGCTCCGTTGACAGCTACAAAACTTATCCACCCGATACTAAAAGGAATTGGATTGGATAAAGATAAAAAAGCACCGGAACAACCTGTTCAGCAGCTTAATCAGCAGGCATAAATTTATTTTAGATAATTAAACCAGTAACTTCCTGCACCTTCCGGATTTTTATCGTTCAATGCGAAATGAGCACAGGTATGAGTAACACCTGTAGTCTCATAACTGCAATATTTAGCGATTTCTTCATCATCTGTCAGTTGTCTGGTCAAAGTATTCCAAGATGAACCTTTATATGGAACAACAGCATTTGTTTCGGTAAATACAAAAACAAACCTATCATAACCCCACCTATTAGGTTTATCTATCCCGTTTGTATCAATACAGATTTTTGGACCGAAATCAAAACCATAAACTGCAGCCATATCATCTAATGAATACAATCTTCCGACCATATCCGTATAAATAACAGATTGATCGCAAGGATATTGTCCCGTAGTAAGACCGGCCAAATTTAGATTTATTATATTGTTATTTCTATCAAAAACTGAAGGAGTTAAATTGCTATCGGTCGCACCTTTATAATAAGACATAAACTTATGTAAGGATGCTGTCGAATTCCATGTACCAGAATATAATGTATCTTGATAATCCTTAAACGGAATATCCTCATAGGCGTAGAATGCTCTGGCTGCCCTGTTTAATTCCGCATAAGCTTTAAAAAATTGTGATTTTAATTTCTGCTTAGTCAAATGAGACATCAAATTCGGCATTGTTATAGCCGCAACAACTCCAATAATTCCAAGAGTAATCAACACTTCTGCAAGAGTAAAACCTGCTGCAGAAAAATTAAATCGTCCAAAAGCAAGAGAGAGAAGCTTTAAAGGGTTACCCCCCCCCCGAATTTCACGTTATTCTTGAATTTCAACATAATTCATCTCCTCTTATAACTTATAAAAAGTATAATATATTTTTCATATCTTTGCAAATAGTTTAATTATTTTTTACGTGTTTTTTAATAATTCTGCCGCGTTCTTCAATACGTTTTTGATGATAACCATACAATGCGTAAATCAACACACCAACCACAAGCCATAATAAGAAATATATTGAAGAAGTTTTTAAAGTCTTTAATGAGAATATAATCAATACGCCGCAGATTGAAATTCCCGCAATAGGGAACCACGGGCAGAACGGAACTTTAAACGGTCTATGTCTATTAGGTTCAGTTTCTCTCAAAATCAGAACAGCTAGACAAATAATTACAAACGATGTAAATGTTCCGAAATTACAAAGTGCAGCTGAAATGTTCAAGTCCATAAACAATCCGCACAAAATTACAACTAAACCTGAAATCCATGTCATTACATGCGGAGTTTTAAATTTTTTATGAATTGCTCTCCAGGATCTTGGCAAAAATCTGTCACGGCTGATTGCATATAAAATTCTTGTTGTTCCTAACTGATAAATTAAAAGAACAGAAGTCAATGCACACAATGCACCAATTGCAATAAATTTTGCAAACCAATCCCACTTTTCACCAATAGAACTCATAGCATCAGCAATAGGAGCATTAACATTTATCATATCAACCGGAACAATCCCCGTCAATACAAGAGCAACACAAACATACATAACTGTACAAATGATAAGTGTCCCAATAATTGCAATAGGCAAATCCCTTTGAGGATTTTCAGTTTCTTCTGCAGTTGTAGATATCGCATCAAAACCTACATAAGCAAAGAAAATTAAAAATGCACCCATCATAATTCCCTGAATAGGATGAGCAACAGGAATAAACGGATGCCAATTACCTTGATCAACATAATGAGAACCTACTAATATGAATGACAAAATCATAAACATATTAACACCAACCATAATGGTTGCAACTTTTGTAGATTCCTTAACTCCACGAACTAGCAGCATAGTTAATACAAGAACAATTGCAATCGCAGGTACGTTTATTGAAATCGGAATATGCCCGAATAAATACGGGATTTTATCGTGAATATCCCAGCCGTAAGCTTTACACATTTCAGACATAGTTTTATAGTCATATCTTAGCCACAGAGGGAAATTACAAACCCAAGCAGGAAGAACATGTTTAAATCCACCTACAAAATGAATAAAATAACCTGACCACGCACTTGCAACAGTAATATTACCGATAGCATACTCAAGCATCAGAATCCATCCGACCATCCATGCCATAAATTCACCCATTGTAGCATAGGTATAAGTATATGCACTACCCGCAACAGGTATCATTGCGGCAATTTCAGAGTAACATAAAGCAGGTACAATACACGCAACCGCAGCTAAAACCATTGAAATTACAATAGCCGGACCCGCACCTACACTTTCAGAACTTCCGACAATGGCTGTTCCGATAATAGTAAAGATTCCTGTACCAACAACGGCACCAATACCAATTACAATAAGGTCAAATACGTTTAATGTTTTTTTTAATTCAGAACGTTTGCTTGTAGCTAGCAAATCATCCATACTTCTTCTCTTAAATATATTCCGGCAAATTTGTTGTAAATCAATACTCATCTTTATTTAATTACTTCCTGTTCAATATCTTTTCCATGCACAAGTTCTTTGTGAATTCTGTTTTCGTTATTTCTATTTTTGATAAATCCATATAGTAAGTAAATTACCGCACCAATTCCAAGCCATACAGGAAATAACAATGCTGAACTGCCGGCCTGTGCTGATTTATAAATCATTAAACCACCGCAACATAATATACCTAAAGAAGGCAATAAAGGTGAAAATGGAACTCTAAATGGTCTAGGTCTATCAGGATCAGTATGTCTTAAGATAAGAACCGCAACACATACAATTATAAAAGATGTGAATGTTCCATAGTTACAAAGTTCAGCCGCAACATCCAAATTTAGAGTTAAAATACCAACAACTGCAAGTATTCCAACAGTCCATGTTAATAATGCAGGAGTGTGGAATTTTGGATGTAGTTTTTGAAATCTTTTTGATATGAAATGGTCACGGCTCATTGCAAACAATATTCTTGTTGCAGCCATTTCCAAAACCAATAGTACAGATGTCAAACCAGCCAACGAACCAATAGAAATCAAACCTGCTGCCCAATTTTGTTTTGCCATCATCATACAATAAGCCATTGGGGCTTTTAAAAAGTCTAAAGGCACCGGACCGCTTGTTTTCTGCATACCCGTTAAAACTAAGGCTACAAGTACATAAACAATCGTAGTTATTAATAAAGAACCAATAATACCAACCGGCAAATCTTTTTGAGGATTTTTACATTCTTCGGCAGCTGTAGCCAGAGCATCAAAACCAATGTATGCAAAGAATATTAAAAATGCACCTGCAAAAATTCCCTCAGCACCATGAGGTGCAAAAGGTGTCCAGTTAGAAGGGGTAACAAAAAATGCACCTGCAATAATGAATAATGCGATAACTGCAAGTTTTATAAATACCATCACACCTGCCATTTTTGTTGAATCTTTAGTACCTTTAACCAAAATTGCAGTTGTTAACAATACCATAATAATAGCCGGCAAATTTATACATATTGGAACACCGAAAAGTGTTGGAACATGTATACTTGGATCTTCTGCAACCAATTTTGATACTGTGAATACATCGTTTGATAACCAAACCGGAGGATGAGCAAGCCATGCCGGAAGAACTTTATCAAACCCTGCCATAAATTGCACAAAATGATTTGACCATGCACATGCAACAGCAATAAAACCGATTGCATATTCAAGCATCAAAACCCATCCTACCATCCACGCAGCAAATTCACCAAGTGTTGCAAATGTGTATGTATAAGCACCACCTGCAACAGGTATCATTGTTGCAAATTCTGAATAGCATAATGCTGAAAAAATACAAGCAATAGCCGCAATTACCATTGAGACAACCAGTGCAGGTCCGGCACCGACACTTGAACCGTCAGCACTGCCTGCTGCCGCGATACCAACAACTGCAAAAATACCCGATCCGATAATTGCACCTACACCTAAAATAATTAAATCCCAGACTCCAAGAGTTTTTTCCAAACCTTGTTCTTTTGCTTCTGCAAGCATTTCGTCAGGAGCTTTAATTCTTGTGATGTGTCTTAAAAAACTTCTGGTAAAAGTTGCTCTGTTAAATTTTTCAGCCATTTAATTTCCTTATATTTTTAGGGCTTTCACCCACGTACAATTTTATATCTACAGTCATTATGAGCCTATTGGGTAAAAATCTATTAATTAGACTCACACATGACTACATATTATTATTTACCCCTTTATCCCTTTTTGCAAAGAGGGAAACCTAAGGCTTCACGCTGCTCAACATAAAGTCTTGCAACAGCAGATGCCATAGTTCTAACTCTGCCAATAAAGTTGTTCCTTTCGTCTTTACTGATTACACCGTGTGCATCCAGCAGGTTAAATGTATGTGAACATTTCAAAACATAATCATAAGCCGGCAATACTAATTTTGCTTCTAAACAATTGTCAACTTCTTTTTGATACAAATCAAACATTTTAAATAATGATTCGGTATCAGAAACTTCAAAATTATATTTTGATTGTTCGATTTCATTCTGAAGGTAAATGTCGCCATATTTCAATTCATCATTCCAAAGAATATCATATACAGATTCTTTATTTTGAAGATACATTGCAATACGTTCCAAACCGTAAGTAAGTTCTAATGCTACAGGTTTAACTTCAACACCGCCGACTTGTTGGAAATAAGTAAATTGTGTGATTTCCATACCATCAAGCCAAACTTCCCAGCCCACACCTGCAGCACCGAGAGTTGGAGATTCCCAGTTGTCTTCAACAAAACGAACATCATGTTCTTTTAAATTAATACCCATTGCTTCCAAACTTTTCAAATAAAGTTCCTGAGCATTATCAGGTGACGGCTTCAAGATAACTTGAAACTGAAAATAATGTCCCAATCTATTCGGGTTTTCACCATATCTTGCATCGGTCGGTCTTCTGCAAGGTTCAATCATTGCAGTATTCCAAGGTTCCGGACCTAATGAACGCAAGAAGGTTGCAGGGTTCATTGTTGAAGCCCCTTTTTCTATATCGTACGGTTGTTGAATTATACATCCGTAATCTGACCAAAATTTTTGTAAATTAAAAACTAGTTCTTGAAAATTTAATGCCATAACATATTCCAATATTGTACTAACTACACTCGTTTCTTTATAGTATTACCAACATAGTACAATTTCAAGAATTTTGTAAATATTGTTAAATTTATATTTGTAACAATATCTTAACAAAGCTAACCTTAAACCTAAAGTTTAAACACATAAATGCCGACAAAAGAAGTAAGCAAGGAAAACCATAACTGAAAGGATTACGAAAACAATGGGAATGGCAGCATCACAAGCTAGATTTTTAGGCATAACGGCCAGGAAGGCTAGTTGTGAATTTAAATCAACTGAAATTGCCCAACAAAAACTTGAGATAACAAATCAGTTATCTGATATTTCTGTTGATTATGCCAATGCCATGAATTCTACAAAATTAATTTGGCAGAATGAAGCTGCAACTTATGATTATGGTGCATCTTACGGTCTGCTTATGACCCCTTCAGCTATGAATAATTATAATGCATACATGGTAACTACTAATACCGGTGCAATTGTATTAAATTCAGCTTATGCAGCTGCTGCAAAAACTGCAGGCATATCTAAAGCCGGCGGAATCGGTTCACAAGATTCAAGAGATAGATTTATTGCAGCACTTGTTCCTGAAGGCATTATCACTCAGGATTCAGCTAACGCAATTACTCTGACCGATAGACAATTAACAACAAAAAATGCAAATGGCGGATACGTAACTAAAGATACAGAAATTACAAATACAGATAAAACCCAAAATAATGGAATTGTAAATAACCCTTCTTCTGTTGGGTGGAATCCTGTAACCGGCATGGGTGCAGCTCCAATGGATAAAGAATCAGTAGATATGATGGATTTATCTGCAATGATTTTGAGCGAATCAATCGGTCAACAGACTATTGACTGGGCACAGTTATACCTAAGTTCAGCTACAAATAGTGATGGTACTGCTATTGCAAACCCAATATCTAAAACAGAATATGATAGAGTAATGAATCAGTATTCAAAACTAATTGAAGCTAAAGCAGCAGATGTAGATAGAGAAACAGATACCACCAGAAAAGAACAATTAAAAAACGAATTAAACGAATTAAAAGATAAAAAAGAAGCCTATAGAAAAGAACATTCCGGAAAGATTGTTCAATTTGACACAACTAAGATGAACACTGAATCTGGTAAAGTTGTGAATGGTAAATTTACCATTGTTACAAGCGGAGTAATTGATAATGACATACAAGATATGACCTTAGGAGATATTTTAGCAAGAGATATCGTTTTAATGCAAAAAGGTAGCGATAAAAAAGATTTTGCCAAATCTGCCGAAAAGTTATTAGAATCCTTTGCCAGAATTTTAGGATATGGACAAGAACTTGGAACGGGGTTATATGTTGATGAAGATTCACAAAAAGCACTACAATATGCAATGAATATGACTAAAAGCCAAGTATTAAAACCGGGTAATTCAGTTCGAATTGGAGGCAAAAAAAGTGATACAGCAATGGTTGATAATAGTGCCTATATGGGTGCTAGCCAATACAACAGAATTGGTAGTTCTGAAGGATATAATGCCATAAGTCTTTCTAACATGATGTCCGCATTCTTAACTTACTACGATAACTATTTAAGACAGGGAGATTCTCCTTATGTAGTTGGACGAAGCGTCGAAACCAGTTCTTACGTAACTGATGATTCCAGCTACATGTATGTTGGAAGATCTACAAACAACGAAGTTACCCGCAGTCAAAAATTAGCAGATTTCTTTGACCAGATTTATAACAGCATCTGCGAACACGGCTGGAGAGAAGACGCAGCGATTGACGATGGCGAATACTTTGAATCTATGTTGAAAAACAGTAAATATTGTTTAACTTCACTAAACAATGACGGTTATTTCTATCAAACCAGATATAACGAAACAGGTTATATGGTTGAAGTCAAAGATGAAGACGCTATCGCAAGAGCCGAAGCTGAATTCACCCAGAAAAAAGCCGAATTAACATACAAAGAAGATTCTATTGATATGAAATCTAAGAAACTTGATGCTGAAATTTCAATGTTATCAAATGAGTACGAAGCTGTTAAAAACCTTATTTCAAAAAATATCGAAAAAACATTCACAATGTTCTCAAATTAAGGCTGAATAATTAACCCAGATATTTTTGCAGGGTTTCTTTATTGAAAACTTCAACACTGTTTTTAGAGTGGATAAATATCATACAGGATATTATTGATTTTAAGGTGTCAAAATCTGAAAATGACATTTTATTTCTCAAGTCTTCCATATTATTGGCAAGAAATTCCATAATAATGGTCTTATCGTTATAGACAAGATTTGAAAAATAATCAAAAGATTCTTTTGATTTAATACCTTCTAAATAAATAACATCCGGAGATTGAAATTCAATAAACCTTGCAGCTTTATCCATATTAAAGCCCACATTTTCATTAAATTCACACTGATTTACACCTTTAAGCTCATATTTTGAAATACTTTCAAGTGTCATAATATTTTTATTTGTTTTTTTAGCTGCTTCTAAAAGAAGTGAATATATCACATGGGTTTTACCGCTCAAAGAAGAGCCGCAAACAAGAATGATACCGGAATTATCAAGGGCTGATTTAACAATTGAAAGATCACCCTTGTCAGTTATTATAAGGTTTAAATCTTTTGGAGCCTTATATATTTTCAAGAAAATTCTCTCGCCCATAATTGTCGGGAAGGTTGATACACTTGCAATAACAATAATATTATCAACTTTAAAACATAATTTGCCCAGCTGAGGAACCTCAGACACAGACGGGTCTAATTCTGAAAGAGTTTTCAATTTTGCAACAAATGAAGATACCAGCACGGTAGGAATAAAACCTCTGTTAAATAATTCGCCGCGGGTTTTAAAATTAACACCCAAACCTTCGTCTTCACCCTGAAATGTAACTTCATGAATATCTTCAACAATTGCCTGTTTTAAAATTGCACGGATAATTTTCTGAATATGGTTGTCGCTCAAATCTTCTTTGTGTAATTCATCACGCCAATCATATCCGGAATTGTATTCAGTTGAAATATTTCCGACTGCTACATCAATTTTGTATGATTCATCAATTTTCTTTAAAATACTTTCTTCTGAGGCAAGAACCGGTTCAATTTCACATTCCGCAGTTTCCATAATTTTATCAATAGCAAATAAATCTCTAGGGTCAGCCATTGCTACTGTTAAAGTATTTTCAATTTTAAATAACGGTATAATTTTGTATCTTCTTGCATCTGAATAATTTATAAATTTTAAACACTTTGTATCCAGTTGATAATCATTCAAATTTACAAACGGAGTATGCAGCTTAGATTCTAAAAACTTGATTAATCTTTCTTCTGATAAAAAGCCTGAATTAATTAGAGCCTGCCCAATATTGATATTTTGAGCAGCAGCAATTTCTTCAGCCTGCTCAACAACTTCATATTGAACCAATCCTTCTCTAACTAAATCATATTTTAAAGTTTCCAGTGTTTTGTTAGTTATAATATTCATTTTATGCTTCTTGTTCCAAATATTTTTGAACTGTTTTCACCACATCATCAAGGTCAAATGGTTTTGTAATATACTCATCAGCACCGGTTTCTTCACCGATTAGTTTATCCTCTTCCTGAGAACGGGCAGTTATCATTAAAATAGGGATATTTTTATATTTGTTATCAAATTTTAATAATCTGCTTATCTTAAACCCGTTAATTCTAGGCATCATAACATCAAGAATGATTAAATCAGGAATAATTTCTCTGGCGAGCTTCAAACCATCTTCCCCATTATAAGCACAATAGCACGTATAATTGTAATTTTCTAATACAAATTTTAAGCTTTCAACAATATCCTGCTCATCATCTACAATAAGAATCTTCTTCATATTGTCCCCTAATCCTTTACTAATAATGTAATGACAGTATAACATGTTTTTTTTAGTTATTCATCATTATTACAATATGTAAAATCATATTATATCAATAAATCAATTTATTATAAAAAACTTCTGCAGCTAATTATAAAACTGCAGAAGTTTATATTAGAATAATACAATTAAAATTTATTTAATTCCAAAAGTCACATTAGCAACTGATGTTATTTTCTTTTCAATAGTAGTGGTATCGCTTATGCCCATATCAGAAACATCTGTTGAATTAACCGGAGTTACCTGAAAAACACCCATTCTTACTGATTGAATTTTACCCACCCTGTTATGAGTAGCTTTTAACATTGCAGAAGCTCGATGTTTTGCATCTTTTGTAGCTTCTTCTAGCATTTTTACCTTTAAATCAGACAATTTTGAATAAAAATAAGACGGGTCATAAACATTAATATCTATACCTTGTTCTGTTAAATTAGTTATTTCTGTCGAAACTTTTTTAATTTTCTTAACATCTTCAGATTTTACAAGGACAGTTTGACTTGCATTAAAACCAATAACTTTATTTGTTGAATTTCCATTATAATTTAGTTCATATACATCATAACCATGTAAAGCTTTTGCTTCTATATTTTTAACATCAAACCCCTGTTCGTTTAAATATTTTACAACTAAAGGTCTTTGTTTATTAATAATACTATAAGCTGCAGCCTTATTTGCCGCGTGTGCTTTTATTTCAAATTCAAATGAACCGTTATCAGATATAACATTTTGTGAAGATGATCCTGTAACAGAAATAACATCCTTTGACATTGCAGAAGTTATAATTGTAGTTGCAATAATTCCGCCAATTGCAATTATCAAACCTAACAATAAAACTTGAAATTTTTCTAATTTTTCTAACATAATTACCTCCGACTAAAATAGGACAGAATAATATTAAACCGAAAATTTTAAAAAGCAATAGACAAAATATTATTTACAAAAACTTATTTTTTGATGTAAAATGTAGTTGTCGATTAGGAAAGGAGAAGGTTATGAAAAAGGTTTTAATATCACTATTTGCAGCGATTATAATTACGATACCTGCAACAGCAGCAACATTTAAACCTGCTGATAGAGTTCAAACTCTAGGACAGACATTATTGACAAAAAATGGAATAACAGTAAGTAATGTTAAATTTACAGTAGTATCAGGCGATGTAGATAATTCAAATTATGCAACAAATAAAGTTGTTAACATTTCAAGCTCAGACTTGGCATACACAGGCAATGATAATGAAGTTGCAGCCGTTGTTGCAAACGAATTAGGACATATAATCAGCGGTCATTCATCAAAAGGTAAAGTTGTATCACTGTTAACTGCAGGTTCTAACACAAACACATCTGCGAACAATTCAACAGCATCAACTTTAGCTCAAAATTATCAAACTACAAAAGAAGAAAAAGAAGCTGATGTTTTTGCAGTTAATTTAATGGCTAATGCAGGATACAATCCGTTAGCAATCATTGTAGTTTTAACAAAACAAACAGGCACATACTGGGAAACCCTTCAAGGTAAACCGGCAAATGCTGATAGAGCAATGAATGTTTACGATTATACGTCTTACGCATATCCTGCAAAATTAAAAGCCGGCTATTCATGCAATGAGTATAAAAATTTCTTAACTTATGCAAACACTGTTCTTGCAGAAAGAAAAAATAATAAAAAAGCTCAAACTAAACTTAATAAAGAAATGCAAAAATACAGAAAAAACAGTGTTTCTCAAATTACAAAATTCAAAACCCGCGGCGGATTAAGCGGCTGGGACGCAGCATACGGAATTTTAAACGCTCAATAGCAGATAAAATTACATATACAACATAAAAGGAATAACTTTACTATGTTATTCCTTTTTGTTATTTTAGAAATATAACAATATGTAAAAATTTCATATTATTTCTTATTTTTTTATCAAAAAATTTTATTACCCTATTTATATATACTGGAAAACTTATTATGAAAATCACATCAACAATTTACCCGAAAATTAATAATTACTCATTAGATTTAAATCAAAAATCAAAAAATAAAACGGAAGTTAAACAAAAGAATTCATCCAAATTTATTTCAGAACTTCCATATTTTGTTGATTATTCAAGAGTTTCGTTCACAGGTATAAAAGCACCTAAGAAGTTAAATATTGAAAACGAAACCAGAAAATTATTACGTGAAATAAATGATATCTTGAGTTCTGATATTGGAGAAACAGATTTTGAAGATTTACTTGCAAGTATGGTCAGAAGAACTATAAGCTTTTATAGAAGAAAAACCCAAAGAATGCAGGAACTAACTCAAAAACTTAAAGATATTCCTAACCGAAGATTTGCATCTCTGCAACAAAAATTTGATGCAGCTCAACGATTAGACAAAGAATTCAAAGCCTTGCAAAAGTCTAAACCTCCAAAATTACAACAAACCCAAAAATCAGAAAAAAATGAAAAATTTGATTTTGCATTAATAAACAGATTTAAATCTGCAATTGCAGCTGAAGATTTTAACTTACTAAAAATCTTTAAAGAATATTACTCTCGACTTAGCGACATTAGCACAATAGAAGAATTAAGAAAGGTTTATCCTAAAATTAATATTCCGGAAAGACCTGATACTATTATCGGCAGAAAAATCGAAAGAAATTTCACAAGAGATTTTTACCAAACATTACATGATAACTATGATAATCCTGAACACGTATGCAAATTAGCAGATGATAGAATTAAAGAAGAAATAGCCAAAATTGCGGATAAATACGAATTAAATCCTCAAATTTTATATGACAGGTTAGCACCTGGAGCTCATGATGCGGTTCTGGAAAGATTAACCAGTATAGCTTCAAGCAAAACAGGATTGGCAGGAGTTCCTCAAGTCAAAAAATCTCAATTACCGCAGGTTACTGAAACAGATATTGATTTATTAAGCATAGATTATGATGATTTTGTACTAACAACCATCCGCAGACAATATCTTGGGTTAGAAAAATTAAACGATATACATTATAAAGACAATCTTACAGGTATAGAAGTTTCACCTTACAACTTACGTAGTACCGAATATAAGTTTGAAAAATTTCCTGAAAAAATTAGAGCAATGCTTCGCACAGGAGAACAGCTTCAAACTGCCCAGCGTGATTATGATAACTTTGACACTAAAGAATTGCGTGCAAGACTAAGCTCATTTTTAAATAATGAATTGACAGATAATGATGAATTATTTGAGCATATTGTAAACTTTGACGTATGCAGATTTGAAAATGATGATCTTCCTCAAATAAGAAGATTTCTAAGAGAATTAGATTCTATTCATGATGGTGAAAAATCTTGCGACGAAGTTCTTAGCACAATAGAAAAAGAAGAAATAAGACCAAAAGGAACTGAAAAAGCAAACGATGCAGAAAAAGCTGAACGACTTAGAGCATTAAAAATTGAACAGCAGAATGCATTCAGACTAACCCGTCAACAACAAATTTTTGATGATGCAATTAACCTATTATATGAAAATAATATGAATAATCTTGCATTAACCTGTACAAAATATAGACCTGAAGACATTACTCCTGCGTCAATAGAAAGAACAAAATCAATTATTGAAATTATAAATAAATGCCTAAAACCTAAAGATGGTGAAATAAACAAAGTATTATTAGAAAATTCAATAACAAGAATTGATACATTTTATGATTATCAAAAAACACAACCAAATAATCCTATATTAAAAAAAGCTGTACAAATAGCAACTGATGAAAATGGAGTTCTAGATATTCAACGTGCTGGACAGTATCTTTTCAATACGGAGATTGCACAAAGTTATCCAACAAGTCTGCAATTTATAAAAAATCCGGAAATACTTCAAACCATTATGAACAGATGCGGTTCAGATATAGAAAGTGCGGCAAAATATTTATCAAAATTTGATACATATACTGAGCTTTTTACTGCAGACAAATCCAAAATATCAAAAATTTTAGAAATATTTGATGAAAAAGATTCTGTTGATAAAATGCTTGTAAAATACATTTTAGAAAATGATTACTCTAAAGCTGACACACAGGTAAGAGTGTTTTTAAATGATAACAATGAAGAATTCATAACCGCAACATTCGCAGCTGCAGCCAAAGAACAAATTATGGAAAAATATAAATTCCCGTTATGTATTAAATATCTGGAATCTTTTGAAAGTGCACTGTCAACATTTGCACCTGCAAAAAATGCCTCTGGCATAAAAAGATTCGGAACAAACAATAAAGCTCTGGAATATAGTGCCGAAGTAAAAGTAACAGGAATGGACGACAGATTATTTGCGAAAAACGATACCTACTACTTTGATATCTTTTCTGACCGCGGACTTCACTAAAGAATTATTTCATCTGTTTTTTTAATTCAGTTTTAACCCCTGACAAAGGTCCGTTATTAGGGTTACGAACATTGCGGTAATAATGTTTAATATAAGTAACAGGGTATTTAGGAATCCAGGTAAGTTTCATAAAAATTGATACAGTTTCAGCTCCCTGAGATAACATCAATTCATCAATAGTATCTTCATGTGCAGGGGAAATTGATGAGAATATTTTTATCAAATAATCGGAAAAAGTTACTACAGAATATCCTGAAACCACACCGGTTTTTACTACTATATTGTGCAAATTTAAATCTTCTTGTGTTGCAAGATTTTCTTTAGCCGCAGCAGGAAGTGTTAAAGTATCAGCTTTCACCTGTTCCAACTCATACCACTCGCCTTTATAACAAATTCGCATGATATTTGGTTTTGGCATATATATATCATCAAATTCGTTTTCAAGAATTACTTTTCCATCATAGCCAACAAGTCCATACTTGTATTTTTTATAAGTTAAAAACATACCGCCGAATAGAATATCAACTTTTGAAAATTCAGGTTTAACAACAACATCACCGTATTCATCATAAATACCAAAATCATTATCATTGCCAAACTTTGCAAATTTACTTACTACTCTGTCTGCATGGCGATATTTTACAGGGACAAGAACATTACCTTCAGAATCAATCAAACCGAATTTATTTTTCTTATTTTGAACAATCCAAGAATGAGTTCCGACTCGTATCATTTTTTTATAGATTGGCAAAACAAGAGTGTTTCCTGATTTATCTTTCAAACCCCATTTACAGTCTTCAGAAAAAGTTATTACATCAGAGGTCTTTAACATTTGGTCTTTATTCACTGATAAATCACCGGCAAATACTATTTGCGGCAGCAAAATTAAACTTAATATAACCAATAACTTTTTCATAATTTAATGATAGCATAAAATTTATTATGATATAATTTTTGTAGGGAATTCATACTTATGGAAAAGAAGAGAATAAAATCATCAATAAAATTTTTAACCGGCACCTTAACCATTGCCACAATATTATCAGCTCCATTTTTCTTATATTTAAAAGTTTTACCCTGGGCTGTATCAAATGATAAAGTTATTAATTATATAGAAAATATTGCACAAAAAGCTTATTACGTAGACTTAGATATAAAAAATCCTGTCTTAAAAACTAATTTATCACCTGATTTATCATTTAGCGTTGACAAGATTTCAGTAGATTGCAACAAAAAGTCTCTTGTTGATATAAATAAACTTGATATAAATATTTCATTAGCAAAACTTTTACAAAAGAAAATCATTTTAAAGAAAGCAAATATTGATTATTTTTATGCTGATGTAAATAAAATTATGGAACTGCCTGCTTTCAAACAACAGCAGCCACAGCAAAAATGCGAATGGAATCTTGATGTATTCCAATCTGTTCTTGGTATTAATAACGCAAAAATTATTTATAGTATTGATAAAAATACAATCGTAAAAATCAATGCTAAAGATTTAAAAATTGACGACAATATTAATAAAAAACATGTTAATTACACAATTAACACTGATATTACCAAGGGGAAAAACAATATCAATATTCAAACTTCAGATAACGGCGGAGTTTACCTGCTCAATAAAGATAAGTTTGTTATTGAAAATTCTCCGATAATTATAAATAAAAATCAAAAAATTACATTAAACGGGCAGGTTGACAGCAAATCAAATTATAATATAAATCTGTCCTCAAAAAACTTTTCAATTCCGTATGTTATAGATTTACTAAATTCTCAAATTATAGAAAACGACTTACAAACACAGCTTGTTTATTTTAAAGACATAGACGGAACTTTTGACTTTAATATAAAAGCTGATAACAAAAATCTTGACGGTAAAATCAATTTGAATAAATTATCATTCAAACTTGTTCCGTTTTTGGATTTACCTGTATTGCTAAACAGCGGAAATGTGTCATTTGATTATAATAAAGTCCATCTAAAAGGTTTTAAAGGATATTATAACAACAAGAAAACCAACAAGATGGATTTTGAAGGCACAATCACGGATTACCTGAAATCTGTAGATACAGACCTTGTTGGAAATGCAATTGTCACCAATGACTTTGCGAAAAACTATCTTTCAAAAATGGCAGGAACCAATATTGAGATGGAAGGTAGTGCTGATACAAGAGTAAAACTAAAATCCAAATATAACAAAATTGATTTAACCTGGCTATACCGATTCAAAAAAGGAAACGGGTTCATAATTGACGGTGAAGAATCAACAATGAACGATTTAGCAAACCGTGTGCTTGTTGCAAAAATGCATTTTGAAGATACATTATTAACTATAAAATCACTTGACTATTATGCAGGAAACCCTGAAGATAAAAATCCAAATGCAAGAATTCCAATAATAAGTTTCAATAGTAATATTGATTTTGCAGATAATAAAACATTTGTAAAAGATTTTGAACTGGAACTTCCAAAACCAATGCCGTCAGGCTTTATAAATATGCTAATAAAGCAAAAATTATTCAAAGGCGGCACTTTCACAGGTAAAATGCGAGTTTTAAATACCGGCAAATATCCCGTTCTAAAAGGTAAAATGCAACTCCACGATGTTAGGATACCAAGCCAGCGTCTATATATAAGAAATGGACAGATGGAAGCAAAAAACGGGCTAATTCGATTAAGTTCGGATGGACGCTATAGACGTTCTGAATATAAGGCTTTCGGAGATATTGTTAATGAAATCAAGTTTCCGATAATAGTTAAGGATGCAGAACTTGCAATAGACTGTATTGACGTAGAAAAATATTTAAGAATATTCAATAATCAGATGCCGTCAGAACAAGCCGCACAGAATGTACAAACTGCCGTAGCTGAATCTATTGAAAAGAATTCAAATCTAACAGAAGATGATGACAGCGATATCCAAACATTTGACCTTGCCAACCTTATTATTGAAAAATGCACATTAAAAGCGGATAAAGGGTTTTATAAGGATATAAATTTTGCAAATGTTGTCGGAAATCTTACCCTTGATAAAAACAGTCTGCTGAAAATTGAATCCAATAAATTTGATATCGCAGAGGGTACATCTTCGGCAAAAATCAATTGTGATTTAAAAAATCATAAATATAATATCTGGCTTGCACTTGTTCAGGTTAATTCCGATTTAATTGCCTCAACTATTCTAAATTTACCTAACGAAATTAACGGAAAAGCCAGCGGTTTAATGGAACTTGATACCGATGATTCTCTAAAATTAAACGGTAGAATTCAATTCAGAGTATATGAAGGAATTATTGCTAAAATCGGTTTAGTAGAATATGCAATGAAAGTTGCAGCTCTATTTAGAAACCCATTAACAATGGTAACGCCAACAGTAATTTCTGATTTGGTATCAATTCCGGAAGGTAAATTTGACCAGATTGACGGAGATTTAAGATTAAAAAACAATGTTGTTATGCCAATGATGATTAAATCATCATCCCCACAATTAAGCTCATTTATAATTGGAACCTATGACTTAGAAGCTCAAGATGCAGCACTTAGAATTTATACTAAATTTTCAAATAGAAAAAAAGGAATGTACGGATTTTTGAGAAACCTTTCACTGAACAGTCTTGCTAACAGAATTCCGCTAAGCAGCAGGAATGACAGTGATTACTACGCTGCTGAAATCTCTCAATTACCAGAGATTGATGCTGACGAAAAAGATTGCCAGATATTTTTGACAAAAGTTGACGGAGATATTGTTCAGAACAATTTCTTATCATCATTAAAAAAGATTAAATAATAATTTATATTCTTGAAAAAATTTGTACTTTATAAGATAATCTTTCTGTGTAGCTTTTGGAAGTAAGAATATAAAAGTATATGCATAAGAAATTGTACAAACATATTATTCTGAAAATATTATCAGAATTTTAATAAAATATAGTGGAGATAAAGTATGGATATTTTTTCAATATTTACCTTATGCGGAGGATTGGCGTTTTTCTTATACGGGATGATTGTTATGTCCGCCGGATTGGAAAAGATATCCGGTGGAAAGTTAGAACAACTGCTGGCACAACTTACATCCAACCCTTTTAAAGGCTTCTTATTAGGGGTAGGAATGACTATAGCAGTACAGAGTTCTTCTGCAGTTTCAGTTATGCTTGTTGGTTTTGTAAACTCCGGAATAATGCATTTATCTCAAACTATTGCGATTACTCTTGGTTCTAATATTGGTACAACTGCAACTTCCTGGATTTTGAGTTTATCAGGTATACAAAGTACTAATTTTGTCTTAAGACTTCTAAAACCTGAATCTTTTTCACCAATACTAGCATTAATAGGTGTAATCCTATTAATGACAACTAAAAATAATTATTCCAGAAGAAAACCTGTTGGGGCGTTTTTAATAGGTTTTGCTATTTTGATGTTCGGAATGGGATTGATGTCTTCATCAATGGCACCATTGGCACATGACCCGAATTTCGCAAATATATTGACCATCTTTAAAAATCCATTCCTTGGACTTCTTGTTGGTTTAATCGTTACTGCTGTTATTCAAAGCTCCGCAGCTTCAGTTGGGATGCTTCAAGCTCTATCATTGACAGGCAGTATTCCTTATTCAGTAGCGGCACCTATTGTCGCAGGTCAAAATATAGGAACCTGTATAACGGCAATGCTGTCAAGCATTGGAGTTAATACAAATGCTAAAAAAGTTGCAGCAATGCATATTATATTTAATATAACAGGAGCAATTGCATTTATCCTTTTATATGAATTTTGCATTCATTTTGTAAACAAACTTGATATGATGTCCAATCCGTTTGGAATTGCACTTGTTCATACTGTTTATAACGTTGTAACTGTAATTGTTTGTTTCCCACTAAGCAAAGCACTTCAAAAAGTTGTTGATAAATTAGTTAAAGAAAACAAAGAAGATCAGGAAGTTATTCTCGACGAACGCTTGTTATTAACTCCGTCAATTGCAGTTGCTCAATGCTACAAAACAACAGGAACTATGGCAAAAATTACCAGAGATTCACTTGTAATGTCAGTTAGAATGTTAAAACAATACAATCCGAAAGTTGCTGAAGTTATTAACAAAAACGAAGTTTTAATTGATAAATATCAAGATACATTAGAAGCATTCTTACAAAAACTTTCAGCCAAAGAATTAACGGATGAAGACAGTAATAAAATATCACAGCTTATTCTATCAATTTCAGATTTTGAAAAAATCGCAGACCACGCATTACATATCTTAAATGTAGCTGATAAAATTCATAGAAAAGAATGGAAATTATTCCCTGAAACCGTTCAAGAATTAAAACATGTTGTCAATGCAGTGAAAGAAGTTTACGATTTGACTGTCAGAGCTTTTATC
The DNA here is from genome assembly GCA_950022495.1 of uncultured bacterium. Taxonomy (GTDB): domain Bacteria; phylum Cyanobacteriota; class Vampirovibrionia; order Gastranaerophilales; family Gastranaerophilaceae; genus Zag111. The sequence continues at coordinate 83,895 of CATLLJ010000002.1, forward strand.
AATTCAGATTTACAAACAGCATATCATGTTGAACCATTTGAACAGGTTGTTGATGACATTGCTTATGTTGCAAAGAAAAACCACATCAAACGTGTAAAAAAAGAAAAATCACATATCAAACGCGGTTTCGTTTATGTTGAAGTTCTAAACGATTTAGAAAGAATTTCAGACCACTGTTCAAATATTGCAACGAATATAATTCAATCTATTCATTCTTCAATTCCTAAACATGTTCTTAAAAACAAATTAAAAGAATTCAACAATGAAGATTTAGCAAAAGAAGTTTCAGAATTCAAATCATCTTATGCGATTGAAGCAATGATAAAATAAGAGGAAAACAATGACTGGTTGCTTAACAAAATACACATTATCAGATACATATCAAGTATCTATGTCAGAAGTAGATACTAAAGGGGCAATCAAACCCGCAGTATTACTAAACTATATGCAAGACTTAGCCGCTAAATCCATTGATAAAATCGGACACGAATTATCCTGCGAAGGTTTAGCCGAAAAAGGATTAGGCTGGTTTTTAATTCGTTACAGAATTGAATTTGATGATTATCCAATAAATGCATCAGAAATTTCTGTAAAAACAGAATGCCGCGGTGCACATAAAATGACAACTTACAGAGATTTTGAATGTTGTAATAAAACTTCCGGAGAACGGATCTTAAGAGCTGTAACATCATGGTTTCTTGTTGATTTAAACAACAAATCAGTTATTAACATTCAAAAAGAATATCCTGACTTCTTACAATTTGAGAAAAGAGAAAATGATTTAGAATTAAGAAAACTCAAACCAATTGAAGCCTCTGATTCTGAAAAACTTTTCCACGTAAGATATGATGACTTAGACTTGAACGGACATGTTAACAATACAGTATACATAACATGGGCTATGGAAGCTTTAGATTACGAATTCCGTTCAAAACATAAATTAAAAACATTAGATATATATTTCAAACACGAAGTAAAATATGGAGAAGATATTTTATCACTTGTAAAAATTTATAAAGAAGACAAAACAACAGAACACTTAATAAAAAATGCAAAAACAGGGGAAGAAGTCTGCCTGCTAAAAGCAGAATTTGTTGAAATATAGCCAAATTGAGAAATTTATGCTATAATCCATCTTAGATAAATATTTTAGTTAAATACGGGGAGTATCATAATGAGAGAAAATGTTTTATCATTATTAGACCAAAATACAAAACTATATGGTGAAAGAATAGCATTAGGCAAAAGAAATAAATATGGTTGGAAAGAACTGACTTATAAAGGTTTAGGATTGCTTACAAAACAATTTGCAAGTTACTTAATAACCGATTTGCAAATGCAAAAAGGTGAAAAACTTGCAATATTATCAGAATCAATACCCGAAATCGGTGCTTGCTTATTCGCATCAGTAATTTCTGGAATGATTACAGTTCCTTTAGATAATAAATTGACAATTTATGAATTAGAGTCCATATTAACAAGCTGTCAGCCTTCTGTTTTAGCTTTTTCTCAAGCTAATTATGAAAAAGCACTTGAATTAAAAAAACGTATACCATCTATTAAACACTTAATATTAATGGATGAACCTATTTACAATTCTGATATTCCAAGCCTATACACATTACCAACAGGCAGAGAATGCAAATGGAGACACCGTTCATTACGTGATACAGCTCTAATTATTTATACATCAGGTACAACAGGAGCTCCAAAAGGGGTACAGACAACTTTTGGAAACATGACAACACAAGTTATTGAAATGAACAAAATTTTACCTGAAATTTTACCGCATGAAACAGTTAACTTGCTGTCAATCTTACCGATGAACCATTTATTTGAATTAACGGTAGGATTTTCATCATTCTTAAATAGAGGTTCTTCTATCTTTTATCCGCAAAGCTTAAAACCAAAAGATGTTCTTGCAGATATGAGAGAAAAACACATTGACTTTATGATTGTTGTTCCTGCGTTTTTAAAATTATTAAAAACAACAATTGAAGCAGATATAAAATCCTGGTCAACAGAAGAAAAACTTCTATTTGAACGCTCTTACGCTGCAGCTGAATATATCACAGACTATGATATTAAACGTCAGTTATTTAGAAGTATCTTAGCTAAATTTGGCGGAAACTTCTATGGATTTATCACAGGCGGAGCACCATTAGATCCTACAGTTGGCGAATTCTTTGAAAGAATTGGTATAAAAATATTCCAGGGATACGGTTTGTCTGAAACAAGCCCTATTATTTCAATGGATAGAGGAGATGACAGAAAATTATTATCTGTTGGACCGGTATTAAGCTCTTATGATGCAAAAATCGACCCTGATACAGGAGAATTACTTGTAAAAGGACCATCAGTTATGAAAGGTTATTATAACAACCCTGAAAAAACAGCCGAAGTTCTGGAACCGGACGGATGGCTTCACACAGGTGATATCGGAGAATTCGACGAAGACGGAAGATTATATATTACAGGTCGTATTAAGAATATGATTGTACTTTCCGGCGGTAAAAAAGTATTTCCTGAAGAAGTAGAAGCTGTATTAGAAAACAATCCTCACTTTGCAGAAATTTGTGTATTCGGAGCAACAAGAACATCCGGAGCAAAAGATGGGACTGAAGAAATTATGACTGTAATTGTTCCAACTGAAGATATTATTGCAAAATATCCAAATGAAGATGAATTACAAAAATTCATCGGTCAAGAAGTTAAAGATTTGTCAGTACAGCTTGCACCATACAAACGTCCGGTAAATATTGTTGTAAGAAAAGAACCACTTCCAAGAACTTCAACAAGAAAAGTTAAAAGAAATGTTGTAAAAGAAGAAACAATGGCATTATAGACAATTCAGCAAAGCCAATAGTATTATTGGCTTTGCTTATACTTAAAGGAACAATATGTTAAATACTAATCTTCAGCATATCGAATGGAGGATAGAAACCCTTTCTATACAAGAATTTTAGTCAGTTTTAGTAAATTTAAAAATTTAAAAGAAAGTTTCAGTATTGTCCAACAAGCATTAAGAATGTCGGAAATGTATAACGGCGGAGTTGATTCGTGGGATACATCATTAAACGGCAGTCAATTCTTTCATACATACATTGCCGAATACGTTAAATACACGGATGAATACACAACAGCAGAATTAAAAAGAAAAGTAAACCGAAAAAACTTAAACGGCTCCAGTTATTATGGCACAACATACACCGGTGGAAATGCCTATCATTTTACTCTTTTAAATGGAGTTATGATAACAACTAACCTAAATAGTTCAGGCGAAAAAGGCATGTGGGTAGGAATTGATGTAAATGGAATATCTAAACCTAATAGAATAGGAAAAGATACCTTCTTATTCTTTTTATCAGCATCAGACGGGTTTCAACCGCTTGGCGGTAAAGGAACTCCTGCCAGCTGGTCTTATGGAGGATATGACAGGGCAAAAATAAAAGGAACAAATACAAACTCTTGCAATAAATCTAAAACGGGTTACTGGTGTGCAGCATTGATTATTCAAGACGGATGGATTATGGCAGATGATTATCCTTGGTAATTAGAATTTGCAGGAAACATCAAAAAGCGTTTTATCAAACTCTTTAAAACTACTAATGATTTCACTGACACAAGGAACTGATTTATACAATTCAGGACTTTCTGCAGAGCATATTGCAACAATCTTGCCAATGCCTGCAGCCCTTGCTGATTCAATACCTGATAATGCATCTTCTACAACAATACAATCTTCAGGATTGAGATTTAAATTTTTTGCTGCAATCTGATAAATATCAGGAGCTGGTTTTCCCGGGATAATCCCATCAGAATACACAATTTTATCTAAATCAAACCATTTTTCCAAATGAAAATGTTCTATATAAAAATCTACATTTAATTTGTCCGACATTGTAGCTATCGTCATAGGAACATCATTTTCTTTTAAGAAATCTAAGAATTCCTCAACACCTTCAGCCAGATGAAAATTATCCTTATCTTCCAAACTCATTTTTCTATATAAAGCTTCTTTTTCCTGACCATATTTTTCAACCATTTCAGGAGTCGGCTGCTTTCCAATGGCATACCTGATAATTTGTTCATTCGTTCTGCCAAACATATATTTTAGCATCTCTTCATCTGAGAATGGGGTGCCTCTAAGTTTTTTGGAATATTCTCTCCATGTCAGCTTATGTAATTCGGAATCCCAGTATAATGTCCCGTTAAAATCAAAAATAATGCCTTTAAATGTCTTCATTTACTTATATTCTTTCCATCATTTTATTATATATATCTAAATATGTTTGAGCCTGCTTTTCTTTATTAAGCATTTTGAATGAATAAGCTAAATTATAATATATATCAGGGTCTGCTGCATTTAAATCCATTGCTCTAAAAAAATTATATCGAGCATTTCTGTAATCTTTCAACTTCAAATATGCACATCCCATATTGTAATACCCGTAAGAAAAATCATCTTTGTACTTTACAGCTTTTTTAAATTCTGCAAGTGCCATATTTGGTTTTTCTTGAATTAAATAAATATAACCAAGATTATAATGAGCTTTATAATATTTAGGATCCTTTAATATAGCTTGATTAAACATAAAAACAGCTTCATTAATCTTGTCTTTGTCCTGCAAGATATTCCCCATCAAAAGCCAGTCTTCAGCACTTCTGTCATCAACCAGTTTTGCTTGCAAAATATCTAACGCAGCATCAATACTATTTTGAGCATATAAAACTTTAGCCTGTTCAGTAACAGGATCAACAGTTTTTTCCTGAACTTCTTTTTTCCAAGGAATTGTTGCAGCAGAAACCGAATTACAAAATACTCCGGTTAATAGCAAAAATATAATAATAAATCTCTTCATGACAAAATTATAAAACAAATCCAAAATTTTTGCCAATACTTAAGTTTTGGACTTATATAGGATTTTCCATCAAATATGTTGAAATGAAGTCATAATGTCATGCTGAACTTGTTTCAGCATCTCGAACAAATAGAGACCCTGAAACGAGTTCAGGGTGACATTTTATATTATGCAATATCTTGATAAGCCTCAGGATGATTTAAAAGCTTGTAATCAATTTCGTTTTCATTATCTGCAATCGCAGCCACAACAACAGCATCTGAAGTTACGCTGACCATTGTACCCATCATGTCTGTAATACGCTCGATTGTATACAAGAAAGCAAATCCTATGGTCAATTGTTCTGGACTTAATCCCATACCATTCAAAATCAACGCTATAGTGATTAAATTTCCGCCGGTGATTCCGGCACATGTAGAAGATGCGATAATAGCAAGCAATGCTATTTTAATGACTAAAAACGGAGTCAATGCTATACCGTAAGCTTGAGCTAAAAATATAACCGCAACAGTTTGAAGCAAAGCTGTTCCGTCCATATTCAAAGTTGCACCTAACGGAAGTACTAACCTTGAAATTCTGTGAGAAATTCCTCGTTTTTCACAGCAAGCCATTGTTAATGGTAATGTTGCAGCAGAACTTGCGGTACCAAAAGCCACAAGCATTGCTTCTGCAACCGCAGAATATAATATACCAATATTTACTTTAGAAAATAATCTTAAAAATATAGGATATACCGCACAAAGCTGAATCATAAAACCTAATAACAATACAAGAAAATATTTTGAAATGCTTACAAAAATATCCATTCCGAAATTAGAAACAGAACTTGCAGTTAAAGCAAAAACACCCGGAGCCGCAAATACCATAATCCAATCTGTAATTTTCATTGTTGCAGCAAATATAGATTCAAAAAACGAAACTATCGGACGGTTAACTTCTCCAACTCTTGCCAGTGCAACTGAAAACAGTAAGACAAAAACAATAATAGGAACCATATCTCCGGCCGCAAACGAATGAATTGCATTACTTGGTATAAACTCTAAAAAATTATTTAACAAATTACCTTGCTGTTCAGCCATAGCAGAAGCTACAGTTGCTTGAACTTCAGCCGCAGTATTATGTGCAATATAACTTGCCGCACCTAACCCCGGTTTAAAAATAAGAGCCAGAGTTGAACCAATAGTAACCGCAGCAACAGAAATTATACCGTAATATATAATCATTTTTTTACCAAATTTTCCAAGCTGCTTATTATCCCCAACACTGGTTACACCAATAACAATAGCTGAAACCACAAGAGGAATAACAACCATTTGAAGCAATCTTATAAAAATTTTTCCTATAAATATCAAAATATTAGAAACAAATACCGATGGGTGGCTATGCAGAAAAATCCCTGTAATTAAACCTAAAATAATACCTAAAAATATATGCCAATTTCGTTTTAGACCTAAAGCTATTCCTGTAAGAATCTGCATGTATATGCCCATATCATTCTCCTATTCTATATTTCCTTACAATAATTATATAAATACAATTTAAAATTCTCAATAAAATCAAAAAAAAATCATCCAAAAAATATAGAATAAAAATTTGACGATTATAAAAATGAGGTAATAATATTATTGATGTCTCTTTTACTGAACTATATTCCTGCTATTACTCCTTTTAGCAGGAATTTCTTTTTAGTAGCTAAATATTATTATTTATAATACAATCGAGAAAAGGAGAATAAAATGAATATAACACCGGTATCATATCAAAATAATCCTCAAATAAATTTTAATGGTTATGTAGGACCATCAATGACAAAATACGTTAATTCACAGTTAGAAAAAGAATTAAATCGACTATCAAAAAACGACAAAAAATTCGGACCTTTTGCAAATACCCATATTTTAGTTGATAGAGTAAAAAAGGCACACGCACAAGCCCTAAACAAACTTAATGGTTTTATGGCTCAATTAGACCCAAAAAGTTCAATGGAATATGAATTAGGAACCGTAAAAATCCACAATAAAAATTCAGGAAAAACCCTGAACTGCATAAAAAAAGATAGAAGAATGGGCAGTACAGGTGAAATTTATGGTCAAAATATAGATATTTACAGTCCTTCACACGTTTCTGATTCTGGAGAAATAACATTGTACTATATAGAAAATTTTGCAAATATTTTAAACCACAATGTTGATATAGAAAAAGCAAATAAAGTATTATCAAAATAATTTGCTACTAAAATAACAGGAAACTTATATAAGTTTCCTGTTATTTCTATATCTTTTACAATTTATCCTAGAAATTCATCTAATCTTTTAACTGCTTCTAAAGTATTTTCTCTGCTGCCAAAGGATGTTAATCGGAAATAACCTTCGCCGTTTTTGCCAAATCCTGATCCAGGAGTTCCTACAATTTGAACATTATTTAACAGGTAATCGAAAAACTCCCACGAAGTCATATTATTCGGACATTTTAACCAGATATACGGAGAATGTTTACCGCCAATATGCCAGATGTTGTGTTTTTTTAATGTATCAGAAATAATTTTAGCATTTTCTTTATAGTAATTTAAATTTTCCTGAATTTCTTTTTGCCCTTCTTCTGTAAACACAGCTTCAGCTCCGCGTTGAATAATATAAGGCACACCATTAAATTTAGTTGTTTGACGTCTAAGCCACATTTTATTCAATACAACATCTCCGCTTGTAATTGATTTTGGAACAACCGTATATCCGCATCTTGTTCCTGTAAATCCTGCCATTTTTGACAATGAACAAAATTCAATTGCACAGGTTTTAGCACCTTCGATTTCATAAATACTTCTAGGAAGATTTTCATCGGTAATAAAACATTCATAGGCTGAATCAAATAAAATCACAGCATTATTTTCATTTGCATAATCAACCCATGCTTTTAATTGTTCTTTATTATAAACAGCACCTGTAGGATTGTTAGGCGAACATAAATATATAATATCAGCTTTTACAGATTTATCAGGAAGCGGAAGAAAATCATTTTCTGCATTTGCATCAATATAAATAATTTTTCTGCCGGCCATTGTATTTGTATCAACATATACAGGATAAACAGGATCCGGAACCAGAACCGTATTATCTTGAGCAAATAAATCAAGAATATTACCTAAATCAGATTTTGCACCATCGGATATAAAAATTTCATCCAAATCAAGTTGAACACCATTATTTTTATAATAACTTTGAATTTTTGTTTTCAAAAAGTCATAACCCTGCTCAGGTCCATAACCTCTAAAAGTTTCTTGAACACCCATTTCATCAGAAGCTGATTTTAAAGCATTTACAACAACTTTGCATAAAGGTAATGTTACATCACCAATACCAAGTCTTATAATTTTTTTATCAGGATTTGCAGCTGCAAATTCGTTTACTTTTTTAGCAATTGTTGAAAACAAATAACTGTCTGAAATATTTTGATAATTAGTATTTATATTCATAAACTTTTACTCCCTATACTATATCCTTCTCACTCGAAATTATACCAGAAACACTTCTATCTGTATTCATAAATTTTAATTGTTAATTTATATTTACGTAAGTTAATATTTTGACAAAAAATATTTTTTTTTTAACTTAATTCTGCTATAGTCAATACAAAGACTATGGAAGTAGTAATAACTTAAAAAGGATTGAAATGGTAGATATCATAAATAAAATCAAAGAAACATCAATTAAAACAAGAAAAATGTATGTTTCAACCCCTTTCAACAGACTTCAATCAATAGAAAGTCAATTAGAACGAATTTTTAAAGAAGAGCTTAATTCAAAAGATTCAATTTTAGTAAGTTATAAACGAGAAATAATTTCTAAATTAGCAAGATATCTATCAGGACAAATAAACCGTCCTGCATCAATCGGAATTGCAGGAGAAACTGCCAGTGGCAAATCAACAATTACACTTGATATAATTGACACAATTAAGTCATTTGCGACAGAATTTGAAATCGAAAACGCAATTACCAGAGTAAATACAGACGATTATTACTATGACCGTTCAGAAATGGTTAAAGCCGCAGGAAGTTTTGCAGAATTCGCTAAAAACTACGATTTAGATGTACCGCAAGCTCTTGAATTAGAATTAATGAGCAAACATATTAAGGAATTATTGGCAGGAAATTCTGTTCGTCTTCCTAAATATGACATGTCAGGTACAGCAAAAAGATTTGATAATTTTACATTGGCTAATCCTTCCCAAATTGTTATTTCGGAAGGATTATTCACGCTTACAGAAAAAATCAAAGATGCATTTGATTTTAAAATTTATGTTGATGTAAGAGAACATGTTCAAAAAGACAGATTTTATATCCGTGCAGCCGAAAGAGACTTAGGTGCATCCGCCGACGGAATTTACCAAAACGCTTCTGAAAAAGCCGAAATTTATATAAGACCATGCAAAGCCCAAGCTGATATTGTACTTTCAGGAGAAGCACAAAGAGCACGATACAAAGCATTTTTAAATAAATTGATTTCAATAGTCCAGCAAGAAAATTTTAAAAATAAAGAAATAGTTTAATTAATTAAAAATTTTCTATAGACTTCAGCATCGGAATTTCTTGCTGCAATTTTGGGTAGGAATAAAACCCCATGCCGTTTTGCAATTCTCTCTATTGCAGGAGATGCCGATACAATCACAAGTCTTGAATTGCAGTATTCTTTATATGTTTTAATTTGTTCAATCAGCCATTCGCCTGCATATTTAGGCAAAAAATTGCTTTCCATTTGTAAATCAGTAAAAATAACAGAATAAGGATTATCAATTGAAGCTTCAACTTTTGCTAATCCTGATAATGCACTTTCTGCAGTATCAATTTCTATATCTTCAATACCCAGATATTCAATGTTATTTTTATGAAATCTAATCCAACCGGGAACATCATCTACTATTAAAATTTTATTCATAATACATATTCTACAAAAAACATAAAATAATTTCGTCCTGTCGGGCATTAAAAAAACTCAAAATATTTTCTACCCTTAAACAAAAAGGATATAATTTATGAAAAATTTAAAAATTTTATTACCTATAATCGGATTGATATTTTCATTTTCAGATGTTTACGCCTTCACAACACAGGAAGGATTGTTATTTTTTGACAAATACAAAAACTTTGCAAATTCATACGACGAGAAACTTTTGGACATGTATTCGCCTAACGTAAAAATAATTAGAGAAGTCGTTAAACCATCAGGTACAACAGAAGCCGTAAATATTCCATCAAAAAGATTTTTTCAAGAATTGAAAATCGGACAAAAAACTGCTAAACTAAGAAGGTATAAAAATTCATACAAAAATGTAACAGTTCAAGAGATTCCAAACGGTATAAAAATAAGTGCAGAACGCCAGCCATCAAAAGAAACTTACTGGCTGAAAATGTACCAGATTATACAAAATACGGATTCAGGACCTAAAATCACAGAAGAAATGATGCAGACAAAAGTTCAATCTTTTCTAAAACATAAGGATAGAAAATAATGGAAAAATTCAGATTTTTGACAGCAGGAGAAAGCCACGGTAAATGTTTAACCGCAATTATTGAAGGATTGCCTGCAGGAATCGATATCGATATTAACTTTATAAATAACGAACTCAAACGACGCCAGCAGGGTTATGGCAGAGGAGCCAGAATGGATATCGAAAACGATACTGTTGAAATCACATCAGGAGTAAGATTTGGAAAAACTCTGGGTTCTCCAATAACACTTGTTGTCAAAAATAAAGATTTTGAAAGCTGGAAAAAAATAATGAGTGTGGCACCCGAAGATGTCACAGATGAAAAATCATTTTCAACCTTCCGCCCAGGACACGCAGATTATGCAGGCAGCGTAAAATATAATCAAACCGACCTGCGTAATATATTAGAACGTTCCAGTGCCAGAAAGACAGCCATTGAAGTAGCTGTCGGAGCTATAGCAAAACTTGTTTTAAAACAATTAGATATTGAATGCGGTTCTGAAATCACTCAAATCGGCTCATCCTGCTGCTGTAATGAATTTCCTGCAGAAATTGATTTAACAAAAGAAAACGGAGATACAGTGGGTGGAAAATTTGTAGTTGTATACAAAAATTTACCTGTGGGATTAGGTTCTCATGTTCACTGGGACAGGGGAATTGACGGCAGAATTGCACAGGCTGTAATGAGTATTCCTGCAGTAAAAGCAATTGAAATCGGAGAAAACCCCTTAGGATATTATGGCAGCAATTACCACGACGAATTTGTACTGGATAATGGCGAAATCGGCAGAACAACAAACCATGCCGGCGGAGTTGAAGGCGGAATGACTAACGGACAGGATTTAGTTATTTCAGCCGTTATGAAACCTATTCCGACAATGAAAAAGCCATTAAAATCAGTAGATTCAAAAACACATGAACCAACCGAAGCTCATTTTGAACGCTCTGATGTTTGTGCGGTCGAAGCCTGCTCTGTTGTTGCAGAATCACGAATTGCGTGGGTTCTGGTCAATGAAATCCTTCTAAAATTTGGCGGAGACAGCATTGAAGAATTGAAAAAAAATTACCATAAATAGCAAAATATTCTACTTTTATTTTTTTTATTTATAATTAAAGAAAAAGGAGTAGATTATGCCAATTGATTTTAATCCGCACATAATGTTCAACACAAACAACAATTTACCGCAAAGAATTGTACAGCAATCTGTTGCAATGAACCAACTTGAAAAAGACACATTTACAAAAAGTGTAAAAATTAATAGTGATGTAGATGCGATTTATGAAGGGATTAAAATCGAGAAAAAATCCTTTGGAACACTAAAAAAATCAGGCGAAGAAGCAACACTTTACACAATTACAAATAAAAATGGAGCAAGCGTTGACCTATCAAGCTTTGGTGCAACAATTACATCAATTAAAGTTCCTGATAAAGACGGAAAAATAAAAGATGTTACTCAAGGTTATGATAACGTAACCCCTTATGAAGAATCTCCTGTTGGACATGCCGGCGGAACAATCGGACCTTGTGCAAATAAAATCAGTGACGGGAAATTCACGATAAACAATGAAGAATACTCTTTAGAATGCAACAAAGATAACGGTAAAACCCATTCTCATGGTGGCACTCAAGGATTTGATACCAAAAATTGGAAAGCAAATATCTTAAAAGACGGCATTGAATTTACATACGAAAAACCTGATATGGAAAACGGCTATCCCGGAAATGTAAAAGCAAGTGTTATCTATAAATTTGATAATGAAAACAATTTACATATCCAATACAAGGCATCTTCTGACAAAGACACCTTGATAAATATGACAAATCACACATATTTTAATCTCGACGGAGCCGAAAACACACAAGAAAATGCAGTTTTAGAGCATATTGTGACACTGCCGAATTCTTCAACAATAACCGAAAACAGCGAAATTGCTGTTCCGACAGGTAAAATTTTGCAAGTAGAAGGGACTCCTTTTGATTTCAAAACACCTCATAAAATTGGAGATGTGATAAATTCTGACAACGAACAAATTAAAATCGGTTCAGGCTTTGACCAGAATTATTGTATAGATGGTTATGACGGACAGAAATTAATTGAAGCTGCTGATGTAAAATCAACTAAAACAGGTATCCGCTTAAAAGTTTCAACAAATTTACCGGGATTTCAATTCTACACCGCAAACCATCTTGGTAAAGCTGCACAGCCAAACGGAAAAAGCGGAAGCAGATATGAAAAACATTCTTCATTTTGCGTTGAACCACAGTTCTACCCGAATGCAATCAATACAAAGGAATTTGCAGATAAAGGCATTTTGAAAAAGGGCGAAGAATACAATAGAGAAATTATTTATTCTTTCTCAACAGTAAATGATTAAATAAGACTTATTGTTCTATTGTCTTTATAACTTTACAAGGGTTACCGACAGCAACAACATTAGCAGGAATGTCTTTTGTTACAACAGAACCGGCACCAATAACTGCACCGTCACCAATAGTTACCCCCGGAAGAATTGTAACACTTCCGCCAATCCAAACATTTTTACCTATAGTAATCGGTTTCGCAAATTCTAAACCCTTGATTCTTTCTTCTGCATTAATAGGGTGAATTGCTGTATAAAAACCGCAATTTGGTCCAATATAAGTATCTGAACCAATTGATATTTTTGCACAATCGAGAAAGACACTGTTATGATTGATATAGACAAAGCCATTAAAATTAATATTATAACCGTAATCACAGAAAAAATTAGGTTCAATAACACTATTTTCTCCTGCATTACCTAATAGTGAAATTAAAAGTTCCTGTTTTTCCTGCTGTTGATTTGGTGATAAAGCATTATACTTCTGGCATAAAGATTTTGCATCCAACCTATCCTGTAATAACTGATTATCATTTGGATTATATAATTCTCCTGCAATCATTTTAGCTTTTTCTGTCATAAAAACTCTCCTATTCAAAAAAATTTTATCAGAGTATCAAATAAAAATAAAGTTGTTAACATTTGATTTTTAGCTAAAAATAAATTATAATCAGGCTGAAAGGATTATAAACAAATGAAAAAGATTATTTTTGGAATACTTGCTGTATTTGTATTTATTTTCGGGTTATGCACTATTAATAAGTCATTCGCTTACCCTGTAACAGGTCCTCACTGGAACAAATCGCCAATAAATGTTTATATTCCAAATGATGCCAAAGCTGTATCTATGAAACATGCATTCCAAAAATGGCAGAATTCCAGTTACGGAAAATTGAAATTTAATTTTGTACAAAAAGGTCCTGCAGATATAGACGTTGTTTTCGTTGAAAAAGTTACCGGTGCAGACGGTCCAATCGGAGAATACAAAATCAATATTAAAAATGGATTTATTGATAAAGCAGAAATTAAAATTGCGACCAGAAGTAAAAATAAATATTCTAATGATTTAATTTATACAACAATGCTTCATGAAGTTGGACACGCACTTGGATTACCGGATTACGATAGAAAAAGAACAAGCATTATGCACATGCCGATAAGTGAATCTCAGGATATTTTAAAACTGGATATCATGAATCTTTATAAATTAAATAACTGGACATGGATGGATAGAAACTTATCTCATTAGAGATCCCATTTCCAGCCATAGGTTCTATATAATTCGCCTAAATCATATTTTGTAATTTCGCGTTTAACATCTATAACCGGATACATAATATTCTTCGGATTTTTAGAATGATCAGCAATCCCAATTGCATGGCCAATTTCATGAAGCATTGAAGTATAAACGTCGTCTTTTGATAGTGTCATACCACCGGAAGTTTTTAGGGGTATATAAATTACAGCCTTGAGCATTTGGTGCTGTGAGTTATATTTAATATCAGTTAAACCTGCAACTCCAGCAGGCAAGCCCGGAAGAATATCGACAAATCTAGCTTCAATATCTGCTTTTTTAGGGTCATTAACATAATAAAAAATAACTTTGTTTTTAGTTAATTGAGACCACTCTGCAAACGCATGTTTCATCATTGAGCTTCTGCCAAATCCTGGCTGCACATAAGTATTAAGATGTTTTGGATTTGCCCAAGTTTTTTGAACTGCATAAACACAAGAAGCACTGCTAAAAACAATTGTCATTATTACTGTACAAAATATAATAAATCTTTTCATATTTAGTTCCATCCGTATAATTTTGCAAGATTTTGCAAATCCTGTTTTGTTATTTCTTGTATTTCATCCGCACTCGGATACATAATACTTCTATAATCATTAGAATGATTTAAACCTACAGCATGTCCAATCTCATGCAGCATAACCGTGTAAACGATATTGTGGCTTAAAGGTCTGCCATTTTGATCAAAATCTGCAATCCAAATATTAGCCCTGTTTACCCCCTTACCGCCGCCATAAGTACTACGGTGCTGAGCCAGCCCGATTGCTCTTTGCAAATCAGCCTTATTGTGGGTGTCAACCTTATCTACAAAATTAACTTTTATTTTAGCAGTATTCGGAGTATTAACATACCGAAATATTAGTTTGTTATTAGTAACTCTTGACCACTCTGCAAATGCACGTTTCATCATTGCTGTCCGTTTATAATTTGGCGGAATATATGTAGTTATATTTTTAGGAGAATAAAACCTTGCAGTTAATTCACCATAAGTTACTTGACTTCCTGTAAATATAGAAAATATACAAAATAAAAATAGTATAATTATTCTTTTCATAAAATAACTTTCTATAATCTCTCTACACATTTAAAATTATCGACACACTGTAAAAAAACTTTAGAATAAAATCTTAACACTTATAAAAAGTTTACAAATACAGATTGAAAATATACCTAAAATCGGATTATAATTACACTGGGAGAAAATTTTATGGCTGATGAAATGATAAAGGCGGAAGAGAATAAGCCGGCACGTAAAAAATACGTGTTAAAAAAACGTGATGCCGTAAAAACAAATTACAAAGTTAATTATGAATCTGACCTTAATGATGCACAGTTAGAAGCCGTAAAATCTACAGACGGTCCAATTCTTGTAATCGCCGGAGCCGGCTCAGGTAAAACAAAGACTTTGACCTATCGTGTTGCACGACTAATTGAAGACGGAACACCTCCGGAAAACATTTTACTGCTAACCTTCACCAAAAAAGCTGCGGCTGAAATGTTATCAAGGGCGTCCCTTGTTCTGGACAGCCGTTGTGAAAAAGTTGCCGGCGGAACATTCCATTCGTTTTCTAATATAATCTTGCGTAAGTATTCAAAACTTTTAGGATTAAAAAACAACTTTACAATTATGGATAGAGCTGACTGCGAAGATATAATCAACCATATTGTCGGGCAGATGTTTCCTAAAAAAGAAAAACGTTTTCCTAAAAAATCCACAATTCTGGATATGTATTCAAAAAGCATAAACAAAGTTACACCAACAAGACAGATTATTGAAGAAGAGTTTCCGCAATTCCAGCATTGTGAAGATAAAATTATTGAAATTCACAAGGCTTATGTTGCATATAAAAGAGAGAATTCTGTTTTAGACTATGATGACTTGCTTTTGTATGTAAAATTATTACTGGAAAATAATGAAGATTTGCGAAAAAGATTATCCAACGAATACAAATATATTATGGTGGATGAATATCAGGATACAAATACTCTGCAAGCTGATGTAATAAGACTTCTGGCTTCCGAGCATAATAATATTATGGCGGTGGGTGATGACGCACAGAGCATTTATTCATTCCGCGGGGCAAATTACAGAAATATTCTTGATTTCCCTAAACTATTTAAAAATACAAGAATAATAAAACTTGAACAAAACTACAGAAGTACGCAGAATATTTTAAAATTCACAAATACAATTATTGACCGTGCACAAGAAAAATATACAAAAAAATTGTTTTCAAATATTGTATCACCGCAGGTTCCGGCATTGATTTGTGCAAAAGACACCCAGATGGAAGCTGACTTTATATGCCAGAGAATACTTGAACTCTTGGATGAAGACGTCAACTTGTCTGACATTTGTGTACTTGCCCGCAATGCAAGAATGTCATATAACCTTGAAATTGAACTTTCAAAACGTGCAATTCCATATCAAAAATTCGGCGGTCCAAAGTTTATGGAAACCGCACATATTAAAGATGTGGTAGCCCATTTACGGGTGCTTATAAACCCTGATGATGTTATAAGTTTAACCAGAATTTTACTTCTTTTAAGAGGTGTCGGAGCATCTACCGTGAATAATATCATGCCGGTAATAAAAGGACAGCTTAATCCTGATATCAAACTTCTTCCATCTAACAAAATGCAAAGTTTAAGTCCGCTTTTAAATACTCTTGGCAAAACAAGAGCCAACCTGCCAAAGAAAAAGCCGTCAGAAATTGTTGAAGAAATAATCAGGTATTATCGTCCGATTTTGAAAGATAAATATGATGATTTTAATAAGCGAGAAAAGGATTTAGACCATTTTGAATATCTTTCTACGCAGTATTCAAATCTGGAAGACTTTATAAGCGACTTAGCTCTTGAACCGCCTGATGCAAGTGTTGAAGGTATGTACAAAAACAATTCTGACGATGAAGCACTTACGATTTCAACAATTCATTCGGCTAAAGGTTTAGAGTGGGACAGTGTATTTATAATCGGTGCTGTTGACGGGCGTTTCCCTAGTGCATATTCATTTAATTCTCCGGAAGAAATGGATGAAGAGCTTCGATTGATGTACGTCGCAGCAACAAGAGCAAAAAATAATTTATACATAACATATCCCGTGGATATGTACGATTATTCTATGAACATGGTATTATCAAAACCATCAAGATTTTTAGATAATATTCCTGATGATGTTCTGGAAATTTGGGATATAACAGAAGAATAAGTTGTAATAATAAAGTAAAAGGACAAAATATGCTAATTAAAATTTATACAGACGGAGCCTGCTCAGGCAACCCTGGAAAAGGCGGATACGGAACAATCCTTATTGCAGAGGATGATAACGGTACCGTACATAAAAAAGAATTAACTCAAGGCTTCAAAGTTACCACTAACAACAGAATGGAACTACTGGCTGCAATTGTAGGTTTAGAAGCCTTAAAAAAACCTTGTGACGTTGAATTAACATCAGATTCAAAGTATCTTGTTGATGCATTTAATCAAAAATGGGTTGACGGCTGGATAAAAAAAGGCTGGAAAGGGGCAAATAAACAGCCTGTAAAAAATCAAGATTTATGGAAAAGACTTTTAAAAGCAAAAGAACCCCACAACGTCAAATTTATCTGGGTGAAAGGGCATGCAGGACATGAATTTAATGAAAGATGCGACCAATTAGCCGTACAATCAGCTAATAGCGACAATCTTCTGGATGATACAGGGTGTTTAACCGCTAATTAAGTGGATTTTAAGGATAAAATTATAACGAATTGTTACAGTTGTAGGAAATAACTTTGAAATATTATTATGTTTGTTTTAAGATAAAATCCCATAATGAATTGTAAGATATACAAATAATAGACCTCGGGAGATTAAATGAAGATTAATACAAACTTAGCAATGTTAAGTTTCACTAGCAAGAAACCTAACCAGGATAGTACGACAAAACCACAACAAGAACAAAAAAAATACGTAGACCCCCTTACAACCTGGCCAATAAGAGGTCTAGGGTACACTAACGACGTAGGTATAGCAATTAATGAACTTGCACCTGCTACAGCACGTCTTTTCTGGATTCCAGCATTGATGTACTTTGGTGCAGATATTTATGATAAATATAAAAACAAAGGTGATAAATATAAACCAAATCCTGAGCGAGCACTATCACAAGCGGTATTTCAGGCTTGTGCAAGTATTATCTTCCCAGCAATTTTCGGTCACATGGGCATGAGTGCATTTTCTCATATTGATAAGATGCGTGGAGAAAAATTGTCAACTAATGCTAAAGAACAGACAATGCGTTTTATAAAAAGCCATACTGCTTTACATGAAGTACTTGAAGAAGGCAAAGATAGAGATGAAACTCTGAAAAAATTCACTGAAACATTTGATAAATTATTCAAAGCCCACCAAAAAAGTTACAAAAAGAAAAATGTTCTGGTAAAACTTTATGACACATTATTAGCAAACAGCAAACACGGAGCAATCCCAACATCTAATCACGATGCACTAAGAGAATATGCAAAAACTGAATTTACAAAAATTCTTGATACCTGCAAAGATACCGAAGTTGCAAAAAATGTTATTGATAAAAAAATATTCAGACTCAAAGCATGGAAATCGCTTGGTGCATTTACCGCAATTATTTTAGCAGCACAACCGGTTGACCATTTTGTAGAATATGTGGTTAAAAAATTCGTACGTCCTCAAATGGCACGTATAGTTAACATTACAACTAATAATTCCCATCAAATTAGAATGGATAAATTCGCACAACAACAAGCTGAAGAAAAATCACAAAAAATTATCTAATGATGTTCACAAAAATGTTTGATAATGTTATTATAAATTTCATATAAGGATAGCGTGTATGAAATTTATGCATTTGGCTGATTTACATATCGGGAGAAGACTCAACGAATTCTCAATGATAGAAGATCAGAAACATATATTAAACCGGATTATAAATATTGCGGCAGAACAGGAAGTTGAAGGCATAATTATAGCCGGAGATGTATATGACAGATCAATTCCTTCAATTGAAGCTATTGAAATCTTTGAAAACTTCATTGAAGAACTGGTCAAATTAAAAATACCTGCTTACATAGTAAGCGGTAACCACGATAGCGGCGAAAGATTATCCGCATTTTCAAATTTAATATCACACTCCGGTATACATATCAGCAAAACATACAATGGTAAACTTGAACCGATAATATACAAGAATACAGCTATCTGGCTTCTACCATTTATACGCCCTGCGGATGTTAGACGTTACCATCCTGATATTGAAATCGGCAATTATGAATATGCAGTGAAAAAAGTAATTGACACATTAGATATTGATGAGTCTATGACAAACATTATAGTTGCACATCAATTTGTCACAGCAAACGGGAAAGCCCCTGAATTGAGCGACTCTGAAGTTAGTTCTCTAGGAACACTTGATAACGTAGATTTCAGAGTATTTGATAAATTCGACTATGCAGCACTCGGCCATATTCACAAACCCCAATCCATGGGCAGAAAAGAAGTGAGATACAGCGGTTCTCCATTAAAATATTCGTTCTCCGAAGTTAATCAAAAAAAATCAGCATCAATTATTGAAATAAATAAAAAACACAAAATTAATATTGAGACATATCCGCTTGAACCTCTTCATGATATGCGTGAAATTAAGGGTTCCCTTATTGAACTTTTAAAAGAAGATAAAACCGAAGATTATATACATATAACATTAACAGACATGGGGATAATTGATGCAAAAAGCAAACTTGAAACAGTATTTCCCAACATTATGAAACTTGATTTTGAAGAATATGACAGCATATTAGACGACAGCAAATCTTTAGAAAAAATAAAAGAAAAAAATATAATAGAATATTTTTGCGAATTCTATAAAAAACAAACAGGGCAAGAAATATCAGCACAAAATTTGGAAATGATATCAGAACTATTGGAAAGCAGTCAAGGAGATAACAAATGAAACCACTAAATATCACAATGAATGCTTTCGGTCCATACGCAGGAAAAATTGAAATACCATTTGAAACTCTTGGCGACAACGGCTTATATCTAATAACAGGCGATACCGGAGCCGGCAAAACAACTATTTTTGACGCAATAACATTTGCCCTGTACGGAGAAGCCAGCGGAGAATACAGAAAATCTAAATCTTTAAGAAGTGATTTTGCAGAAAAGAAAAATAAAACCTACGTAATTTTCACATTTTTATGCAAAGGTGAAATCTACACAATTAAACGTATACCGGGCTGTGATGATCATAATGCAGACGTAGAACTTACATTTCCAAACGGAAAAACTTTTTCAAAAGAAAAAGAAGTCAAAGAAGAAATAGAAAAACTTATTGGCTTAAATAAAAAACAATTTTCGCAAATTGTTATGATTGCACAGGGCGAATTCCAGAAATTGCTTAATGCAAAAACCGACGACCGTGTAGAAATTTTCAGAAATATTTTTTCAACAAAACACCTGCAGATTTTTCAGACAAAAATTTACGAAAAATTTATGAGTATAAATTCTCAATTTACAAAACTCAAAGACAGTCTAAAACAATACATCGGAGAAATTGAATACTCATATAATGCTTCTTTGCAAAATGAAATTGAAAAATTCAATAAAAACAGCAACATTTACGACATTAAATCTCTAACGGACGAATTAAAAAATCAAATAAAAGAAGATGAAAAATCCAGAAAAAATCTGGATAAAGAAAAATCAAAAGTAAAAAAACATTTAGATAAACTAAATAAAGAATCAGGAATTGCAGAGGGTATAGAAAAAACAAAAGCTGAGATAATAAATCTTGAAGCTAATATTATTCCGCAGCTCCAACTGGAAGTTAAAATTTCCGAAGAGCATCTCGAAAAATACCAAAAACAAAAACCTCAACAGGACAAACTAAGTCTTGAAATATCAAAATTAGAAGAAGATTTACCAAAATATCTTGAATTGGAAAATTTAACTAAAGATTTTTCACACATACAAACAACAAAAACCGAAAATGATTTAAACTTAAAAAACATTGCAGATAAGCTATCCCAAAACAAGTCCGACTTGCTAAAAATTAAAACCCATTTGGAACAGTTGAAAAACATAGAAGTCGAGCTGGAAAAAGAACAAAACTACAATAAACAAATTCAAGACAGAATAGAAAAAATTAATAATATTTCAGAAGTTTTAGACAAAAAAAATCAAAATGAAAAAGAACAAGAAAATCTAAAATCTATAACCAATCAAATTAAAAACAATTGGGAAGGAAAAAATAACGAATATACGAGAACCTATAAACTATTTATTGAAGAACAAGCCGGAATAATTGCACACAATGACCTGCAAACAGGCAAACCGTGCCCCGTGTGCGGTTCAACGGAACACCCTCATCCTGCGAAATTGAAAGACGAAAGTATTACCCGTGAATACATTACCGCAGTTCAAAAAGAAGAACAAACCCTCAAACAACAGCTGGAATCCAAATTAACAGAAATAGCAAAATTACAAAGCAAAATTGAACTTCAAGAAAATCTGCTAAAGGAAAATATCACTAAAATATTTTCTGAATATGATGCAGAAAATATCAATGAATTTATAGAAAATAACAAACAACTAGAAATTTCTAAACTTGAAATTTCTATGAAAAAACTTGCTGAGCTTGAAAAAGAAAACAATACAAAAAAATCGGAAGAAAAAGAATTAAAAATACTAGAAAAAGACATTGATAAAAATGAAACTAAACAAAAAAATCTTCAGCAAGATAATCTAAAATTAGAAAAAGAGATTACAGAATCAAAAACAAAGATAGAACTGATAATTTCTAAACTGCAATACAAAGAAGCTCAAACCGCAAAAAATATCTTAAAAGAAAAACGTCTTTTGAAAAAATCATTTGAAGATGAATTTGAAAAAATTCAAAAAACACAAGTTGAAAATACAAACAAACTTAACACCGCAATAGGCAACCTTGCAGCCTTCAAAAAACAGGCTGAAAATAGTCCTGAATTAGACATTGAAGAGATTAAGGCTGACATTGAAAAAACTCAGCTTGAAGAAATTGAACTCCAAAATAAAATTGATGAAATTTTAGAAAGATTATCTCAAAACACTCGAGTTAACAACAACATTCTTTCAGCAATCGACAAACTGAATGATACAGAGCAAGAACTTACTACATTGAAATTATTATCAGACACTGCAAACGGCAAACTTAACGGTCAATTGAAAATAACTTTTGAACAATACATCCAAACAGCTTATTTTGATTTAATTATTCACGAAGCAAACAAACGATTTGTACCTATGACAAATTCTCAATACCGGCTGGAACGAAAAGAAACCAAAAACGGCAACGCAAAAGTCGGACTTGATTTGAATGTATTTGATTATCATACAGGTAAACACCGCAGCGTAAGCACACTTTCAGGCGGTGAATCTTTTAAAGCATCTTTAGCTCTGGCACTAGGGCTTTCTGATGTTGTACAAAACTATTCCGGAGGTGTCAAAATTGAAGCGATGTTTATTGACGAAGGATTTGGTTCATTAGACGACAATTCACTTGATCAGGCAATGAATACCCTATATGGATTGACGCAGGGAAACCGCATAGTTGGAATAATTTCTCACGTCAATGAACTCCGAAACCGCATTGACAAAAAAATCGTCATAACTAAAGGTAAAAACGGAAGTACTGCAGAAATTCAACTGTAATTTATTTTGTTACAGGCTGAAGATTTCTCACTTCGGCAACCACATCTAGAATTGTATCTTCCCATGAATCAATTGCCTTATTCACAAATGGTTTTACTGTTGTATACCATACAACATTTTCACCGGTTAAATCAAACCATCTAAATTCAGTCTGCCAGTTAAATAAGCCAAAAGTCTTTTTACCTAAACCGCCGGCAAGATTTAAAATACAATTATCGCTGGTTATAACTAAATCCAGACAGTCAATTACAGCGGCAGTATCTGCAAAATCTTTAAACTCTTTTGCAATATTTATAACTTTATTATTTTTAAATCCATCAAAGCTTGAATCCTCAACACCTTTTGTCAGGCAATATATTTCAACGTTTTCAAGTTCATCAAGCGGTAAAAATTTATCTATGGAAATATCCCGGGTTCTATTTCCGTTTGCATTTCCGCTAAAAGAAATACCTATTTTCAATTTTTTCTTATCAAAATATTTTGCTTTAAATTCATCCTTAATTTCTTCACTGGCTTGAATATACCCGCTGCCTACAGAAAGATTTTCTCTGTTTAATTTTAAAGCCGTAGGAATAGACATTGAAGGAATATAATAATCAAATTTCAGTTTCTTCAAATCGCCAAGACATTCTGGATAAACTTCAACACCGTAAGGATTTTCTCTAAACAGTTCATACACAGAATCCTGAACCACAAAAATAACATGTTTTGCAAGCTGGGTAAGCCTTGTCATATAACCCCACATCAAGAATGTATCGCCAAAGCCCTGCTCGTAATATACAAGCAGAGTTGATTTTGAAATATCTTTAATGCCATTCCATTCAGGTTTAGTTATCTTTGGAAATCTTGTTGCATTATGTTCTTTTTGAAATCTTGCACCAAAATACTTATGCCATCCTGCAAAATCTTCATGTTTTAAACAAAAAGCAGCATAATCATACTTATCATCATTATTTAAAACATCCATGTCCAGAATTCTATCCCAGTATTTTTTACCTGTTTCAAAATCTTCAGCCTTTGATGCCATAATAGTAACATTTTTAGCATACAATTTTACATAAGGTGCCATATCAGAAGCACTTTTAAAACTTTCCAGAGATTTCAATAAATGAACCGGACTTCTGCTATTTGAAGAAAATAACTTATTATAATAACAGCCTAAAAAATTATAATCATTTGCATCCGGCGATGCACCTTTTAGTTCAAGATACTTTTCATAACATTCAACAGATTTGTAATTGTCATCTTTTTTGTCATAAACTTCTGCGAGCATTTTATAAATTTTATAATTATTAGGTGCGAGAGTTTCCAAATAAGAAACCAACTCGGCAGCCAATGTATACTGTTCAAGATGATTTAAACAATAATAATAATTTTCAATTATCTCTACATCCTGCTGAACATATTTAAACATTGAGGTATAACAGATTGCAGCATTCGCATAATCTTTTTCGTCATAAAAACTTTTAGCTTTCTGTCCCATTTTATTGAGGAAAAAACTGGTAGAAAAAGCTATTTCTTCCTCAACCTGTTGTTTTAATTTTTTATCAGAAGAAAACATTGCCAGATTATTCATATATAGCTCATAATATTTTATAGCTTCCAAAATATCATCTTGAGCAAGCAGAGAAACCCATACTGTTCTGTTTAATTTTAATAATAAAAAATTATCTATCATATAATATACCTCATTACAATTGTATATTAATTGACAGATAATTTAGTCATTCAAATAATTGATTTAATAAAATTAGTTAATATAAGCCATTAACCTGTTTAGAAGCTGTGATTTTTCGTGAAAACCTGCAAACTCGGCAACTTTCTGTCCGTCTTTCAAGAGTACAAAAGTAGGGAATCCATTCACTCTATACTTTTTCGCCAATTCAGGACATTCATCAGCATCAACAATACCAATCCACATGTCAGAATTCTCCAAATCTTGAAGTTCAATTCTTTGATTTCTGCAATATCCGCACCATGTAGTATAAAATTCAACTAACTTAAGACCTTTTGAAGTTTCCTGATCAAAATTTTCATTATTTAATTCTACTATCATAATAATTTCTCCTATATCACTCTTATTATAACTAAATTCTAAAAATTTATAACTATTCAGGCGTTTAAACCGTTTGAATAAAAACAAAACTTAATAAATAACAAAGAGCCGGCTGTAAAATACAGCCGGCTCTTTTCTTAATATCTTAACGGAATTTTAGACCTGTAAACTTCTTTATCCTGATATCCAAAATTCAAAAGCATTCTATTGGTACTTGTATAAAAAATATTTTCTTCAAATGTCGGACCAATATTTATTGATACAACCGAATCTTTTGAAAATTTATATTCCAAATATGGAACAAACAGTCCGTTCTTTTCTGCAATTCCGGTTGGTTTAGAAGTGTCGGTTCCAAAAACATTTACAATCACAATTCTGTATTCGTGTTCGTTTTTAAATTGCGGATTTTTGAAAAATATACTAACAATACTCAAAACATCAATCAGTTCAAAAAGAATATCAAATAATTTCACTTTATTATTCTTTTTACATTTTAATGCCCGTTCAAAAAGCATATTCCATTTTTTAAAAATGGCACGAATAATTTTAATCTGTTTCTGCTTATCATAAATTACACTGCCGTATATTGGCAAATAATCATTGGCAGTCATTTCAGTAATCAATTTTTTCTTATCAAAACCAATATTATACCCTGTATAATTTTTACCCTTAGCATAATTATTCCACAAAGTAAGGTTATCACTCTCTGTAGAAAACGAAGTAGTAAAATATTCAAGTTTATTTACAAAATCATTATTACCGTCAACTATATGCTTATACTTATTACTAAAATGATTTTTGATTTTCTCAAACAAATCAGGATTAAGCCCTTCTGTTTCATCAATCAAATGAACAATAAGTTTATAAGAATATGCAATCTCTTCCTTATCATTAAGATAAAGGGCATTTGAAAAACGTAATTCACCACACTGCAAGATACTCAAAAGCTTCTCGGGTTTTGTATAATGGTAAATAGTATAATTTGTATCGTTATCCAAAATCTTCTTTATTTTTGGAATTTTTTCCAGCAAATCATCATAATAAGACATCAAGAGACCTCGCAAACTATATAATTAATTATAACACATGTTTATATAATTTGCATTCAAAAACTAATGTTTAATTGTAGAATTTAAACGTTTTTTGACGTGTTCCATATCTTCTTTAGTTAAGTATTTTGAAAAACTGCTAAATTCTTCCATAATATCCCAGGAAGAATAATTTTTTGTTTTAACTTTTTTAATCCAGTCATTTACTTCTTTTGTAATCATTTTTCCCTTTCTAAATCCTTTTTATTTTAAAGAAACCAGTACCTATATAAATTATTATATATAAATTTATTTAACTTGTATACACTCTTAAGAATTATATTTTACTAACCCTTAACAGCACCTTCATTCTCTCCGGAAATAAAATATTTTTGCATAGCAAGGAAAAAGATTATAATAGGGATTGTAGAAATAATTGAGCCGGCAGCAATAAAACGCCAGTTAGAAGAAAACATTCCCTGCAGGTTATTAACCCCGACAGGAAGAGTATACATAGCTTCTTTTGTTAGAACAATACTCGGCCACAAGAATTCTCCCCATGAACCTATAAATGTAAATATTGCAAGAACTGCAAGAGAAGGTTTTACCATTGGCAAAAGCACCTTCCAAAAAACCTGAAAAACATTACATCCGTCAACAATTGCAGCTTCTTCCATTTCTCGAGGAATAGCAAGAAAAGCTTGACGCATTAAAAATATTCCAAACGCACTGACTGCAAAAGGCATTATCAGCCCGATAAATCCCATAGTATCATTAACAGTGTCAACAAGATGGAGTTTTAATGTAATAAGATAAACAGGAAGCATAATCGCCTGAAATGGAACCATTATTGTTGCTAAAATTGAAAAGAATGCGATTTTTTTGCCTTTAAATTCCATACGTGCTAACGGATATCCTGCAAGCGAAGACAATATCAAATTAAGTAAAACAGTTCCGCCTGCAACAATCATACTGTTTATAAAATATCTCATCAAATCAACTTTATGCCAGACTCCAACATAATTTGCCCACGTAAAATCTTTTGGGATAATCGCAGGAGGATAAGCAAAAATATTTTCACCGGCACCTTTTAAAGATGTTGATAACAACCACAAAAAAGGAAATATTGATATAACAGATACAATTATAAGTATCAAATGAATCCAAAAATTCTTTGTATATTTGCTAAATTTATCCATTATAAATTATATTTCCCCCTTTCAAAGCAGAAAATATTTATCAATGAAAATATCATAACAATAACAAGTAAAATTACTGCCATTGCTGAAGCATAGCCTAAATCCAGATTTTCAAAAGCTTTTTCATAAATATAATAAACAATTGTTTTTGTCGAATTTAACGGACCGCCTTTTGTCATAACATAAATTTCTGCAAAAATTTTCATCGCAGAAATTGAACTTATGGTGGTCACAAGAGCTATTGTCGGCATAATATGCGGAACAGTAACAGTAAGATGTTTTATCCAAAAATTCGCCCCATCAATATCGCAAGCTTCGTATAATTCTTTTGGAACACTCATCAAAGCTGCAAGGTATATCATCATATAATACCCGATACCCTTCCATATCGTCACAATTATAACAGAATATATTGCGTATTTAGGATCTGTCAACCAGCCTATTGAATTTATATGCATTACATTCAATAAATAATTTAATATTCCCTGTTCGGCATAAAGCCACTTGAACGCAATTGCGGCAACAACGATGGATACAATAACAGGGAGATAAATTAAAATTTTGTAAAGTGTAATTCCCCGAATTTTTTGATTAATAAGAATTGCAAGAAACAACGGAAAAATAGCAAGAATTGGAACGGCAACTACTAGATAAAGCAAAGTATTAAACATGACCTTATAAAATATAGGATTGTGTAAAATATCAATGTAATTTTTTAACCCGGCAAAACCTGCGTGATAAATATTTGAAGAGTAATCCAAAAAACTTAGTCCAATTGTTTGAAAAAACGGAATAAAAAAGAATAAAATAAGTACAACTGCCGCAGGGAGCAGAAACAAATATGGTGCTCTTTTTCCATAATACTTATACATAAGATGATTATCCCACTATATTTTAATATAGTCAATTATTTTTTTAGAGTTTTAACAGCAGTCCTAACAGAATCAGCAACTAATTGCTCTCCGCGAAATCTAGCTTTTTTGGCAGCACTTTCAACAAGCAGAGAATCCTCAATCTTTTTTGCTTCTTCTGCCCAGATTTTATAATCATACACTTTTTCATTTCTTAGCTGGCGATATTTGGTAGGATTGTGTCTTTCAACTGTCATTTCATCCCAGAACATTTTCTGCGATCTCTCTTCTCTTACTCCGTTATAAATATACGTCCCGAAAGCTGCAGCTCCTGAAACTAAACACGTCACACCTAAAACTTTTAAAAACTTCATCACAAAACCCCAATTTTTGTAATATATAATTTAAACCACAAAAATATATTTTTTGCTATTTATTTAATTATTATAGATTTGTAATTTTTATCGAATATGATATAATACCTTTATGAATAGAGAGTTTAACATACCTGAGAATATATTTCCTGAAGCTCAGCAGGAACTTAAAAGACTTTTACAGGGAAACAGAAATTTTGTAAACGGACAGCCTACAGCAAAAAATATGTGTCTTGAAACACTGAAAAAATTTGCATTCCATCAAGAGCCAAAAGCCGTAGTATTAAGCTGTTCAGATTCAAGAGTTGTTCCGGAAATCATTTTTGACTGCGGAATAGGAGAACTTTTTGTGGTTCGTGTTGCAGGAATTACAGCAGGTCCTAATGTTATTGAAAGTATTGAATATGCGGTTAAAAAACTTGAAACGCCTCTGCTAATTTTACTGGGACACGATGACTGCGGAGTGATGAAATACGCAAAAGACAATTATCCAAACGAAACTGAACATTTTAAATCAATTATCAATTGTGTTTATCCTGTCCTGGACAAAAATGAAGATATTACATGTCACAATTATTTTGCCCAACAGCATACAATCTGGGTTGAAGATGTTTTGCTAGAAAAATCTTCTATTATAAAGAATGCAGTTGAAAACAACAG
This sequence comes from uncultured bacterium, assembly GCA_950022495.1. Taxonomy (GTDB): domain Bacteria; phylum Cyanobacteriota; class Vampirovibrionia; order Gastranaerophilales; family Gastranaerophilaceae; genus Zag111. The sequence goes on from CATLLJ010000002.1 coordinate 112,770, forward strand.
ATTATATATTGCAAAATGCCACCTTGATCACTCAACCGGTCTTGTTGATTTAATTGATTAGAGGTGTTATGAGTTTTAATGTTGACAACTGGCTATCTTCAATAACAGCAAAATTAAAAGAAGAATTCAATGAAGAATTGCTTTTTATAGGTTTACAAGGCAGTTACAACAGGGGCGAAGCAACCCCGCAAAGCGATATTGATTTAATCGTAATTCTTGAAACTCTAGATTTTCAAAATTTAACAAAATACAAAAACATTTTGAATAATATGCCTTATAAAGAAAAAGCTTGCGGGTTTATTTCGGGTAAAAAAGAAATTCAAAATTGGTCAAAATCAGATTTGTTTCAATTTTACTATGACACAAAACCTTTATATGGAAAGCTTTCAGAAATTATAGAACCACCGGAAATAGAAGACATCAAAAAAGCAGTTAAATCCAGCTGCGAAACAATATACCATTCTGCGTCACACTCTTATTTGCACTCGCAAAACGCCCGCTCTGATTTAATTTCAATATATAAAATGTCATTTTTTGTATTACAGGCAAAATATTTCATAAATAATAAAAAATATATTTCAACAAAAAGAGAATTAATAAACCTTATATATTGTGAAGATAAATCTATTCTGGAAATTTGCATGAATAATAACGAAATCAACAACAAATCAATAGATGAACTTGATTCCTATTATTCAAAAATAATCGAATGGAGCCAAAATAATATTTAAAAAGAATCCATATCAAATGTTGAGATGGATTCTTAAAACATTTACAACTCAAATGCTTTATAAGACTCATCGATTTCATCCTGATCAATTCCAATATAACGCAATGTTATACTTGGTGATGAATGATTAAATATCATTTGCAGCATTGCCACATCTTTAAATTGTTTATAATGATGATACCCAAAAGTTTTTCTCATTGTATGAGTGCCTACATTTGCGTCTACACCGGAAGCAGCACAGGCTTCATTCAAAAGACGATAAACCTGTGATCTGTCAAGTCTATTTTGTTTTTGAGATTCAAATAGCGGTCTTGAATCAGATTTTCCGACAATATATCCCCTCAAAAGATTTTCTAATTTTTGATTTATAGGAAATTTTTTAACTTTTCCTGTCTTTTTTTCACAAAGTTCAATATGCGTTTTTTCACGAACATCCCCGACATTTAAAGACAATATATCAGAGACCCTCAATCCTGAATTAATGCCAAGACAGAATAAAACTCTATTCCTTAAACCTTTTTTGGCAAGGTAATCTTCTACAAGTTTTATTTTCTGTTTATCTCTAATTGGTTCTACTAAATGTTTCATGATACCCCTCCTTTACAGTACATAATATGTTCAGTTATATAATTACAAACCTGAACATACCTAAAAATACTATCTAGAAATGAGATAAAAAATATAAATTATTTAAATTCTACCCATGCCTTCTAAAATATAATTTCGAGCCTGAATAGCTTCATTTTTAGATAGTGGAGGGATATTTACAAGCGGATACTCTATTCCTAAATTTTCATATTTAGGAACTGCCATATTATGATACGGTAAGACATCCAGAGCTTTAATGTTCTTCAAATCCGCAAGAAAAACTCCTAATTCTTTTAAATATTTTTCATTATAAGTAACCTCTGGAACAACAACATGCCGAACCCACATAGGTTTCTCAATTTCTGAAAGATATTTTGCAAAATCTAAAATATTAGCGTTAGGTAAACCGGTAAGTTTCTTATGCTCATCATTATCAATATGTTTTATATCCAGAAGAACCAAATCCGTATATTTTAATAAGTTATCAATTTTTTCTGTATTTTTCCTGTTAAATAAAATCCCCGAAGTATCCAGTGCGGTATGAATACCTCGCTCTTTAGCTTTTTCAAATAAATGAGTAACAAAATCCATTTGCAGCAATGGTTCACCGCCTGTAACAGTAATACCACCTTTACAAAATTCCTTGACTCCGTTATATTTTTCTAAAATTTCGGAAACTGACATTTTTTTATTAACATCAGTTGTCCAGGAATCTGGATTGTGGCAATATTTGCACCTCAGAGGACACCCTTGTGTAAAAACAACAAATCTAATCCCCGGACCATCTACAGTTCCGCAGCTTTCGAGTGAATGTATATTTCCAGAAACTTCTAACATAAAATTTCTCCGATACTATCTTACCACAAAAGATATCATTAAATATTCAAAAGTTGAAACGATTGTCCTGACAACTTCTTTCATTGATTTCATTTTAAGATTCTTTTTGTTATTTATTTCTTCAAACTTCAAACTTTCACCATAATTATATTTCTCCAATAATTCCTTAAACCCTGCTAAATTTTGAAATTCCTTTGATTTTTTATAATATTCTCTTAAAGTATATTTCTTTTCTGGTTTGAAGTAAGGGGAAGAGGCAATATTATCACACAACATGCTTGCAAGATTCATTACTTTGCCACTTTCGGTATGGTGATGTGAATGTTCACGATGAAATCTTGAAACAAAACTTCTAGGAAATCCAAAAATGTATAAAATCATTTTATCCGCATCATGGGTAACACTATTCATAGAATTCTTGCCAAAAAGTTCTTTTTCCACAAGTGCATATACAATTTTATGTTCATAAGTATGAATTATGTTCTTCTTATAATTGCTAAAATACTGTCTTACACTACGAAAAAGACCGGTTGCATCCACAGTCGCAACCGGTCTTTTCTCAAATTTATCCGCACCTATTCCCGCTTTCATACTTTTTACAACACGCGAACAAGAACTTCGTCCTTCAAATCGTATTGCATCAGCACACTGCGGGGTTTGATAAATATTTCTATTATAATAAGGGTATGTATTACACTTTATATCCATAACCAATATTACTATAAACTTAATTTATCTGCAAGTAGTTATAATTTATCGTAAAATTTCTTCATATAGTATCAAATTATCTTTTTTCGAGTTATTGTAATATTGTCGTTAAAAACTATTATGAGGGGTATAAAATGAAAATTAATGGTATTTCTGCAAGCAATTTACAATTTAAAGGATTATGGGGAAAGTCTCATTACAGTCATTCTGAAACACTTTATGGCGGAGAGTTTAAATGTGATTATTATGAAAAAGCCTATCATCCTTGTGCTGATGAAACCTACGAACAAATACAAAAAGCACTGAACAAAAAACGAGAACAACTAAAAAGTGACAATGTTAAAGGCTCACAGGGTGCAAATGGTTATTATATTTATGTAGTTGAAGGTACCCCGCTAAAAATAACTAATGCTCAACTAGCAGAATTAAAAAATAAATCAAAAAATATATTAGCAGGTAATCTGCCTGAAAAAGATAGTTTTAATTTATTTGGTTAGTTTAATAAAATATAAAAAGGGCGGATTGAGTATAAACTCAATCCGCCCTTTTTTAACATTATATTACTTACATAGAACCGTGGAATGTTCTTGAAATAACATCATCTTGTTGTTCTTTTGTCAATTTGATGAAGTTAACTGCATATCCTGAAACTCTCACTGTTAATTGAGGATATTTTTCAGGATGAGCTTGAGCATCCAGTAGAGTATCTCTGTTGAATACGTTTACATTAAGGTGGTGACCGCCTTTTTCAACATATCCATCAAGTAAATTTATTAAATTTTCTTCTTGCATTGTTGTTGTCATTTTTATTTTTCCTTTCGATTATAGGTATTTACATAGATCCTGAAACGAGTTCAGGATGACAATTTATATTTACCCCTGACCCGTCCAGCTGAGGACTAATTTAAACTTGCTTCGCAGCATCCAGGGTCAAAACTTACACTGAAATCACCCATAAATACTTCATCTTTACCCAATGCGTTAGGGATAATAGAGAAAGTATTTGAAATACCATCTTGAGCGTCAGCAAACGGAAGTTTTGCAACAGATGCTAATGATGAAACTGCACCGTTCATATCACGTCCGTGCATAGGGTTTGCACCAGGAGCCAGAGGAACACCCATTTTTCTTCCGTCAGGAGTGTTGCCTGTTTTCTTACCGTAAACAACGTTTGAAGTGATTGTCAAAATAGACATTGTTGGAATTGAATTTCTGTAAGTATGGTGTTTTCTAATTTTGTTCATAAAGTTTTTAACCAAATCTACAGCCAATTGGTCAACTCTGTCATCGTTGTTGCCGTATTTAGGGAAATCACCTTCAACTTCGTAATCAACTACGATACCGTTTTCATCACGAATTGTCTTAACTTTAGCGTATTTGATTGCAGATAATGAGTCAGCAACGACTGAAAGACCTGCAATTCCAGTTGCAAAGTATCTTTTTACGTCTCTGTCATGAAGTGCCATTTGAGCTCTTTCATAGCAGTATTTATCGTGCATATAGTGAATTACGTTTAGTGTATTTACATACAAGCCAGCTAACCATTCCATCATAGAATCAAATCTTTCCATAACTTCATCATAGTTAAGGTATTCAGATGTAATTGGTCTGTATTGAGGTCCGATTTGTTCTTTTAATCTTTCGTCAACACCGCCGTTGATTGCGTATAATAAACATTTAGCAAGGTTTGCACGTGCTCCGAAGAACTGCATTTCTTTACCAACAACCATTGAAGATACACAGCAGGCGATTGCGTAGTCATCGCCGTGAGTAACTCTCATTAAATCATCGTTTTCATATTGAATAGATGAAGTTGTAATAGAAATATGTGCTGCATATTGTTTAAAGTTGTGAGGTAATCTCTTTGACCAAAGTACTGTTAAGTTTGGTTCCGGAGCTGTACCAAGGTTTTCTAAAGTGTGAAGGTATCTGAATGAGTTTTTAGTAACCAACGGACGACCGTCAATACCAACACCACCGATAGATTCAGTTACCCATGTAGGGTCGCCTGAGAATAATGCATTGTATTCAGGGGTTCTTGCAAATTTTACAAGTCTTAATTTCATAATGAAATGGTCAACCATTTCTTGAGCTTCAGATTCTGTTATGATACCTTCTTTTAAATCTCTTTCAATAAAGATATCTAAGAATGTAGAAGTTCTACCGATACTCATAGCGGCACCGTTTTGTTCTTTAACAGCTGACAAGTAACCGAAGTATAACCATTGAATAGCTTCTTTAGCGTTTCTAGCCGGTTTTCTAATATCAAAACCGTAGATTTCGCCCAATTGAGCCATTTCGTTTAATGCTCTGATTTGTTCAGCAATTTCTTCTTTCAATTGGATTTTTTCAGCATTCATTTCGCCATCAATTGAAGCGTGCTGTTCTTTTTTATCTTCAATAAGTCTGTCGATACCGTAAAGAGCAATTCTTCTGTAGTCGCCTATGATACGTCCTCTGCCGTAAGCATCAGGAAGACCTGTTAAAATAGCAGCATGACGTGCTTTTCTCATTTCCGGAGTGTAAGCATCAAATACACCCTGATTGTGAGTTTTTCTGTATTTTGTGAAGATTTCAGAAACTTCCGGATCAACTTCATATCCGTAAGATTTGCAAGCACCTTCAGCCATTCTGATACCGCCAAACGGCTGCATTGAACGTTTTAGAGGAGCATCTGTCTGCAAGCCTACAATAGTTTCCAAATCTTTATCAATATATCCGGCACCGTGAGAAGTGATAGAAGATACGATTTTTGTATCCATATCAACAACACCGCCGTTTTCACGTTCTTTTTTGAATAAATCACAGCATTCCTGCCATAATTTAGTTGTTGCATCAGTTGGACCTGCTAAAAAGCTGGAATCACCTTCATACAATGTATAGTTACGTTGAATAAAATCCCTAACATTAATTTCCTGATTCCATTTACCTGAAATGAATTCAGCCGTAGGGTAAATTTTCTTTTTTTCTAATAATGCTTCTGTCATATTTTTCTCCCATTTATAGTCTTATAAAATAATAATTGTATTTTAAACACGTATTATTTCACATTCATTACACATTATACACAATAAACAGAAAAAAACTACATTTGTAACGAAAAACTTATAATTTATTAACAAATTAAAAATTTACACTTAAGATACCGGTATTACCATTTGCCAAAATGCATTTTTTGTTCCACTTTATATTGTACTTGTTCAACTTCAGGCTTATCATCCGCAGGATAACCAATTCCGATATAACAAGGTAATAAATAATTTTCAGGAGCACCTATAACATCTGCAATATTTTTACCTTCAGCTCCAACAGGTATTCTCATAGAACAAGCTAGTCCTTTTGCAGTTGCTGCAAGAAAAATATTTTCAATAACACACCAAATTGATGAAATTGGATTTAATGAACTTACACAACTTGGTTTTAATACTCCTGAATTTGATTTAAAAAATAGCATAATAACATGAGATGCATTCATTAGCATTGAATACTGTCTTGGCATTGCAACTGCATACATTTTTGCTGTAGGGTTCCGTCTGTAAGAGTTTTCTTTAAAATTTCAAGAGTCGGTTCAACTCCTTGTCTTACAAATTGCAAAGCACGTTCTTTGTCTTCTTTGTCTTTTAAAATTACAAATTCCCAGTTTCTCAAATGGTCGTGAGTTGGTGCTTGCATACCGGCATCAATTATTCGTTTTAAAACTTCATCAGGTACAACTTTGTCTTTAAAATCTCGAACAACACGTCTATTGTAAATAGCTTCATACAAATCCATAATTGCTATGAATTTAATATCTCACGAACTTAAGCATTGCGAACAATTTGGTAATATTTTAAGAACAGGAAATATTGGGGTAAGCGAATATGCAAGAGCAATAACCGAAAACAGTCTAAAACGGGCATTAGATAAATCATCCTTTGATATTATGCTAAAAAGCAGATATGAACAAGCATTGAAACAAGGAAAAGGAGAAGAATTTATCAAAAAAACAGTTGATAATTGGACTAAAAAGCTCATTCCTGAAATTGAAAATAATTTTTCAGAAGTATTAAAACTGCCTAAAATAAAAACAAACTCGCCAGAAGGAATTAAAGCAGTTCAAGACTTGGAAGCTATGAAAAATTATGAAGGACTTAATGCGTTTGGTTTTGGTTCCGAAAAGTATAGAAATAATCCATTGGAAGTTGAAGCATATGCCTTTGGTGATAATATAGAAAAATTATTCAAGGATTTTATATCTTAATAGTGAAAAATAATTTACAAATATGTTGTAAAGAGTCACATGGATTGTCTGTTGGGCAAGTATGCCCAACAAGTTTAAAATACTCAAACTGCTCTTTAATTACTCAGTGGCAAAATCGCCTTGAGGAGGAAAGATAAGGTAATTTTTTAGAAAAATAAAAATTTTAAGTGAGTAGAGAAAGAGTATAGTGAGTAATTTTAAATTGGAATGCTCAACAGACTTCCGACTGGCTCAAAGCCTGATGGATTGCCACGCTTCGCTCGCAATGACTGACAAACACTTCCGACCAAATTACTCAAAAAAGTACAAGCAATTCTAATGTAATTTCAATATTATTCATTGTGTGTATTATTAAAAACGGAGAAGGGGGGATTCGAACCCCCGGTGAAGTCGCCCCCACACAGACTTTCCAAGTCTGCACCTTAAGCCTCTCGGACACCTCTCCATTTATTGCAGCTTTCCCCTTAATTATCCTTTAAATGTTGTGTTTCGTCAAGATGCAATATTTCTTCTTGATAATACTCTTCAGTTTTTTCCATACTATAAATCTTTGCATCCGCAAGGCGTGCAAACACCTTTGCATAATCCGTACACTTTTTACCTTTTATGCCTTCGGTCTCCATTTGTATTGTTCCATCAGGAAATAATCTTATTTTCATTTTGCCCATTTTCTTATCTCCTAAACCTCAATAGTTAAAACAATAGAATTATCTTCAAGCACGGATTCGCTTTCCAAACGCATATTTTCGCTATTTAAGCGTTCTTTTATTTTATTATATGTAACTTCTTGAATATTTAAGCCGTATTCTTCATTCAAATCATTTATAAGATCTTCACACTCACTTGAATCGGAAACCTGTGTAATATCAAGAGTATACGCTCCGGATGAATCTTTTTTATAATAAACCATTTCCATACCAAAGAGTTTACATGAAATCTCATCACCTGTTTCAGAAAGTTCTTCGGCTCCGTGTTCTGTTAACGTATTTAATAGAATCCCTTTGTCAGTATAATTAGTATTATACGTATAAACAGTTGTTGTTTTGTCGTTAATCTTACGCAAATCTCTGCCTGCGGCAATATTGAGTTTTCTGAAAATAATTTCTGCCTCTTTATTTATTGCTGCATTATTCTGCCCTGAAAATTCAGCAACATAATAACCATTCTTCAATACCCAATTTAAAGTGGCATTACTGTTTTTTAACGGGGTCTGTGAATTCCCGCTATAGTACATATAATTTGCTTTTTGCAATAATCCTTTAAGTTCTTCGGGTTTTATATTTGTTTGAATTTTCAAATCAGTAAGCTGTCCGAATGAAACATTTATACCTTGATAGTCGCCGGAAGTCCCGATATTCATAATTGTAACTTTCTGTTCAACTTCGAGAAGATAAAAATCTTCATTTTCAGGCTTATAATATTTTATATTTTGCCCAGAAACTTCAGCAACAATTTCATTATCCGGAGTTGAGAAAATATTTTTTGCATTTTCTTCTTTTAATTTACTGTAAATATCTTTAATGTCAGTATATTGTGTCTGGTAATTATAATAAAAATATTCAGCAGACTCAATTAACCGCACATTACGCCCCAGCGAGCTGTCAATATCCTGAAAATATTCTTCTGCAGACGATTGAAGTGCTGTAGAATTACCGCATCCTGAAAGATTTACAACCGCATATTTACCTCTGGTAATCCAGTGTGCAGTTAAGCCATTTGGATAGAGGTACATATTTTTATGTTTTTCTTCACCGCCCAAACCATGAATAAAATTTCTTAATTCAAAACTTTCTATATTTGTTAAAACTCTTATGCTTCTTAAGTTTTGAGTTGCGACAGCTTGATTTAACTTCTGTGCCTCTGATGCTTTTTTTAACTTTTCATTTTTGGCTTCTTCCGGACTGATTAAAAAAGCCATAGGATAAGCCATTAAAGTAATAGACATTTACCTCAACTCCATCCTTCCTCTAAACATCCAGAGCTCTTCCGCCACGGGATGTATTAACATCATCATCGCCAGATTGAGAAGAGTATTCTGCCATATCATCTTTCTTTGTAGCCGCAACAGCTCTGATATTAGCCCATTGACGGATTGCTAAAATTTGTTCTTTTTGAGTAACTGACAAAGGCACAACATTTTTAATTGTACTTGTCAAATCAGAAAATTCCAGCGGACGCTTATTAAAGAAAGCTTCATACAGTGCAGTAATAACAACTTGTTCAATTTCTGCACCAACAAAACCTTCTGTCATTTGAGCCAATTGTTTATACAATTCGTCATTCAGTTGAAGCTTGCTAGATACATCTTTATCTTTTAATCTTTTTGACAAGTGAAGTTTAAAAATTTCTTCTCTTTCTCTCATTGTAGGAAGATCTACAAAGAAAATTTCATCAAAACGACCTTTTCTAAGTAATTCGGCAGGCAGGCTGTTGATATTGTTTGCAGTTGCGATAACAAATACAGGAGCTGTTTTTTCCTGCATCCATGTTAAAAATGTTCCGAAAATTCTTGAAGATGTACCGCTGTCGCCGTTTGAATTTAAACCGCTTAAACTTTTTTCAATTTCATCAACCCAGAGAATTGATGGAGCAACAGCTTCCGCAGTTTTTATGGCTTTTCGCATATTTTCTTCTGAACTGCCGACAATACCGGAAAATATTTTACCGAAATCAAGTTTTAATAACGGCAACTGCCAAACGGCACTCATAGCTTTTGCTGTCAAACTTTTTCCGCAGCCAGGAACCCCTGTTATCAAAACCCCTTTTGGAGCTGGAAGACAGTATTGTTTGGCAGATTCAGACCATGAATTATTTCTTTTTTTAAGCCAATTTTTAAGGTTTTCTAGCCCCCCGACATCTGCAATTTTTATATCGGTATTAATAAATTCCAAAATACCTGTTTTTTTAATAACCTGCATTTTTTCACTCAAAATAACGCTCAAATCCTGTCCGTCAATCTTTCCATCATTTACCATAGCAAGAGCAAATGCATTTTCAGCTTCCTGCAAAGTCAAACCTAACGCAGCCTTACAAAGACGTTCTTTTGCTTCTTCATTTAACTCTGATGTATCAATTTGTTTATTTTGAGTAATCATTTTATTTAATTTTGCCTTTATTTCTTCCAGCGTAGGCAAAGGCATATCAACAATAGTTATTTCTTTTTGCATAGTTTCAGGAATTAAAAGTTCTGAGGCTAGAAATATTACATTCTTACGAAACTTACTTGTTTTTAATTCACCTATGCTGTCTCTTAAACGTCTTACAACATTATAATCAACCTGACGACCTTTAACACCAAAATAAACATGAAAATCACACATCACAAAAACCGCATTTTTACTGCAATCTCTAATAAAATCAATTGCTTTATCAGCACTGTTAGTGCCGTCAATTTTTTTACCATCAAGCATAAAACCGTTAGTCTGAGTCCAGATGTAAACTTCTCTTGGAACTCTGATTAATTTTTCGGAACCTGCAATCTTTTTTATTAAACCAATAGCACGATCTTCTTCCCATGTTGTCAAATAAATATATGGAAATCTTGCTCTAAAAAGCCTTGATAATTGAGTTATAATCTTGTTATCCATCAAATAGCCCTCTTTTTACAACTATTTTACCCTATTTTTGCCCAGTTGTAAACAAAAATTTTGTTTCAAAGTCGCAAAGTCGCCCATACCGTTAATTTCAGTCTTGCCATCCTGTGATATTCTGACTTCAATTTTATTTTTATATTGATAAATTTGTTCCTCATTATACCTATCTGTTAGAAATATAAAACTTTGATTGCTTGAGCCAACCCACGGACGCGACAGATCATAATTTTCTTTTTCAAATCCTCCGTCAATCAACAAATCAATATTATCCAAAAAATTATTTATATCTTCATTATTTTTAGACTTTAATTCTTCCAGCGTATAGCCTGTAAAACACACAACCGACAAGCCAGAATTTTTAATCTTTTTTGAAAGAATTGCAAGCTCTTTTGGCTGTTCAAAAGGTTCACCGCCAAGAAAAGTAACACCCTCAATTTGTTTTTCTTTTTCTATGAGAGAAAATAATTTGTCTACACTGTACTTTACACCGGTGCCAAATTCCCACGTATCCTTAGCCCAGCATCCCGAACAGTGTTTTTTACACCCCTGAACCCAGATACAAAACCTCATACCGGGACCTTCAACTGTTGTATTTGGTATTATTTTATAAACATCAATCATTAAATATCTACAATTCTACCTGCATCGCTATCATCATTACCTTTTTTAACTGAAGGTTTTTCTGCGACAATCATTGATTTAATTTTAGCTTCAAAATGCTGTTTTACACCGGAATTCGCAATAAAATCATCTACAGAGTCAAACATTCTTGTTGTATCTCTAAATTCAACAATTTTTTTCGCCATAACAATATTTATACCCGGTAAAACAGCTAACTCAGCAGCATTAGCTGTATTAACATTAATCTTATTTGGACCGACAGATAAAGCATCGCCAAAATCAACAAGCGGAGAATCTTCTTGCTCTTTTTCAACTACCGGTTGTGATTTTTGCACACTATCAAGATTTACAAAATTATCGTCAGTTTTTCTTGAGTATTCTGTGCCTCTTGAATACGGATCAGGTGCTATATTATCCATTTCAACAAATTTAGGACCAACATTAGATGCATCAATCTTAATTGATTTATCTTCTTTCTTAGGCTCTTCTTTTCTACGTGTAGTAGTTGGAATTAAAACGATATTCACATCAACATAAAGCCCGACAAAAGCAGCAAGAGAATCCAAAGAAGAATACTCATCAAAAACTTTACAAACTTGAGACCATGTTTTATTAATTTGTTTATCTGCTGATTTGGCGACTGTAAAAGTTCTCAAATCACGTTTCTGGCTTGAGCCCGCATTATCCATAACAACAATTTTTTCATCCGGAGTATAACGTACAGTACACAAGCCGTTTCTAATAGTATAGTCATTAAAAACATACCGTTTATCTACATATTTTATAGCTTTTTTGTACATATTATCAGCATATAACGGCAAACAAAGCAAATATACAACAACTGCAACTATTACAAGACATAACACAAAATTAGCCAGAGCTACTGATACTTGACTTAACATTGAATAAATCAAAAAAGGTAGTGCTAAATAGCCAATTATTGAATTTCTTCTTCTCATATTTACAGCATACCATATATATATTATTAGCAATGATATGAATAGACGATTTTATGATAAAATACTTGTATGGAAAAGGTTGTAGATAAAAAAAATTTCAAAACATTAAAAGGTACTATATCCATTCCTTCTGACAAATCAATGTCACACAGGGCAGTGCTATTTTCATCACTGGCTGAAGGAACCTCAATTATAAAAAACTTTTCTACAGGAGACGATCCGCATTCATCTATAAAAGTTTGCAGTGCACTCGGTGCAGATATAAGCTTTGAGGATGAAACAACTGTTATCATAAATTCTGACGGCAAACTAAAACAACCTCAGACTGAATTATACTGCGGAAATTCAGGAACAACAATGCGGCTTATGGCAGGAATTCTTGCCGGGCAGAAATTCAACTCTATATTAACCGGAGATGAAAGTCTTTCTAAAAGACCAATGAAACGCGTCACAGAACCATTATCATTGATGGGTGCACAAATAAGTTCAGATGAAGGTAAATCACCGCTTTCAATTTGCGGTACAGATTTACATTCAATAAATTACACCTCCCAAATAGCTTCAGCTCAGGTAAAATCCTGCATACTGCTTGCCGGAATGCAAACAAATGACAATAAAAAAACTATCTATACAGAACCTTATCTATCAAGAAATCATACTGAAATATTGTTAAAACACATGGGTGCATCCATAGTAACGGATAACAATACTACAACTATTGAAAAATCCGAACTTAAGCCTATAAATATTGAAATCTTTGGAGACATATCATCTGCCGCATATTTTATAACCGCAGCACTAATTATTCCAAATTCAAATATTATTATAAAAAATGTCGGATTGAACCCAACCAGAACAGGAATCATTGAGGTTGCAAAAAAGATGGGCGGTCAAATTGACATTCTTGAACAACGAGAAATTTGTGGAGAAATTGTCGGGGACATACAGGTGAAGTATTCCGAACTGAAAGCCTGCAATATAGAGGGTGAAATTATACCAAAATTAATCGATGAAATCCCGATAATAGCAGTTCTTGCAACACAAGCTGAAGGTCAGACAATAATAAAAGATGCACAGGATTTGAGAAACAAAGAATCTGACAGAATAAAAACTATGGTAAATGAGTTAAAAAAACTGGGTGCAAATATTGAAGAATCAGCTGATGGAATGATAATTAACGGAAAAACTCAACTTACAGGGAATTGCAGCGTAGAAACATATCAAGACCACAGACTTGCAATGAGCTTATACGTCGCAGGGCTTATTTGCAAAAAAGAAATCATTATAAATGGGTTTGAGTGGGTGAACATTTCATTCCCGAATTTTGAAAATTTGTTTGAAACAATTAAACATTAAACCCTTAATCATCAATATTTTTGTGATAATATAATATTACGATTGTTAGTAAAAAAATAGAAGGATTAAAAAAAGATGACTCAACAATTAGAAAAAAATCAAGAATCAAACTCTTCTCAAAATCAAATTCGTCAAGTAAGAATTCAAAAAATGAATAATTTGAGAGAAAGAGGACTTAACCCTTATCCATACGGATATGATAAAGATATTATGGCACAGGATTTGCAGGATAAATATAAGGATCTTGCAGTCGGAGAAGAAATTGAAGATTGTTACCATGTAGCCGGTCGTGTAATGGCTAACCGTAACACAGGTATGTTCATTGACCTTGTTGATGCTTCAGGAAAAATCCAAATTTTCTCCCACAAAGAAAACCTGTCTGAAGAAGATTTAAAAACATTAAAAACAATTGATATCGGTGATATGGTTGGATTTTACGGTTCTGTTAGAAGAACTCCTCGCGGCGAACTTACAATCAAAGCTAAATCTTTAGAAATTTTATCAAAATCTCTATTACCGCTTCCTGAAAAATTCCACGGTCTTACTGATGTTGAAACAAAATACCGTCAAAGATATGTTGATATGATTGTTAACGAAGACGTTAAAAAGACTTTCCAACAAAGAAGTTTAATTATTCAAAAAGTAAGAGAATATTTAATCAATAAAGGGTTTATGGAAGTTGAAACTCCAATGCTTCATCCGCAGGCAGGCGGTGCAAATGCAAGACCGTTCATTACCCACCACAATACATTAGACATGGATATGTTCTTGAGAATTGCTCCTGAACTTTACCTAAAACGTCTTATGGTTGGTGGCGTAAGCGAAAAAATCTTTGAAATCAACAGAAGTTTCAGAAACGAAGGTATTGATACACGTCACAACCCTGAATTCACAATGATGGAATTGTATCAGGCTTATGTTGATTACAATGATATGATGGAATTAACTGAAAATCTTGTAGCATTCGTTGCTCAAGAAGTTCTTGGTACAACAAAAATCCAATACGGCGAAAATGAAATTGATTTAACTCCGCCTTGGGACAGAAAAACTATGCTAGGTGCAGTTGAAGAAGCTACAGGCATTGATTTTGGCAAAATTGAAACAGTTGAAGAAGCTAAAGAAAAAGCTAAATCAGTTCATGTAGATGCAGATGATTGTGATAACTGGGGACAGGTTGTAGAAAGAGTATTTGAAGAAAAAATCGAAGGCTCTTTAATTCAGCCAATCCACATTTACGATTACCCGAGAGATATATCACCGCTTGCAAAAGTTCACAGAGACAACCCTAGATTAACAGAACGTTTTGAAACTAGAGTTAACGGATGGGAAATCTCTAACGCATTCTCTGAATTAACTGACCCTATTGACCAGAGAGCAAGATTTGAAGCTCAAATGGCAGCAAAAGCTGCAGGTGATGAAGAAGCAATGCCAATCGATGAAGATTACATCTGTGCATTAGAACACGGCGTACCTCCAATGGGCGGTTTAGGCTTAGGAATTGACAGATTGATTATGTTATTAACAAATTCACCTTCAATCCGTGACGTAATCGCTTTCCCAACATTAAAGAAAAGAGATTAGTAAAAAATAAAACGAATAAAAAAGACTCAGAAAATTCTGAGTCTTTTTTTATTAAAACAATTATCTTAAGTTCTACAAATCATCTTCATCATCAGCTGCATAAGGATTGCTTGATTTATTATGATTTTGAAGTTTTTTTACTCTTAAAATTTCTTTTAAATCTTCAGTGATTTTGTCTTCTTCATCTAAAACAGGTTTTCTCTTTTTTGCATTAAGAACATTAGCAACATTCATCATAGCTAGAGAATTCAAGGTCGCACGCAAAATCGCACTTTGATCCATATATTGATTGTTTTGAACAGGCAGCTCTTCTTCACCGCCGCGTTGAGAGAAATATTCACCGCCCTGGCCCATTTTTTCATCTGACATTTTTGCAGCCGTACCGGAAGGATCACCACTCTTAAAATTAAAAGCACCGCCTATTCCAAAGAAACCGGCAGATCTGTTATCGACCATAATTCTCACCTTTACCGATTATCTGAGCACAATATTGCCCAAATCTTCGTGTTCATTATATCCTACACATTATAAAATATGTGATGTGTTATTAACTCATCTGAATATACTATTTTGCTACTATGTAAACAAAATTTTACAATTCAAACCAAATTAATTCTTATTTAAACGCTCTCACATACTACTATTATAGCATATCATATTGAAAAATACAACCCAATATGGTATAATAAAGGAATAGGATATAAGAGTTGAGGAATTCATAATGAAAAGAGTTAATAACGCATTTACACTAACCGAATTGCTTGTTGCACTAGGTATCATTGGTATTTTATGTGCAATACTTTTACCAATTATATTTAGTATATTGCCAAACCAGAATACACTGATGGCAAAAAGAGCATACTATGCGGTTCAAACAGTCGTAGCAGAAATGATTAACGATGAAACCTGCTATCCGGACTTAACAACTCTTGGTGCGGGAAAACGCAGAGTCGGATTTGACGATGGTTTAGCTTATGTAAACTGTACAAAATGGAACAATCCTGCTTATTACGATAACGAATCCGGTCAACAAAATAACAAATTCCTTACAATATTCAAAGATAAACTTGATATCCAAACTGACAGCGGAACTCAATTCACTACAAAAGATGGTATGCAATGGGCTGTTACAGGAATGAATTATACCTCCACTAACAACGCAAATGCAACTGCATATATCACAATTGATGTTAACGGTACAGATGAACCAAATTGTACAAAAACAGCAGCTTATGCATCAGCAATAACAGGTAAGTCCGCTTGTGCTGCCAGCCGAACCAAAGGGATGGACGTATTTACAATCGGTGTAAGAGCAGACGGAAGATTACTAATCAGCCCGACGGATACATGGGCAATGGATGCAGTTAAAGTCAGCAAAGATATTACAGAAGAATAATAAAGCAGCCGGATAATCGCACTTAATTAACTTTAAGTGAGGAAAGTCCGTGCATCCCAGAACAGACCGCCGGAGAAACTCCGGACGTCGTGAGGCGGTGGATAGTGCCACAGAAAAGATGACTGCCGATGGATTTTATATCACAGGCGATGGTGCAACGGTGAGTTAAGAGCTTCACCAGTGATATCGAGAGGTATCAGCTAGGTAAACCCCGGTCGGATGCAAGATTGAATCGAAGGTTATAAAGGTTGTTCGCCAACTTCGGAAAAATCGCTAGAGATTAGGAGTAATCCTAATACCAGACAGATGATTATCTAAAACAGAACACGGCTTACGGGCTGCTTTATCTTATTTAACACGAATCCTGTTTTCAGGTTCGTGTTTTTAAGTTATAATTAAAAAGGGAAAGAGGGATTTATGAAAAAAGGTTTATTTATAACATTTGAAGGTGCAGACGGATGCGGAAAAACAACCCAGTTAAACCTGCTAAAAGACTATCTTGAAAATAAAGGTTATGAAGTTGTTATAACAAGAGAACCCGGAGCAAAAGGACTCGGCGAAAAAATAAGAGAAATTCTTCTAAATTATGACGACGAAGTTTCAAACAGATGCGAATCCTTTTTATTCTTAGCAGACAGAGCCCAAAATATAGACATCATTGTAAATCCTGCAATACAACAGGGGAAAATAGTTCTTTGTGACAGACACACAGACAGCACAGTTGCATATCAAGGTTATGGCAGAGGGCTTGATATTAAACAAATCAATATGCTGAATAATATTGCAACAAATAACAAAAAACCTGATTTAACACTTGTATTTGATGTTGATATTGAAACATCTATGAAAAGAGTCGGCAGCCAGCAAGACCGAATGGAAAAATCAGGAAAAGATTTTTTCAACAGAGTCAGAAACGGATATTTAGAACTTGCAAAACAAGAACCGGAACGTATAAAAGTTATTGATACAACAAAATCAATCGAAGAAGTTCAAAAAGATGTTGTTGAAATTATAGATCAATATATAAATTAATAAAAAAAGCCCCGTTAAACGGGGTTAAAATTTTGTTAGGAATTAGGAATAGGAATTAATTGTCTCTCTTTACTTAAACGGTTTTCAAAATCTCTCTCTTAATATCTCTCGTGTTTATTTAATGCTTACATATATATATAGTATATAAAAACTTATATATTTCAAAGGTTATATTTTTTGTTACAAACCTTAACATTTTAAACCTAGTGCATTTATTAATTTTTGTTAATAATTATTAAAAACAAGGCAAAAATTATTTTGAAGAGATTTAATATAAATGAAGTGTTAAAGGTAGAAAAATGATAAACTTACCAAATATTAATCAATCTGCAATGAATAATATTGGCACATTCAAACCAAAAGAAGTGCCAGCAGTCTCTGAACAATCTAATAATATACAGCAGCCTCAATATACAACAACAATTTATCCGGACAAAACAGTACCGGTTTATAATACAACGGTAACAGACCCTAAAATAACTCATACAAGCTGGTTTTATATAAATGACGTCCATGGAAAAATGACAAATATGGAACGTATTTACAACATATCCAAAGAATTTGATAAAACATCAGCTTCCGAAATTGCACCGGGATTCTGGTCAAACTCCACAGCTGATATATCTAAATTCAAAGTTTCATCAGGAGATATAATTCTAGGTGCTAATTATACCCACAATAAAGTAGCAAATCAGTTCTTAAACTGGAGCGGTTTTATTGCATCTGCACTTGGAAACCATGAACTTGATGTAGTAGAACCTGGAAATCTTGCACAACTTTTAAGTGATGCAAAATATAAAATGCTTGCTATAAATGTCGATATAGATAAAAATTCACCTGTCAACGGAAAAATCCAAAAATCAATGATTGTTGAAAAAGATGGTGAAAAATACGGACTTATCGGTATCGCACCTCCAGATATGCTTGAACGTGTAAAAATGAATAATACATTGAAAGATTTCACTATTGCAAATCATGATGATACTATAAAACTTGTTCAAGATGAAGTAAATAACTTGAAAAAACAAGGAATAAATAAAATTATAGTACTATCACATCAGGGCATCAAAAACGACAAACGTTTAGCTCAAGAAACCGAAGGTATTGATATTATATTCGGTGCACATACCCATGACTTAATTGAAGGCATCAAAGATGGTGTTAACCTGTTCCAATCTAAATCTGGCGAACCTACTGTTATTACACAGGCAGGTAAAGACGGGGAAAATGTCGGAATTCTAAACGTAGACTTTGATGAAAACGGAATTATCAAAAAAGTCCAGAACAATGTAATTAAAACAAGAGATTACAATAGACCATTATTTATCAAAGATTCAATTGAAGATATTTTAGGCAAACCTGAAGTTATCGGCAGAGTAAAGGCAGCCGTTCCACCTCCGGTAAAACGACTTGCAGAAAATAACCCGCACGGCAATCTTATTGCTGATGCAATGAGATGCGAATTAGGAACAGATATAGCAATCCTTAATGCCGGAAATATTCGCGGAAGTTTCTCTCAAGGACCTATTGATACAAGATTAATTTCTGATATTACTCCATTTGAAGATAAAATGATGATTTTAGGATTAACAGAAAAACAAATTGTTGATTCTATAAAGGTAGGACTAAAATCAGTTACAAGAAGTTCTAACAAACCTGGTATACTATTAGTTTCAGGACTTAAATACAAAGCCAATACCAAAGGCGAATTATTAGAAATGGAATACATTGATAAGAATAATCAGGTTCATAAAATTGATGTAAATAATCCTGATGCTAACAAAAAATACACAGTAGCCGCCGATGACTTCTACGCTACAGGCGGAGACGGCTATCTGGAAAGTAATAAAAACCCTGACTTTGTTATTCAAAAATTTGATATGGACAAAAACAAATTAGCTTGTGATTATATCAAAAAACTTAATCAACCGATAGAAATTACAGATGACCATAGGGTAGAAATTGTTGAAGCATAATACAAAAAGGATTGAGTAAAACTCAATCCTTTTTTATTTCTAATAACCATATTGTTCGTGAGCATTCAAGTATTCTCGAACCGTATTCAATGACGATTGTACAATACGAGTAACCCTCGACGGTGAAAGACCGATTTGCGTTGCAATATCCTTCACCTGCATATTTCTATAAAATCTATATTCAACAACCGTTCTTTCTTTTGGCGGAAGCTTAGAGATTGCAGCTCTTATCATTTTACCCATTTCTGAAATTTCAGCACTTTCATCAGGTAAAGCATGCGGATCTTTTACAAAATCAAACGGCGAATCATTATCACTTGCGGCAGCAGCCAAACTATCAATAGACAATACAGTTTCGTAAATGGCTTCACGAACTTTTGCCTGTTTCATATCCATGCCGTCAACTGACTCTTCATCATCATAATCGTCTACGGCTTTATGTTTTAAAGAATACCATTTATATCTTATTCTTAATTCGTTTCTGATTGCCCAGCGGACAGCAGTTGCAATATATGCAGCATTGTATTTTTCTAATTGCTCAGGTGTTTTATTTTTAATCATTACCTGAATTGCAATAATACCAATTGAAAGCAGTTCTTCGTATTCGACCATGTGAGACGGAATACGTCTATGCTCAACCCGTGCTACCTTTTGAACAAGATCTATATATTGTTGTAATTTTTTCTTTTCATCTTTATTCATAATTTTACACATCCATAATACTACAAGATATTAATTTCGCGGTCGTTTATTTGGTGGATTTTTCATTTTGTAAACGAACATCAGAATTTCCGCAACAGCTTTGTACAATTCAGGAGGGATAGACTGGTTTATATCGACCATCCTGAACAAAGCTCTTGCAACCGGCGGATTTTCAATTACCGGCACATTATGATCTTTTGCAATATTAATAATCTTTTTAGCTATCAACTCTGTACCTTTAGCAATAAGCATAGGTGAATCCATTTCTTCGGCTACATATTTCAGAGCACATGCAACATGGGTAGGGTTTGTAACAACAAAATCCGCAGTAGGAACCGCATCCATTGCACCTTGCTGAAGCATTTGCATACGACGCTGGCGAAGCTGTGCTTTTACATTCGGGTCACCTTCGGAGTTCTTATATTCATCTTTAATTTCTTTAAACGACATTTTCTGGTCTTTTAAAAATTTTGCTTTTGTAACCCCGTAATCGGCTGCTGCAATAATCAAAAATGCAATACACGCTTTAAAAATAAATTCTGTTAAAAGTTCGCCGAATTCTTTCATAACTGCAAAGTTATTATCAACTTGAGCAAGCTGCAAAATATGTTCAATGTGCTCTTTATAAACCATCCAGCCTATATAACCTAAAATAACAACCTTAACAATGTTTTTGAACAATTCAAACAGGGTTTTCATAGACATAATATTTTTAAAATATTTTGTAGGGTTTAATTTATCAAGCTTCGGCATCAATGGAGCAATAGCCACAAGCGGACCAACCTGCACAAAATCTGCAAGAATAGCAACAAGCCATGCCAGAAAAAGGATTGGCCCAATAATCATTGCGGCACCTTTTGATGCAATAAGAAAAATATACAAATATCCTATCTGATCAATATGAGCATTTGGAATTTGTTCATACAATAGCGTAAAAACCTGAACAATTTGATCCCATATAAAAGGAGCAATCCCAAAAATTGCAGAAAACAAAATAAGCAGCGAAACAGCTGTTGAAAAGTCTTTTGACTTAACAACCTGCCCTTCTTTTCGTGCACGTTCCAACTTCTGGGGGGTGGCATCAAACTGTTTGTCTTCATCACCCATTTTGAGATAGTTCCTTTCCGATTGATAACATTATAACATGATTACAGATATAATATTACTGAAATTAATCGGAATTTCAAAATTGGATTTACCCTACAATTTTCACGCCGCTGCTTGTACCAAGTCTAACTGCACCAGCATTAATCATAGCAATAGCAGCTTCTTTATCTCTGATACCGCCTGAGGCTTTTACCTGCAGACCGGCATCTTTTACAGTATTGAACATCAATTCAACGTCTTCTGCTTTAGCACCAACTCCGCCTTTAACAAAACCTGTTGAAGTTTTGACAAAATCAGCACCACCTTTTACGGATAATTCGCAAGCTGTTTTGATTTCATCCTTAGTTAACAAATCTGTTTCAATAATAACTTTTAAATTATGTCCCTGACATGCGGCTTTAATACCTTTGATTTCGTCAACAATAAATCCGTAATCTTTGTCTTTTAATTTTGTAACATTGATTACCATATCAATTTCATCCGCACCGTCACGAACGGCATTGATCGTTTCAAAAATTTTAGTTTCAGTTGTGTTGGCACCCAGAGGAAAACCAATAACTGTAACGATTTTCACGCCTGAGTCTTTTAAATAATCTTTTGCAAATTTCACATAACAAGGGTTGATACATACACCTAAGAAATTATACTTTTTTGCTTCGACAAAAAGTTTAATTAAATCTTCTTTTTTGGCATCCTGTTTTAATAAAGTATGTTCAACATATTTGTTTAAATTATCCATAATTTCCTCCTAAAATAAAATATTATCTAAAATTTCTGATACTTGATCTGAATGGTTTAGAGTAAAAAAGTGCAAACCGTCAACTCCATTATCCAACAAATCGTGACATTGATTTGTTGCAAATTCTATCCCTATTTTTAAGGCATCATCAGGGAATTTTTCTAACTGTTCAGTCAATTTCTGCGGAATTTCAACATGTGTCATATTAACCATATTTTTAACATGTTTCAAACTTCTTACAGGCATAATTCCGGAAATAATAGGAAGTTCAATACCAGCCTTTCTCACCAAATCAACATACCTATAAAATTTATCATTGTCAAAAAATAACTGTGTAAATATCGCACTTGCACCGGCATCAACTTTCCGTTTCAAATTTTCAATATCATTATAAATATTATCGCTTTCAATATGACATTCAGGGTATCCTGCAACACCTATTGATAATGTGGTTTTCTGGTGAATAAAATCTACGAGTTCGTTCGCATAATGAAAATCAAACATTGAAACATTCATTCCTTCTGGAATATCACCACGCAAAGCCAGTATATTTTCGATACCAAGATTTTCAATATCAATAATATGTTTTGCAACCTGTTCTCGAGATAATGAAACACAGGTAAAATGAGGCATTACCGTATATTCTAAATCTATAAGCATCTTAAGAATTTCTAAGGAAAACTCTTGAGTTTTGCCGCCTGCACCATAAGTCAGTGAAATTAGCACAGGATTATACTTTTTCAACAATCTGATATCGTCAAATAAATTAGAAATATTGCCATCTTTTGGAGGAAAAATTTCAAACGATATTTTAGGTGAAATATGCGAATATCCTCCAACTTGCACAATTCTTTTATGCTCGTATATTTCCTTTAATTCCATAAACAAATTATAACATATAATCTTCAATTTAGAATATATTTATCATATAATACAAAGCGGATATGAATATTGAAGCCCTGAAAAGAATTAGAATTGAAAGATATATATTTGCCGCAATTATGGCTTTTGCCATGGTGATAATAGCAGAAATTAGCGGAGAAAAAGAAATTATTTTTCCTGAAATTTGTGCACTGACTATCGGTGCGTGGATTTCCGAAAAACAACCATGGATGTGCAACAAACGTAAAATGTTTTTCCTTGTCTCAATAGCTTCTTTATTCGGAGTACTTGTGACAAGATATATCCCCTTGCCACTTATATTTCAAGTTTGTTTGTGTTTTGCATTTACTGGAATTGTTTTAACATTAACAAGAACAACACTAATTCCTATAATTTCAGCCTGCATACTCCCTGTCTATCTCGGGACAAAAAGCTGGGTTTATCCGATATCTGTTACAATAATGGCACTAATTATAATTTTTGCTCAATGGTTGATGGAAAAATCACATTTAAAACCTCAAAATCATTATGTACCTTGCGAATTTAATATTAAAACTCAAATTATTAAATGGACAAAATTACTGGTTGTATTTGCCATAATAGCGTTAATACCATTTAAAACACATCAAATATTTTTTCTGGCTCCGCCATTAATTGTAACCTTCACAGAATTTTCAAATACATCAAGCCCGTTACGTGACAGACCATTTACAATAATCGGACTTATGACTTTAGCGGCAACTGTAGGATGTTTATTACGTGAGACATTGAATATTTATCTTCACTTTCCTCTAACAATTTGCACAATTCTAGCGTGCTGTATACTATTTTTCACATTTGATAAAATCAAAACACTTTTTCCGCCTGCAGGTGCAATATTATTAATCCCGATGGTATTAAAAACTGAATACTTAAAGTTTCTCCCTTTAGAAGTATTTATTGGAGCTGCTGTATTGATTTTTATAGCAAAAATTATTTTCCCTAAGACTCAATCTGACTAAAATCTGCGGACATAATAATTTCTATCATTTTTAAGTTCAGTTCTAGCCTTTTCTAAATCTTCGTCATCAAAACAACGGGTCAAAATTTTAGCAGCCTTTTCGCGTATTGTATATTCTTCAATATTTTTTGAACGCAAAATTATTTGTTTTATATCATCAAAAGCAACTTTATCCCAGAATTCATAAATGGTTTCAAGGCACCAGTACAACTTAAAAACTTCTTTATTAACTTTATATTTCCCATCCTGAAAATCAAATTTTTCAATTTTATCCAGCAAATCAAAAGATAAATCAACTAAATCCTTGCAGAACAAATTACAGAATTCCTGATTATTTTTAAGATTGGATATTGCAGAAATAACATTTCTGCAAATATTTGCGTTAATATCAATAATTGCAGCTAAAAATATTTTATAATTTTCAGGAGTTTGAAAATACGAAATCAAATCAGGATTAGACATAAACTCATTCAATCTTAATGAGACTGCCTCCCTGATTTTTCCATCCTGTCCCACAAGATTAGATACAAGAATTTGTGCATCTTCAATTGAATTTATAGTTTCTAACCTTAACGCAGATATCTGCTTTTGCACAATATTGCCGGATTGTAGAAATTCTAAAAGTTGCTCATGAGAATAATCAGCCTCGTATAAATTCAAGGCTTGTGTAAAATTTTCATCTAAAGTTTCATAATAACTATTATTCAAATTTTAATCCTTAATATCCGAACACCTTAAATATAACATAAAGTATAATGAAATTTTAGTCCAAAATCGTTTAAATGTATGATATGAAAGCCTAAAATTCAGATATAATAATTGTAGGAGAAGTATTATGGGTAACATTATATCAATATTACAAGAAATATTTATGCTTAAAGAAAATAATAGTGCTAAAGTTGGTCTTTCTGATTTTAGAGAAACAAAATCTCCAATTGAAAAACCTAAAAGAAATATCAATCAAGCACCTAAAGAGTTAAGATTATCCGAATTAATGAGAAAAAATAGCTATTAGTCTATTTTTTACGTTTAGAAACTTGATAAATTTGAGCAAGAGTTGCAATTGCATTAGCCTGCACAATAGGATTTGCATCATCACACAATGTAATCAGCGGTGAGATAAATTTTTCAAATTCTATATTGTCGCTTTCTGCCAATTGAGAAATACATGATATCGCAGAATTTTTTGCAATCCAATTTGAAGATTGGCAAGCTTCGATTATCCTATCTGTTAAAATCCGCCCGTAACGGCAAATACCGGAAATTGCATTTTTGCGGATTAAATCATTTTCTTCCCCAATCTTTTCAAACAAAATATTAAAAGTTTCTTCGGTCGAAAATTCACAAATTGCAGAAACCGCAGCCGCACAAACATTTGAATTTGAAGAATTTATCTTAGCCCTAATAGTTTCATATATTAAATTATCAATATCCTGTGCTGATTTTGATTGAATTACAACAGGTTCAGATTTTATTTCATTTTTTCCATCAGGCAAAATATAAGAAAAGCCGGCAAGACTGATTGCTTCTTTTGCTTCGTCAAGAGTTTTATAAGTCAAAATGTCCGAACCAAGCGGATGCGGAATTTTTTGCACTACTGATTGATTTTTGTTTTTGAGAGGAATTGCATTTACTACAAATACCATTTCGCCATTTTGTTCTTTTTGTTTAATTGCAATATACTGCATAATTAAATTCCCTCATAAAATATACTTTTATCCATTTGTGCGAAAAATTCTTGATATAACTGAGGGTTATATATTCTTACAACCTTCATTGGTGCTGATTTTACAAAAGAATATCCGTCAGCGTTCTGCAAAAATTTCTCAACCAGAACAAAACGAACCTTTGTTTTGTCATCTCCAAATTTTTCAATATTTACATTAGAATCCACAACAACGGTTTTATCTCTAAATTCATTGGAAACTCTCATTGCAGGGTCATACATATAACCTGCAGCAGTACCATAAGATAGAACTGTCATTGCTGTCATTGCCGCCAGATACAAAGACCATCCGGCAACACGTTTTTTATTAACATGATGATGTTTAAAAGTTTTTCTAGCATGCAAATAACCAAGTTCAGGTTCAATTTCTTGAATAACAAAACCGCTGTCCTGCAAAGTGTTTATTGCAGCTTTCATTACACGGTTATAATCTGATGTATCAAAAAGTCTTGTCTCCATTTCACGACGTTCTAATTGAGAAATTGTTTTCTTTGCCATTGCACAATTAGAAGAAATCGTAAGAAATATTATTGATAAAAATACAGTAAAAAACTTTTTCATCATATCTTTTGTTTCTGTAAAAATATAGCCTTGTCAACTTTTGAGAAAAAATCTTGATAATAATTTTCATCATTTACATCATCAATAAATTGGGCATTCCCATAAACATTCAAAAGCTTGCGTTTAAAATTAACTCTTACACGCATATTTTTACCATATTCAGTAATATTAGCAGTTGTTTCAATAGTTGCAACACTAACACCATTCCAGTTCAATCTTGCTTTTGAAAGCCCGAATTCTTTAGTGATATCAATATTTTTATCGGATGTATCAAAATCCTTTACACCATAAATAAAACCTAACAAAGGATTTGCATTGTAAACAATAAAACCTTCATCCTGCAAAACATTTAACATTGCTTTCATAACAAGAGCTTTATCCGCGGAATCGTAAGTTCTAGTTTGGAACTGGCGTTTTTCAAGCTGTGTCATAGGTGTAATAATAGTTTCAGCCTGACGTTTTCTGGCAAAAACAGGCAATGAAAAACACATGATAAATAAAATTGCTAATAACTTTTTAATCATTACTAACTCTCCTAGAATGAACTCATGTGATAATTCAAATTAGCTACATTACCATTTGCATCAAATTTCAAAACAACAGTCAATGTTTTTTGAACAGATTGTACTGTACCCCCGCGTTTGTTATAACCGATATTAGCAATACCGCCGCCGAAACCGCCTGAGCCATAGCCGCCGCCAATTCCGCCAAGCCCTACACCAAAGCCGGAGCTGTTATATGATGTAATAGAAGAAACTTTATCATATATCCATGTTTCTTTGCCGTCAGCATCTTGAGTAACAATATTTGGCGAACCAAGAACAGAAGCAACTTCAGCTTGAGATGTACCAATTTTGATATCTCTTTGCACAATACCAAGTGTCATTTGCTGCTCTTGAACAGGAGTTGTCATAGGAACCTGACATCTTTCAGGATGTTTTCTACATTTTCTGCTATTCATATTAATATCATTTATCGCAAATGCAGGAAGTGTTATTCCTAATACCAAAAGTAATGCTAAAATCTTTTTCATAATCAAAATCCTTATACTTCCAATTATTAAGTTTTACCATATTATAGCAGACTATTAATAATTTTTAAATAGCCAGATTGATATTTTTGTAAAAATTATTAAAAATTTTATATGAAAGAATTTCTATTATTATTGTTTACACTCTTCCTATGCATGCCTGTACACTCCCAAATCCTGAATGGAGAAGTAAAGTATACAGATACTGAAGCTCAAAGATTAGTTCTTGAAAATACTCCTCCTGAAATCTCACAAACACTCATCCAAAACAATTTTTACGACATAAACAAATCAGAGAATAGCACCGCAATTCTGCAAGGATACACAAGTATAAAAGACAGAATTTTAGGACATTTTTCAGATGAAAGTTACGCTATAAAATATTTAGACAATCCCAAATACGTCTGGTATTACAATTCTGAAGGGATTTTGACCCATACCGAAAAACAGACCTCATCAGATTACCCTTACAAAACCTACAAATACAACACCCGGGGACAACTCATCAACATGACATTAAGAGTATCTGAAGATGAAACCTTTATCTTTACGCCTTCCGGAACACTAATTGCTCACTGGGTCGGGAAAAATTGCTTCGACAAAAACGGAAATATTATAATGACCAGAAATATAGAAAAATAAAAGAAGGCGAGGAGTTGGGCTGAATACCAAACCTAAAGGATTATTCCCCGCCATTGATGGGAGGGGAAGTAAATGGGAGGGTGTCAAAGTTTGGGTCACTCAGTGATGGATTGCCGCGGTATAAATCCCTCGCAATGACAATATACGTAAAATTGTAAGAAGGTTCGGAAACGTAGTTTCTGATTACTCGAGCAACAAAAACCAAAACCATATTTTTCTGCATTGTCGACAAACTGAGTCAATCTTTTAGATGGAACCAGAGTAAGTTTATTATTTACCAAAACTCCGCCGTATTTTTTACCCGTCAATAAATTTGATGCACAAGCACCTAAATTGTTTAATGTTGTTCCCATAACAATTCCCTTTTCAAGATAAATATTTAATTCCCCGGACTCATATATAAAAAATTTTTAAAAAGTAGAATTGCCATACTATATCATATAATGACATATTATATTGGCAGTATAACTGGATTTGATGGATACCAAACTTAACTTAACAAACATTTACAATTAAGACCTAAAAATTAAAGTTTCTACAAGTATATGCCGAATATATACTTGTAAGGAAACAAAAGGGATAAGTCTAATGAGTCTAAACGTAAATTATACTTCATTATACAAGAACGGTATCGATACCTCTATCCTTAAAGAAGTATCTAAAGAAATCCTTAACCGTGCTGCTGAAAAAAGTTCCCGTTTTGTTAACACTTCTGCTTCTCAACAAGTAAATTCAATTGCAAAACCTGTAGAATTAGGTATTGACTTATATCAGGGTAAACTTGAAGTTAATGCTCAAAAACAAATTGCAATGAATAATACTTTACAATTCCAATTCAACCAGACTACACTAAATTCTATTCAATATTTAAACTCTCAAGCTGCAATAGCAAAAAGAGTTGACGGCAAATACATGCCTGCTGTTAATGAAGTTGTTACTGAAACTCAAAAATCAGTTGAAACAAATTCAGCATCACACTTCATAAGTATTTTCACAGCAGCAACTGCCAAAGATAAAGAAGGTTCAAACCCTTTCTACAACGGTGAACTTCTTACTAAAAATGCTAAAAAAGAAGAACAAAAAGACGTTGAACCATTAAAAAGTATTTTTGCATAATAAATAAAAAATTATATATTTCTCAATTTTGATTTCCTTATGTTTACAAAAATGTTTTATTCCCCTTTTCGGGGAATTTTTTTTGCCTTATCGGGGGGTAAATTTCATCAAAAAAGCCCTTATAATTTTTGTATTCAGAAAGGTTAGGGATATTATGAAAAACAACTTTTGGTTTATAGTAGCATGTGTTTTAGTATTTTTTGTCGGTTACAACATGAATAATGTTGCTGTATCATCTTCAAAATACAAAGTGGCGGTGGTAGATGTACCGACAATACTTTCTAATTCTCCGGAAATACAATCCTTGAAAATTTCACAGGATAAACAAATGGAAGAATTAAACACAATGATTTCTAAGGCTCAAAACGATATCATAAATGAGCCAAACAGAAGCAAAGCTCTTGAAAAAGAAGCAACTTACAGAAAACAAATTGAAGACAAGAAAAAACAGATGGATGAGGAATATAACAACAAAATTTCTCAGATTACACTGAAAATTAAATCACTTATATCAAATGAAGCTAAAAAAACAAACTATAATCTTGTACTTCCAACAGGAATGGTTGTTTCCGGCGGAGAAGATATCACAGGTGACATAGTCAAGAAACTAAAATAAACAGCTCATTGTTTATCCATATATTAAATAAGATTTGCTGCATTATAAGAACTTCTCACAAGAGGTCCTATCTGGTAATGTTTAATTCCAGCCTGTGCAGCAAGTCTTTTTATTTCTTCATACTCTTCCAATTGGTAATACTTATCAACAGGAAGATGTTCTTTTGATGGCTGAATATACTGTCCAACGGTCACAATATCACATTTTACATTATATAAATCATCAAATGTTTCTTTGATTTGTTCAAAAGTTTCGCCAAGACCGATCATCAACCCTGATTTTGTTTTAATATCACTATTATCGCTAATATATTTTAAAACACTCAATGAGTTATCGTAATTGCCTTGAGGTCGTGCAGTTTTAAATACACTGCGTACAGTTTCAATATTATGATTAAAAACATCCGGATGAGCTTTAATAATAATGTCCAGCGACTCTTTATTATTTTTAAAATCCGGTGTAAGAATTTCTATTTTAGTATCAGGAGAAACTTTTCGGATTTCTTCAATACATCTTGCGAAATGTTCAGCTCCGCCATCAGGTAAATCGTCTCTTGTAACAGAGGTAATTACAGCATATTTCAGACCTAATTCTTTAACTGCTTTTGCAACATTTAAGGGCTCTTCGTTATCAAGAGGCTGCGGCTTTTGGCAAGAAATATTACAATATTTGCAATTTCTTGTACAGACATTCCCCATAATCAAAAATGTTGCCGTATGCTGTGAATAGCACTCATTTTTATTAGGACATCTTGCCCCTTCACAAACTGTATTTAGACAATTTGATTTAAGAATTTTTCTAACAAATCTTGTTTTTTCTGTATCAATAATCGGTCGTTTTAAATATTCCGGCAATCTTTCCCGCACTTTTTTGCTCCTTCATGTTTTATATAATTATATAACAAATTATTTTTTGTTTGATTTTTATACAATTACGTTATATAAATATATTAAGAATACAATATAGGAGTCATAAAATGAAAAAGATTTTATTATTACTGGCGATTACAGCATTCGCAGCATCTGCTAATGCAGCAGAGCCTTTATTATTAGAACCTCTTAATCCGGCATTATTACCAGTTGGTGCAAAATCTATCTCCAGCTCAAACGGACAAGTTATGGTTCACGGACAAAACGGCGAAGTTCTTGGAACTTATGTACCAAACTTAGGTGAAAACATGGTTCCCCAAAATGCAGCTGCAGAAGGAAAACCTGTTCCTGTAAAAGACTTACCTAGAGTAAGAATTCAAACAAAACAAGGAAGACAAACAAACACTCAATGGAATCCGGGTGGAAAAGGTACAAAATCCTTCTTCTAAAAAGAAATTTAAAAATCAAAAAAGACCACTGAGAAAGTGGTCTTTTTTATTTGAAAAGCTTTACATAATACTTTATATTGAAATTTTATGCTAAAATGTGTTCTGGAGTATAAAATGGCAGCAAACGCAGTCTTAGAAGAAATTAAGGATACAAAAAAAACATTAGTATTGCATACATTCATGGATTTCTGCTCCGGAATCGGAGGCGGAAGACTTGGAATGACAAACAATAACCTAAAATGTGTTGCTTATAGTGAAATTGAGAATGCTCCGGCTTCAACTTACCAATTATTTTTTGGAAATGAAGAAAAAAACTATGGGGATTTGATGAGTATTGAACCATCAAACCTGCCGGATTTCGACCTGCTGGTATGCGGATTTCCATGCCAAACATTTAGTATTGTAGGGAAAAGAGCCGGATTTGAAGACCTGAGAGGGCAGGTAATTTATGGTATTGCAAGAATTTTAAAAGAAAAGCAGGTTCCATGCTTTATTTTAGAAAATGTTAAAGGACTGCTAAATCATAACAAAGGCAAAACTTTAAATGCAATTATCTCAATGCTGAAAAACCTCGGGTATGACATAAATTACGAGCTGTTAGACAGTTCAAACTATGGTGTTCCGCAAATGAGAGAACGCGTTTATATAGTCGGAATTCATCAGAATTATTTACATAAAGAGTTTAAATTCCCTGAACCGGTAAAAGAAGCACAATTATCGGACTATCTGATTGATAGCAGCAGCGAAGTTTTACCTGTAACAAACCCGACTTTTCAAAAATACTTAAACAATAAGTACAACAAAAACAAATTCGATATCCACGAAATATTAAAAGAAGACTACACAATAATTGACACCAGACAAAGCGATTTAAGAATTTATAAAACAAAATGCCCAACACTCCGCACCGGAAGACATGGTATTTTATATACAAAAAATGGTCAGCTGCATAAGTTATCAGACCTAGAAGCACTCTTACTGCAAGGATTTCCTCATGAACTTGCGATAAAGGCAAAACAGTCAGGTATTCCGATGAGCAAATTATTATCTCAAGCCGGAAACGCAATGACGGTCAACGTAATGGAAAAAATTTGCGGTCAATTAATATCATGCCTGAAAGTTTAAAGAAAGGATTAGCATGACAAATCTGGTTGAATTAGGTTCAAATACAGCACGTAACGGATTTCGCAACGAACACTTTGTAGCAGATAAATTTAACAACTGGAACAAAGATGCTGAAGCTCAACAATGGTTATCATTATTAGGCTGTAACTTAGATGATATTGAACAGGTAAATGCAAATGTATTACACGGTTACAAAGCTGATGTTAATGTCCAAATAAAACTTAAAAATAGTTCAGAAATCAAAACCGAAAACATTCAGGTAAAATTAGTTTCTAACAAATGCGGATTCAATCAAGTTGATAAACGCTGGTTATCGCATTATCAAGAGTTATGGGACATGCCGGAAGACGTTTTTCACCTGCTGCAATACTTTACCGGAGAAATTCCGCCATATAAACAAGGTACCAGAGATTCACGCAGAATGTTTTTCCCTGAAATGACAGGAAATGAACGGGAAATCATATACAACTGGTTTTCGCAAAATAAAGCCCTGATTCTTACAGATATAATAAAAGGTCGTGGAGAATTCTGTGCAAACTGGATACTTGTAATAAGAAAAATTGAAGATAACATGTCATGGTCTTTAAAAAGTACAGAAGAAGCCTTGGAACACTATGGTTCCGGAGGGGTAACATTCAGCCCTAGGGGTTCACTAAACATTGGTCAGGTTGGCATGCAGAGAAAAGGCGGCGACGGAGGAAGAAAAACCGCTAACATGCTTCAATTCAAGCTTGATCCGACATCACTGATGAAATAAAAATTTTATCTACCCACTACATGT
Organism: uncultured bacterium; assembly: GCA_950022495.1. Classification (GTDB taxonomy): domain Bacteria; phylum Cyanobacteriota; class Vampirovibrionia; order Gastranaerophilales; family Gastranaerophilaceae; genus Zag111. Next base: position 145,732 of record CATLLJ010000002.1, read on the forward strand.
ATTAGAAAAACTTTAATCCATGTATATTGTTTTCATCTTTTTAAATGATGTTTAAAACTTAATATATTATAGAATAGAAATGTAATAAAGATTAAATTGGGTAGAGGTTAATGGAACAGAGTTTTGATTTTTCTTCTTATAACAACATAAAACGATTATCCGAGAACGAACTTGAAGTGCTCTGGGAAAAATATCTTTCTGACAAATCAGATAAACATTCCCGCGACCTTCTTATTGTTCAATATATCTACCTTGTAAGATATGCGGTAGGTCGTGTTAAAGTATCTCTTCCGGCAACTATATCAATAGAAGATATCACAGGATACGGGGTTGAGGGTTTAATCAATGCAGTTGAACGTTTCTCTCCACAGAAAGCAACACGTTTTGAAACTTACGCTCTAATTAGAATTAGAGGCTCTATTATTGATAAAATCAGAGCACAGGATTTCCTACCAAGAACTGTAAGAAAAAAAATTAAAGATATTAAGCAGGCTACAGAAATTCTTAAACAAGAATTAGGAAGAGTTCCTACAGCTACAGAAATTGCTAACTATCTTGATATGGATGTTGAAAAAGTTAACCAGATAATGTCTGAAGATGTAACTATAACCTCTATATATGATAAAAGAGGTTCTTCTGAAGACAGCATGGAAATCATTGATACAATTGAAGATTCTCATAAATTAAATCCACAAGAACGAATGGAAGAAAAAAATGTCAAAACAGACTTGCAAAAGGCACTTCAAAGACTTCCTGAAAGAGAAAGAGTTCTCTTAGTTCTTTACTATCAAGAAAACATGACTATGAAAGAAATCGGCTCTACATTAGGAATGTCCGAATCCAGAGTATGCCAGCTTCATGCTCAAGGTATCATGAAACTTAAAAACATACTTAATGAAAACCGTACATCAAGACTTCAACAAGCTATTGTTTAATATCTGTTTTATCATAATTGATGATGACAAAATCAATACGGTTGTTCATATTCTCAATAACCGGCGAAATGTCACCCAATCCGATTGACTGTATATTTCGTGCATTTAATTTTTTCACTTTAATAAAATACTCGGCAATTTTATCAGCTCTTACTGCTGATAATTCCCAGTTATATAAAGAAACCGAATTCTCATTAATATTAGAATTTCCCTCAATGACACATTCTTTATCCAGATAAACAACAATATCTGCAATTGTATCAAGTATAGGTTTTGAATTTTCTAAGATATCAGTTTCGCCATCTTCAAAAAAAGTTTTTGAATCAATACTAACGATAAGCCCTCTTGGGACTTTTGTATACTTTATATTCTGGACAGAAGACAGATATTGCCTGAATATTCCCTCAATTTCAGCAGTTGAATAATAATTCTGTGACATTTGGACAGAAACTTTTGCCGGAGATTTTGTCAACACACATTCACCTGTAAAAACAGGAGAAGCTGTCCAGAAGAGGATTGTAAAAGAAATAAAATATATAATTTTCTTAATTTTATTCTTCACAACACAATCCTCTCAAGTAAGATTATTTGCAAATATAACAAAGAAAACTATTACCTGATAAGTTATGGTTTAATAATTGACAGTACACTGTTTCCGGAGAAATATCGCTGTGCACAATTAAGCACCTGTTCAGCAGTGACAGCTTTAACACTTTCTTTCATCTCTTCAGAATAATCAAAGCCTAAGTCCAATACTCCGTATTTAGCAAAAGTGCATGCCTGCTGAATATTTGTTTCTGCTAAAAATGCACATTTACCGATAAAGTTATTTTTAGCATCTTCAAGTTCTTTTTCTGAAACCAAAACAGTTTTTATTTTTTCAATTTCTTCTTCAAATCCTTTTAAAGAAACCTCAATATTTTTAGGTTCTGTTGCAATATAAATCATAAAATTGCCAGTAAGTTTAAATGTTTCATAAGAACTTCTGACAACATAGGCAAGCCCTTTTTTATCCCTTAATTCAAGAAACAATCTTGACGATAAACCGGAGGCACCTAATATCACATTCAATAAAATCAAAACAGGATAATCTTCTTCTTTATAAGTAGCAGCCTGCCATCCTTTAATAATATGTGCTTGATTTAAATCAGAACGAACATTTATAACCTCTTTATTTTCAGTAAGTTCAGGTTTTTCGATATTAAAATTACCTTCAACTGACGGCTGGAATTTACCTACAGTGTCTTCAATTTGTGGAAGAATTTCATCATTTTCCATCGCTCCGACAACTGCAAGTGTTTTTTTACTGTTATTCATTATATTTTTATAAGCTTCAACAACATCCTCTTTTGTAATTGAATCAATGTTTTCTAAAACTTTAGTCATTGAGTTGCCATAGTAATGGTTTCCGAACATTGCTTTATAATAAGCATCCATAGCGGTTGCTCTAGGAGAATCCAAATCTGCAGTAATTTCACCTTTTATTTTAATTCGCTCTTTTTCAAACTCATCAAATGTAGAATTTTTAACAACTTCATCTAATAATTCAACAGCTTTTGAAAAATCTTCATTCAAACAAACAAATTTTAATCTCAAAAAATTTGGAAGTAAATCTACAGAAAAATCTATAGCATATTTCTCAAACTCATTAGCAAGTTCTTCTGACGAATATTTTGTTGTACCCTGTAACAATAATCTTGCCATCAATGAATATACACCCGGAATTTTTTCAGCAACATTAATTGAAAAATTCAAACAAAATGCCATTCGCGGAGTATTATCATTCTTTTTGTAAATATATTCTATATTATTTTTTAATCTTAAAATTTGCTTATCCATAAAAAACTGTCCCTCTTCTACGTTCAAATTTTATCATAATTCACCCCGAAACACAAATAATATTATTCGTGCTATACTAGCCGTATGGTTAATAGAATTAAAACAGGAACCGTAATCGGATTAAATGCATACGAAGTATCTGTAGAAACAGATGTCTCCAACTCCTTACCGGGAATGTCGATTGTTGGATTGCCTGACGCGTCAGTAAACGAAGCCAGAGACAGGGTTAAATCTGCAATAAAAAATTCAGGATATACATTTCCATCAAAAAAAGTCATTATAAATCTGGCACCTGCAGATTTAAAAAAAGTTGGAACAAGTTTTGATTTGCCAATAGCAATAGGAATACTGACAGAAGAAGAAACTCTTGATTGGGAAAAAATTAAAAACTATGCATTTATCGGAGAACTTGCCCTCGACGGAATGATAAGAGGAGTAAACGGGGTATTACCGTTAGTTCTGGGCTTAAAAGATGCCGGAATTACTGAGATTTTTGTACCAAAATCAAACGCAAAAGAAGCTGCACTTATTGAAGGCGTGAATGTTTACGGTGCAGAATATCTTTGCGATGTAGTTAACCATTTTACAGAAAATAAAATTCAACCGACAAAAATAAATGTTAAAGAATATCTCGCTCAAAAAGTTGAACAAAATTACCTGTTTGATTTCAAGGATGTAAAAGGACAGCAAAAAGCTAAAAAAGCACTGGAAATTGCAGCCGCAGGCGGACATAATATTTTAATGATAGGTTCCCCGGGGTCAGGTAAAACTCTTATGGCTAAATGCTTTGCATCAATCTTACCTCCGTTAGAACTTTCCGAAGCACTTGAATTAACCAAAATTTATAGTATTTGCGGACTTCTTTCCGAAGACGAACCTCTAATGGCAAAACGACCTTTTAGAGGAGTTCACCACACAGCTTCAGCAAATGGTATTATCGGCGGCGGAACAAATCCAAAACCGGGAGAAATCACACTAGCTCATAGAGGCGTACTGTTTCTTGATGAAATGGTAGAATTTCCAAGATCAGTTTTAGAGGTATTAAGACAACCTTTAGAAGATGGCGAAATCGTGATTTCAAGGGCAAAACATTCAATTAAATATCCTGCTAATTTCATGCTTCTGGGAGCAATGAACCCTTGTCCCTGCGGATATTTAGGAGACAAAGAAAAACAGTGTAAATGCTCTGATTTTCAAATATCCAGATATTTAGCAAAACTTTCCGGCCCATTATTAGACAGGATTGATATTCAAATAGATGTTCCAAGACTCACACCAACTGAACTTTTAAATTCAAACACTCAAGAGGAAGATTCTGCCACAATCAGAAAGCGTGTAATTAAAGCAAGAAAAATGCAAGCTGACAGATACAAAAACGAATCAATATTAACAAATTCAGAATTAACATCTGAACTTATAAAAAAATACTGCCAAATAGATGAACCGTCAAAAAGTCTGCTTAAAACTGCAATTGTTAAATATCAGCTTTCGGGAAGGCGTTATGACAGAGTTCTAAAATTAGCCCGAACAATTGCAGATTTAGACGGGAAAAATAATATTGAACAAATACATTTAATGCAGGCACTTCAATACCGCATGTTTAATCCTGATGAATACAGAGGATAAAATAAAATTAGTCTAATTTATCCAAAATAAATTTGCCGATTTTTCCTTCTCGAAAATCTCTTAAAATATAAACAGAAGTTCTTTCTCTGTCAGTGCTTCCGCCTGTTAATAACCAATTTCTTTCCAGAGAAATATTATCAACGTTTAATTCTTTATCTTCAGGCAGTTTGTAATATTCACGAAAAGCTTTTTCCTGATTTTCATCAAGCATACTTAAAAGTTCTTCCGCCACGATTTCATTAGAATATGCATTTTCAGAAACAGAATTAACAAACGCTAATTTCTTTGCCCTTTCCTGATCTTCTTGCTTCATAGGGATAATCCCCGGAGTATCTAAGAGTTCCAATTGCGGATTAATTCTAACCCACTGCTGCTGGCGAGTAACACCGGCTTTTGCACCAATTTTTGTTTTTGAAGAACGTGTTAATTTATTTATAATACTGGATTTACCGACATTAGGCATTCCAACAACCATAATACGTGCAGGACGTCTTAGCAAACCTTTTGCCATAATAGCTTGAATACGTGGTTCTGACAGTTCAACCGCCTTCTTAATTATAGTATTCAAATCCTTTGAATGCTTAGCGTCTGTCGGAATTACCTCTGTTGCATTTTTTTCTTTTAAATAGTCAATGAATTTTTTCAATTCATTTCTATCAACCAAATCAGATTTATTAAGCAACAAAAATCTGGGCTTTCCGTTTAGGAGCCCAGATATATTGTCATAACTGCTTGATATAGGTAATCTCGCATCTAAAACTTCAATCACGGCATCCACTAAAGAAAGCTGTTCTTTAAGCTTTTTCTCTGCTTTTGCAATATGTCCCGGATACCAGTGAATATGAGTCTTATCTTTTTTCAATTTTTTCCTTAATACGAGTTGCTTTACCTGAACGTTCTCTTAAGTAGTACAATTTAGCACGTTTAACGTCACCGCGTCTTAGAACATTGATTTTATCAATTCTTGGAGAGTTGATTAAGAATACACGTTCTACACCAACACCCTGGAATACTTTTCTAACAGTGATGGTTTTGTTAAGACCTGAACCGTGTAATTTAATAATTGTACCTTCAAAAGCCTGAATTCTTTCTTTGTTTCCTTCAACGATTTTTACGAAAACTTTTACTGTATCACCAGCATTAAGTTCAGGAAGATCCTTACCTAAATAGCTTTTTTCTAATTCATCAATAATTGGATTATTCATCGCTTGCTTTCCTTTATATTTCTAAACTATTACTTATTATGTAATTCCTTTATCGACGTTAATGACTTTTTCCACACAAAAATCCGCCGACGCACGTTCGTATCATGAATCGTATAATAAATATACTAAATTTGCAAGCAGTCAAACCAATGTTTGTTACTAAGTGTAACAGGATTTTTCCTTGTAAAATAAGTGTTTATCGAAAATTTTGCAATAAAAATGCCGGTTGCACACATGGTACCGGCGTTATTAATACTCTCTTTTCTTATCATTTGTAGAAGGTTATACTCTATTTTACTTAACTGCAGACAGGTTAGCTTTAATACCTGAATCTGAGTTAATTTCGCACGCATTAGCATAAGCTAATGAACGGCGTTTTTTAGCTCCTCTTAATATTAATTCAACACTTTCGCATCTGTTGCTTGAGGGTGTTGTTATCTTCTTTATCATTATTCTTTACTCCATAGATTCTATCTGATTACAAATTATTTATCGGCAGTTTCAAATATAATCTTTAAAAATCCGGAGAGTTTGTTAACAAATATTAATATAAAAAATTTCAATTCAATAACGTATACAAATAAAAACTGAATTAATATAAAATAAAAAAATGAATAAAATATTCAATGACTATTCAACTCTTGAAATTGATGCAAAATTATATAGAGATATTTTAGCCAGAGAAGAACAGATTAAAAAAGGTTGCATAATCGGATTTTTAATTCTTGTTTTTATTTTCCGCGGTGCAATTGGATACTGGCTGAAATTCGGTATTGCAATCCCGAGCAGAAGAGCATCTTCACCCATAAACGTACAAAACTTTCCGGTTCAAATTGATTATACACCTGAAGAACAGCTAAAAAAAACATTCACCTATAAGTCATTAATTAACAACAACGAAATGGAAATTATTCCTCAAGCACACTACGAATTATCCGGCCGTGTGGTTGCATACAATCATGATTTTATATTTATAAATAAATTTTTTGACAGTGCAGCATTATATGATCTAGGAGCAGCATGGGGTGAATTAGCAGATACGAAAATATTCAAAAAATACTTCAAAATATACAGCCAGAAAGTCGAAATGACGGGTTCCCGAAGGTTAAACTGGCAATGGAAATACAACACACCATATTCAGCAGATTATATTAATTCCCATCTTTCACATACCCATATAATTCCTGCCAATAGGAATGTTATGGCTGCAATGTTAAAACTAAAACTTTACGATACAGTGAAAGTTGAAGGAGACTTAGTTGATATGGTATACACTGATAAAAAAACATCCAGAAGATTTGAATATAGAACAAGTCTTACCCGAAACGATACCGATGCATCAAGTAGAGGAAACGGAGCCTGCGAAACATTATATGTAACCAAAGTTCAAATTGGTAACACTATTTATCAGTAGTAAAATTAAAACAAGCTTAGTTGTTTTTCAAAATGTTTTCTCAAAAATGATGGTCTATGATATTTAGACAAACCATACTCATCAATTGCTTTTATATGCTCGGGAGTTAAGTAACCTGAATTTCTATTCCAGCCATATTGAGGAAATTGAGATGCAAGTTCATCCATATATCTATCTCTTGTAACCTTTGCTAAAATACTCGCAGCTGCAATTGATGCAGATTTTCCATCACCTTTAATAATAAATTTTTGAGGATAAGTATAATTTTTTATTAATTTATTGCCGTCAACAAGAGTGATAAACTCTTTCAAACCTGCTTCTTTTATAACATTTTCACAAGATAATTTCATTGCTTTTAATGAAGCATTCAAAATATTGATTTTTTCAATTTCTTCAACATCAACGCAAACAACTGAATTTACTGAATTATTTAAAATAATATCGTACAATTTTTCCCGTGCGACTTCTGACAACTTTTTTGAGTCATTCAGACGCTCTAAGTCTGTTATAAGGGAATTACTAAATTCAGGGAAATAAACGGCAGCAGCAAAAACTCCGCCAGCAGCAGGACCTCTTCCGGCTTCATCTGTACCTATAACATTTCCATAAGTTCTATCAAAATCAAATAATTCCTTCATAAAAATATTCTATTATAAAAACATAAATGATATAATTATTTTATGAGTAAAATTTTAAAACCTGAAACTGAAGAACGACCAATTATGATTTTGTGCGGAATTATGACATTATATTTGCTGATTATAGGTTTTATTATTTATCTTTTTCTGTTACATAGATTAAACCTTTCAGTGGCAGTAATTTCCGGTACTATATTTACAGGCATTTATATCCCGAGATTTTTAATTCTAAATAAACTAAGAAAAAAAGACGATGTAAAAATTATTGATGAATACTTAATGATAAATAACAATGGAATACACTTATCTGAAATCGAAGATTATAGAGTAAAAGAACCCAAACCACAGGTAATATTTTTTATCAACAATAAAATGATAGTTTATCAGGAAGCAGAATTTCACCTCAAAACACAAAACGGACAAATTAGTTTTAAAATTATTGGAACAGAAAAAATTAATTTATTAAAAGAATTTTTAGATAATATCATTCAGTCATGATATATTTATTTTATGGGACAGGACTACAAAAAACTTTTAAATAAAAAAAAGAAAAAATACTGCGATATAAAAACCATGGGTGTAAATATCGATAAAAACGAATATTACGAAATTATTCTGTCAAATTCTGCAAACCCGGAAGGCGGAACAAAAGGCAGTAATAAATAAACTGCGAATGTATGAACATAACTAAAAGCGGAAGTTCTGTTAGAACTTCCGCTTTTTTATCTTAAACAATTGTATGAATTTTTAAAAAGTTCGTAGATAAACCCGACATTAAATGAGGGATTGAACCCGTTAATATCGCATTATCATCTTTTTCCATTTTCAACTCGTTTTTCAAAAAGTTATTGAGGTTAAGTATAGATTCTTTATCACATTTAACCTCTTCTTCCTCAATCAAAATTGAAGAAACATTACTGTATAACTGCATAAATCTGCAAATTTTGAAATCAGAACAAAGTGCATAAATAGGAACCGACGGTCTGCACTCTGAAATTAATGCCGGAGTATAACCGGTTGCGGTTAGGGCAATAATCCCTTTAACTTTAGGTAGAGTTTTTAAAATATCTGCAACTGATAATGCTATAGATAATGGAATTGCGTCATTATCAGTAAGAATTTTTGCAGGAAATTTATTTTTTCTGATAAATTGTGAATTATTAATATCTTCAGCGATTTTTTTCATTGTCATGACAGCTTCAACCGGATATTGTCCCATTGCGGTTTCGCCTGATAACATAACAGCATCCGCACCATCTATAATCGCATTAGCTACATCAGAAGTTTCTGCTCTTGTTGGAATTGGATTTTCAATCATACTTTCAAGCATTTGTGTTGCAACAATTACAGGTTTTCTGGCTAAATTAGCTTTCTTAATAATTGTTTTCTGTGCAATTGGCAGTGATTCAGTTTGAATTTCAATCCCCAAATCTCCCCTTGCAACCATAATTGCATCAGAATATTCAATAATATCGTCAATATTTTCTAATGCTTGAGGTTTTTCAACCTTTGAAATTATACGAATCCTTGCATTATTTTTATTCAAAATATGACGTAATTTAATGATATCTTCTTTTGTTCTTACAAAAGATAAACCAAGATAATCTATATCATTTTTAACTGCGAATTCAATATACTTCAAATCTGTTTCAGTTAAAATATCAATACTACCGGTTCCTCCGGGGATATTTAAACCTTTACGCGGTTTTATTTCTCCGGAAGTTAAAGCTTTGGCATAAACAACATGATTTTCAGTTTTTTCTACTACAAGCTGAATTCTGCCATCATCAATCAGTATTTTTTCACCCTGCTTTATGTCACTTGCGATACCTTCGTAATCAACAGGAATTATTCCATTTTTATAATTTTCACTATGCTGAAACTTTAGAACCTCTCCAACTTGAACTTTAATTGGTTCTTCTAATCTGCCAATACGAATTTTGGGCCCCTGTAAATCTAACAATACTGGAATAATTGCATTTTCTTCTTTTTCGATTTTTCTTATTTTATTTATTGTCGCCTGATGTGTTTCCATAGTGTCATGCGAAGAATTTATTCTAAACATAGTAACACCGGCTTTGTATAGTTTTCTTATTATTTCTTCCGGAGTTGATACCGGTCCTAAAGTAGACACAATCTTTGTTTCAGGGTAATCTGTCATATATTTTCTCCTTAATATATTCATGGGGTAAGCTATTTACATTTTCATATTACTATAATATAATAAAAAAAAATAATGGTTTACTATCTTAATAGAGAAGTGAGGAAGTACAAATGAAAAAATTATTAGCAGGATTATTGGTTTGCGGTATGCTAACCATCAACACAATTCCAGCATTCGCTTTCAATGGCATCAATGATGTTACTGAAAACTATTGGGCACAAACTGAAATTTCAAGTGTAGTTAGTGACTCTGTTATGTCTTTAACTGACGGAAACTTCAACCCTGAAAACAAAATCTCAAGAGTTGAATTCGTTGAAGCTTTATTAAAAGTTTTAGGTAATTCTGATTTAGAAATCAAATCAAATTACAAATTCTCAGATGTTAAAAAATCAAGTGCAGATTATGCTCCAATCGCAAGATCTCAACAATTAGGTCTTGTTTATGGTTATCCGGATGGAACATTCAGACCGGCTGGTCATATCCTAAGAGATGAAGCTCAATCTGTAATCAGCCATATCACTATTGATGGTACAGTTGATAACAATATTGTATCAAAATACTCTGATGCAGCTAAAGTTCCTGGATGGGCTAAAAAAGTTTACGCTAAAACATTATCTTATGGTATTTACGTAAATCATCCAAATGAAAACGAATTAAGACCAACTGAAGATTTAACAAGAGCTGAAGCTGCTGTATTATTATACAGATTAAGACAAAGATTAGACCTTGTTAAAGCTCAATACAAAAACGTTGAAGAAACAGTTTTAGGAACAGAACACTTAAATGTTACTAAAAAAGCTCCTTGCAACGAAGTTACAATCACTAACTTAAGAAATATCATCAAAGAAGGCAACGTATTAGAAATTGAATTCAATGAAGCATTCAAATCTAAATTACACGCTGCTGGTGATTGCGTAACATTCACAAATTCAGAAGATATCGTAACTGAAGAAGGTACTGTATTATTCCCAGCAGGATCAATCTTCTACGGTTCAGTATTAGATATTAAAGATCCACAATGGTTCAACAAAAACGCTAGAGTATATGCTCAAATAAACAAAGTTGTTACTCCTTGCGGTAAAACAGTTGACTTAAATGCAAAACCATTCTACAAAGATTACGCTTTAAAAGAAGGTCCTTGGATGACAGCTGGTAAAGTTGCATTATACACTGTTGGCGGTGCTGCAGTTGGTATCGGTTCAGGTGTTGGTTTATCATTCATTCCTGACCCAACTAAAGTTGGTACCGGTATTGCTATCGGTGCTCCTGTAGGTTCTGCTGTTGGTTTAATCACTGGTTTAGTAACTCCAGGTTTGAACTACAGTGCTAAACAAGGTGAAGATGTTAGAGTTATCTTATTAGAAGATGCAAGCATCAATAAATAGTCAACCTTTTTAGACAAACTTAAAAACTCAGATTTGAAAATTTTCAAATCTGAGTTTTTTATTGCAAAACATTATACAAATCTCCTAGACAAAAAGACTATATCAAATATGCCATTTGGACATAGTAATAGAATTTAAAACTTATACAATTAAAATGTAACCGATAAATGTAACCGACTTAACGATAAGGAGATTGTATGAAAAAATTTTTATCTGTATTAGCACTATTTGGATTTTTAACTATTCCTGCTCAAGGAGCTTTTGCATGGACTTATGATGGACTGGGAAGCTTAAATCCGTTTACCGGCTTTGGTATGCGTAGCAGAAACGGATACTGCTGTGAAAAAGTAGAAAAATGTAAAAAACCTAAACTTACAAAATGTGAAAAATTACATGGCGTAAAAATTAAAAGAGCTGAAGGTCAGCCATGCGGATGTGCTGCACCCGTTGAATATATTAAAGTAGTTCCTGCCAATAATTGTACCGACTGTCAGCGTGCATTCTAAAGGTTTTACTTCCTTTAGTAGTTAAACAAAGAGGCGGCTCTAATGAGCCGCCTCTTTGTTTAATATCCTCTTAATTTATTTAATATTCAATATTTTTCAACGCATAGAAAATTTTATCAGTAATTTCCTGAATATATTCTTGACTTACAAGCCCATTAATAACAGCATCAGCTATCTGATAAGTTGGTCTAATATATTGTTGAGCAGTTCTATTAACATCAGCAAATTGTAAATCTGCAGCTGAACCTGATTTTCCACGCTCAGCAGCACGTCTGTACCAGCGGTCCTTTATAACTTCTAAAGGTGTAAATACATAAACTTTAACGTCCATAATATCTCTAACACCTTCATTCAAAACGTATAAACCTTCTGTTAAAATAATTTTAGCAGGTTTCTTTTCATCTCCGTTTGGATCAGATTCACAGGTCACAAAATTATAACGTGGGGATTTAATAGTTAATCCCTCTTTTAAAGATACTAAGTGACTCTTCATCAAATCTAAATCAATTACATCAGGTGTATCAAAGCTAAATCCTGTTTTAAAAAGAGCTTCATAACTTCCTGCTTCTTTCAATTCTTTTGATGTATCTTTATAATAATCATCACATCTGATTACAGTATAAATACCTTCGGTCTTATTCTTTACACAAGCTTTAATTGTATTATCAACAAATACGGTTTTACCGGAAGCACTTTCACCGGTTATACCAATAAGAAAAGTTTGTTTTTTTTCTTGAACAACTTTTCTAGCAATATTCATAATCAAATTATCCGAAATTTTTAAAAACAACGGTTGTTCTTGTTTTTTATCTTCTTCCAAAATTTTTTTCAAGGCATCGACAATATTAGAAATAATTTCCATATCTCGTCTGTTTGAATAATAATCATAACTTGTCAATTCGTAATCCTTTAACATTCATACATCCCCTTCACAAACATGTTATCATTCTACTGTAAAATTATTAAAAGCTCCATAAAAGATGAAATTTTGTAACAAAAAGTTTATGAAAAATTAAAGTTTAAAAAAAATATGCCGAATACTATTTTGTTAAGAAAATAAGGAGTATAATTTATGTACAATGATGAAATTTTTGAAAGTGCTTTAAAGGAATCAAGAGAAGAAAGTTTTAAAGAATTGCAATGCGAAGTTAAAACAGTTGAACGTGTAATTGAAAGATTATTAACTCAACTATTAGAAAGTTCTTCATTTGTATCTGAAAGAGACTTTCACGTTTGTGCAATGTAAAAGAATTCAGTGAAAAAGAGCACCCTCATTAGAGGGTGCTCTTTTTCTATTTAATTTATATTCATTATGCAGCTTGCTGAACTGCCGCATTCAAATCAATTTCTTGACCTATGAGTTTTTCAATTTCAGCTTTTGCAAGCATATCATCTTGAGTTAATTGACCTGCTGCCGCACGTTGAACTAACTGATTATAAGATTCTTGAATTAACTGATTAGTTGAACCCGCATCCCTAATAGCTGATTTTGCAATATCTTGTGTTGCTTCTTTTTGAGCTAATTCAACTTCGCTAGGACCGGTAATTTTCTTAGCAACCTTACCGAATAAGAAGCTGCCCAGCATACCGCCTAAGAAACCGACAACACCGCCGACTGCAGTACCGATAGGTCCACAGAAAGAACCGATTGCTGCACCGAGTTTAGCACCTGCAGCTGAACCGACTGCCCAACCTGCAACCTCGGCACCTGTTTGAACAACAGTTTTACCTAATTGTTTAAAGCCTTTGCCAACTCCCAGTTTAAATGCAGGTACAACATCTGATACTATACCCATACCTAAAGATATTGCAGCGAAACCAGCATTACCTTTCAAGCATTTCCATGCAGATTTACCTGCACCTTTTGCGAGAGCTCCTATTTTAGATGTTGCTTTAGCAGCTGTTTGAGTCGCTGCACCTGATGCGCCTGTAGTTGCTGCCCCGGCTGCCGCATTAGCTGCAGAATTACCTGAAGCTCTGACCAATCCTGTTTCAGCTGTACGGACACCTGCAGCATACTCGCCGGCACCTTTCCATCTAGCTTTCATATTTTGCCATATGCTTGCATCTTTGCTGACATATTTATTAACAACACTTTTTTGTACAGCTGCATCTTGTGCCAGCTGCCGTAAACCGCCCCTTATATCTTTTCTATTTTTCCAGGCCCAAGTACCGGCAGATATTCCGCCCATCATGGCAGTACCGGAAACAATACCGGATGATTCTCCCTGTTGGTTAACGCTTGCACCAATCAAATAACGTGACAACCTGTTAACAGACTCGTACTGATTAACAGACAAGTTACTAAATCCCATTTTTAAATTTCTCCTATAGATTAATTTCCCCTGTACCCTATTAAAGTTTTTTTTTATTTTAAAATTGCGTCTGCAATATAAAATATTAACAAATGTTAAGATAGGACTTAGAAATCTAAATCCTATCTTTTAGGTTATGTTATATAGAAAAAAGGGAGGGTTATGCGATTTGATTGAATGCCGGAATTTGCTGCATCATTATATCATTTGAGTAATTATTTGTTAATCCAAAGTTGTTAACCGAATTTGTCATTCCGAAATTAAAATTCGGATTTGCTGTAAATGGAGGCTGTTGAACAGGTTGTTGCTGCATTTGAGATTGAAGAGCCATATACTGCTGAGGATTTTGCATTATTTCCATAGCTAATTCTTGTTTCTTTTGTTCATCTTCAGCTTTTTTCTCGGTATATGATTTACCTACAATTTTACCGGTTAACCATTCACCTGCAATCCAACCAACAATACTGCCAATTGGTCCAAATGCTGATCCTGCAACCGCACCTGCAAGTGATGCACCTGTTAATCTTGCACCTGATTTACCAACTTCTGCAAGACCTTGTCCAATACCTTTTTCTTTGATTGCTGAAATTATATTTGGTAATTCAAATGCTATTAACATTAAGTTACCAATTAATGGCATTTTCTTACCGATACCTTTAAAGAAACCTTTTATACCACCCATAACTTGACTTTTACCTGCAGCTTTTGCAAGTCTGGCTCCTGCTAAAGTTTGACCCTTAATTTTAGACGGAGTTGTTTTCAAAGATTTCCAAAATCTTGAGAAGAAACTTGTTTTATGAGCATTTTTAACTGCACTGCCGCCAGCTTTTACCGCATCCCAAACTGTTCTTGCAGTTGTTTTACCGCCGGCTTTAGCAGCATTATTTGCAGCTTTAACAAAAGTATCTGCACCATTTCCGAAAATAATATCCGGAACAATTTTTACACCTTTTTTTGCATAGGAAAAAGCTTTTGTTGCCATATTTCCAATTGCCGAAATTGAAACCATAATACACCTACCTTTAAAAATGCAATTTTTCTAACCTACATATTTATAAAAAAAATCCGGTTTTAAAAATTGCATAAAAAAGACATTGTGTTAACATTTGTTAATACAAAAAACTAAAAATAAATTTAAACGCTTAGCAACTTATCTACTCCGGAAACCCCATAACCAAACATTGCAAAGTCATATTTCACAGGGTCTTCCGGACACAATAGCTTCAAATTATTTGTTAATTCCACAACTGATTTAAAATCGTTTGCATTTCTTGTTAAAAGTCCCATTTGACGTGAAATTCTCCCAACATGCACATCAAGCGGGATATATAATTCAGAAGGGGTTATAAAATTCCACACACCCAAATCCACAGGGCCTTTTCTAACCATCCAGCGAAGATACATACACATTCTTTTCATTGCTCCGCCATTATGAGGGTTTGGTATCATGTGATAAAAACCGTGTCCTGCTGCAACTGATGAATTATTTACACGGGAATAAAAATAATCAACTACAGTTTCAAATATTTTATTTTGTTTATAACCATGCTCAAACAATTCTTCTAATCCATTTGAAGAATTATAGAGATTTTTTAATATTAAAAATATTGCTTTAAAATCATCAGGTTTACCAAATCTATAATTAAAATCTCCAATCATTTCAGGTTCAAAATTCTGTACAAAATTTAGCGGTTCATTTTGTGCAATTTCAAATAATTGATCTAATTTTTTGATAAACTGTTTTCTGCTGCCATAAGCAAGTAAGGATGCAATAAAACCTGCAAGCTCAATATCTTTTTTACTGCTAAATCTATGCGGAAACTGAACCGGATCATCTTTAATAAAATCCCCGGTTTCATATTGTGCAGCAAGTTTATCTATTTCTGTCTTTGTAATCATAATTATATTATGGCACAAAGTTTAAAATTTAGTTAAAATTTAGCGATTTGAATATGGTAAAACCTTATATTTATCCATCAAATCATTTTTCATCTTATAAGAAACAACAGAAGAGATCAGAACACCGACTAAACCGCCGGCAATCACCCCGATTCCTGCAGGCAAAAATCTATTTTTTGCAATCAAATTTTTATGTTCTTTTGCACTTAAAAACGCTCCAAAACCGCATGATAATGCAGCTACAAATGTTGCAGCCTTTAGTTCTTTATCCTGTTTATTGTACTTCTTAACAAACTCATCTGCTTTGTCAGAACGAATTATATAACTCGGAGTATTTTTAGGTCTGTCAGGACTTGATTTAAAATCCAGCCTAACTCTATTTTCATCTATATTAGGGCCAATCTTTAATTTCATATTTAAATTTTAACTCTTTTATTTCAATAAAAAAATTGCTCTATTTTCTTATAAATCTTGCGGATAATCTATTAAATAATTCGCTAGCATATTCCATTCTAAATAGTAAGTTTAGAGGGATATAAATCACCAGACAAGCTATTGCAACTGAGAATATTTTCAATAATTCAAACGGAATTTTTGACAGATGAACAAACTTATCAAATTCTACAGCCAGCAACCAGCAGCCTATTCCAGTTATAACACCTGCAATAATCATTTTCAAGAGATTTATAAATAGTGTTTTGTAATCCATTTTCATTTTTCTGGTAATCAAAACACCCAAAACTATTGCATTAAATAAAGTTACAAGAGAAGTTGAAAGAGTAATTCCACCGATACCGAAATGCATTTTTGATATTAAAACCCAGTTTAAAATAAGTTTCAAAACAATAGATGAGAACGCAACAATAAACGGTGTGGCTGAATCATTGAATGAATAATAAACTCTTGTAATAGAATCTCTAAACACATAAGGAATAATAGACACTGACAGGAACCAGAGTGCTTCTGTCACCATAAAAGTCGCATTAGAATCAAAAACACCGTGTTCAAAAACTAAACGGACAGCATCCAACCCTACAACGGCAATGCCTATAATAATCGGGATTGCTCCGAAGAATAATACCCCGACACCTTTGTTGAAATAATTTTTTATACCTTCATAATCCTTATCCGCAACAAGTCTTGCAAAAATTGGAAACAATGGCACCAAAAACGCAGTAACTAAAATTCCTACAGGGAATTGGAAAACTCTGTTTGCATATCCTATTGCAGTCCATGCTCCCTCTGATATTGCAGATGTGAAAAACATATCAACATATATGTGAATTTGTCCGACAGTAGAACTTAGAATTGCAGGGAATAAAAGCTCGCAAATCTCTTTGAAATGCGGATTATGTGTAAATTCAAAGTTCGGCCTTAAGCGATAACCTAGCTTTTTTATATTAGGATATTGAATAATTAGCTGAAAAATAGCACCAATGGTTGTAGCCCATGCCAGAGCATAACCCTTCTGGTCGCTTGGAGCAGCAATAACGATACCAATTATTGCCAGACTCATCACAATCGGCGATAAATTAGGCAGCATAAATTGTTTATATATAATCAGAATTCCGTAATAAATCCCGACAATTCCGCCTATCACAAGAAGCGGAGTCATAATTTTCAAATGCATAGCTGCAAGATTAACCATTTCCGCAGAACCGTTAGAAATAATCAATCCCATAATCTGCTTTGGAAAAACAAACATTAAAACAGATAGTGCCAGGAAAAATATTATCGTACCAGTCATAAAAGTTGAATATAATTTATTAACCTGCTCTGAAGGTTTTTCCTGCAAATTCGGAATTAATTTTGAAAAAATAGCAACAGTTGCACTATGAAATGGACCACCGACACCGCCAAGCAGGATTAACGATAACGATGGAATTTGATAAGCATAATAGTAAGCATCAGACACCAGAGACGCACCGTAATAATTTGCAATTATAATATCGCGGACAAATCCGATTAATTTACTCACAATAGTAACAACCGCAATCATCCATGCAGCCTTTAACAAACTTGGTGTCTTATCTTCCTTAATCGCTGTACTCATTCTTTCCTGCCAATTCTATATACATTCTAAGTCCTTTATTTTGACCTTCTGATGCCGGATAATAAAATGTTATTGTATTCAATCCTTTTTTCAAATATTGAGAAATATCTACTTTATTAAATCGTTGAGAGGTGTCCAGTTGAATTTTTTCATCACAATCATTTATTCTCGCATCCAAATAACTTACTTTATATTTGTTATCTACAACAATTTTAGCATGCCTGTTTCCGGTAAAAAATGTCTGTGTAACTTTATTCTGTTCGCAGTTAGAAGCCAGAATAAACGGTTCTGTTGCAAGAGAAATACCTGTATAGTAATGCTGAAGAATTTTTTCATACGGCATTTTTTCAACAGTTCCCATATAACCTGCCCCGTATTGGCTCATACCGACACCATGCCCGAAACCTCCGCCATAAGCCTTAATATAAATTAAATCACCGTTTTCATCATATTCATGCTCAAACACAACATTGGCACTCGGTAGAGCTTTCCCTTTATTAGTAAAAAGTCTGCGGATTACAAGTTCTTTTTCTACAATATAATTACCGTTGTCAGTTTGAATTTCCAGCCTCATAATCTTTCCGGACTCACCGCGTTGTAAAACTTTCAAACATTTAATAATGCCGATAGTTTCACCTTGCTTCACCGCAGGTTTAACAAAACCGGTATTGCTTTGTGCGGCAATATTTTTTTGAACTTCATCCTGAATTTCCTGACCATTCCACTCTCTTTCCCAGCGATAATAAGTTGAATTTACATCATTTGATTTTGGTTTTGATTTATAGAACTTTGCAGCAGCCTCTTCTGTATTTAACGGTTCAAAATCCTCTCTGTCAGGTTTTGCGACAAGATACGGCTTAGGTTTTGCCGGAAATTCTTTTGTGTAAGGTTCTGAAAACGCATTTTGATAACTTTCTGTATAACCGCCGGCAGTTGAAGAATATTGTGCAAGAATTAAATCCCAATCATAAATCGCAACAACCCCTCTGGTTTCTTCGACAGCTTGAGTTGATAAATCTCTTTCGGTATTTGCACCAAAATAAACCTGACTTGCAACAGAATCAACAACATCATAATTTGAATTTGCTTTGACCCTCGGCGATAATACATAATTTCTTGCCGCAACACTTTGAGCCTTTAAAGCTTCCAGACCAAAATGGACAGGCATTTCATTAGGTACAACACCTTTTAAATATTCTTCCAGAGGTAAAGAATTTACAATATAAAACTTACCCTCTTTAGGTGTAGAAATGAGTTCTAACTGCCCCCTATATATTGCACATTTACCGCCTCTTTTAAGCCCTTTTACTCCGATAAATCCATAGTCTGTTTTAAAAATTATAGGCCCTGAAACTTTTGCAATAACATTATTTTCAGCATCTGTAAGAACAAAAATCTTACCAACCATTGAAATATTAATAACATTTTCGCTGTCAAAAGTGTTTATATAATTCTCATTATTATAAACTTCAAATTCACCTGTTCCATAAATTGCAACAGTTTCATGTTCATATTTTGAAAAATTCTGGTCACCTATTGCAACCCTCACAATTTTTGATTGCGGTGCAGAAAAATAATTATTTGATTGGGTCTCACGTGCAATCTGCAGTGTTTTTTGCGGAATATTTCCGAAAAATGCAGAATATGCAGGCATTGATATTAATAAAGCGTTTATTAGTATAGCTGCAGCAAATTTTTTCATAAGATTATTATATGACAAATATCAAATGTAGGAAATAAGTGTATCTATTTCTTTAATGATAATTACCAATAGGGAATCAATATTTGCAACCTCTTCACTTTTAACACTCTCAACTTTGGTGTAACCTTTAAGAATATGCAGCCAGCTGTATAATTTGTCTAAGCCTGAAACCACTTCATTGTAGTTTTTCTCAAGTAAACTTATTTTTGCCATTTTAAAACCTATTATTATAACTTAATCATAATTTAGTTATAACAAAATTATGACTGTAAGTCAATAATTGGTGTTACAATAATATTACAAAGTTTTAATAGGAGTTATAAATGCTAAAAAAGAAAATAACCAGTATAGGTAACAGCTGGGGAGTTATTATTCCTAAAGTAATACTTGACTGCTTAAATATTAACCCCGTCAGAGATGAAGTTACTATAGAAATTGAACCAGACGGAATTAAAATCAAAAAAGCAAAAAAAGAAGAGAATTAAATCTCTTCTTTTTAATTATTAATTTATTCGCTTTCTTATTTCAGTTCAACTGTTGTGCCTTCTTTTGTATCTTTCAATACAATCCCGACTTCATCCAGTGCAATTCTAATTTTATCCGCAACATCCCAATTCTTTTCTGCACGGGCTTGTTTGCGAACTTCAATAATTTCATCCATTGTTGAAAATTCTTGTCCCAGAGTTTCAGAAACATATGATACTGCATTTTGCAAATCGTCTTCAGAAAGTGAAGCTTTTTCAAACGTAAAACCAAGCACTGAGCCGAGTTTATAAAGAATTGTGTAAGCATCTTTTTCGTCTTTGTTTGCACGGGTAGCAAGGTCAAATAGAATTGCAAGAGCTTTTGAAGTGTTCAAATCATCGTCCATAGCTTCCACAAATGCCTTGTATTCTTCTGTTGATGTAATATCAAGTTCTTCATTTATCGGTGTTTGTTTTGCGTTAGTCAAACGTTTTGCACCTGCTTGAGCTGCTGTTAAAGCTTCGTCTGAAAATTCAACAGGCATTCTGTAATGATTTGTCAAAATGAACAATCTCAAAGTGTTTGCGTCATAGTTTTTCAACATATCATCAATAGTTAAGAAATTACCTAAAGATTTTGACATTTTTTCTTTATTGATAGTTACAAAACCGTTGTGCAGCCAGTAATTTACAAACTTGCAGCCGTTAGCACATTCAGATTGAGCAATTTCGTTTTCGTGGTGAGGGAATATTAAATCAGCACCACCGGCGTGAATATCAATGGTTTTGCCAAGATATTTTCTGCTCATTGCAGAACATTCAATGTGCCATCCCGGTCTACCTACACCCCAAGGTGAATTGTAACCGAATTTTTCATCTTTTTTCCACAATGCAAAATCAAGCGGATCTTCTTTTTGGTCGCCGACTTCAATTCTTGCACCGCTTTCCAACTGGTCAATCGGCTGTTTTGAAAGCTGTCCGTATTTTGAGAATTTTTTTACTCTAAAATACACGTCTCCATTTGCTTCGTAAGCATATCCATTTGCGATTAAATCTTTTACGATAGATATCATTTCGCCTAATGTTTTTGTTGCAAAAGGTTCAATATCCGGCTTTAAGGTATTTAAGGCTTTCATTGAATTTTCAAATTGTTTGTACCAGTATTGAGAAACTTCTGTCGGTGTTTTACCTTCTTTATCAGCTTTTTTCAGGATTTTGTCATCAACATCAGTTACGTTGCGGCAATATGTTACATCATAGCCTTTAAATTTTAAATATCTGTACAAAACATCCCATGTAATATAACATCTTGCGTGTCCAAGGTGTGCAAAATCATATACTGTAGGTCCGCAGACATACATTTTAACTTTATTACCGTCAATCGGTGTGAATTCTTCAACGTTATTTGTGTAAGAGTTAAAAAGTCTCATAATATTTCCTCATTTCTAAGTAGATTTTACTACAAACACAATAAAATTATTAACAAATGTAAATCATTATAAAATTTATAACAATTATTCTCAAAAAAAATACTTAATGAATATATACAAATTATACAAAATTGGGGGAATATCATGGGGAATTTAACTGTCGCTTATAAAGGTGACGATATGAGAAGAACAAAGTTTACAGTCAATGTTGAAGGCAATTTTACAATCAGCAATACCAAGAACAAAGGTAAGTTAGCAAACCACGAAACCAGAACTACTGTTAAAAACGGTCGTGCAAATACTTATTATAAATGGGGCAACACTCCAAATGCTACACTTGAAAGCGTATTAAATCTTAATTATACAAATTACACTATTTTTGACGGCATAAGAAAAGCAGACAAAAATGATAAAAAAGGTGAAAAATTAACACAATCAGACCTTGAAGCATTAAGAAAAGACAAAGCTCTTCAAAAGAAATTAGGTGTCACTGTAAAATATGATGCACAGGAAAAAGTTTATGGTATCTATGGCAAAAATGATGCCAAACTATATTTCGATTTTGATTAAACTTTCTCAGACAATAAGTCAAAGATTTTAAATACCGGTTGAACTAACTCTTCGACCGGTATTTCTTCATCCAGTTCAAGAGTAATCGTTGGAATATTTCTTTCTACACCGCAATAAGTTCCAAAACTGCCAGGGGTAGGATAGCCGATACTTCCTTCTGCAGGGTAACGAATGATTTCAGAAATTTTTTCAGCAATTTCTTTTGCAGGACCATCGTAATTTACAACTTTATACGGAGCATGCAAAGTCAAAATCATACTTGGAGAATATTTTTCGATAACATCTATTACAAATCTTGTTTCAATTTCGCTTGCCGGAGATTTACCGCCATAATAATTGGTAGTTTCATCATCGCAAGTTGCGTTATCTCCTTCGTTCTTCCCCCAGTTTTTTGTCGGGAAGTTTCTATTTAAATCTACTCCGTTTGAATTAGTTCTGGTATTTTTCGACATTCCGTCAGGGTTTAAGCAAGGGATGAATAAAGGTGTATTTGCTTTATCACCTCTTTCTTCCATTTTACCCCTCCTCGGAATTAAAAATTCCGGTCCTCCCTCAAGGGGAGGACATTCTAATATTGTATTTCTTATTTTTAAAAGTACGTTTTCTAAGTTATTATTGATTTCATTATTCCAAAAGCGTAATACTTTATATCCTTTTGAAGTTAACCAAGCGTCCATTGTTTCATCTTTCAAGAGTTGTGAATTTTGGTTATGTTGCCCTCCATCTAGCTCTATAACTATTCTTCTTTCAAAACTGACAAAATCACAAATATAGGCCCCTATTTGCTGCTGCCTACGGAATTTTGTGTTTTCTATTTGCCTGTTTCGTATATGCTGCCATAATATAACTTCTTCTTTTGTCATATTATTTCTTAAATTTTGTGCTAAACGGACAAGTTTTATGTCCTCCACCGGCGGGAGGACCGGAATCTCTGATTCCGAGGAGGGGGCTGACATGCAAGTGAGGGGGCAGGAATATCTTTCTTCTAAATACTTTTCAATTAAGTATTTTCCCTGCGGTTCATCTCCATGAAATACACCGATAATTAGCGGACGGTTTTTACCATCTTCGCCAATAAGTTCTATTGAGTTCCCTAACTCTGTTTTTGCAGATTCTAAAGTTTTTAACATTAACTACCCCTCAAAGAGTGCATTAATAAAATCATCCGGATTGAATGATTTCAAATCTTCCATTTTTTCACCCACCCCAACAAGTTTTACAGGAAGATTCATTTCTTTAGCTATTGCAATAATTATTGCACCTTTTGCACTTCCATCAAGTTTTGTAAGGGCAACAGAAGTAAGATTTACAGCTTCTGAGAAAACTTTTGCCTGCTGCAAACCGTTTTGACCTGTATTTGCGTCTATAACAAGAATACTTTCTCTCAATGCGTCCGGAGCCTGTTTATCAATTACAGTTTTAATCTTCTTTAACTCTTCCATCAAATTAAATTTATTTTGAAGTCTTCCGGCTGTATCAACTAAGATTATGTCATAGTTTTCGTTCTTTGCTTTTTGAATAGCTTCATAAACAACTGATGCAGGATCAGCTTTGTCTCGGCGAACAATATCAGCACCAGCTCTTTCTGACCAGATGTTTAATTGTTCTTCTGCAGCAGCCCTGAAGGTATCACCTGCCGCGATTAGAACTTTTTTACCTTCTTGTTTGAATTTGTGTGCCAGTTTCGCAATCAATGTTGTTTTACCGGCACCGTTTACACCTGCAATAAAATATATATTTAGTTCATTATCTTTGTAATTTAGTTCTGTAGAACCGGCTTTTATAAGAGTTTTTTTAAATTCATCTTTTAAATAATTTTTTAATTCTGACGGTTTTGCATCTTTTTTGGCACGCAAATTATCTACCAATTCCGCAGCATAGCCTACCCCTAAATCTGCACTGATAAGAGTATCTTCAATATCATCAAGTGCAAATTCTGAGTATTGCTCTTCTGTTTCATCAACATTAGCCAGAACATTTCCTACAAGGGACTGTGCAGTATTAGAAACTGCCTGTTTTAAATTATCAAATTTATCTTTAAAGAATCCAAACATAGTGGTATAATAGCATAAAATCATCTATTTTGCATTAGAAAAAGGGCGTCTAGTTATATATAACCAGACGCCCTTTTTTAAATATTTAAACTTATTATTTCAAGCCGTTTTCAACAATAACTTTTGCAAGAACACCATTTACAAATGATGCACTGTCATCAGTTGAATATTTTTTAGCAAGTTCTAAAGCTTCATCTACAACAACCTTCATAGGAGTTTCTTTTATATATAAAAGTTCAGAAATCGCAATTCTTAAAATATCTTTATCCATTTTTACAAGTCTGTCAAAATCCCAGCCTGTAGAATATTTCTTAATAATTTCATCTATTTCTTCATGATTTTTTTGGAAAGCTTCAGCAATTTGAATGGCATAATTTTTCACTTCACCTTCGGATTCAAGAGTTGCAAACTCGGCAATTTCAAGGGCCAACAACGCTTTTTCCGCAACATTTATCATTTCGTCAATTCTGCCGGTCATATCAGATGTCATCGGAAGTGGAACAGGAATATTTGATGCTTCCATAGGACGATTCAAATTAATTTCATGTTCTGCTTCATAATCGTCAATTTTATTTTTCATATCCATCAATGCTCCAAGTGACAATTTCAATTCATCACTTGCACTGCTTGATAAAATTCTAACAGATTTCAATATAATATCATCCAAATTTTCTTTAGAATAATTTGATATTTTCTTATCAAATTGAGAAAATAAAATAAATGCCAATTCTCTAGATGCTCTGCGGGCTTGCATATTTAATACCTCTTAATTTTTCATATTTTACTCGTGATTTAATGCTATCATGAAAAACATTTTGCGTAAAGTTCATTTAAAATTATGAATGTTTCTTTCTGCTCATAGAAATACACATAACTTTAAAGAGATCCTTATAATAATCAACAAAATTTTTCATTTTAAATTTAACAATTTCAATACGGGAAGCCTTTTCCGGACATCTGTTAATTGGAGCAGGATCAGTTCCGAATTCCCTGCAAATTGGTGGACGTTCTGAATAAACGCTGCATCTGCCGTAATCTGTTATAAATGGACAATAATTTTTATTTTTTTGGTAATCTTCCAGCAACGCCTGAATTTGTTCCTGGCTCTTAATCTGCATTTTCTTCATTACATCTTTTGGAATACCTACAAGCCTATTACCATTTTGGTCAAAACCTATAAACTGAATTGGATTACCTGTAGTATTAAACATTACAGAATCATAAGTATCTCTTGGATCATTATGACCAATATTAATTATATTATATATTGGTCTTTGAACTTTATCTTTATACTTTGGCAAAAAATCAACAGGTATTGGAGCGTCCGCACAACAGCGGGCTTTACACTTTGGAATGAAGCACTTTGAAGGACTTGTTAAATATGTTTTTATACCTGTTAATTTCATAATATTTGTATTAAATCCAAACATAATATTTTTTGTTATCTGAAGCGAAAAAAAGGCCGGATAAAATTTATCCGACCTTTTTAAAGTTAATAATTCAATTATTCACTAACTTCTTCATTGTTCATATCTTTGATGCTCAAAGCTATTCTATGTTCTTGTGGAGTGAATTTCTTGATAAGAACTTCAATGCTGTCACCAACTTTGAATTTGTTGAATGGATTTACATTTCCTTCAGCAATTTCAGAAGCTGGTAATAATGCTTCAACACCAGGGAAGATATTAATAAATGCACCAAATCCTGTAACTTTATTTACAGTACCTGTGATTACTTGACCTTCTGAGAATTGACCTTCGATTTGCTGCCATGGATCTTCGCCCATTCTTTTTAATGACAATGAAATTCTCTTAAGTTCTGTATCAATTTTAATAATTTTAACTTCTAAAGTTTCGCCTAATGAAATAACATCAGATGGGTGTTTAATTCTTTGCCAAGAAATTTCAGAAATTGGAAGTAAACCGTCGATACCATTGATGTCAACGAATGCACCAAAGTCAGCAATTCTTACAACTTCACCTTTAACAACTTGATCTTCTTCAAGTGTTGAAAGAATGTTATCAACAACTTGATCACGTTGTTCAGCAACAGCTTGTCTTTGAGACAAGATAAGTTTGTTTTTCTTAGGATCAGCTTCAAGAACTTTAACTTCGATTTTCTGATCTAATAGACCATCAAATGGAGTACCTGTTCTAAGTTGAGATGATGGAATGAAACCTTTCAAATCAGCAACGTCAACTAAAACACCGCCTTTAACAACTGAAACAACTTTAGCAAGGATTGTATCGCCTTGAACTTTTGCATCATTAAGTTGAGCCCAAGCTTGAGCAAATGCAAGTCTTTTCAATGATAATAACATACCATCTTCATCATTTTCTTCTTTTAATACGTAGAATTCTTTTACATCGCCTTCTTCAACAGGGGTTGCATCTTCTGCAGATGAGATTTCTCTGTTTGGTAAGAAAGCTTCAGTTTTAGCACCGCGAACACTTACTAAGTAACCATCTTGTTCTTTTCTTAGAACTGTTCCTTCTACGATGTCAGCTACTGAATGGCTGTTTGAAAAACTTTCTTCTAATAGTTTTTCAAATTCGTCTAATACTTGTGTCATTTTTATTTTCTCCTTTTCTTTGGTTTTATTTTAAAGAGGTGACGCCTCTTTTATACTTTTATTTTTTCAATAACATTATCAATTACATTCTGTGGAGTTGAAGCCCCTGCTGTAATTGAAATATTACTGGATTTTTCAATCAATTCAGAATATTCATCCAATTCTTTTTCAGTTTCAATATGAATTGTTGAAGTAATATCTTTTAAAATTTCTGCAAGATGAGTTGTATTGGCACTTTTCTTAGAACCAACAACTATCATCAAATCACTTTCTTTTGCTAACTCTTTTGCTTCAGATTGACGCATTGAAGTACTCTGGCAAATTGTATTTGCAATATGCAGTTCTTTAGCAATTGGAGTTAAATACCCGATAATATTGTTCAAGGTTGAAAGCATTTGAGTTGTTTGAACAACCACACCTATTTTTTTATGATTTTTCAATTCTTGTTCAAAAGGTTTTAATTGTTCAACATCAGCAGCAACAAGAATTTTATCACCATATTGTTCTGCATTGGCTTTTATTGCTACAACTTCAGGGTGTTCAGCTTTGCCTACAATAACCAGATAATAACCTTCTTTAACGAGTTCAATAGCTTTTTGTTGAACTTTTTTAACATCAGGACAGGTCAGGTCATAAACTTCAAACCCTGCATTTTTAATATCTTCAAAAACTTTAGGACTTTCGCCATGACTTCTTACAACACAAATACCATTACCTTTTTCAGGTAACTCAGTCAACGATTCAACACCTAAAGATTTTAACTCCTCTATAACTTGAGCATTATGAATAAGTTCACCGAGAACACAAATATTGCGTTCAGGGTTTTCTGCTTTTAACTTTTTTACGGTATCTACGGCTCTTTTAACTCCGTAACAAAAACCGGCAAATTTCGCTATTTTTATATTTTTCGGCAATTTTAAATTGTCTTCTTTCAATTGAACTCGCAAATTAGTAAATTATTTACTCTTTTGCTGTAATAAGATTAGACCATGAATACAGCTTTAAATCAAGTAGGAGATTTACCCCGGACACAAACTTTCCCAATCTGTATCGTCTTCATCTTCACCGGGCTCTACTATGTGCTCGCCACATTCTAACATGACCTGAATTGATAATTTAAGCTGTTTTTTATAATTTTCACGTGCTCTTGCTAAAGTTTTTGCACAAAATGTGAAACTTGGAATTTCTTTAATTTCAATATAGTAATATGGATTGCCGTCAAAATCCAAATCCTGACCTTCAATAAGGGTCCAGTTCAAATTCAAATAATAATCTATATCTTTAATTACTTCTGCCATATTAATTATACTAATTATCTAATGAAGAATTACTCAACGGTTGTGTAAGCATAATGCCTTCACCACCGACAACATCAGCCTGATGACCGTCAATATACAGATAAACAGGTAATGTTGAATTTAATTTTACAGTTTTTATAAGTTGATAAAGTCTTTTGTACAAACTTTCTGTTCCGCCGCCATTTACGAAAGCTGAATTCAAGTTCACAATAACTTTATCTGGCTGTTCTGTTATATTGATAATTTCAGAACCGGAAGGAATTTCTGTATAAACACCTTTCTGGCGTTCTTCCTGTTTCGGTCCGCGAACCAGTGAATTTATTGCAAATTTCACTTTTGAACCATCAACATCTTTATTATAAACACGTTTTACAGCCTTATAAACCTCTTCGTTGTGTTCATTTTTACCAATAAAGTATACATTAACATATTCTTTTTCTTTTGTATCAGCAGGTTCAGCTTCGTCTTCCTGAACCGAACGTTCAGAAACCTCGATTTGATCAGGTTTAACTTCCGGTTTTGGCATCAATACATTAAACGCAACCAGCCCGATAACTGCCAGCATACAAAATCCAATAAATATTAAAAGTATTTTCTGATTTTTATTCATATAAAATCCTTAGTCTTTTGGAATAACAATAACACCATCTGTAATTATTGTATTATTCTTTATTGCAACATTTTTTACTGAAACCTTCGCATCTTTATTATCTAAAATATTCACAGAAAAATCAAGCGGATTTAAGTAATTCAAAATAAAATCAAGCTTATGCAAATCAGCATTAAACAAATCTGAAACAAGCTGGGTATTGCTAAAATCAATTTTACCTTTGCGGACAACTAAATCAGAAGTTATTACGAGTTTTTGTTCAGCTCTTATGAATGGAAGAGTAACTCCGATTACATAATAGAATTTGTTAGCTTTAATTGAAACTCTTGTAGATGAGATTTTCACACCGGAAGCAAATCCCTTGCCTAAGCTATTCAAATCATTGATAACTTTTTGATATTTTGAAGAATTGATTGTTTTATTAAGATCATTAGCAGTCATTTTTATATTAAATGACATAGGAAAATCTTCCATAAAGATAATATCATCTTTAGTTTGTTTAATATAATTAAAATCACATAGAGTCTGCATTTCAAGATAAGTCAAATGAATATCATTTATTGCAACGTCATCGCCTTGAATATAAAGCGATTTAAATATACCGTTTTTCAAATCTTTTGAACTATAAGACTCAAGTTTAACTTTTAAATTATCACCATCAATAGTTTTTGACATGGCTTTTCTTAAAATTGCCTGAGTAGTTTTTTCAGTAGCAAAATTCAAGCCTGAAACACCGCTGATAAAAGTTCTAAAACCTGAATTCATATCGTATGGTTCAACACACTTATATTCACAAGCTGCAAACGCAGTAGATGCCTGCATTGCTAAAAACAAACCCGCTAATAAAATTATCTTTTTCATAAAACCTCAAATACTTTTTTAACAAGAATTTTATTCTTTTCAACCTTACCTATAGCATATATTTTATCACTATAAACTAAAATTACAATATCCGAATCTTTAAAACTTTCGTTGCGTAAACTCATACCATGAGAAACTCTTTCAACTTCAGAATCATTAAGTTCATAACACGGATATTCCAGAACATCCAAAGGATTTATAATAACGTTATCGACGTCAGGAATTTCCTTCAAACAATCCAATGCAACAGAATTCTCAACCATAAATCTACCGGCTTTTGTCCTGATTAAATTTGTAAGATATCCGCCACAACCGAGAATTTTACCCATATCATAAGCAATTGAGCGAATATAAGTTCCTTTTGAACACGCAATCCTTATAACAGCAGTTTGCTCAATTTCGTCAAAACATTCTAATTCTATTTTTGATATAAATATTTTTCTTGGTTTAATTTCGACATCCTGTCCTTGACGGGCATAATCATACAACTTTTTACCGTTAACCTTAATAGCAGAATATATCGGCGGCAATTGTTCAATTTCACCTCTAAATTTATCAAGAACATCTAAAATATCTTGCTGAGAAACTTTTTTATCAAAACTTTCTACAACATCCCCTTCTATATCATAAGTTGTTGTATTTTTTCCTAACTGTACGGTTGCAAGATATTCTTTATCGTCGTTAAGATATTCAATAAGACGTGTAGCTTTGCCGATACATACAGGTAAAACACCTTCTGCAAAAGGATCAAGTGTGCCGGTATGACCGATTTGCTTAATTTTAGTAACCCTACGCAATCGGCTGACAACATCATGAGACGTCATTCCAACAGGTTTATAAACATTTAAAAACCCGAAAAGTGAAGCCTTCGGAGCAGCTTTATTTCCGGCGGCAACACTATTTTCTACCATTATTTTATTTCCCCTCTTGAGATTTTATTAATTAAATCTATAACTCGTGAAGATTCTTCCAAACCGTTTGTATAGACAAAACGAAGTTCTGGAGTTAATCTTAAACGAAGAACTTTACCAACTTCGTAACGAATTTTCGGGGTGCTTTTTTCAATCAAAGCTTTTGTTTTTTCAATATCTTCTTCTGAACCTAATACGCTATATATAACTTTTGCAAAAGAATTATCATGGGAGACTTCAACATCTACAATTGAAACAACTCCACACAAACCTCTGATTTCTTTTCTTAAAATTTCAGAGATATCTCGCATTAATTCTTTTCTTACACGTTCATTTCGTAATGACATAATTTGCTCCTTATAATCAAGAATTATAACATAAAATCAAAAATTTTAACGCCCCAATCGGATTTCATCAAAGTCAATATAAATTCTATAGCCTAAAATTTTACATATAAGCTTCATTTCGGAATATCTTAAAGACTCACTCTTTAACTTATGTGAAAGTAAACTTTGCGAATAATTTTTGCCTGACAAGTCAGTCATCCGTTTTGCAAGTTCTGTCAATGTCATTCTTTTAGACATAAGCATAATTTTTACTTCTTCACGTACATTCATATTCAAATTATACAATTGTATTGACTTGGTATGAAATATATTGTATTTTGATGAATATTATTCATATGTATTAATTTTATTCATTATCTATTTACAAGAATGGAGTTAAAAATGAGAAAAGCATTTACATTAGCAGGTACTACACATGCAACTCTGCGAAAGAATGCCGTAAAATTTGGCTTTACACTGGCTGAGGTATTGATAACTCTTGGAATAATTGGTGTAGTTGCAGCAATGACTATTCCTAATCTTATTCAATAATATAAAGAAATAGAAATCGTAGTAAAATTAAAAAAAGCATATTCGGTACTTATAAATGCTCATAGACAAGCTAAAAATGAATACGGATTTGATTATAAAAGTGATCTTGACTGGTCATCAAGTCAAAGCTATCAAAGAGGGTTCCTTGAAAAATTGATGGCTTATTTAAATATAGCAAATGATTGTAAAAACAGTAGAAATGCTTGTTATGTCAGTATAAACAGTAAAGGCGATGCAGCATATTATACAAGTTTAAAACCCAAAACAGGATATAATAATTTTCAAAGTTCAATCAATTCCTCGGTATTATTGCAAGATGGTACACTTATTGCAATAACACAAAGTGGGAACAAAGAAAAACACCACATAATATAATGATAGATATAAATGGTCCCCAAAAACCAAATCAATACGGATATGATACTTTTTTCTTTGAAATGGCAGACTATATAGCAAACGACCAAATTATTCCACATGGTGGAACAGGTGCACATGACTGCAAACGAAAAGATACAAATAAACAGGGCACAGGTTGTGCGTGGTGGGTTTTAAATAAAGAAAACACTAAATATCAGCGCTGTGATAATCCTACATTACTGACATGTAAATAATTATCTACAGTGACTTTCTTTCAACTTCTTCGGTTGTTGAAACTTCAATAATATCACCTTCTTGAATATCATTAAACTTGCTGAATGAAATACCGCATTCAAAACCTTGTGCAACCTCTTTAACGTCATCTTTGAAACGTTTCAACTGATCAATTGCACCGCGGAATATTTCTTCACCGTTTCTGATAAGAACCGCATCTTTAGAGCGTACAATTTTTCCTTCAAGTACATAACATCCGGCAATTTTATTAGTTTTACCGATTGTGAATACCTGACGAACTTCGGCTTTACCAAGTTCAACTTCTTTAATTTCAGGTTCAAGAAGTGATAACAATGTTTTTTCGATATCTTCTAACAATTGATAGATAATATCATATTTTTTAATTGTTACACCTTCTCGCTCTGCAGATGCTAAAGCGTTTCCGTCTTCTTTTACTGTAAATCCAAGAATTAAAGCATTTGATGCTGATGCTAACATAACGTCAGCTTCTGAAATATCACCAACACCAACGTGAATAATTTTTGTTGTAATTTCAGTTGATTCAACACCTGCAATTGCTTGTGCAACAGCTTCAGCAGAACCGTGTGTATTTGCTTTAATAATCAAGTTCAATTGAGGAATTGCATCATCACCTGCAACAGATTCTTTTCTGATATGTGCAGGGAGCATAGCTTCTAAACGTTTGTCACGTTCTTTTTCTTTTCTGTCTGCAATAATTGACTTCATTTCTTTTTCATTTTGAACAACTTCAAAATAATCACCTGCCTGAGGGACTTCTGACAAGCCTAAAATCTCAACAGGTGTAGAAGGCTCAGCTTTTTGAATTCTTTCGCCGCTATCTGATAACAACGCACGAACACGACCGCAAGCAGTACCTACAACAATACAGTTACCTGTTCTTAAAGTTCCGTTTTGAACTAATAATGTTGCAACAGGACCTTTACCTTTATCAAGGTTAGCTTCAATTACAACACCGGAAGCCTCAGCCTTAGGATTTGCTTTCAAGTCTTGAACATCCGCAACGAGCAGAATATATTCTAACAACTCGTCAATACCAGTACCTTGAAGAGCTGATACTTTAACAGTAATAGTATCTCCGCCCCAATCTTCCGGAACAAGACCGTGTTCTGTTAACTGTTGTAAAACTTTATCAGGATTAGCACCCGGTTTATCTATTTTGTTAACTGCAACAATAATAGGAATTTCAGCAGCTTTTGCGTGGTTAATAGCTTCAATAGTTTGAGGCATTATACCATCATCAGCAGCCACAACAAGAATAGCAATATCTGTTGCCTTTGCACCACGTGCTCTCATTTCGGTAAATGCTTCGTGACCCGGTGTATCTAAGAATACGATTTTCTTTTCGTCTTTTTCACCGAGATAAACTGTATACGCACCGATAGATTGAGTAATACCGCCGACTTCGGACGCTACAATTTTATGCTTAGAAGCACGGATACTATCTAACAATGTAGTTTTACCGTGGTCAACGTGACCCATAATACTTATAACAGGTGCACGTTTTTTGAGTAATTTTTTATCAACTTCTGTTAAAGCTTTTGCTTTTTCTTCTTTTTCTAATTCTTGTTCAATAAATGCATCTAAGTCTTCTTCCAGAACTTCCAAATCATATTCCGCACAGACTTTTTTAATTACATCCACGTCAATAAGCTGGTTAACAGTAGCCATAACACCGTTTAGCATCAAAAATTTAACAATTTCTGCCGGAGTTTTCTTAATTTTTTCAGACAATTCAGAAATTGTCATTGCCTGATTAACAACTATTTGTTTTACTTCTTCAACTTCTTCTACTTTTTGAACTTTCTTTTTATGGTGCTGAGCTGCAGCTTTTTCTAAAGAAATTCTTTCTTGTTCTTCTTTTTTAGAATTAAAATCTTTTTCTTTTTTCTTACTATCAGGCTTACGCTTAGATGAAGAACCTTTATTATCATACATATCAGGCGATATGATACGGCGTTCTAAAGGTTTTTTACCGCCAAAATCTTTGTTTCCTGTTTTTGAAGAATCCGGACGTTGAGGTTTATCTCCTCTAGGCGGGAATTTTTTATCAGAATTTTGAGGTCTGTCACCTTTTGTAAATTTACGTTCACCGTTATTTCTGTCTCTGGAAGGTCTAGAATCTCTGCCTTCTGAATTATTAGATTCATTTAACGGTTTTCTAGGAGCACGTCTAACAATTTCCAAACGGCTTACAGGTTTTACAACTTCTACTTTTGGTCTTTCAACTTTTTCAATCTTTGACTTTGGAGCTTCAGGTTTAACCTCTTCTACCGGAGCTTTAACTTCTGCTTTTGGCTCTTCTACAGGCTGTTTTGCTTTCTTAACAACAAAAGCTTTCGGCTTTGCAGTTTTCTTAACACCGCCATCTGCTATGAAAGATTTTAATCTTTTAATCTGTTCTTGAGTAACAGTACTTGAATGAGTTTTACCAGTAACTCCAATTGCTGCGAATTTCTCAACAACTTCCTTGCTCGGAAGCCCAAGTTCTTTTGCTAATTCACTTATTCTAACTGTTTCGTAACTCATCTAGTAATTGTCCTTTCAATTCGTTTGGTATAGAGTGTTTTAAATGCTTTTCAATTTTATTTTTTTTGAAAGCAGTCTCTATACAGGTTTTATTATAGCAAAGATATACAGATCTGCCAAATGTTACAGAATCCGGATTAATAATGACCTTTCCGTCAGCACTATTTGCGGTAATTTTAATCAATTCATCTCTGTTTTTGATTTGCCAACAACTAATGCAACGTCTCTCTGTCACTAAATACCTCTACTGCACCTGTGCTAATTTTTCTAGTTTTAATTTCTGGTCATATTCAACCAGTAAATTAATAAGTTCATCCAACTCGCCGTCAATAACAGTCCATACATTCAAATTGTGATTTAATCTATGGTCTGTTAATCTGCCCTGAGGGAAATTATAAGTTCTGATTCGTTCAGATCTGTCGCCTGAACCAACCTGAGAGCGTCTTAAATCTGTAATTTCCTGAGTTTGTTTTTGAACTTCCATATCATAAAGTTTTGCTTTAAGAATTTCCAAAGCACGTTCTTTGTTTTGTAATTGAGAACGTTCTTCTGTACAGAAAATCATAATTCCTGTAGGTTTGTGGAAAACTCTGGCTGCAGTTTCAACTTTATTTACGTTTTGTCCGCCTGCACCGCCTGAACGAGCTGTAGTAATTTCAACATCGTTCATATTCAAGTTAACTTCAACATCATCAACTTGAGGCATAACAGCAACGGTTGCTGTAGATGTGTGAACCCTGCCCTGCGATTCTGTTGCAGGAACACGCTGTACTCTGTGAACCCCTGATTCATATTTCAATCTGGAGAAAATACTATCCCCTTTCATTGAAATAATAACTTCGGATACTCCGCCGGCTTCGCAATCAGTTTTACTTAAGATTTGAGTCTGCCAACCCATTTTGTCAGCATATCTTAAGTACATTCTCATCAAATCTCCGGCAAAGATGTTTGCTTCATCACCGCCTGCACCGCCGCGGATTTCTAACATAATATCTTTATCATCCATAGGGTCGCGAGGCAGTAAAAGAACCTTCATTTTTTCTTCAAAGACAGGAAGTTTAGCTTCATTTTCTTCCATTTCAGCTTTCAAAAATGAACGCATTTCTTCGTCTTTTTCTTCATGAAGCATTTCTTTTGCATCTTCAATAGCGTCAGTTGTTTCTTTCCACTGGTAATACAATTCAACGGTTTCTTCCATTGATTTTCTTTGTTTAGACAAATCTCTAAACTTATTATAATCCTGAATTACCGCAGGATCTGACAATGTTTCGCCTAATTCTTTATATTTCTTCTCAATTTGAAGAATTTTATCTAACATATCTTTCATACCTGAATGATAACAAGAACATGAAAATTTTTCAAATTTCAATAGTTACAAACCGGTACTTAATTAAAAAATCTAAAAAGAATAAGCTATTTGTACAAGGAATCCCAATAACCTTTTGCCGGATTCTGCGGATTTTGATCTTTTTTCGCCCAATCATAACAACCTCGTCCGTTAAAACGAGATGTATCTGTATTATTACAGAGTTTATTCCAGCCACCAGTTGTATAAATAAACAAATCATATCCATATCTGTTTGGACCTTGAAATGGACCATTAGTATCAAATGTAAATGTTATACCGTCCCCTGCACCATGATAGAAATAAGTTAAAGAAGTAACAGTCGCACCGCTTTGTAACAAATACATATAGGGTTGATTAACAGTTATATACTCCATTCCGTAGACATTTTCATAATTAAGTACTTCCTTAGTACCTTTAAAATTTGTTACCTTCTTTTTATAAGTTCTAAGGTCATTTCTCGTCAGACGGGTTACACCTGCGAATTGACTCCCCCAGTACAAATCAACTTCGCTAAAATAGGGTTTATTTTCTTCTTTAGGAACAGTATTAAGAGTATTAAAATCATTAAAACTGTCCACCGAAAATTCCTGAGAAGTTTTTTTCATAGCTTGCTGCAAAACCGCATCCATTTTCGTAAATTGAACTTTTAAGACTTTTCGCTGGATATTTTGATAAATTGAAGGCATAGTCATAGCAGCAATAACACCAATGACACCAAGGGTGATTAGAACTTCTACTAATGTAAAACCAAATCTCGCGGCAATTGGCAGCAAAGTTACGGGCCTAGCACCTTCTGCAAGGGGAAAAGCCGAACCAAAATTAATAGCACCGGAAAAACCAGTAAAAGAAAGCTTTAAACGGTTACCCCCCCCCGAACTTCCTTATGTAATAATAATTTTGACATTTTTACTCTCCTATATTTTACTAGTTATTTTTTCTATTTTGAAGTCTCAAATTTGCAATTTCTTCTCTAATTTCATTTGAGCGATGCGACAATTGGTTATAAACCTGCGAATTTATTTCACCACCAATCAGAAGAAGGATTGACGTATAATAAAGCCATATCATTAGAATGAAAAACGCACCAATCGTACCATATACAAGGTTATATGTACTTAAATTATTTACATACACCGAAAATCCCCACGAACCTACAAGCCAGAATGTTGTAAAAAATACTGTTCCTGGCAGTGCACTTTTACGTTTAAATTTTTCATTTCCTCTCAAATCAGGCAGGATATAGTAACTCAAAAATGCCATTAAATATAATGCTAAAAATGACACCGGCCAACGTAAAGTTAAAATAGTAATAGCAACTGTTTTAGACATATTAAAATGAGCTACCAAAAACATTATAATAACTTTACCAAAAATGATGACGTTAATTGTTAAAAACAGAACCAGAATATTTACAAACACCATCAAAAAAGATAAAATCCTTGTATAAATAAAACTTCGTGTCTCTTCAACTTTGTAAGCTCTGTTCAAGCCCTTCAGCACAACGGCAACCCCGTTAGTTGAAAGTACTATTGTCATTATAATCCCGATTACAGCAAGCAATTTGCCGTGGTTAAATATCATAGTTTCTTCAAGTACGGATTTTAACAAATTCATAGCCTGCATCGGCATAATGTTTGAAAGAACTCTCAAAATCGAATCCAGATAGGAACGATTGCCCATCCAGCCAAAAATTGCCATTAAAAATAACATAAAAGGAAAAATTCCAACAACAAGCATAAAGCCCATTTCTGCTGCCATTCCGTAAAAATCATTTTGAATAACAGATTTAATAAGACGAACCAACCCTCTTATATATTTATTTTTAAGCAGTTTCTTTAACATAATCCTTGTTTTTTAATTTCATCCAATATCATTTTAACAGCATGTTCAGGATTTGCTTTGATTACAGCACCGGCAGCAAGCTTATGTCCGCCGCCGCCAAAAGCTGAACAGATTTTTGCAATGTCCTTTTCTTTACTACGCATTGACAATTTTGAAACTGACGAATTAAGTTCTTTTACCACAAATGCAATTTCTGTAGTCTTGATTGCTCGCAGCTTTTCAGTCAAACCATCCGTAAAATCTTCGCCGTTATAATTATATTTTTCCAAATCTTTTTTGTACACAATTGTATAAGCGATTTTATCATTATTGAGAAAATTTGCCTTGTTAACACAATAACTCTGGAATAGAACCATATCCTTAGAATTCGATTCATAACATTTTTGATAAATTTCAGAAGGATTTAACCCGACAGAAATCAATTTTCCGGCATATTCCATTGTTCTTTTGGTTGTATTAGAGAATTTGAAGCAACCGGTATCTGTCATAATTCCGGTGTATAAGCAAATTGCAGTATCCAAAGAAATTTTCCAATTTAAATCTAATGCTATACCCAGCAAGACTTCTGCCGTCGCGGATGCATCAGGTTCAATAATATTTATTCCAGCATAACCAATATTAGTTTCATGATGGTCAATATTAATTGTTTTTTTTGCTTTTGCAAAAAGAGTTTGAGCATCCGCACATCTATCCAGTGCCGCAACATCTAGATTAATTAATAAATCATATTCCCTCGAGAAATCAAATTCTTCAATATACTTAGCTTCATCAATATACGGAACAAAAGTATAAGTTTCCGGAACTTTTGAAACCACAGCCATATCGCATTTTTTCTTATAATTATCTTTAATTAAAGAATATAAACCACACATTGACCCCAAAGTGTCACCATCAGGATTTATATGTGAAACCAACAATATATTCTTAGAATTTTTTATGCTAATATCTAATTGTTCAATGGTCATTTCTGAATTTTAGCACAAAAAATCAGGGACACAAAACTTATGAAGAAAATTTTATATACAAAATTCCAAAATATTGATGAAATAATTGCGAAACTGATGGAACGTGCAGAAATAAGAAAAGCAATTACACGCAGTAACCTGTGCAAATTCTGGGCAAAAGTTGCAGGAGAGAAATTTGCACAGAATTCAAAACCATATTCAATGTTAAAAGGTTCAATCATGGTTATTGCCTGCAAAACCCCGACCGTTGCTCAGGAATTGATGCTGCGAAAAACTCAGCTGTTAGTAAAATTCAAACCTTATGTAGAATCATTAAATATGAAGATTACAGACCTGAAATTTGATGCAAAAAAATGGGTAGATGAGGGGTAAAACAAAAGGCGGTAGTGATGTTACCGCCTATTAACCAGATTTACACTATGTAAGTGTTCAGAAAGGACCTGTTCAAATCCTGCTTTCGCAGAATTTACTTTCTCTCTCTAAGTAAAGTTCACAGAGATTTATTTACCCCTAGCCTTCACCTAAATTCAAGTGAGAGAACTGAACAACTTTATTTTTACCGCGTTTTTTAGCATTGTATAAAGCGTGTTCAGCATATCTAATAATTGTGTTTGCATCCTCTTCAGTATCAGGAATACAAGGGAATGTTGAAATTCCGCCTGAAATTGTGATTGGATGACGTTCTTCTTCGCCTGCTGGAATAAATTCCATTCTTTCGATTTCTTTTCTAAATCTTTCAGCGAATAAGAAAGCATTATCTTCCGGAGTATTTGGAAGAACAACAATAAATTCTTCATCTCCGTATCTAGTAATAATATCTTCTTTTCTTATTAATTGTTTCAATTTATCAGCGATAGATTTCAATAATACATCGCCCCATTCATATCCGTAAATATCATTAACAGATTTGAAAAAGTCTAAATCGAATAGCAATACAGAAAGAGCATTGCCATAACGTTTAGATCTTGAAATTTCTTGATCCATACGTTCAAGTAAATATTTTCTGTTATGTAAGCCTGTTAATTCATCAGTTGTAGAAAGAGTTCTCAATTTGTCTCTTAATTCTCTGATTTTTAACATATTTTTAACACGAACAACCAATTCCTGATTATCAACAGGAGTTTTAACATAATCAAAAGCAACTGCTCTGACAGTTGAACCTTTAAATACTTCGCCGATAAATAAAATCGGGTGTTTAAATTTAGTTACCATAAGAACATCTTTAATATCAGGAACGTTTTCAACAATGATTACGCCCGGATTTAAAGCTTCATAATTTCTTAAATTTTCGGCATTTTCCAGTCTTATATTAGCATCATCTATAGAGGATAATACCTCTGCAAGAGCTGAAGATTTTTTATCTGTATAAATTACAATATTTTTCATACGAAATCCTTTCTCTAGTAGATTAGCATATTATTAGAAGGCTAGCAAAAATGTTACGAATGTTAATAATTGAAGAGAGGAGTTATTTTTGCTTCTCTCTAATCACGAGTTCGTAGCCTAAATAATCTAAGATTTCTTGAACTGTTTGAAATCTTACGCGTTTTTTTTTTATTAAAAGAAGTCGAAAGACCACCTTGGGCAGGAATATCACAGCCCAATTCTAACAACCTTATTGCCAACTTTCTCATTGACAAACCTTTTCTGAGCAATAATATTTTAACTTCCTCGTATATATTTAACATACTAACAGTGTATTTCTATTTGCACTACGAGACAAAACTATAAACTATTGTCAAATTATAGATAACAATATATAATTTTAGACGACAGATATTAAGAATAGGAAGTGATTAGTATGAAAAAATACACTGAAGATACTGTGCCAATATTACCAAACACAGTAGAGAATGAAGTACTTTGTCTAAAATATTTTACACAGAAATTAGAAAAGAACCCTAAAAAATACAAAGACATACTAAATTTCGCAAGGCTACAAATAAAATTTTTCCTTACCAATATGGATGATATTGAAAAAAATAAAAATAAGAACAAACAATAATAAATATAAGCCCACAGGAAGTGATTACCATGAGAAAACACACAGAAGATACAGTACCAGCAATCCCATACACAGTACAGGATGAGGTATTATGTCTTAGAGTTCTGACAAACCACTTAGAAAAGAATCCTGATGATTACTACAGCATTCTTCTTGCCATACAACTTCAAATTACGAAATTTCTTAAACAGATGCATTAACATTTAACTTTCTGCCCTCCTATAACTTTTACACCCTCCCCTTTACTCCCCCTCCCATCAAGGGCGGGGAACAATCAGGTTAGTCCGGTTTCCACGTCAACT
This sequence comes from uncultured bacterium, assembly GCA_950022495.1. Lineage (GTDB taxonomy): Bacteria > Cyanobacteriota > Vampirovibrionia > Gastranaerophilales > Gastranaerophilaceae > Zag111. Next base: position 186,682 of record CATLLJ010000002.1, read on the forward strand.
AAATCTCCCCACTCCGCCGAGGAGTTATTGTAACAAATTCTTAACATTACACAACAATTTCCTAAAGATTACACCAATATGTGCCGAAAACATGAATACGATAACGAAAATTGATGAAAGGATTTGTTAAACACTATGGGAATGGCAGCATCACAAGCAAGATTATTAAGCATGACCGCCAGAATTTCAAACAATGAGTTTGAACAACAGTCAATTGCTTATTCTAAACAGCGTCTTGCTGACGATTCTTCTCGTGTTAACGATGCTTATCTTGAAGCTTTAAACAAAACTCAATTCCAGGTTTTAACAGGATACAACGGTGCAGAAGCTTGTTATGAAGATTTAACTTACAATCAAATTACAGGCTGCAACAAAATTGCAAACGGCAAACAATACATCGTTAAAAATAACAAAGGAAAAGTTCTTGTTTCTGAAGCAATTGCTAAAGCTTTTAGAGAAAATAACGGCGACTACAACAAATTCTTGAGAGATTTAGGATACAGACAGGCTAATATTGATGTTAAAAATCACACTGAATCAGTTGAAGCTATTCACGAAGCCTGGGATAAATATTTAAATACTGTTGGTAAAAGTATTAATGATGCAGACAATCAACATATTTTAGGTTTTGGTTACACATCATTTGGTGATGAGTCATTCAACGGCTACCCTACATACAATACTGCAACTGGAACAGATTCTACAGGTAAAGCTTATTCATTATACAAAGATGAACAAGGTTACTATTTAACAAATTCTGTAGTCGTTCCTAAAAAGAATGATGACGGAAAATATGAATGCTATTATCAAACTCCGGAACAATACGGAACAGATGAATATAACAAATTAGAAGATATAACTTACGACGACAAAACTAAAAAATTCACTTATAAAAATTCTGACGGCACAACAAAACAAGTAGATGTTTTATATGCAACTCAAACTGATGCAGGTAATGCATACGTAAGCGAAGATGAAAAAAATCGCTTATCTGAATACGGCTCACAATATAGAGCTGAAAACGGTATTCTTTACACTGTAAAAGATAAATTCAAAGCATTAAACTTTGAAGGTACAACTCAAGCTCAAAGAGAACTATATGACTATGCTTTAGCTTTAACCGAAGCATACTATGACAGAGCTAATTCTAACACTACAGGCAATCCTAATTTAAAATACGATGCTGAACAAATTAACTATTACAAAAATATCTTCAATGAAATGAGAACATGCGACTTCACTACATTAAAAGAATCTTATGCTCAAAATCTTGATAGCGCTGAAGATGCAAACAAATCTTCAAATGTATTCACCGGTGAAAACACAATGTTCAACGATGCTAAATGGTTTGTAACTCAACTTAAAGCAGGTGCTTTAACTATCTCTTACTACTCTGCAGTTGAAAAATCATTTATCGGTTCAAGCTTATACGATGATGAATCAATTACAGAAAAAGAAGATAAGGCAGCAATCGCAATCGCTGAGCAAGAATACACAAACCACATGGACAGAATTGAAAGACAGGACAAAGAGTTTGATATGCAAATGAACAAATTGGAATCTGAACATAACGCACTACAAACTGAATATGAATCTGTTTCTAAAATAATTTCTAAAAACGTTGAAACTTCATACAAAACTTTCAACGCATAAAAAATTAAACAAGTTTAATCATTATATTTTTCCCCTACACATTAATTTTCGTAACTTTTCCCTACCACTTAATTAAACAAAGTGGTATTTTTTTTGCTCAAAAAACATTTTATTTACGGATTTGTTCAAAAAAATCACTTAAAAGCTTATCGCATTCTTTTTCTTCAATACCGCCATATATATTTAATTTATTGCCGGTAAGTTTTCGCAAATCAATCTTAGACGAAAAGCTTCCATAATTCACGTCATAGCTTCCAAAATAAACAGATTTAATTCGGGATTGCAGAATTGCCCAGCCGCACATCGGGCAGGGTTCAAGTGTCACATAAAGTTCGCAATCTTCAAGACGCCAATTATTCAATTTCTGTGAGGCTTTTTTGAGTGCAAGAATTTCTGCATGAGCAGAAATATCATTAAGTTTTTCTCTCTCATTATGTGCAGAGGCGATAATTTCACCGTTACGCACGACAACCGCACCTACAGGAATATCATTGTCCGATTTTTTAGCCTCTTCAATTGCAAACTTCATGAAATTCATACCGGAACTTCTTCCTTCGCCAGCTCTAAAACGATTTTTGCACAGAAACCGTATTCCTCATTTGAAGATAAATGAATTGTTCCGCCCATCGCTTCAACAAGACCCTTTACAATAAACAAACCTAATCCGCTGCCACGGGTTGTTCTTGTCATATTGTCATCAAGTCTGACAAACTTTTCAAAGAGTGTTTTTAATTTTTTATCTGAAATTTTATCGCAATGGTTTTTTACGTAAAATACAGCTTTATTTTTTTCAACCCCACAATCAACAATGATAGGCGAATCAGGATACGAATATTTAACAGCATTTTCAAACAAATTCACAAAAACCTGTTCCAGTCTGCCTTTATCTGCATAGATTTGCGGAAAATCTTCCGGAATATTAATAACAATCTCATGCCCGTCGTGTTTTCGTAATAAGAGTTCTGCCTGATCTAAAACCTTATTAACCCAGATATTACTATTAACAGTACGCAGTCTCATACCTTCAATATCCGGAATAGTCAACAAGTCTTCGATAAGCCGTTTCAAACGTTCGGACTGTTCCTTTATAATACGTAAAGATTTTTGTTTTGTCTCTTCATCAATTACAATATCCTGTCTCATAAGTCTTGAAGTATAGCCTTGAATACTGGTTAACGGGGTGCGGAGTTCATGGCTTACGGTATCAATAAGATTTGAACGAAATTCGTTTAATTCTTTAAGTTCAATATTTTTCTTTTTTAACTGAATATATGATTTGTGAATTTCTGATGCCATATTATTAAATTCATTAGCTAGGAAAACAATTTCATAAGGTGTAAATGAAGTTGTTAACAAGCGGATTTGTCTTTGATAATTACCTTTTGACAGAGCAATAACAGCTTTAAAGAGCTGTCTCATATTAATATAAAGGTAATAAATATAAAATCCGATTAATACCATCATTGATAAAATCGCAGAAAGAACAGAAAGAATAATTTTCACACGGTTATCAAGAATAGCATGTTTCGCAATTTTTTCAGTAGTATTTACAACAATAGTAAAATCAGGATTACTTCTTCTCAAATAAACAATCGGTCTATTTTTTTCATCCCCGAAAATAACAGGATCCTCAATAATCATATCAGTAGGAAGCATATCCAGAGTTTCTTTAAAAGCATCCGGAGTGAAATTATGTGAAGCCAGCAGGTGATTATTTTCATCCATAATATATATCTGTCTGCTATCATCAGACAAAGACTTAAAAAGCTGCGTATCTAAATTTCTGGTATTAAAAGTTACAACAAGAAAAGAGCCATCCCTCATCTGGGTAGACAAAATTGTTTGTTCATTCAATCTTGCATTATCTGTAATTTGTTCTAATTCTGATTGAGTTCTGACAATAGAAATTTTATCGCAGTTTGGATATTTTCTTGATACATCTTCAATAAATTTGTTTTTTTGAGTTTTTGTAGGCAAATACTCAAGCGAATCCGCAATTTGAGCCAATGTTGTTTCGTTTGTTTTAATCAGAAAATCCATTTCATCCGAAACCATACTTGCAACAAGAATGGCAGACTCTCTTAACTGGTGTCTTAAAGATTGCTGGTTAATATTATTAATTACAAAACCGCTTATTGACATTGGAATAACTACTGCAATGAAAAATACAATAGCAATTTGTTCAATGATTTTTAATTTTTTCAAACCGTAACTATACTTTTTCATAACTATCCCTGAACAAACGGTGTTAATTTATAACCAACATTGGTAACTGTATGCAAATATTTTGGATTTTTCGCATCAGGTTCAATTTTATTTCTTAAGCCGCCGACATGAACCCTTAGCATTCTCACATCTTCGTTACTGTCATATCCCCATACTTCATCTAACAATGTTGCCAGAGTTACAGGATTATTAAAATGCTGCATCAAACAATATAATATTTCAAATTCTGTCGGAGTCAATTTAACTTTTTTATTAACAACAACAGCTTCGAGTGATTCAGGAAAAATCTCAATATCTCCGCTGCGTAAAATCTCATTAGATAAAGGAGTTTCATCAATGTTTACAGAATTTCTTCTTAATAACACCCTTATACGAAGTAAAACCTCCTGAATATCAAAAGGCTTGACCAGATAATCATCAGCCCCGCAATCAAAACCGCTAGTTTTGTCTTCAATTGTACCTTTTGCAGTAAGCATCAATATTGGTATTGATAACTTTGCCTGTCTAATATTTTTACAAACATCAAACCCGTTCATTTTAGGCATCATAACATCAAGCAAAATTAAATCATAAGTATTATTCAAAGCTTTGTTCAAGCCCTCTAAACCGTTTGTCGCAGTATCAACAAAATACCCGCTGCTCCTAACGTCAAACTCTAAAAGCTCTCTTATTTCATCATCATCGTCAACAATTAAAATCCGCTTCTGTATATCACCCATAAAACACTCCTTTTATAGAATAATTGTACAAAACAACATAATATTTTTCAATCTAATATAAAGATACTTAATATTTGTTAATTTTATAGCAATTTATAATTTTAGGAACATTAAAACTTCAAAATGATACAATTGTTCTAAGCAATGATAATCAACTGCTAATTGGAAAACATTACGGACCAAAAGTAACCACAGAAGCCAGCAGACTTAAAGAATTATTATTAACACCTGAAGCAACAGAAAATTTGATGAAGCTATCAGATACAAAAATTGCAAAAAAATTAGTACAAATCTTAAAAATTTTCAAAAAAGAAGAAGAAACAGGAAGAACCACTTATTATTTAAGAGATACCATCATTAAAAGAAAAAAAGATGAAAACTTAAATATTGACAAAGATTTAGTCCATCAAACACTTGATGCTCTGAAAAATAAAATCAAACAAGATACGGCTGACAGCTTTGCCGCAGATACAATATTACAAAATGGTGTAAAAAAATACTGGAGTTTTTACGCGGATTAACAACTTATCCTACAATGAAAGCATTGTACATATAAGCAAAGCAAATACCGAAAATTGCACCTACAAAAACTTCAAAAGGTGTATGTCCCAGTAATTCTTTCAGCTTTCCGCCCATAGCCTGCAAATCATTATGATAGAAGTCATCCATCATTCTGTTTAAACAAGCAGCAGTTTTACCTGCAGCTCTGCGTAAACCTGCAGCATCATACATAATGATAAGAGAAAATCCTAAACATATTGCAAATAATATTGAATCATATCCCTGCAAAATACCAACCATAGTAGATAAACCCATTACACCAGCAGAATGAGCACTAGGCATGCCGCCGGTTGTAGAGAATATTTTAAAATTCACCTTTCTGTTTTTTATAGTGAATAATATAAACTTAACAACCTGAGCAAAAAATGCAGATGCAACAGCACATGTAATTACTTCATAGCCGTTATTTGCAACAATTGCTCTGAACATGTCTAAAAACATTATATACCTACTCTCTTCTTTATTCTCTCAATCATATCTTCAATAATTTCAGATTTTAAATCTTGTTTTTTTATTATATCATAGCATTTTTCAAATAGGCAAGAAAGTTTACATTTTGCTTCATCTAATCCGTATAAAGACACATAAGTTAACTTACCTTCTTCTTTATCCTTGCCAAGAGTTTTACCCATCTCTTCAAATGTCGAAATCTCGTCTAAAATATCATCTGCTATCTGGAATGCTAAACCAAAAGTTTCAGCAAATTCAGTTACCGCAGAAATTTTCTCATCATCTGCACCGGCAATAATAGCACCAGTTCTCATTGAGAGTTTAAACAAATCTGATGTTTTATGCAAATGAAGATATTCTAAAGTTTCAGCAAATTCTTTTTTACTATTTTCATCATCAAAATTTAAATATTTACCCTCTGATTCAATATCGACAACCTGTCCTGCAATTACCCCTCTTGCGCCAGCAAATTGAAAATATTCATTCAAAACTCTAATCAAAACCGATGGAGACAAATCTTTAGAATATTTTGTAATAATCTGAGGAGCGTAGGTTAATAATGCATCCCCTGCAAGAACAGCTATTGCTTCACCAAAAACCTTATGATTAGAAGGTTTTCCTCTGCGATAATCATCATTATCCATACAAGGCAAATCATCATGAATTAAAGTTTGAGAATGCAGCATTTCAATTGCACAGGCTGTAGGAATAGCATTTTCCAATTCTCCGCCAAGCATTTTACAGGTTTCTAAGCATAAAACAGGTCTTAATCTTTTTCCCGGAAGCATAACCGTATATTTCATAGATTTGAAAATACTTTCCGGATATTCAATAGGGATAAATTCATTTAATTTTGATTCAACCAATTGTATATAATCATTCATCTGCATTTTCTTCAATTTCCTTATAAATCATTTGTTTTCTTGTATTACGGGAAGCCTGACGTTTTTTGCCGCTTATTTTGGCAAAAACTTTATTATTATTCACTTTTTGAGAAGTTTCTTGTTTTCTGCCGTTGTATTTAACTTTTTCTTTATATTCAAATGCTTCATTTACAAAAGCAATATAACTTTCATAACGGGATTCTGCAATTTTATCAATATTCTGCAAGACCGCACAACCCGTTTCATTTATATGAAGGCAGTTGCCATATTTGCACAAATCCCTGTATTGAAGCATTTCTTCAAACAACAAATCAACTTCATGCGGCAAAATAAAATCAAATCTTACATTACTAAATCCGGGAGTATCAACAATACTTGAAGTTTCATCGAGCGGAATAATCTCACAATGTCTTGTTGTATGGGTTCCTCTATTCAACTTCTCGCTTACAGCTTTAGTTTTAAGATTAACATTAGGATTTAATGCATTTATCAAACTGGATTTTCCAACGCCGGAATTTCCACATAATGCACTAACCTTACCTTTTAAAATATTCCTAAAATCTTCAATCCCTCTTTTTTCCAATGCAGAAGTGAAAACGATTTCAAAGCCCAAACTTCCATATATTGATAAAATTTCATCTTGAGCATCGTTTTCCAACCCTAAATCTTCTTTGTTAAAACATAGAGCTACAGGAATTTTATAATACTTAGCAAGAGCAATATATCTGTTTAATTGATGAAAATCCAAATCAGGCTGTTTTAGAGCCGAAACAATAACAATTTGATCAACATTTGCAACGGCAGGCCGCTTGATAAAGGTTCTTCGAGGCAAAACTTTTGAAATTACACCGTTTTCAAACGCCACAAAATCACCGGTAAGAATAGTTTCTCGCTGTTTTTTTAAAACTTCGCGGATTTTGCATTCAAAAGATTTACCTTGAGTTTGAACATAATATAAATCAGAGTGAATTTTATATATTTGACCTTCCATACACTGTTAGTTTACTAGAAAAAGCGGTTCATTGCAAATAAATCGTTCCAGAGTAACATATTCCCCCGCCTGCACAAATACAAAAAAAAAGTTGCCAGATTATGGCAACATTAAATAAACACGAGGATATTAAGAGAGAGAGAGTATAAAAAACTTGTTTTACTTAAATCCTTTTCACTTATAAAATATAGAATTTAATTTTTCTTTTTCCCGATGAATGTCTTTTGCATTCCCCTTACATTTATATAAACGTTTTCTTTTCTGAAAAATTGCCTTTCCGGTTTAAATGTTGTTAACATTCTGTAACCTAGGGTAAATCTTATAGAATAAGTATATACTTAATATTTACAAAACATACAAAAATTAAATTTTAACTTAACAAACAAAAAGCCGGTCTTTCATGCTGAACTATATTCAGAATGTTAGACCGACTTTTTATATTTAATTTTATATGCTTACTTGCTCATTGCTTGAGAAACAGCAACAGCACATGCAACAGTTGCACCTACCATTGGATTGTTACCCATACCGATAACACCCATCATTTCTACGTGAGCAGGAACTGAAGATGAACCTGCAAATTGAGCATCACCGTGCATTCTTCCCATAGTATCAGTCATACCGTAAGAAGCAGGACCAGCAGCAACGTTATCAGGGTGAAGAGTTCTTCCTGTACCACCGCCTGATGCTACTGAGAAGTATTTTCTGTCGTTTTCAAAACACCATTTTTTGTAAGTACCTGCTACAGGGTGTTGGAAACGAGTAGGGTTAGTTGAGTTACCTGTAATAGAAACATCAACACCTTCTTTAATCATAATTGCAACACCTTCTGATACATCATCAGCACCGTAGCAACGAACTTTAGCTCTTTCACCATCTGAGAATGGAGTTTCTTTAACGATTTTCAATTCGCCTGTTTTGAAATCATAAGCTGTTTCTACAGCTGTAAAACCGTTAATTCTTGCGATAACATAAGCAGCGTCTTTACCAAGACCGTTCAAGATAACTCTTAAAGGTTCTTTTCTAACTCTGTTAGCGTTTCTAGCAATACCAATAGCACCTTCAGCAGCTGCGAAAGATTCGTGACCAGCTAAGAAACAGAAACATTTTGTTTCTTCTCTTAAAAGCATAGCACCTAAGTTACCATGACCGATACCAACCTGACGTCTGTCACCAACTGAACCAGGTACAGCAAATGCTTGTAAACCTAAACCGATAGCTTCAGCTACATCAGCAGCTTCAGTTAAGCCTTTTTTAATTGCAATAGCACAACCTAAAGTGTATGCCCAGGATGCGTTATCAAATGCGATAGGTTGAATACCCTTAACAATCGCATCAACATCAATTCCTTTTGATAAGCATAAATCACGAGCTTCTTCTAAGTTTTTGAAACCGTATTCAGGTAAAACTTTTTTCAAAGTAGCTTCACGTCTATCTTGTCCTTCAAATTTTACTGTCATAATTATTTTTCCTTTATGTTTGTTTGTTACTTGTTATTTACCGCCTGTGCAATCAAAGATTGCTTCGTTCCTTTCACTATCGTTACAGTCACAACGGCGGCATCGTAATGTTTAGTCCCTGCTCAGCCTGCTCTCGCAGTCTGACACCGGACTTCACACCGGCTTACGCCATCTTATTCTTCACGAGGATCGATATATTTTACAGCGTCAGCAAATCTGCCGTAAGTACCGATATTCTTTTCATAAGCTTCTTTAGGATCAACACCTTTTTTGATTGCATCCATAACTTTACCAAGGTTAACAAATTGGTATCCGATAACTTCATCATTTTTATCAAGACCCATTTTTAAGATATAACCTTCAGTTAAAGAAAGATATCTTACGCCTTTTTGAGCTGTTGAATGGATTGTACCGCACATAGAGCAAAGACCTTTACCTAAATCTTCAAGTCCTGCACCAACCGGCAAACCGTTTTCTGAGAATGCTGATTGAGTTCTTCCGTAAACGATTTGTAAGAATAATTCTCTCATTGCAACGTTAATAGCGTCACAAACAAGGTCAGTATTTAAAGCTTCTAAAATAGTTTTACCAGGAAGGATTTCACCAGCCATAGCAGCAGAGTGAGTCATACCTGAACATCCGATAGTTTCTACTAATGCTTCTTGGATAATACCGTTTTTAACGTTCAAAGTTAATTTACAAGTACCTTGTTGAGGTGCACAGCATCCGCAACCGTGTGTAAGACCTGAAATATCTTTAATTTCTTTACACTTAGTCCATTCTCCTTCTTGAGGAATTGGAGCAGGTACTCCTTTTACACCGCGTGCTACGCAGCATTTTTCTTGAATTTCTTGTGAAACTTGTATATTAGTCATTTTCTACTCCCTTCACCTTATATACACTTAAATTTTAACTTGCTCAAAATATCCAGTCAAGACGATTGAACTTTTTGCAAAATAATGTTAAAATAGTATATATAAATATAATGAGGATTGGTTATGATTAAGATTAAAAAGGACGGATTTACACTAAGTGAAGTCCTTATAACATTAGCCGTTGTCGGAACTCTTGCAGTAATGGTTATCCCCGGACTAATCAAAGATGCAAGCAACAAAGCTATGGTTGCTTTATTACAAAGCACAATATCTAATATAAGTTCAGCTATACAAACAGAAGTTGTAAATACAAGAACCAGCAACCTTGATGATACAGATATAGTTAAAGACCCGGAAGCTTTCTTAAAAAAATATCTAAATGTAAAAAGAGTTTGTACAAATTCTGACCCTTGCATGTATACTCCAAATACTACCCCAAACAAGCTTAATACACTTGGCGGAGGCACTATTGCTGCCGCAGGAGCAAGTACCTACGTACAATTAAGCAATGGAGTATCAGTTGGACTTCAAAAAAACGGTGTTGGTAATAATACATCGAGTATATTTATAGATATCAATGGTATGACAGAACCAAATACTGTAGGAATTGACCGTTGGATTTTTGATATCCAAAAGAAAACTGATTTAAATGCAGATCCTCCTACACATGCCGGAGAAATGGGCAGCAGAGATTCTTACAGAAACAGCTCTACAGCAACTCTAAAATCTGACTGCAAAAGTGGTACTGCACCAGCTTGCTACACATTATTAGAACGTTCAGGATTTGATCCGGATTATATTAATAAATAAAATCATAAAAGGAGTTTATATGAAAACTAATAAATCAGCATTTACATTAACAGAATTATTAATTGCACTCGGGGTAATCGGTGCAATTGCAGCTATTTCAATCCCGAGCTTAATGTCTACAATTAATAATAAAATCCACGCAACAGAATTGAAAAATACGGTTGCTTCCATACAACAGCTAATCTCAGACCAGATGATAGCTCACAAAACAAAAAACCTTGAAGATACTGATTTTGCAAGTCCTGCCAAATTACTTACAGAAAGCAATTTTTCAGTAGTAAAAAAATGTACAAATGCAACCTCTGCAAAAAACGATTGCTGGAAAATTGGTACAGCAGGAGTAAGACCGTACAAAACATTAAACAATCAATCTCTAACCCCGTGGAATGCTGCTGATTATACAGTAGTAACAAAAAATGGTGCTATTTTATCTTATACTTTAACAAACAGAGCTATGCCTGATGGAGATAAGGTTATAGGATACTTTAGAGTTGACGTGAACGGTTCAGATAGTCCAAACATATCAGGAAGAGATTACTTTAATTTTTTCGTTACCAAAAATGGAAAAATTGTTGACCAATACGCAACTCAAGAGGGTGGAGATTCAACTCCTGTTGCAACAAAAGTAGCGAATTGCCTGAATGGAGAAATGTATACATGCTACGGTGCTGTAGTTGACTCTGGCTGGAAGATTACATATTAAAACTGGTTTTCATAAACGAATAACAAAAAAGGAGAAGATTTAAATCTTCTCCTTTTTTGTTAAAACTTGTACGGATAATCATCTTTGTATTCCCATTGGTCAAGCTGCAATAATCGAGAACAACATGCCGGGCTTGCCCCACCAGCACTAGGACAAGTTGCAGTTCCGGAGCAGGCATTAAGTGCTTGCCTTCTTGAGATACCGGCACCATGCAATCCTCCTCCGTAAGTTCCAAAAAATATATCCTCATTCCCAAAATGACCTATTCTAGCCGCAGGTTCAAAACAGTATAGAAAATAATACTGATCTCTTCCAACAGAATTTGGACGCTTATCACCATTTACATCAAAAATAACGTCCAAACAACCACCAATAGAGACAAGATATAATGAGGAACCATCTTTATAATATATAGTTCTACGCCCACTTCTTACATACTGATGACCAACATACGGATCAATATGAGACATATACCAATCATAAGCATCACTATTAGTTGCAGGTTTTTCCATATCTTTAAATGAACCGTAGTCCAACTGCATATCAAGCACAGCATTTTCCATTTTACTGTAGAAATTTTTTAATTTAACAGTATATTCTCTTCTAACTTTTTGATAGTGAAGTGTCGGAATAGTCATTGCTGCAACAACCCCAACAATTGTCATAGTCAACAGAATTTCTGATAGAGTGAATGCTATACGTTTTTTTATCATACCCAAAAATCTTTCCTTTAATATCCATATTAATTATACCATATTTATGCCCACCTCACAAGGTTGATTTTAGAAATAGATTTTTGATGTATAATTATTGCGAATAAGGAGTAAAATTATGAAAATTGCAGAGTCTTTAATTGAACTTGTCGGAAATACACCAATGGTAAAACTAAACAAACTAAATACAGGAAATGCAGAAATTGCAGTAAAATTAGAATATTTTAATCCTGCAAATTCAATAAAAGACAGGGCTGCAAAACAAATGTTAGAGGATGCGGAAAAAGCAGGAAAAATAAATCAGGATACAATAATAATCGAGCCTACAAGCGGCAATACAGGTATTGGACTGGCAATGTTATGTGCCATAAAAGGTTATAGAATAATATTAACAATGCCCGAAACAATGAGTCTTGAAAGACGTTTATTATTAAAAGCTTATGGTGCTGAACTTGTATTAACAGATGGCAAACTCGGAATGCAAGGTGCTGTAAACAAAGCCTTAGAATTACACAAACAAAATAATAATTCGTTTATTCCATCTCAATTTGACAATTCTTCTAATCCACAAGCCCATTATCTTACTACGGCAAATGAAATTTGGGAGAATACTGACGGTAAAGTTGATATAATTGTTGCAGGTGTTGGAACAGGCGGAACAATTTCGGGAACAGCTAAACGGTTAAAAGAATTAAATCCGAATATTAAAGCAGTTGCAGTTGAACCGTATTCATCACAATTATTAGGCGGGAAAGCAGCAGGTCCGCATAAAATTCAAGGAATTGGAGCAAATTTTATCCCTGAGAACTATGCACCTGAAGTTATTGATGAAATTATACCCGTAAAAAACGAAGATGCTATTGAGACAGCTAGAAACTTATCACAAAAAGAAGGGATTCTTGCAGGATTTTCCGGCGGTGCAAATATTTGGGCAGCAATAGAGCTTTCTAAAAGGGAAGAAAACAAAGATAAATTAATCGTGGCAATTCTTCCTGACTGCGGAGAAAGATATCTCAGCAGCGAGCTGTATTCAATATAAAAAGTCAAACAAGTAGAAAATAATTTGTTGTCTATGGATTGCCACGGGCTAAAGCCCTCGCAATGACAATAATTTGCGAGTTCCAATATCATTGACAGTAATATTTACCCCTACAATTTTGTAAACTCGGAAATTGACGGATCTAATAAACGTCTTCCAACATTTTCAAATGAAATAGAGCAAAGTGTTTTGTTGCCGTATTTAATAATTTTTTCTACAACGCCTCTGCCATATCTAGGATGGGAAACACTATCACCTTGAGCAAACGGACATTCACCATCTTCTACATTATTCATTGCAGAGTCTTCAACAGGATAAACAGGAACAACCTGAGATTGATCTTCTTCATATTGAGCATCAGAATAGTCAGCAAACTCATCAGTTGAAGGAGCTTCTACAATTTCATCCTGTTCAGTATCATCAGAACCTGCAAAAAGGTTTTCAGTCAAGTTTTGATTATCTTCAATAAAGTCCAAATCATCAACTGTTAAATCTTCTTCCATATCTAGCGGAAAATCTTCTTGTAACAAGTCATCTTCTTGAGCATAAGTATCTTGTTCCGGTTCTTCAGACACTTCCTCAGCCGCAGGAGTTTCTAAAATTACAGGACTATTTTCTTCCGGCTCATCAAAGATATTTGAAACAGGTGCAACGATATTAGAAGAATTATCTTCATCAAAAACAGAAGATTCAAATACGTCTGCTGAATTTTCAACAACTGGAGGCATTTCTGAGATTTCTACATTTTGCATCTGTGTTGCTTGAATAGCATTTTGAACATCTATGGATTGAACCTCAGGAAATTCCTGTCCCGCAAAATCATTCGATCCAACAGCAATAGGAATATCAGTATTTTCCATACTATTGGCAAATTCTACATCTTCTGCAGGCATCAATTGCATAGTTTCAGGCACCGGAATAAATCTATATTTATCGCCAAGAACATCGTCTTTTGTTAAATCAAGTTCTAAATCCATAATATCAATTATAAACGGGATACCCTGTGTAAGTTTTCCGTATAAAATTGCTTCGCCCAAATTTAATTTATTTAAAAATGTATTGTATGATGCAAAATCATGCTGCATTGTCTGCGGTGTAAATATTACAATATTTTCAGCACAGGATTTTAAATCTTTAGCATATTTATAATCATTATGAACTAATAACGTTGTAAATACGTGATTATTATTCAAAATTTGTTTCAACATCTGTTTATCAGAATTGTCATCATTAAATGAAACAAATAAATATACATACTTCTCAATTGATTCAAGAGCTTTATGAATAAAAGAAACAACTTCTTTTTGTAATGCATCACTAACATTTTTTATACTGATTATTGAACAATTTTTTTCATTAATAATTTCATTTAACGACAAAAATTCTTCTTTAGTATTTGCAAAAATATTAGAATCTCTATATTTTAATAGTCTATTTTTAAGAAGAGCCAATTCCGGCATTTGAGATTCTTTATATTGAGCCGCAACAACATCAACAAATTTGTCAATCGGCAAAAATTCGTACTCCAGAGTTTTAATATACTGCTGAATTGCATAAAAAATATCCTGAATAACCGCTTTAGTTGAAGAATCAACACCTGACAATTCATATTCAAACAGAAAATCTATCATTTCAGCATTTAGCGGAAGTTTGAAATCTTTTGTAAACTCAACTAAAGGGTAATCCCCAAATAAATCATCCGTATCAATAATGACAGATTTTTCTTTTAGCTGAAATAACTGCCTAACGCAATTAGAAATAAAAGCAGCTTTATCAATATCACGTTCAACAAATGCAGTAAAATTACTTTCAAAAACTGAAATATCTACATTTACAATATGTTCCTGCTGGGCAAGAGTACCAAAATTAATCGGGGTTTCAACAGGTAGTAAATCTAAAAGTTCTTTCGGGTTTAAAAAAGCAAGTTCAGAATCTTTTGAGGGAACAGAACCATCATAATTATCTACTATACCTTCTGATGAAAACGTAAACAGCAAGCGAGCAATTGCACAGTTTCCAGCGACTTCAGACTTAAGATTAACAAACTGGGCAACATAAGATTTTTCTGGAGAGGTTAATACCATAAATCTGCCTAATACAGGATTTTCAGACTTATCAAATGATAATTTTATCAAGTTGTTCTTAATCTCAAGTAATTTCATCTTTCCCTCTCGCTCTTTGTTAGAATTGTACCATGAAAAGTTAAGAAATAAGATAAAATATTAAGTTAGTTAACATTAACAATTTCTTCCAATTTATTATATATATCAACAGTTGCAGTACAAATTTTTAAATTTCTATTGACTAAGCTTTTTATTGTTTCTTTATAGCATGCCAGCATGGCTTTATTCAATCCGTTTTCTTCATCTAAAACTTTTCTAATATTATCAGCATACGCTTCTGTTCTTGTACGAAGTTCAATTTTATCAGCTATAAATATAATTTTTTCAAAATCAGACATATCCATACGTCCGAGGGTGTGCCAGCGGATAGAGGATATCATTTCTTTATCTGTGACACCGAATTTAGTTTCTGCGATATAAGCACCGACCGGAGCATGAATTGTTTTGTGATTATTTCGCTCCTCCTCATCTATAGATAAATATTTATCTGAAATTTCGACGGATTCTTCATAAGAAAAACATTTTGCACAGTCATGAAGTAATCCTGCGACATAAGCTTTTTCTTCATCTACTCCAAACTTTTTTGCAAGTTCCCTTGCACATTCTGCAGTTCCGATAGAATGTATATATCTTTTTTCGTTCAAGTTTTCTTTAAGCCAAGCTATAAGTTCTTCATTACTAATTTTTATATAATTCATTTTTATAAATATAATCCTCTACTTTTTTAGGTACATAACGTCCTATGCTTTTACCGAATTTAACCTTCTCTCGTAATTCCGTAGATGAAATATCCTGAAATTCCAGCGGTTCAAATTCAAAATCATAACCTTTGTCACGTAAATAATTATACTTTAAAGGCTCAAAATTGTCCTCCCTAACAAAGACGATAAATTTAACTAAATTTTTAAGTTTTTCAGTTTCATACCAGGATTCAATATATTGAAAAGCATCTGTTCCTATTAAAAAATGAATTTTGTTATCAATATTATATAATTTATACAATTCACAAATTGTCAAATATGTATAAGATTTACCGCATCTTTTATACTCAATATCAGACACTTCAACATTGTGCATATCCTGTGCCGCAAGTTTTACCATATTCAGCCTGTGCTCAGCCATGTCCTGAGAAATCTCTTTATGCGGAGGATTAAATGCCGGAATAAATAATAATTTATCAAAATTATATTTTTTTACCACATAATCAGCAACCCGCAAATGAGCATTGTGAATAGGATTAAACGTACCTTGAAAAACACATAATTTCATAAACAAATTATAACACAACGAGAATTTTGCAGATAAAAGGAATTATTTTCTTAAATTGGCAGCACCTTTAAGATATACAAACTCAGGTTTAAACTTTTCATCACAATTTACAACAAGAAGAATTCTCAAACACATTTTCAAAGAATTTGGAACCTGTAATTCATGAAAACACATCATCGCAACATCATCCCAACCCAACTCAACTCGAGGGAATTTTGCAGGGAAAGCCGCGTTTAAATCTTCTGTTGTCGTAAATATTACATGAGAAATATCCGCAGAGCCAGTTAAACCATTTCTATCAAACATTTCACTCAATAGTTCAAGTGTTGCTTCTTTTATAGATTGTTCTGTATTAGATTCAACTGTAATTGCACCTCGAATACCCTTTGTAATCATTATTTCTTCACCCCGTTATACCAATCTCTGGCAAGCATTTCACCCTTACCTTCAGGTTTTACCTTGATTAAGCGTAACAATCCGCTGCCACAGCCCATATCTACACCTTCTTTAGAAAATTTAACGACACTTCCTGTAGTACCGTTTCCATCAACAGGCATTGATTCAATAACTTTAATTATTTTATCGTTAAACATAAAATATGCACCAGGACATCTGCAAATTCCACGAACCAGATTATGAATTTCAACATTAGACTTTGACCAATCAATCAAACATTCTTCTTTGGTAAGCTTATTTGCCATACACAAGCCGTCTTCGCATTGTTTAACAGGTTTTAAATCTCCTGATTTAAGCCCCATCAAGGTTTCTTCTATCATTTGAGGAGATTTTTCAGCAATTTCATTCCATAATTCTTCACAATTCATAGTATCAGAAATCGGTATAACTAATTTCTGGCAAACATCACCGCAATCTAACCCTAATTCTGTTATCATTGTACAAATTCCGGTTTCTTTATCACCATTAATAATTGCACGCTGAATAGGATTAGCACCCCTGTATTTAGGCAGTAAGGATGCATGAAGATTAATAGTTTCATATTTTGGAATATCTAAAACTTCTTGAGATAAGATTTGACCGAAGGCAAATGTTACAAAGAAGTCAGGCTCAAGTTTTTTGAGTTCTTCCTGAATATCAGGTTCTTTGCGGATAGATTTTGGCTGAAACACAGGTAAACCTTTTTCCAGTGCAAATTTCTTAATTGGAGACATTTGTAATTTATGACCGCGACCTGCCGGTTTGTCAGGCTGAGTGACGACTGCAAGCACATCAATTCTATCTGAATTATACAAATATTCCAGCGATTTTAAACCAATATCAGGAGTTCCAAAAAATACAACTTTAATCATTCTTACTTAATTCTTCCTCTAACTCTTTTTCTTCTACAAGCAATTCAGGATCAAGAGGCGGTAAGTTGTACTTTTTCAAAACAGATTCTGCTTCAAATCTATTCATACAATGGTCAATAAATAAAATTCCATCAAGGTGGTCATATTCATGCTGGATAGCCCTTGCAAGAAGAGTACCGTCTTTAGCCTCCATTACAAAAGGTTTTCCATGTTCATTTATGGCTTTTACCATAACATTTTTATAACGTTTAACATCTGTGTATGCTTCAGGAAAACTTAAACATCCTTCGTTACTTTTAACCGCACCGCTCTTTTTAATAATTTTAGGATTGATAAATACCATCGGGTTAAGCGGTTCATTACCTGTTGCAACATCAATAACAAAAACTCTGACATTTTCGCCGATTTGAGGAGCTGCAAGTCCTACTCCATTTTGAGCATACATTGTATCCAATAAATCACGCACAAGATCAGATATTTTTTTTGAAACTTTATGAACTTCTTTTGAAACCTCTCTTAATGATGGTTCGCCGTAATGTAAAACTTTTCTTACTGCCATAATATATTTAACCTTCTTCCTAAATTATTCCTGCTAATATCCTACTATAAATCCAATGCCATTGCAATTTAAAAAATATTTTATAATAACTGGTATTTCTGTAGAAAATAGTGTATAATAAAATATGTTTATTATGTTTAACGGGGTTATGCCAATGAAAAAATATTTAATCATTTTCGGAGCAATCTTAGTATTAGGATTTGGAGTGAATACCCCGACATTTTCTGCAGAGACAGAAAACGATATTGTCACAGAAATCGGAATGTTGGTCAATAATAACAACCTAAAAACTGCACTTGAAAAGTGTAACGCAGCTATTCAAAAATATCCTGATAATGCTGATTTATATTATTGGAGAGCTTCAATAAAAATTGCAAACGGCGAAAATGCCATTGACGATTATGATAAAGCAATAAGCTTGAAACCGGATGACAGCAAATTGTACGTAATGCGTGGAATTTATAAACTAAAACTTGAAAATCCAAATGATGCAATATTAGATTTTAATAAAGCATTAGAACTAAATCCTGATAATTCATCCGCCTACACAATGAGAGCATGTGCAAAAATTGAAATAGGCGACATGAAAGGTGCAGATGAAGATTTGGAAAAAGCAAATAAATTATATGATAATGATTTACAAAAAAATAAAAAATAAGAGGATTAAAAAATGAAAAAGATTCTGGTTTCTAACTTGTTATTAGCTTCTATTATCAGCATTGGAATATGTGCAGCTTATGCCGTAACTTTAGATGATTATAAATACGAAATTGTTGATCTGAATTACAAAAAAGAATATAAAGCAGCCTTAGAAAAAGCAAATGAGGCAATTCAGCAATATCCAAATGAAGCTGAATTATACTATGAAAGAGGACAGGCATACGAAGAATTAAACAGTAAACAATCTGCAATGGCTAACTACAATAAAGCCATTCAGTTAAATCCAAAATATGATGATGCATACTTTATGCGTGGAGTTTTAAAAATGGATTTAAACAGTCCGCAAAGTGCATACACTGACTTCACAACCTGTATAACAATTAATCCAAAAAGCGGTCATTGTTATATGTCAAGAGGTGCAGTCAGACTTATGCTTGGCGATATTAATGGTTCAATGAGCGACATAGAAAAAGGCAACACCCTGCTTGATGAAGAAATAAAAAACTTACATGAAGAAGTTGAAAATACAATTAAAGAATCTGAAGAACTTCTCAATAAAGCAGAAAAAGAAACCTCTCAAACAGAAGAGCCACAACAATAATAATTATCTTACATCAATAAATTTGTGGACCTGCGGAATAAGACGTACATTAGGATAAATATCTGTAAGTTTATCCAGAATTTGATTACAAAATTCAGAACTTACTGACATTTTATTATCAATACCCATTTTTGGCTGCAATATAAGCTCAATGCCAAACTCTTTACCGAGCGATGCACATTGAGAAATTTCTTCTTGGGTAATATTTTCATCAAAAACAATTTTGGCAAAAGTTTCTGTTCCGTCACAATTTTCTAAAAATTTTCTATGTTGAGCAAATGTATTTTTACCGGTTGCAGACGCCAATTTAATATCAGCTGCAATAATATCAATATATTTTTTTACGATTAAAAGTTTATCAGAAAGTGTTGCATTTGTTTCTAAATATATTTTTGTCTTAGATGCAACAAGAGGAATAAATTCGGCTAGAAATTCGGCTGATAGCAACGGTTCCCCGCCGGTCAAAGATATTGAATGGAAGGTTTCAAGATTATATTCAGATATTATTTTTTCAGCCAGAGATTGAGGGGTGTAAATTTGCCCTTGTAAAAATTCAGTATCACAATAATCACAATTCAAATTACAGCCGCAAAACCTTATAAATAATTGTTTATAACCTACAACAGGACCTTCGCCTTGAATTGATGAAAATATTTCATTTATTTTAGCTTCCATATCCAAAATTCTTTCTCACATCGTCTCTTGATAAATTTTTAAGTTCTTCGTATAACTTAACTTCATCATCCGACAAATCATGAGAAAATTCAATACTTACAGAAATTATCAAATCACCGACTTTACCGTTTTTCTTTATACCTTGATTAGCAATTCGAAATTTCTGACCAGAACAGGTATTTGGAGGCAATTTTAGTTTTATTTTGCCGTCAAAACAAGGAATTGATATTTCTTCACCAAGAGCCGCTTCAAAAGGGGTAACCGGAACAGTATAATATATATTTAATTTATCAAAATGAATTTGAGTTCTAGTTTCAATTTTCACATTAATAAACAAATCACCGCAAGGTCCGCCATTTTTGCCATTTGCACCTTCTCCGCGAAGTCTTAATTTTGCTCCATCTTTTATGCCCTTTGGAATAGTTACTGTAATTTTCTTAGTTCGTGTTATTTCGCCTTTGCCGGAACACTCATTGCATTTTCCGCCATTAACAAAACGGTGTCCTGAACATTTTGGACACATTTGAGTTGTTCTGACATTTACAATTCTTTTACTGCCCGTAATTACTTCTTCCGGAGAAATAGAGACTTCTGTAGTTATATTATCGCCTTTTTTAGGTTTATAACGGTCTTCATTTCTTTTATTCTTTTTGAATTTTAATACCCAGTATTTGAAAAAATCTACAATCTGCGAAATTTTATTTTTTCTATATTTGTAATCTTTAGATTTAGATTGCGATTTATGATTATCTGCACCATGATTTATTGTTTCAGAAGAATAATTAGCATTCTTAGATTTTGTTTCTCTATATTCTTCCTCCGCTCGCTGTGAATAAGTCTTTGTCTGCTCATTTTTGAAATAGCCTTTAACAATATTATATTGTTCACGCTCTTTTGGATTTGAGAGTACCTCATAGGCTTCTGTCAAATCTTTAAATTTTTCAATCGCATCAACATCTTTGTTAATATCCGGATGGTATTTTCGTGCCAATTTTCTATAAGCAGTTTTAATTTCCGCGGATGTTGAATCCACACTGACCTCTAAAATTTCATAATAATTTTTTGCAATATTAAACACCATACAATTTATCTAATGATAAATTATAAAATTTCAACATCTCCATTAGTAGATTTTTAACGGATTAATAATTAACGTCACTGCCACCAATATCTTTACGGTATTTAATACCATCGAAAGACATCTGTGATAAATCTTCATACAAATACTTTTTAGCTCTTGAAAGTGTCCCTGCAGTTCGAGTCAGAACAAAATTTGCACCTTTTACAGTAAGATAAACTTCATTATTCGCTTTATTAACATTGATAAAATCTATATTATCAACATCTTCAACTAAATCAAAACCCGTGATTTTTTTATTAAGCTGACGGGCAGAAACTACTGCAGCAACCGAACAGCAATCATTCATTTTAATACTGGTGTACTCGTCTGAGAAAAATCCATTGATACAGGACATAAAAAGTTCTATCAAATTATCAGAACACAAATTCAAAACCACAGCCGCATCATGGTCTTGTAAAAACGGCTTAAACTCAGTAACATAAAATTTATCTTCACCGGTTAAAACGCATTCAACCCCGAGAATTCCTACATAAGGTTCGCCCTTCTTTTCAACTGAAACAAGAGCATTTCTTACAACATTTTCAACCCTTGAAATTACAACTTCGGATATTTTATAATCCGGAGCATAACAGCCAACACCGGAGGTTAAAATTCCGCCATCTCCATCTTCCATAAAATTATAATTAGCAACGGAAGTCAATGGCAAAGCACTATAGCCATCAGTAATAAAATAGACCGTAAAATTTTTGCCATGTGCAAATTCTTCAACCAAAATATCCGTCTCATTTTTTGAAAATAATACTGATAAAAATTCTCTAGCCAAACTCACAGTAGGACAAACAAGCCTATCCTCCGCCAGCTTAGAAACTTCACCACACTTTATTGTTACAGGAAAATTTGCTGATTTTAAATAGTCTTCAGCCGGCTGCAATTTATCAAAAATTCCAAATTTAGAAGTTTGTGCATGGATTTTGTATAAAAATCTTTTTCCGGCAATTTTATTAAGTGCAAAATTCGCAGCATCAGCAGATGAACCAAAAATATTTTGTCCATTGGATTGAAAAAATGAAACAATATCGGTTTTTATTGCTTTATCAGTAACCGGAATAGTCAAATCTATATCATTTTCCAATGCAAATTTTAACAACCCTGTTAAATCATCTTCTCTTATATCAATATTTTTAAAAATATCAGACTCTATACAATTTCCCGGAGCCGCATAAATTTCGCCTGCACCATCATAAGATTTTAGTTTTTTTGCCAGTGCAGAAACTACAGCACCCTGTCCCACCAATAATATATTTTTCTTTTCATTCGACATAATAGAATTATACTACATAAAACGGAGGATTTTTGTTAAGTTATTTTAAAATTTTCCAATTTCCTATGATATAATAATGACAAAGAAATTTTTATTATTAAAAACTGTGTGTAGTAGAAAGGTTTTAATAAGATGGCAGCAGGTTTAGTAAATTTTTTATCAAACGCATTTCAGTCTAACAGAGTTTCTACAACAGCTCCTGTAGTTAGACAAACTCAAAATGCAAATCCATACAGCAACAATCCGTTTGTAAACTATAACGGCGGAAGTTTTTCTTCAAGATTCTATGCTCAAAATAAACCTGTAAAAGGCGGATATTTTGCAGGATATTATAATGGAAAACAAAATATTGTCGGCAGAAAATTATTTGTTGAGGTTTAATTTATAATAAACAAGAAGAGTGCGGTTCGGAAAATATCCGAACCGCACTCTTAGTTTTAAAATTTAATTAATATTTAAATCCATCAGCTTTCATTCTATCAATAACTTCTTGTAATTTTTCATCACTGCAGACGAAAGATATTCTAAAATACCCTTCACCGCATTTGCCGAAAGCATCACCCGGAACAATTACAATGCCTGATTTTTCAAGTAAATCTTCACAGAATTTGTATGATGAATCATATTTTCTCGGAATTGGCAGCCACAAATAGAATGTTGTATGTGGAAGTTTATTATCATCAATTTCCCAGCCTAGTTCTCTTAAACCTTTGACCATGATTGCTTGTTTTCTTTTATAAGCACAATTTCCGCATGCAATATATTCATCTCCTTCTGGGGAATTCATAATATATGCACAAGCCTTTTGCAAAGCTTTAAATATACCGTTATCAATAGTAGATTTAGCTTTTGCAAAACGAGAAATAACCTCGCTGTTACCGCAAACCCATCCGAGTCTCCAGCCGGTAATTGCGTAGGGTTTAGATAAGCTGAAAAATTCAACTGCTATATCTTTTGCACCATCAAATTCTAATACACTAAACGGTTTTTCTTTTTCATCAAAATAAACATCGCAATATGCAGCATCAGAAATAAGCAAAATGTCATGTTTTTTGCAAAAATCAATAATAGATTTTACATATTCACGAGTTGCAGACACCCCTAAAGGATTGTTCGGATAATTGATAATTAAAGCCTTAACTTTATTTTCATCATAACCGTCAGCCTTCAAGCATTCAAAAACAGCTTCCATCTTCGGCTGGTAATTATTTTCAGCCGTCAAGGGAATAGGATAAGCCTTACCTCCGGAACATCCAACCATTTGAGAATATGAAGCATAACCCGGATCAGGAATTAAAATAATGTCTTTTTCCTTGTCTTCATGCTTTGGAGTAATTATAAATCTGATTAAATTTGCTAAGCCGTCTTTTGAGCCCAATAAAGAAAAAACCTCTTTATCCGCATCCACAGTAACACCAAATCTATTTTTCATTCTCTCTGCAATTGCCTGACGGAAATATGGTTCCCCTCTTGTTACAGAATACAAGTGAATATTATCTTCGGTTAAAAACTCTTTTAACTTTTCAATAAGTGCTTCCGGCGGATTTGCTGTAGGTGCACCCATTGATAACGAAATCGGGGCTCTATTGCGTTTTTCCAATTTCTCTCTTAACTGAGCGGTTTTCTCTTTTAGTTTAACCATTATATATGTATCTAAAGACATTGCATCTTCATTAAATAAATTTTTCATATTTTTACTTCCTTAATTTATGCTTTCATTTTCATAGGGCCTTCAAGCGACGCTGTTACAAATTGTTTTGTATACGGATTGTCTTGTTTTAACAGTTCAGACGGGGTTCCTTCAAAAACAATCTTTCCATCATACAGCATTATAACACGATCCGCAGTTCTTGTAATAGTTGACATCTGGTGTGTTACAACAATAGATGCGGCATTGATTTCACGCTTTAATTGAACAATATAATCCTCTATCAGAGTAGATGACATCGGGTCTAAACCTGCTGTAGGTTCATCATATAAAATTGTATTTGGTTTTGTCACAATTGCACGGGCAAAACTTACACGTTTCTGCATACCGCCTGACAATTCAGACGGAAACTTATTTTCTATACCCTGCAATCCAACAAGTTCCAGCTTTTGTGAAACGATTTTTTTCAGATCTGCCTCGGAATACCTTTTCCGCAAATCTTTTCTTTCTCTTAACGCAAAAGAAATATTGTCAAAAACATTTAAAGAATCAAAAAGGGCAGAATATTGAAACACCATTGCAATATCGCCTTCCGAAGTTATAACTTCACCATTATCAAACGGTATCAAACCGCATATAAGTTTCAGTACAGTACTTTTCCCTGAACCTGAAAACCCGACAATTGCAAGGATTTCTCCATCATCAACTTTGAAGGAGATATCATTTATAACAACTCTGTCATCAAATTTTTTAACTAAATTACGAACTTCTATACTCATAACATTATCCTTACACAAATTAAAAGAAAAATAAAATTGCAAATATCATATCCCAGATTACAATTGCAATAAATGACCAAACAACCGCCTTGGTTGTTGCAAGCCCTACACCTTTTGCACCGCCGGAGGCAAAAAATCCGCAGGTGCAGCTGAGCAATGAAATAGTTCCGCCAAATACAGCAGCTTTCAAAAGACTTACCCATAAGTCTTTCATATACAAACCTAGCCACACTGAATCAAAGTAAGCTCGATAAGTTAACCCCGCAAACATATCAGAAGTTACTGCACCCAGCAAAACTCCCACAACAGAAGCAAGGATTACCACAAACGGCATCATAATAATTCCGGATAAAACCCTTGGCACAAATAAGTACCTTACAGAATCAACACCCAAAACATCAATAGCATCAACCTGTTCCGTAACCCTCATGGTTGCAAGTTCAGAGGCAAGAGAAGAGCCAATCATTGAGGTAATAGCAAAACCGGACATAATTGCACCGACTTCACGCACAATTAATATGGTCATTAGCATTCCTACAAAATTACTTCCACCCTGTTTAACCATTTCATGTGCAACCTGAGAAGCAACAATTATTGAAGTCATTCCAACAATAGATAAAGTAATAGGCAAAGAGCTTACGCCAAATCTATCACACTGATAAAACAATTCTTTTATAGAAATTTCGCCTTTGAATATACATTTAAGAACATGAAACCCAATTTGTGCAATATTGCCGATTGTGTCCAGAAAATCAGCACATACTCGTAAAAAATGTAAAAACAATCTGTAAGTTGGCGACTGTCTTAAATATTTATTCAGCATAACCATAAAAGAATTATACTAGAAACATCAATTTATTGTCAAAAGTAATAAAATCCTTTTTTTACCCCAGCCCCGTCGGATGATGAGGTCCGACGGGGTTTTATG
>CATLLJ010000003.1 GCA_950022495.1 uncultured bacterium
ATGATAAGAAATGGCGGCAGAAACGGTATAGCACTAACCGCCGGCTTTAGATGGGTCCTAGGCAAAGAAGGCACCCCAATCGAAAAAGTACAAGTTGAAGCTAACAAAAAAATAACATATACCGGTAAATCAAACAGCAGAACAATCCTAAAGCAATTGTCACCAACGCAAAAAACAGCAAAAGTACAAAACACAACAAGAACAACAAATAATGCAATAATGAAACAATTGTAATGATAATTAAAAGTGCGGGGAACTCCCGCACTTTTTGTATAAATAAATATTATTCATTTACAGCTTTGAAAAGTCTATTCCAAACTTCTTCAATAGTACCGGTTGCATCAATTCTTTGCATTACTCCTTTGTTTTCATAGAAATCTATAAGAGGTGCAGTTTGTTCAAAATAAGTTCCGAAACGAGATTTTGCAACTTCTTCATTGTCATCTGCTCTTGTTTTTAGTGTTATATGACAGGTATCACATTGGTTTTCAATTTTAGCAGGTTTGAATTTTTTGTTATAAATTTCTCCGCATTTAGGGCAGGATTGGCGATAAATAATTCTTTCTAAAAGAATTTTAGGGTTTATTTCAAAATATAGTGCTTTGAATAATTTTTCTTTACCTGCGTCAATTGCTTCATTGATTTGTTCAAGTAGTTTTGCCTGTTCTATATTACGAGGAAATCCATCTAAAATATAGCCGTTTTTACATTCCTTACTTGCCAGTTTATTTTTAATCATACTTGCAATGAGTTGTGTTGGCACAAGCTGACCTTGTTCAATAAATGATTTTGCAGCTTTCCCTTCTTCTGTTCCGGCTGCCATTTCAGCTCTTAAAAGTGAACCTGTATCAATATGAGAAAGCCCTAATTCTTCAGATAATCTGCCGGTTTGAGTTCCTTTTCCGCATCCTGGTGGTCCGAAAAATATTAGTTCTTTTTTAATGTTGGTAAGTTTTGGCATATAAACTTTTCCGGCAAAAGAAGGATTGTCCTTGAATGGATTTGTTTTGTTTGAGCCATTATAATTAGTATATGGCTGTGCTGCGTTAATGTGATTGATTTTCATAATAATATACCCCTAATTTAAAATTCTTAAATTCCTAAATTTTTACTATGATATCAAAAACGTTATAAAAAACAAGAGATTTGATAATATTTTTAAGTTTTGTAATTAGAAATGATACTCTAGCAATAAGAGTATCATTTTTTTTAGTTTATTGATTAATATCTAAGCGATAATTTCAGCCCACATAGTTTCCGGAATTGTGTCGTTATTAGTTTTATAAATATCAAAAATTCGTTTATGTTTTTTGATAGTTTTGTTTTCGCTTGTCAGGTAATCGTATTCCGGTAATCTATCAGCTTCAACCATTCTTTCACGGTTAATACCTTCATATTTTACGCTAAATCCTAGTCGGCTTACCCATTCATCTTTGAAATTTTGAAGTTCGGTTTCTTTCTTTGTCAGTAAATCTTTTAAATCTTGACTATCAGGAGTTTTTGCAAGTTTTTCTTTAAGCTGTGAGATTTCCTGAGTAATTTGTTTAATTGATTTTTCATCGGCTTTCATATCTTTCCAGATTTCACCTATTGGATATATGTCAATACCGTCAAGTCTGTCGACTTTGAAAGTATATTTTTGCTCTACTGATTCAAATATTTTTGTTAATTGTTTATCTATTCCTGCCTGTTTTTTTATTGAATCAGCGTAGGTTTCCGCAATTGTTTTTCGTGCTTGTTTAGCAACGTCATTATGGTTTCCTTCACCTTTATAAACATCAACTCCTTCTCTGAGCATTTGTTCATATTGACTTTGTACACGTGAAAGTAATTGTTTTTTAGATAAAATTGGTGATGTCGTTTTAATTACTCTTTCGACTACAGGTGCTTTATCTTCACGAATTATATCAATTAATTCCTGAGTTGATAATTTGCCATCAGGATTGATGTTGTTTTTAATAATCTTATGCCAGAATTTATCAAATGCAGAATTTTTGAGGAGATGTTTTGCTGTATATTCTTCTTCTAACTCGTCAATATGTTTAAAATATTCTAATGCAGGTTTCTTTTTCTTTTGTTCAAGTTCAATGTTTTTGTCTAATGTTTTCAGGTATGAATCAAGATTGCCTTTATTTTCAATTTCTTTTCTCAATGCCGGTAAGTCTGGATGTGAAGGATTTTGTTCCATGAGATTAGCGAGCATTTTGATTTTTGTTTTTATGTTTAATTTTTCGTTTGTTAATCTGACCAGTCTATCAAGCTGTAATCTGTGTTCAAGAATTTCCAGTATAACTTCTTTTTCTAAAGGTGTTTCAGGCATTTTAATTCTTAAATTTGGAGCCCAGATGTCCTGAGTTAAAAGAATTTTTAATTGATTTCGTGCAATTTCGGGATTTAGTCCGCTAAATGAAACTTTATCAACTACTGGATTTTTTATTATTGGAGAAGTTTTATGTTGAGATTGTGATTTTAATACAGTTTGTTTTGAGTATAGCTGGGGGCTATTAGATACAGATGTGATTAACATATATAAACCTTTCATTTCTGATAATAAACACTCGTTATCAAATAGTAAAAACTCTAAAAAAAAATTTTGCTATTTAATTAAGATTTGTTTTGATGTAATATTTTAGGGAAGCTGGTTATATATAAGAAGGGAGCAATTATGAAAAAATTATTATATTCTTCATTTTTAGTTTTGTCTTTAATGATTAGTACTAATGTATGTTTTGGACAAGATAGTGCAAATTTATCAGCAGAAGACGCTATGAAAAAGCTGAAAGAGGGAAATGAAAGATTTGTAACATTAAAAGAAAAACATCCGGATGATAATATTGAACGCAGACAAGAAATGCTAAAAGGGCAGCATCCGTTTGTTGTAATACTTTCTTGTTCTGATTCAAGGGTTCCGCCGGAGTTGATATTTGATCAAGGATTAGGAGATATTTTTGAGATTCGCAATGCCGGAAACGTATTGGATGAACATGTTATCGGCAGTATAGAATATGCGGTTATGCATTGCGGTGTAAAATTAATTGTTATAATGGGTCATCAGGATTGCGGAGCTATAGCTGCAACTTTATCCGGAAAGTCTGATACTAAATATATCAAATCTCTTGAAGATTCAATTCAACCTGCGGTAGAAGATTGTAAAAACAGTGGTTTGGAAGTTAATTCTGACAATGTAGTTAAAGCTCATGTTATGCAGGATATTGAAGAACTTATGTCTCAGGATACAGACCTTGTTAAATATATGAAAGAAAATAATGTTAAATTAGTTCCGGCATACTATCATCTTGATAGCGGAAGAGTAGATTTCTTAAATAAATAATTATCTGTTTTATTAAAATACCCGTTAGCAAAATATAGCCAACGGGTATTTTTTTAGTTATTTTAAGTTTTCTTTAAAAAAGGTTTCAATTTTATCAAAAGGGATTTTTTCTAAATTGTCGTATAAGTCAACGTGGTTGGCTCCTTTAATTATCAATAATTCTTTGTTATCTCCTTTCAACTTTTTAAATGCATCTTCTGAAAAATAACGGCTGTGTGCGTTTTCTCCATGAATCATTAGGACTGCATTTTGAATTTCATTGCTATATGCTAAAATCGGCATATTTATAAATGATAATGAAGATGTCATATTCCAATTACCGTTGGAGTTGATTGAACGTTTGTGAAAACCTCTTTCAGTTTTATAATATCCCCAGTAATCTTTTACAAATTGAGGTTCTTCGCCTGTTAATTTGTCAGGCAGTCCTGTACCTTTTGCGTAAGTTTCGTTTTTAAAATCTTCGGTTCTTTGTTTGTTTAGATTTTGTTTTAATTCATAGCGAGTTTTTTCATCCATTGCATCAAAATATCCGTTAGCGTTAACTCTGCTCATATTGTACATTGTTGACGTTACAGCGGCTTTAATTCGGGTATCCATTGATGCTGCATTTAGAGCAAATCCTCCAAAACCGCAAATTCCGAGAATCCCTATTCTTTCAGAGTCAATGTTTTGTTGATTGCTTAAAAAATCTACAGCAGCACTAAAATCTTCGGTATTGATATCAGGTGATGCAACATCACGTGGTTCTCCGCTGCTTTCGCCGGTGTAAGAAGGGTCGAATGCTAAAGTTATAAATCCACGTTCAGCCAGTGTTTGAGCGTATAATCCCGAAGCTTGTTCTTTTGTCGCTCCGAAAGGTCCGCTGATTGCTATTGCCGGTAATTTATTGTTTTTAATATCTTTTGGTGTATATAAATCACCAACTAATGTTATTCCATAACGGTTTTTGAAACTTACTTTTTGAATATCTACTTTATCACTTTTTGTAAAAACTTTATCCCAGTTATTTGGGTCATTTTTAGCCATTACCATTGATGTTCCTCCTATAATTACTAAAAGTATTGTCAAGTAAATTAAAAATTTTTTCATTATACCTCCTTGCTAAACTTGAATTAAAACTTTTTCCTGTACAATATCTAAAATTACTTTTGCATATTCATCATGTTTTCCATAAAAAATATGAGAAGCTTCAGGAATTACTATTACCTGATTGTTTTGGGGATTTTTGCAATATGAATTTATTTTTTCCATAAATCCTTTTGCATCACCTTCTGTAAGGCTGTCTTTTGAACCAATTACAAATGAACCGTTAATTTTTATGTTTGAGAGCGAATTAGTTTCTCCATCATTACTTATAACAGGGCAGTTTTTTAAATTAGATGCGTTGTAAAAACCTAGAACTGTATTTGCACACATAGGCGAAAATCCCCCAAAAAGATATGGCAGAATTTCATTTCCACGTCCTTCTTTAGCAAATTCTTGTGCTTTTTCTATGCATTCTGAAATATTTGGCATCACATCAAACCAGTGTGCCAAATCTACAGGGGCAGATACAATAAAATAATCGACAAAGTTATCAGAAGTATTGCCTAAGTAGTGTATTATTTTATTTGAACCTAATGAATGTCCTGCAAGTATTATCTTTTTAAATCCAAGTTCCCGTGCATATTTGACATAGGCTTCAACATCTTCATAAATAAGGCTGAAATCATCAAATACAACGCCTGTGTTTTTCTGCTTACCGGTGGAATGATCTGAATATGCAATGCAAGAAAATGCGTCCATAGCGTGACCTATAATACAGGCAATATTATTTTGGCTTAATAATTCCCCGGTTGCAGGCAGCAAGTCATTCTGAAAAACATTTGAACAAATCCCGCTCATAATAATAACTACACTGTCCATTGTTTTGTCGCCGAACATAGCACCTTTTAATTCAAGTCCGCGTTCTGTATTAACTTTTATAAGTTTCATTTATTTCTCCTTTGTATTTTCAATGTTAAAAATTAAATAATCAAGACAATCAATTTGTTTTTGATTTTTGTGTAATGCTTCTAATAGATTTTTTCTATGTTGTGATAATAATCTTAATTTTCCATCTGTTTTTAGTTGAAGAAATTCTTTTATAAGTGAATCATTGCAATTTGCGTCTTTTAAATTTTCAATAATTTTGTTTTTATCTTCTATCATATTTTTATTATTTATCATTTTTGAAAAATAGCAAATACTTATATTTTATATTTTAAAATGCTTGACAGGCATTTTAAAAATGTTTATTATATTTTTATGGAAATTCGAGTTTTAAAATATTTTTTAGCTGTTGCTCGTGAAGGTACAATTACCGGAGCTGCAAATTCTTTGCATCTTACCCAGCCGACTTTGACGCGTCAGTTGCAGGATTTGGAAATGGAGTTAAAGCAAAAACTTTTAATACGTGGTAAACATAAAATCACACTCACCCAAGAGGGAATGATTTTGCGAAAAAGAGCTGAGGAAATTGTCGAGTTGGTGGAAAAAACGGAAGCAGAATTTCAATCTATAACAGAAATTATTAGCGGCGATATTTATATCGGATGTGGAGAGACAGATTCAATGAAATATATTGCCGAAGTTATAAAAGATATTCAGGCTGATTATCCTGATATTAAATTTCATATATTTAGCGGTAATGCTGAAGATGTTATGGAAAAGCTGGATAAAGGGCTTCTGGATTTTGGTGTTTTAATTCAGCCTATAGACTTGTCAAAATATGATAATATAACACTGCCGGAAAAAGATGTTTGGGGTGTTATTGTAAGAAAAGACAACGTATTGGCACGGAAAAAAGTTATAAAGCTTGAAGATTTAATTGGAGTACCGATTCTTGCCTCCCGTCAAATGTTTCCAAAGTATTCTAAAGATAGCGGTTTCCTTGATTGGTTCGGCGATGAGTTTGACAATTTAAATATAACTGCAACTTATAATCTTATTTATAATGCGGCAATAATGGTGAAAGCCGGAGTTGGTATAGCTGTAACCCTGGATAAACTTGTAGATACATCAAAAGATAGCGAACTTGCATTTCGTCCATTTAGTCCCAGGTTGGAGTCTGGACTTGATATAGTTTGGAAAAAGTATCAGGTCTTTTCACCTGCGGCAAAGCTTTTTATGGATAAGTTGAAGGCTAATTTTGCTGTTAATTCCAATCTGGGTAATAAAAGATAGTAATAACATCCGAGGTTGTAATTTTTGCGTGTCCGCCTTTTATTAGATTTGTCAAAGATCCAACAAAAGGAATAGGTGTTAATGCCCATTTTAGGGGATAAACCCAGAAACATCTGTTTGTTCCTTTTTGTGTATAGGTTTGCATCAGTTGTGATGATTTTATTTCGGGAATTTCAAAGTTTGAAATAACTATCTCTGCAGGAAATCCATTCATTCCTGATGTTACTATTGTTTCAAGTTTTGCGTTGACAATAGTTCCTGCGGATAAAATTTTATTATTATGAACAAAAACATCATCTACTATTTTGAATTGTAGGTGTCCGCCTTCATTTATCGGTTCTTTGGTTGAAAAGTCTTCTGTTATTGATAAGTTTATTGGGACTGAATATGTTGAGGAAAAATTATAATCAAAGGGTTCCGAATTTAAAGAATTTGCACTTTCTGCCACAACCGCAGGAATAAAAAAGATTACAGCAGAAACTAAAATTTTTAAAAATCTATTCATAATCAATTTCCTCAGTGGAATTATATTTTATTTTTTCTTTCAGTTTTTTTCTGTTTTCAATGGATGTTAATAGAAAATTTTGATAATATTTGTTATTTAAAAATTCATTATCTGCAAGATATTCAGGATATTTGTATGTGATGTATTCATAGATGCGGGCAAGTCTTTTTGAGGTTAAATTATGTCTTGAAAATCTGTCGGAGCGTTTTTGCGGACAGGTTTTATTTATAAAAATGATTAGTGACAGCGGATTATAATTTGCATTAACCATATAATCGACGGCTCTTTTGTCTGCTGCTATTTCAAATTTTTTAGAGCCTAAAGTTACCTGAATACTATCCAGTCTGCCGCCCCAGATTCCGCTATATGATTTTACAACAGTTGAAATTTCACGTGATAGCATAGCCGCAACTTCATCGTCTGTTTGTGCAGATTTATAAAGGTCTTTATATACGATAATTTGGCGTTTTGAAAGCCTTTTATCTGTAGATAAAAGTTTCTTTTTATGTTTATCATCGTATGTAAATATAATTCGTTTGTCGATTTTATTTTTATTTAAAATATTTGTACCAATATTGTCAATAAGAGTTTGGATTCTATTTTCGTTTTCTAAGGTATAATTATCAATAGCCATTACCGGTAGGTTTAAAATTGCAATTATAGCAAGTATTAAAAATAATCTCATAATTATACCTCCTATTATTAAATATTATATCATATAGCATAGAGCGGTATTCTTAAAAAAGTGTGTTTTTTGTTACATCTTTTTACATTAGTTTTCCTATATGCAGGGTTGAAAAATAATACAAATTAATTTATAATAGGGTATACGGGTATATAGTATATGAGGAGTTATTATGGCACATTGTTATTCGGAAGATGATAAAAAACGTTTGAGTACAAGGTTAAATCGCATTTCCGGACAAATTAACGGGATTAATAAAATGATTCAGGAAAACCGCGATTGTATTGATGTTTTAAATCAGCTTTTAGCTGTTCAGTCGGCAGTAAAAGGTGTTTGGTCACAAGTTGTTAAAGGGCATTTAGAACACTGTGTTGTGGATGCTTTAAAAAATAACAAGCATAGTGAAGAAATTATAAATGAACTCGTTGGTCATATTGAAAAATTACGTTAATTTATAATTTTATTTTTCAGAAAGGATGGATTTATGGATAATACACTATTAAAAAACAAAACACTTATTGTAATAATTATTACAATACTTACAATGATTGCTGAGATATATTACGGGATTATTACTCATTCTATGGCTCTTACCGCTGATGGATTTCACATGGGTACTCACGCTCTAGCTCTCGGGATAACTTTTATTATCTGTGTTTTTGCTGTTAAGTATCAGGATAAAACAGAAAAGTTTAACGCTCTTGGGGGATATACAAGTGCTATTTTGTTAGGCTTTACATCTTTAGCTATTATATGGGAATCTGTTGAAAGATTTTTTAAACCTTTGAGTATCTCATTTGGAGAGGCTGTATTAGTTGCAGTTATCGGGCTTGTTATAAATGTGATTTGTGTATTTGTGATGGGTGGTAACCATCACCATAATCATTCCTGTCATTCAGAAGAGCATCATCATGAACATGATGAAGATGAAAATTTAAATTATAAAGCAGCGTATCTTCATATTCTTGCTGATGCTTTGACCTCTATTCTTGCAATTGGGGCACTGCTTCTGGGGAAATATTACGGCTGGGTATTTTTAGACCCGGTGATTGGAATTTTGGGCGGTATTATTATTGCCAAGTGGGCGGTTGGTTTATTATTAACTTCGTCTAAAATATTGCTGGGTTTTAATAACTAACAGGTTTGCTTAATTTCTCTAAAGAGATTATAACTCTTGCTTGACATATATGTTTGTCAACAATAAAATAAGTTTAATAGTTTTTGGGGAGATTGAGTATGAAAGATTCTGTAATTAACTTTTTTAAAAATCATTTAGATTTTAAATGCTATCCTGTGACCTGGGTTGCGATATTGAATTTTATTCTTATTATTCCGTGCCTGTTGTGGCTGCCGGAAAGATTTGGATATGAAAATGGATTGTTAGAAAATTTACAGATAATTGTTCTTGGTATAGGTGCCTGTTTAGCTATAAAATCAAAAGGTGATAGAAAGTTCTTTTACTTTGTATTAATGGTAATAAGCATTCTTTTCCTTAGAGAAATTAACTGCGGCAGAACGATATTTTTCCCTGTTCCGGGAGTAGAAAATACTTTTTACGGCTGGAAAGAGATAAAATACGGCTGGTTAGCACATCCTATCTTTGGTACTTATATAGCTTATGTTGTATTTTATTTCTTGTACAATAAGGTTTATCTAACTTTATGGAATATAATTAGAAAGGTAAAATTTCCTGTTTGGAATGTGTTATTATTGATTGTTGGTATGAGTGTCGGAATGTATGCCGAAAAAGCACTTGAAAATATGGTGCTGGAAGAGATTACCGAGCTGCTATTCTATGTATCATTAGCAGGAATTATTTATCTATACGGCTTTAATAAGAATTTCTTATTGAAAACTGAAGACTCAGACATGTAGATATTATATAGTTCTATATAACTTAAGTTTTTATTTA
Source organism: uncultured bacterium (assembly GCA_950022495.1). Taxonomy (GTDB): domain Bacteria; phylum Cyanobacteriota; class Vampirovibrionia; order Gastranaerophilales; family Gastranaerophilaceae; genus Zag111. The sequence continues at coordinate 9,638 of CATLLJ010000003.1, forward strand.
ATGTTAGTTTAAATAAGACAATGATAATAAGGAATATTGTATGTTTGAATTTTTAAAAAGAAATTTTGCGGAATTTAAAACTTTTGCTATGCGGGGCAATGTCATTGATATGGCTGTCGGTATAATTATTGGTGCTGCATTTGGTAAAGTTGTAGATTCTATGGTAAAAGATGTTATAATGCCTCCGTTAGGCTGGTTGATGGGCAAAGTAGACTTCACTAATTTGTACCTTTCACTTCCAAATTCCAAAGGTGAAATCGTAAGTTATCCATCATTAGAAGCTGCTAAAGCTGCTGGTGCTGTAACTATTAATTACGGGGTATTTATTAATACTATTATCAGTTTTATATTAGTGGCATTTGCGGTATTTTTATTGATTAAATTTATCAATAAATTGAAGGCTGTTGCAATAAAGGATTGTGAAAAAGAAGAAGAGGTAACTACAAAAGTTTGTCCGAAATGTTTTACAACCATTGATATTAGAGCAACAAGATGTCCTAACTGTACTTCAGAAATTTAGCAAAAAAAAGGACCTTTGTAATAAAGGCCCTTGGAATTTTTTTACAATTCCTCGTAATAGTGAAGTGTGAAGTGTGTGCTTAAAGTCTTGTGTGATTCCTCAATTAAGCAACTTCCTCGTGTTTACATGTATATAAAGTATTTTTAGTATATAAAATTGCTATAATTTTTCTTTAAATTTGAGATAATTTACAATTGTTAACAATCTGTCAGAATATTTTTTCTGGAATATACTAAAAATATATTAGGGAGGACTTTTAGTTTATGAATATATTGGTTTCTAATGATGATGGAATAGCTGCAAACGGCATAAGAGCACTTACTGAGGCTTTATCCACGGAACATAATGTATATGTTATTGCACCGGATAGAGAACGCAGTGCAGCAGGTCATTCATTGACTTTACATACACCTTTAAGAGTTGAAGAACTGGATGCTAGAAACGGTGCAACCAGAACATGGGTTACAACAGGAACCCCGGGCGACTGTGTAAAAATTGGTATCAATGCGATTTTATCAAAAGATGAACAGCCGGATTTTGTTATTTCGGGAATCAACCACGGTCCGAATTTAGGTGCAGATATTTTGTATTCCGGTACTGTAAGTTGTGCAATGGAAGGTGCAATGTTAGGTGTTCCAAGTATTGCCGTTTCTCTTGCCAGTATGAATGCTGATTATGATGACTTTAAGTTATCTGCTCAGTTTACTTTATCTCTTTTAAATAAAATTAAAGAATTTAAATTTCCTAAAAAAAGTATTTTAAACGTAAATGTACCATTATTGGACGCTGATGATATTGCAGGTGTTGCAATAACCGAGCTTGGTCGTAAAATGTTTACAGATGCTTATGAAAAAAGGGTAGATCCGCGTGGCAAGACTTATTACTGGATGGCAGGCGAGCTTATTAATGAACCTGTTGATGCTCCAACTGATATTGCCGCAGTGAAAAATAATAAAATTTCTATAACCCCTGTTACGTATGAGATGACTAAGACAGAAACAATAGAAGACCTAGATAATATTTTATGTAAAACAGGTTCTTGTGATTGGTTTTAAGTATAGATATTAAGTGCGAAGGCTGGCAAATTGTTGTCAGTCTTCATTTTTGTATTGTGTGTTAAGTTTTGTAAAACAGCATGGCATCAAAAAAGCAATTCTCTTTAAAAAAAATACTTTATATAAATGTATATAGGAAAGAGGATAATACTCAAATGAAAGAACAGGAATTAAACACTTTAATGTCAGTAGTTTCAGATCCAATTGAAAATGTTTATAAAATTGAATCATATAAAGATTTAGCTGAAATTCAAAGAATTATTAGAATTTTTGATATTTCAGAAGAACAACATAACAAACACACAATGTTATCAATCAAAAATCTGGCAACATTCCGTTTGGTTTTAAGTAATAATTAAGTATTTTCGTCATGCCGGAGGCTGAAAGCGTGCCTTGCAGGTATTTATATTCAAATAGAAGTTCTTATCTATAAATTATGGGTAAGGACTTTTATTTTGCGACTATTAATTCAATTATAGGAGGGGCAAATAACAACACACCTATCATAACTGCAACTATTGTTACAACCATTACGGCTCCGGCAGCTATATCTTTTGCCATTCCAACCATTCTCGAATACTTGTTGTGGTAAACCGAATCCAGTGCAAATTCTATTGCAGAATTGAACATTTCTGCAGAAATTACTGCTGCAATTGTGAGAAATAATATGCAAAATCTGGTGATTGAAAAGTTCAGACAGTATGCAGTTATAAGCACAAGTGTTGCCATTAACAGGTGAATTCTAACGTTTCTTTCACTTTTTATTGTTAAACGCATACCTTTTCTTGCATTTTTAAATGTACTGGTAAAACTTTGTTTTTTATATTTTGTCATACACTATTCCTATACTTTTTAATGCTTCCTTCTGATGAGATACAACAAAATTAAATTCTTCTTCAGTCTGGTGGTCAAATCCTAAGAGATGTAAAATACCATGGCTTATCAGGAAATTTAATTCCGTTTCCCTATCGATATTTTTATTGGCGGCTTCGTCAATAATTTTATCTAATGATATTATAACCTCTCCTAAATTAATTTCCATATCCAGAACAAATCTTTCTTCATCAGGGGAATCTGCAAATACTGCAAATGTTATTATATCAGCCGGATAATCTTTGTTTCTGTAATCTCTGTTTATCTCATGTGTCATTTTGCTATCGCAGAAAAGAAAGTCAAAAGCTACTGAATTGTATTCAAAATTCTTCAAGCAGCAATTCCCGGATATTTCCGGTAAAGTCATATAATAATTGAAGATTTTTTTTGCATTTTCCAGAACTTGTTTTTCATCAAGTTCCCACTGCGTATAATTGTTTTCACTTGCTAAGTTTAAATTTATCATAAATCTTTGTTTTCTTCGTTATTCCATTTGCTAGTTTTATTTTTTTGCTCTTCTAATTCTTTAATTTTATTTTCCAAATCTTCATCGAGAGCTTTATTTGGAAGTTCAATTTTATTTTTTGCAAATTCTTCGGCAATATTTTCCTGATATTTAATTCTGTTATGCTGCATACCTCTTAATATTCTGCTGAAAGTTGCTGCAATAATTTTAATATCTTTCAATGTTAACGGGCTGTCTGCAAGCTGACCATCATTGAGTCGTTCAACAATGATTTTATCTATAATATTTTCAATTTCGTCAGCTGTAGCACCTTTCATAGCCCTAACTGCTGATTCTACAGCATCTGCAATCATTAGAATTGCAGTTTCTTTTCTATTCGGTTTTGGACCTGTATAACGGAATTGTTCTTCTTTTACGTTTTCAATACCTTCTTCTTGAACAGCTTGATTGTAGAAATATTTTGCAATACCTTCTCCGTGGTGCTGAAGAATAAAGTCATTTATAATTGAAGGTAATCCGTATTCTTTTGCAAGGTCAACGCCGTCTTTAGGGTGAGCAGTGATAACCATTTTGCTTAATCTTGGATTAAGAGTGTTATGCGGATTTTCAATGCTGAAATAAGATTGGTTTTCAACAAAGAATAAAGGACGTTTTAGTTTTCCTATATCGTGATAGAATGCTCCAACCCTTGCTAATATAGGGTTTGCTCCAATAGCTTCGGCAGCGGCTTCGCACAGGCTTGAAACCATTAAACTGTGGTGATAAGTCCCCGGAGCTTCCATTTGTAATCTTTTTAATAAAGGTTGGTTGTGGTCGCCGAGTTCAGCTAATCCATAAGGTGTAATGATATGGAAAGTGCTTTCTAATAATGGTGAAATTCCCAGAGCTACAATTGAACTGATAATACCATTTGCAAAGATAATAACGCAATTTTTGAATATTAAAGTGTTGCTTACATCAATCAAACATTTATCAATGAAGTAAAGGCTCATCATAATCAATACACCTGCAACTCCAAGATGGAAGCCAACTCTAATTAAATCAAATCTGCGTGTGTATCTGATTTTAGGCACGGTAATCATTCCAATTAGAGAAAGTGTTATAAATATTATTAGAAATTGTGAGTCATATTGCATTCCTACAGTCAAGATAACAAGCATAAGTGTTGATAGCAGGAATGCAATTCTTTGATTTAAAAATATTGTTCCGATAGTAATCAGTGCCGGAATTGGCAATATATAAGGGGATGAACCTGTTGGTAAAACTACCGCAATTATACAGGTAAATATGCACATCATCGCTGTAAGTGACAAATATCTGGCTTCTAAATACTCTTTTTCAAAGAATTTTAAGTAAGCTAAAAACATTATTGTAACAAGGAGAACAAGAATATAGATAGATAATATTCCCTGCCAGTTTAACTCATAAACATTATATCCTGCTTCTCTGAGAGCATCTCTTTTTAGTCTTGTTACAGGTTCCCCTTCAAATACAATTTTTTCACCTTTTTGGAAGGTTACTTTGTAAGGTTTTACTGAATCCTGTGCATTCATTCTGGCAATATCAGTTGCCGCGTCGTCTACTACAAGGTTTGGTACAATTACCTGTTCTAAAATTGCAGTAATAACAGAAACCTGTCGTTTTGAAACATTATTAACCAGATTATTCTGGATAAGTCTTTTTATGTTATCTTTTTCGTAATCTTTTTCTGTAATACCTTTTTGTAAAATATTTACTAATGATATTGAAGCTTTGTCAAATGCTTCTCTAAGACTTGGTTCGTCAACATTTAGCAAGAAGTTGATTATGAAATCACGTTTAGGATTATCTGATAAATCAAATAGAATATTGAGTTCTTCTATTTTCTCTTTTTCGCTGGTATTTTTTTTACGAATTTGAATGATTGCGTTCTGAATTGTATCTAAATTAGACTTAATAAAGTCATCTTCTGCCGGAACTAATATTGGCTCAACTTTTTGAGCTACTTCTCTTTTATGCTGCTCTGTGCGTTTGACATCCTGTACTGTCAGTGTTTTTTGAGCAACGATATCTCTTTTGCTTATTCCGTTTTCAATAATACTTTGAAAAAAGAAGTTTTGAGAAGAGATAATTGTTGTTAGTAACACCGTAAATGCCATTAAATAGCAGAATTTCACAACTTTAGACGAAGTAAAAAAGTCTCTCGCCTTATCAAAATATTCACTTTGTATCATATATATTTCTACCTATATTATCTTTATTTTTATAAATTAATTTTATACGGTATTAAAATTTTTTCAAGTCTGTTTGGTAATATATACTATATAAGCATTAGACTAAAAAAGGACCGGTATACCCGATCCTTTTTTAGAAATTATTTTAATTAATCTTAAGCTTCAGTTTTATCTTCTTTTTTTGAAGACTCTTTTTCTTCACCATTTTCAGATTTAGAATCTTTTTGTTTAGCCATTAAATCCTGGATTTTACCTTTGATTTCTTCGCCTTTTTTTTGTAAATCTGAAACGGCATCATCTGCTTTAGATTGAATTTGTTTAGCTGTTTCGTCGGCACGTCTTGCCATATCTTGAGCAGATTCAGATAGAAGTCTTCTTGTTTCTTCTCCAGATTTTGGGGCTAATAAAATTCCAGCAAGAGCTCCAATTGCTCCGCCTACTACAAAACCTGCTATAAATTTAGATACTGATGACATAATTTATTTCTCCTTTGTTTTCTTACATATTGTAAAATACTATGACTTGAAAATTATTCTCCAAAAGTCTACTTTTTTCTGCTGAACAATGAATAAATTGTAGTAAATCCTTTAATAAAACCGCCTAAAACGCTTTCTGATAATGTTTTAGTTTTGGTAAATGCATTTTCAATGCTTGTTTTAACATTGCCGACACCTTCATCTGTACTTTGTACAAGTGAGTTGATTGAACGCATTGTTTCACTTAGTTCTTTTAGGGTTGGTTTTAGTTCAGTGTTCATTAATATAGATGTCTCATTAACATTTTTTGCGAGTACTGATAAGTCTTTTAATAATTTTACCAGATATACAGCGATGATGATTACAACAACACCTGTTGAAACTGCTAAAAATGTTAATCCATGATTTAGTACTACTTGAGATAATTCAATGCTCATTTTTTTATCCTTTTCTTTTTAATTAATAATCAAATTCGTTATCATTATTTGTATGTGCTTCAGAATCTTCTAATTCTTTAGCCTTTTGCATTTTTTTAGATTTAACGGAATTATTCAATTTTCTGAATTGTCTTTCCATTTTATATTTCATTAAATCAACAGATTCTAAAGCTTGTTTTTTAGCTTCAGCTATTTGCGGGGCGTGTTTTTCGTATAAATCGCAAGCTGCATCGGCAAGTTCTTTTCTTGATTCTTCACCTGGTTTCGGTGCATAAAGAACACCTGCAACAATACCTCCTACAACACCGGCTATTAAGCCCATTGAGAACATAAATGTTTTGTTTTTACTCATAGTTGTAAACCTCATATTTCAAATTTCTTCACAATTGTAACATATTTTTGCTACGATTTCAAGCTGTACGGCTAAAATTCCCCTAGGATATTGTTTTTGGCAATTTTATTGCAAAAGCTGAGACGACCTGTTATAATATTAATATAATTTTGAATGAACAATAGGATAATTAAGGAGTCATAATGGGGATTATGAAAAAATATAAAAGGGCATTTACATTGACAGAAGTGTTGATTGCAATTGCTATTGTCGGTGTTCTTGCCGCTATTATATTACCAATGGTTATAACAAAATATCAAACACAGGCTTTTGAAGGTATTAATAGTAGAGAAAAGATTGCATTGCAGACAGCAGTTACTTCTCTTGTTATAACTGAAAATAAAGCAAAATTTTCGGATACAATGATGTATGTGCCGGCTGAACCTGATGATTATTCAAATTCAGCCGGAAAGTTCATGAAAAAATATCTCAGAATTGCAAGAGATTGCGGTTCTGTTAAAAATGGGACTTCAGAGTGTTTTGCCTCTCAGTATTATGAATACTCAGAAAATGATAAGAAAAAATTTACACCTAATTTGAGTGGTTATTGTGCACAGCTTAAAAATGGCGTAAGTGTGTGTTTAAAACCCCAAGTTGGCGGTGTTCCAGCTGAAATTATTATGGATTTAAACGGTCCTAAAGGTCCTAATATTTTAGGAAGAGATTTAAGAATGATTCAGCAGCTGGAATCAATTACCAATAGAACGGCAAGTAAAGCTACAGATAATGCTGTTTTTGCAGAAAATCAACCTGCCATTACTCCTGATGATTCTATAGGTTATTGTGCTTCTCAGAATGATAGGTCAGATGACTGCTGTGAATATAGAGCAGGTAGGAATCAAATTACAACACCTTCTCATCCTTGCTGTCAAAATCCAAATTATAAAAACCATACAAAATGTACTACAAAAGTTACTATTGATGTTAACTATTATCCGACAAGTTTTAGCAGCGGTGTCAGTGCGTATTTAATGTCAGGTGGTACAAGTAATCAGATTACTCCAAAAGGTACAAAGTTGCCTGGCGGATTACCTGGAATTCGAGTAAAATGTCAAGATGGAACGCTGGGACCGACTATGAGTCTTTCCAAATTACAAGGGTCTCTGGAACAAACATCTGGTAATACTTATTTCTCGGGGACTTTGGCTAATGCTACTTGTGTTCACCCTAATGAACAAATTATATGGAATATGTCAGGTGGAACTAATATCACAACTTTGAATGGAGTTGAATATAAGATTATAAAACACTAAAGTAAAAAATAAGGAGTTAATCAACTCCTTATTTTTTTAATAATTTTTTGATTGCTAGTGCAATATCAATTATTACCAATAACTTTTTAAAATCTTTATTTAAAAAGAATGAAATAAATTTAATATAATTATTGGGTGTTAATATTTTAGTACATTCTTCTTTTTTCTTGTTTACAAATTGATCTATATTGTTTAATTTTAATAGGAATGAGTTAATTGAAATTCTTGTATTGTTAAATATTTCAGGTATTTTTGTTTTAAAATCAAGTACCTGTTTATTTGTTTCGCAAACTAACTTGTTGAATGCAATAATTTTTGAAATTATCCAGCCGGCAATTATTAATTCTGCTATAAAAATTGTTGTAAAAAATAAACCTATCATCTTTTATCTTTTCTTACTTTGTATTATATTATATTTATAATATATCATTGCATATTTTTTGTAATACGTCAAAAGGACTATTTTATGGAGAGAATAAGATTCTATACCGCACTTGTTATTGCACGATTTATATATGTGGCAATTAAATTGTTGAATAAATCTTCGGGTACCTCTTTTGTAGGTATGGTTGTATTGAAGATTTGTCCAAATTTTTTATCGTATTTCCGCAAATATATAAATAAAGGTTCTGTATTTACAATAACCGGAACCAATGGAAAAACGACAACATCAGGGTTGCTTTCTAATATTTTTGAAAAAGACGGGCAAAAAATTATCCATAATGTTAAAGGTGCCAATATGCTTACGGGTGTTGCGAATGTCTTCGCACTAAATATATTCCCGTTTTGTCACTTTGACAGTGCGGTGATTGAATCTGATGAAGCATATTTAACCAAATTATATGACTATTTTAAAGCGGATTATCTTTTAGTTACAAATTTGTTCAGAGATCAGCTTGATAGATATGGTGAATTAACAACTACTGCCGGATTTATTCAAAATGCGATTGATAAAGATGAAGAATTAACTCTTATTTTAAATGCAGATGATCCACTGGTTACAAACTTTGGTAAAAACCGTCAAAAAGTTAAGTATTTCGGGTTTGAAAATGTCGAAATTTGTTCAGAAGTTCATAGTTCTGTTTCTTCTGCACCTTCAGAAAATTTTAATTGTATCTGCGGTTCTGCATTGAAATACCATAAACAATTTTTTGCTCAGGAAGGTCACTATTATTGTGACTCTTGCCAATATCACAGACCTGAGCCTGATTATAAAGGCTATGTTAAATTGTATAATGATTATTCTAATTTAACTGTTGTTTGTAAAGATAAGCAATATGAATTCAGGGTAAATTTAGTAGGTCTTTACAATGCTTATAACGTTTTGGGTGCAGTTGCTGCAGCTTTAGAAAAAGGTATTCCTTCAGATACTATAAAAGAAGCGGTAAGTTCTTATAAATCAATTTTTGGCAGAACTGAAACCCGTATAATTAATGGTCATAATGCATTGATTCAACTTATCAAAAATCCGACCGGAGCCAGTGAAGTATTGAAAACTGTTGATTTGTCGTCAAATATTGTGATTGCAATAAATGACAATTACGCTGATGGCAGAGATATTTCGTGGCTGTGGGATAGTGATTTTGAGCAGTTGAAAGATGCCAAAGGGCTTGTTATTACGTCAGGTATTCGTGCTAAAGATATGGCTGTAAGGCTTAAATATGCCGGAATTTCGCAGGAAAAAATAATTGTTGAAGAAGATATTAAGACAGCTATTGAAATTGCGGCTAAATCTGATAATATAGAAGAAAGAATTACAATTTTGCCTTCATATACGGCTTTGTTAAAAATAAGTAAATTGAAATTTTAGAAAGGGTTATTATGCTTTTAGGTGTAAATATTGATCACGTTGCAACAATTAGAAATGCCAGAGGGGGTGCGGAACCGGATCCTATACTAGCGGCAGAAGTCTGCGAGGCTAATGGTGCGGATTCAATTACTGCACATTTAAGAGAAGATAGACGTCATATTAAGGATGTTGATATTCATATACTTAAAAAAGTAATAAAAACAAGATTAAATATGGAAATGGCTGTCACTGATGAAATGCAGAAAATTGCACTTGAAGTTAAGCCTTATTCTGTTTGTCTGGTACCTGAAAAACGTCAGGAAGTCACTACTGAAGGCGGATTGGATGTTGCAGGTCAGTTAAACAAAATTACCGAATTTATTTATCCTTTAAAGGATGCAGGTATTATTGTAAGTTTATTTATTGACCCGACAGAAGAACAAATTCGTGCAGCTGCAAAAACAGGTGCTCAATTTATAGAATTGCATACAGGTCAATATTCAATGGCATTTGGCACTGCCCAGGAGCAGGAAGAATTTGATAAAGTCAGAGAAGCTTCAAGATTAGCCACTGCTTTGGGCTTGAAGGTTAATGCAGGTCATGGTTTGAACTATGAAAATGTTCATAGAATGCGTCAGATAAAAGATTTATATGAATTAAATATCGGTCATAGTATAATTTCAAGAGCTGTATTTAAAGGCTTGCCGCAGGCTGTCAAAGATATGGCGGATTTAGTTAAGTAGGGTTATTATGGAAAAATCAAAAGAAGAAATTATAGAAGAAATGCAGCAAGTTGCACAACAAATGGTCATTGATGATATTGAAGAAAATCCTGATATTGCCAATGAGTATTTTGACTGTGATTGCTGCGGTAAAAATAAATCATTAGCAGGTTCCATTAGATATGGTGATTACAGATTATGCAATGACTGTGTGTTATTAGCCGAAACAGGTTTTGCATTAGGTAAAATCATGGATATTCAAGATTTAATGGATGCAATGGAAGATAAAAGGCTCGAAGAGCTTTGTACGTTTGTAAAAGAAGAAGAAGCCAGAAAAAATAATTTGGATAATTAAAGGAGGTCTTAAATGTTACATAATAAGGGATTTTTCGGGGGGGGGTAACCTCTTAAAGCTTACTAATAGTGCATTTGAACGGTTCGCATTTACCCTTGCCGAAGTTTTGATTACATTGGGAATAATCGGTGTTGTTGCAGCTATGACTATTCCTACAATGATTACTAACTATCAAAAACATGTTGTAGAAACTAAATTGACCAAATTTAATTCTACCCTTAACCAAGCCCTAAGGATGTCTTCTGCTGAAAATGGTGATCCTGATGCATGGGTTACTCAAAATAAGAATTACACCTACAACGAAAATGTTGAATTTTTGCATACTTATTTTTTCCCATATATAAAATATTTACATTACGTACCATGCTCAAATGATACATCAAATGTTTGTATAACTCTTTTAGATGGTATATTTTTCCGATTTAGAATAGATGGAAATGGTGGTGATATTACCTACTTTTTAGACGGTGACGTAACTCGTCGTCACCCTCGAAATAGTTTTCAATTTCAATTTACTAAAAAGAGCGGTATAAATTCAACAGTAAATAGTACAAGCTTTGTCGAACCATATATTTATAGTTGGAATGGTACGATGGAGCATTTGAAAAATGGTAATACCTGGGCTTGTAAAAGAGGTTGTACAAATTGTGGATATTGTACAAAACTAATCCAGTTAAATGGATGGAAAATTCCTAAAGATTATCCATGGTAATTATTTTACAGGATTCATAAAAGAAGGTTTTGGCATTAAAAATCCCGGAGCACCCAGTCCCTGAAATGGCGGGCGTGCCGGATGATTTTTTTCAAATTGTGCACGACCTTCAGCTTTCATCTTAGCCAGTTCGTTTAGCTGCTTCTTCGTTAAGATTTTTTCAAATTCTTGACTGTTTGCTTTTCTGATTTCTCTGGCTTTTTTTTCAAGATCTTTAATTTCCTGCAAAAGTTCTGCTATTCTTTCTTGCTGCATTCTATCAGCCATTCTTGAACGTTTTACAGCTTCGATTTCATTACGTTTTTCTTCTATTTGTGTAATGATTGGCTTCATTTGTTCTCTGCCTTTCTGGTGAATGGCTTTTGCTTTTTCTTTTTGTTTGTCTGTTAAATTTAAACGCTGTTCAAATTTTTGTTTCATTTGTTCTTTTGTCGGAATGGGTTGTACCGGCGGAGTAGTTTCTGCTAAAGCCGCATTATATCCAATTATTAAAGCTGCAAATAATAGTAATGAAAATAGTTTTTTCATTTTTATTCCTTTCGTTTATAGTAAGTCTTTCAATCTTTCTGCTAATTCTTTTTTTGCATTATAAATTCTTGATTTAACTGTGCCTACAGGGCATTTAAGTTTCTGTGCACATTCTTCATAAGTATAACCGTTTATTTCACATAACATAATAACTTCTTTTAGTTTTGGTTTTAAGTGTTCAATTTCGTTAATAATTCGTTTTTGTCTTTCTATGCTTATAGAATTATTCTCCGGTGTGGATTTTTTATCTTTAATACTTGTAACTACAAAATCATCAGATGTAGAGCTTTGGAAAACCTTGTGATATGCGGATTTTAAATAGTCTAAAGATGTGTTTTTTGTGATGCAGGAAATCCAGCTTTTTATAGAGCCTTTTTCGGTGTATTTGTCAGAATTTTTCCAGATTTTAAGGTAGACTTCCTGTTCCAGATCTTCGTTATCTTCCTTGGTTATTAGTCTTATAATATTTTTTATGTTTTGTTTGTTTTCAAGTATTACTTTGTTAAAATCCATCTATTCAACCGTTATTAACCCGTAAGTATCTACAGGCAAGCCTAAATCTTCGGCACTTAAAGTTGTACCGTATTTGATAGTATCAGAAATATCAGTATTGTAATTTATTAAACCTAACGTTGTGCCGCTTGTCATTAGTAAAAAGAGGGCACAGGCAACTTTGATTTTTGCAAGATTTTTTCTTTTTTCTTTGTAGTAGGGCTTAACTTCTTGCAGTAATTCAGAAACTTTAAGCATTTTTTCGTGTTCAAGTCTGCAGTCTTCGCATTCTTGAATATGCTGTTCAAGTTCTTCTTGTGATCTAAATGTAAATAATGCTTCGTATTTTGTGCATTTTTCTTTCATTTTGATAACCTCTGTACTTCTTATAACGATTGTAATAAAAAAATGTTCAAATTTTCAATATTTTAGTTAAAATATGTTGCAATTTCTTGCACAAACGATTTTTTGATAGTAAAATAATGTTATATGAGGGGAGAATTTATGGAATTTTTCAGAAAACACCAGAAAGCGATTATATTAGTAATTGGATTGTCTTTTTTTATGTGGACATTCGGGCTGATGTTGTTACCAGTACTTGTAAAATAATGTGAAAATGAAGATAAAAAATATTTTAAAAAATATACTTATATGCTGGATTTTGATTGGAACTTTAGGAATAGCTGGAGTTTCAGATTGTGCATTTTCAGCACAGCCTACCCTGAGTCAAAAATTAAAACAAACCAATGACAAACGTAATTATTTCAATCAAAAGAAACGTCAGGCTGATTTAAAACTAAGGTCTGAACGTAATAAATTGAGTAATAATCAGCAAAAATTAGAACACGCCCATCAAGAATTGCGAGAAACTACAGCAAGATATAATAATTTAATATCTAACTTGAATTCTATGGAAACTCAGTTGAATAACGCGATTGCAGAGTTTAGAGCTATTGATGCTGCGATGAAAGAACGTATTCGTCAGGTTTATAAGCACCAGAGAACCGGTATGTTTGAACTTATTCTTTCGGCACGGGATGTTAATACGCTGATGGATATGTTTTATTTTGAAAAAATTATTATTAAAGATGATTATAAAAGAATGCAGGCGGTAAAAGCTAAAGCTGATGAAATTGTTCGTCTGAAAGCTCAGGTTGAAGAGCAACGCAGATTAGCCGAAGCTTCTATACGTAATATTAAAAATCAAAGAGAAACCATTCAAAGTTCTATTGCTGAAAATAAATCAATGATAGAACGCTTACAAAAAGATAAATCATATTATGAAAGAACAGAGCGTGAACTTGCTAGACAATCAGCCAGTATTCAGAGTATGATTGCAGGCTTGAGTAAAAAATCAGGTCAGCCGCAGGTTAAGGTTTCTTCTACAGGATTTATCTGGCCTATAAGAGGTCCGATTACATCACCTTTCGGATATCGTATCCACCCGATATTCAAAAGTAGAATATTCCATTCCGGTATTGATATCGGCGGACCAAACGGAGGGGCTATTAAAGCTTCTAATGATGGTCGTGTAATATTTTCCGGATGGTATGGAGGATATGGAAAAGTTGTAATTCTTGACCATGGTGTTATCAATGGACAGCCAATTACAACATTATATGCACACATGTCTTCAATACTGGTAAGCAATGGTCAAAATGTGACAAAAGGTCAAACTATAGGAAGAGAAGGTTCTACCGGATATAGTACAGGTCCGCATTGCCACTTTGAAGTCAGAGTTAACGGTAAACCTACAAATCCGTTGAGTTATATTTAAGCGTATTATAGGGATTAGTTATGAAAAGATACTTATTAGCAGCACTTTTAATATTAACATTTTCAAATATATCGTATGGTGAAGAAATACAAGATTCACCGGTTTCTAATGTGTCCGATGTTATTTTTAGATCTTCATTGACGGATATCATCCCTGAAGTTTCGGATGAGTATTCTGAATATAGATATTCTTTTGATTCGGATAGAACTTATAAAGAAATCGACCCTAATAATATGCCGTTTTTTAAACAAATGAGATTGACGGTTTCCAATAAAGTTCTTGAAGCTCAAGCAAAGAGAGACTCTCAAGATTATGTTCCGGTGTCTCAAAGAATTAAAAATATCTGGAATAGAAAAAAATCAGGTCAGTCTGTGGATACTCCGGAATTTGTTGAACCTACAAATGATTTAACTTCTGTTCTTCAGTCTGAAACCTCTTCTGAAATTCCGAATGAAGTTTTGGCACTTGAAGGCGGCATTAATGAACAGGTTACAGAAAAACAATTAATTCTTGATTCTGATAATATCAACTTTGATGACGAAACCGGTGATATGATTGCAACAGGGCGTCCTATTTTAAACTTGCCGCCTCAGAATATTAAAGTTATTGCAGATAAAATGGTTTATAACGAAGAATCCAATATCTTAAAAGGTATTGGCAATGTTATTGTAATTAAGGATGGTATGGTTACAAGAGGGGATTATCTTGAAGTTGATATGAATGAAGAAACTGTTGTTATGGATAATCTTGATACTTTGTCTACCGCAATGAATTTAAAAGCTGCAAAAGGTATTCAAAAAGACGGATTACTTATTTTGCACAACGGTAATTTCTATTCTGATGAATCAAGTATTCACAGAATTCAATCAAGAATGATTGGACCAAGATTCCAAAATATGCTTATTGATGAAGATGACAAATCTTTATTCTTCGGCGACCCGACAGGAAACAGAATTACAATTGATATCGGTTCTTTATATGTGGAAGCCAGAAAAAATCATGAAGTTATCAAGGCAAAAGATATAAAAGTTTACCGTAAAGATAAATTCTGGTTTAAATGGCCTAGCTTTACCGCATACACAAATAAAGACAGAGATTACTTTGAAGCTAATTATCCGGAATTCGGTACAAAACGAAGATTAGGTATGTTTATCGGTCCCGGTTTTGTATTTGGCGGACCTGGCGGTTCTGTTATTAAGGCAATTCCTTTCTTGAACTATAATCATAAGTTCGGGTTTGGTGGAGCTTTAAAATATTTAAATACATATAACCGTACAGAACTCGGATATGGTTCTGCTAATGACCTGTTCTTTATGAAAGGTATTCAGAGATTGGATGATAATTTATTCTTACAATACGCTGCAAATACCTACATGGATGAATGGTTTTTAGGACACAGAATGCCTAAATATATGGCTGAAGTATATTTTGATAAAAGATATAAAAATAAAGACTTCTTAGCACCTGGCATGAATTTACAATTCCGTCATAGAGCTGGTTTTGGTATTATGGAAGATAATGACAGAAACTTCTACGGCGAAAAAATTAATTCTACAGGTATTGCTACTACAAGATTAAGATATATGGCAGAAATTAGACAGTCTTTTTACAGTTATGTAAATGAAGAAAAACGACTTGCTTTTGATGTAAGTATGGCAATGCAGGGTTCTGCTGCATTATATGGTACCGGAGATACTCAATTTATTGCCAGATTTGGTCCGAGAGCTCACATGCAATATAAAAATTGGATGCAAGATATTGGATATTTCATTGCAGGTTATTCTGATGATACTCCTGTTCCGAGATACGACAGATACAGATACGGTCACCAGAGTGTATATTTGACAGAAGCTTTTAGAATTAATAAATACCTGTCAGTTGGCTGGTCTGGTAATATTAACCTTTCTGATGATGCTCCAAACGGAAAAATGTTTCAAGAAAACCGCTTCTTAGTTGCATTTGGACCTGATGATTTAAAAATTACTCTAGGGTATGACTTTGTAAGACAAACAACTTACTTTGGCTTTAATGTAGCATTTGATTCAAAAGGTACCACTATTAATTATGGTAAAATGGAAATAAAAAATCCTGAAAGATTGGGCAAACGAGAAAAAGCTGATGAAAGAAAATTAGCATTTTCATCATCTAAACAGCAGGATAGCAGTGAAGTGAATGTTTCAAATAAGAAAAGTAAATCTACAGTACAAGCTAAAGATTTAGAATATGCTCAGGTTATTGAAATCGAAGATCCGGATAAGGAAACTGTACAGTAAATATGTTAGATAAATTAAAAAAAGAATTAATTGAATATGGAAAACTTGCAGGTGTGAAAAATTTTACACCCGGTTTTTCAGGCAATTTATCAGCACGATTTGGTGATAAATATTTAATAACAGCTACCGGTTCTGCTAACGGCTATTTGGAAGAGTCTGATTTATCACTTATTGATGATAATGGAAATTTAGCAGAAGGTGAAAAAAAACCTTCCAGCGAAAAAATGCTGCATGTTAAATTTTATCAGGAAAGACCTGATATAAATTATATTTTTCATGTTCATTCGCCGTATTTAACAGCTTTTGCTGCTTCTGGTCGGTCAATGGATGAAAATGTCTTGGCAGAAATCGTTTACTGTTTCGGAAAAATTCCGCTTGCAAAGTACGCACTGCCTGGTTCTAAAGACTTGGTTGATAATACGTCAATTTATTTTAAAGACTATGATGTGATTTTATTAGAAAACCATGGTGTAATTGTTGGCGGTAAAGATATTAAAGAAACATATTTGAAGCTGGAATTATGTGAAGCTTATGCTCAAACATTAATATGTTCAAATCTTCTTGGTGGTGCTAAAATAATACCTGAAGAAGAAGTTAAAAAGATTTATTCATTAAGATAAGTAAAAGAGGAAATAATAGTGACAATAACATTAGAAAATAAACAGGGATTGATAGCCGGCGATGGTATTTTACCTATTAAAATGGCTCAGTATGCGAAAGAAAACGGATTTGAAGTTATTTGTATATCTTTGGCAAAAGATAATGTTAGAGAATTGAAAAAATACTGTTCAAAAGTTTTTTGCTGTCATCCCGGTGAAGTTAACAGAATAGAAAGTATATTAAAAGAAGAAGAAGTTAAACAATTAACCTTCTTAGGTAAAGTTCATAAAAAAGTTTTACTTCAATTACATAAATTTGATAAAAGAGCTGTAGATTTAATTAAAGAAGCTGCCCGCTTAAATGATGATCAAGTTATGTTGATGATTGTGAAAGAATTAGAAAAAATCGGCATTGAAGTTTTAGACCAGACTATTTTTATAAAGAATTTAATGATTCCAGCCGGAGTTTTAGGGGTTCACAAACCTACAGATGCTCAGATGGAAGATGTAAATTATGGTTTCTGGTTAGCAAAAGAAATGGGTAAATTGGATGTCGGTCAGTCTGTAGTAATTAAAGATAAAATGATTATGGCAGTTGAAGCTATTGAAGGTACTGATGTTTGTATAAAACGCGGTGCTAAGTTGGCAAAAGAAGGAGCTGTAATTGTTAAAGTTGCTAAGCCTAAGCAGGATAAAAGATTTGATATTCCGGCTATTGGTATGAGAACTCTTAGAACAATGAGTCATAAACATGCAGGATTAATTGCTGTAGAAGCAAATGAAACTATTATTGTTGATCAAGAAAAAGTTGTAAAATATGCTGATGAACATAATATTGTAATAATGGCGGTATAGTTTAGATGAAAAAGATATTTATAATAACTGGAGAATATTCAGGAGACATTCACGCTTCAAAAGTAGTCAAAGAACTTCATGCCCTCGGTTCTGATGTCGAAATTGAAGGTATCGGGGGGCTTAATCTAGAAGCTCAGGGGGTTAAACTTTTTGCAAATCAAGAAAAAATGTCTGCTGTCGGACTTTCTCCAAAAATTATTATCGACCATTATAAACTTGGAAAATCTCTTGTTGACTATTTAAAAAATGATTATAAACCGGATTTAGTTTTATTGATTGATTATGGTGCTTTTAACCTTTCAATTGCAAGATTTTTGAAAAAAGCCGGAATAAAAGTTTTTTATTATATTCCGCCTCAAGTCTGGGCTAGCAGAAAATATAGAATTAAACTTATCAAAAAATTTGTTGATAAGGTTCTCTGTATTTTTCCATTTGAAAAACCTTTGTATGCTCAATATGGAATTGATACACATTACTGCGGGCATCCGCTGGTTTCGCAGCTTCCGCCGCCTGCGGGCAGACGAGAATTTTTTAGAAAACATGATTTGGATGTTGAGAAAAAATTAGTATCTGTATTTCCGGGTTCAAGAGAGTTTGAGTTGAAGCATCTTATGCCCGTATTTAAAGAAACTGTCAGACGTTTAAAAGAAAGACATCCTGATTTACAATTCTGTATGTCTCATGCTCCTAATTTGTCTGATGATGTTTATAAAAAATATCTCGGAGACACTGATATAAAAGTAATTAAGGGTGAAAATCAGGCCCTATTAAGCGTTTCTGATGCTTTGATATTAGCATCAGGTACTGTAGCTTTAGAAGCCTGCCTGTATAAAACTCCGATGATTATTGCATATAGAGGGCCTCAATTCTTTTACTGGGTTTATTTACTTGTCAGATGTATTAAGAGAGTTTCATTGCCAAATATTATTGCTGATAAACCTATTGTTCCTGAAATTATCCAGAATGATGTTAAACCTCTAAATATTACTTATGAAATAGAAGAACTTTTGTATAATAAAGAAAAAAGAGAGTACGCAGTAAGTGAATTAGGTAAAGTTAAAGAACTGCTTTCCGATAAAAATTCAGCCTTAGAAGTTGCAAAAGTTATTGATACCGAATTATTTTCGTAATATTACTTCATAAATAATCCACAATAGGCAATTTTCAATGTTTAGGAGCTTTTGAATTTTTGAAGGCCAGTGATTATATGATTAATTCTATTTCTATTCCAGAAAATCGTAATAAAAATATATTTAATGATATTTCTGTTCAATCTCAAAATCAGAAATACTGGCTGCTTTCTAATGAAAATAAATATAAAGTTTCTGAAAAAGATATAATCAATGGCAATAATTTTAATCCGTACTGGGTCTTAAATCCTGATGAAGCGAGAAAAACTAATAACTTTAAAATCATAGGCTTATCTATTGCAGGTGCAACTCTTTTGTCTGCTGCCACAATATTCTTCCTGTTAAAAGGCGGTCCTAAAGGGATGGCTAAAAATTTTGAAAAGTTACGGGACAACTTGGAGAAAAGAGTTCAAAAGGCAAAGTTGAATAACATGTCTGATACTCCTGTAAATAGAGCATATATTTTTATGATTAGACACTTGGATAAAGTTGTTAAAAAAAGTTCAGCTGTTAATAATTTTACTTCTATTAAGGATATGTTATTCCGCAAAATTATGTTTGTAACACCTTATACCGGCAAAATTCACGATGGTATAACAAGAATGTTTGAAAAAATCGGGCGTCAAGCTGTTGTGAATTCATATAAAGCTGTCGGAAAAGCTTCTACAACAAGAAAACGTTCAGTATCAGAAATTGCTAGTAAAATTTTATTAAATGAACCAAATGAAAATTTAACGATTAATGGTGTAACTAAAACAAAAGTTCAGTGGTTAAATCACTTAACAGCAATGAATGATGATATAGATGCCACTTATTTACAAAATTTTGGTCAAAGTTCTTTAAATGCCCGTTATATGCGTATGAAAAAGGCTGCACAAAATGTTCGTGATTATTTTAATAAGATGAAAAACTTTATATCCGGCGATTTATTAAATAAATTTATGGCTGATTCTGAACTGGCAAAAGAAAGAGTATTTCTTCAAAAGAGAGTAAAAATGCATAGAAATAAATTATCATACTCGGTAGAAGATTTAGGTGTTGATTTTGAAAATAAAATCATTGAAATGACTAAATCAATCGGGCATAAAGATATTAAACAAATTAATATGCTTAGAAACGTTAGGCGAAGCATTGGTGAATTTGTACAGAGCGGCGGAAATGATTTAAATTTGAAAAATGAAGTATTAAAGGCTATTAATGATTTTAGAGCCGAAGTATTAAAATCTGTGGCTGCAAAAAATATAGATGAAAAAACTGCTCAAAGTTTACTAAATAGTGCAAATGCTTTATCTGAATCTTTATCCTCATTTAAGCAGGGCAAAGTTCAAGATATTTTAGATTTGTATCAAAAACTATTGTCAAAAGAAGATTTTGAATTGGTTAAAAAAGCATATTCTGAAAATATTAAAACTCTGGATAAAGCTATAACAGTTGAAACTGATGACTTTTTAAATAAAGTAAGAGATTTATATTTAGGTTCTGCTCCAACTGATATTTTAACAATTCTTGGTTCTTTAGCAACTTTAGGCTACCATCTTGGAAAGTCTGACAATAATGAACAAAGAGTTTCAATATCATTGAAATACGGTATTCCGGCACTCAGCGGTGTTGCAACTTCATTGTACTTTAATGCGAAGTTATTTGCTGGTTCAAAAGCTTTATTATGCGGTGCAGCTTCAGTGTTTGTGGTTAACAGAATTGGTACCTGGGCTGATAATATGTTTAAAAAACATAATGAAAAGAAACGGGCTCAAGTATAACAGAATAAAAATTTTTGTTGGACTGAAAGCCAAACCTGCTAAACTATACACGAGATGTGATAAATACTGTCATGCTGAACTTGTTTCAGCATCTAATATATAGGAGACCCTGAAACGAGTTCAGGGTGACATTTTATTATCTTTTATCGTGTAAATTTGTATATATCCTCTAAAAATAGTATAGTTTAATTTTTGTTATTTGTTAAAATTTCAATGAAGGGGAGAATTATGACCACATTAACTATAAGAGAAAAACTTGAAAAGCGAGAATATGATTATTTAAGTGAGTTTGCTGCAAAAGCAGGAGATACTGCTGGCAGAAAAGTTGCGGAAGAAAAATCCGATTTGCGGACTGATTTTCAGCGAGATAGAGATAGAATTTTGCATTCAAAAGCCTTTAGGCGTTTAAAACATAAAACACAGGTGTTTTTATCACCTTTTGATGACCATTTTAGAACACGTTTGACACATACTCTAGAGGTCTCTCAAATCGGCAGAACTATTGCAAGAGCACTGGATTTGAATGAAGATTTGGTGGAAGCAATATCACTCGGACACGATTTGGGACACACACCATTTGGTCACTGCGGTGAAGGTGTGTTAAATGAACTTGTAGAAGGCGGATTTCATCATAATTTGCAAAGTGTACGTGTTGTTGAAGTTCTGGAAGATTTAAATCTTTGTAAGGAAACTATTGATGGTATAAGAACTCATACTTGGGGCTTTGAACCAACAACTGCCGAAGGTAAAGTTGTTCAAATTGCCGATAAGATTGCGTATATTAATCATGATATCGAAGATTCAATTAGAGCCGGTGTTATATCTGAAAGTGATTTACCTAAGGATTGTATTGAATACTTTTCATCTGACCAGAGCAAGCGGTTAAATAAAATGATTCATGAGGTTGTGAATAATTCTATAGGCAAGCCCAATATAGCAATGAGTGAAGAAGCATGGGGTTATACAACCAAACTTCGTGATTGGATGTTTCATAATGTTTATATTGATTCTCCGGCAAAACTTGAAGAAAAAAAGGCTCGCCGTGTTATTGAAGAACTTTTTTATCTCTACGTTGATATGTTAAAACCAATGTGTCCGCAGGAAAAAATTGTACGTATCGTTACTGATTATATTTCAGGTATGACTGATAGATATGCAGTTGAACGGTTCAAAGAAAATTTTATTCCAAAAGGCATAAAATGCGGTGCAAGAGAAGATTATTTATTTAAACTTGCAAAAATTATAGATTGATAATCTCAAAAATAAGAGTATAATCAAATTTATGGACATACAGCTTTTGTCAGAATATCTGGAATATATTGAAGTAGAAAAAGGACTTTCTCTAAATACTGTTGATGCGTATCGTCGTGATTTGACAGAATTTATTGATTTTTGTGCTTCAAATGGAGCCGGTGATATTGTAGATATTAACAGGAACCATTTAAATTCATATATTTTGAGTTTACGAGAAGGTAATTTAAATCCTCGTAGTGTCGTAAGAAAAATTGCTTCCTTACGCGGATTTTTTAAGTGGTTGTGTGCGAATGAATATATTTCAACTAATCCAACACTTACGCTTGAACAGCCTAAACTGCCTAAAAAATTACCGAAGGTTATTTCAGTAGATGAAATAACTGAAATTCTTAATTTTGATTTGAATAAAGAAGAAGCTTTAATTGTGGAATTATTGTACGGATGCGGACTTCGGGTATCTGAACTTGTGAATTTAAAATTAAGTAATATCGATTTGAAATCAAAATATATCCAGTGTTACGGCAAAGGCTCAAAAGAACGGGTTGTTCCGTTTGGCAAAAAAGCCAAAGTTGCATTGGAAAAATATTTAAAATATCGGGATTTGATTATCTTACAGAATAAACTTTCTGACACTAAGATTTTATTATTAAAATCTGATGGTAAATCTGTTACAAGGCAGGATGTTTATAATTTTATTAGAAGTCTGGGGGAGAAAATCCATAAACATATTTCGCCTCATACTTTGCGGCATAGTTTTGCTACACATTTATTAGAAAACGGTGCTGATTTAAGGGTTGTGCAGGAACTGCTGGGGCACAGTGATGTTGCAACAACTCAGTTATATACGCATATTACGAAGAAACGACTAAAAGAGGTTTATTTTGCAATAAATAAATAGTCGTGATAAGATGAAATTATGCTAAATATATTTATATCCGGTTTAGAAAGACAATCAGGAAAGACGCTTATAACTGCAGGGTTAGCAGGAACAATGCAGAGTTTGAATTATTCAACTCGTGTGTTTAAGCCTATCCAGACAAATGCAAATGAGCTAAACGGATTTTCACAATCTCAGGATTTAGCTTTAGTTAAACGTATTGATTCTAACATTGAAACAGTTTCCAGTTATATGTTCAAAAGTTCATATTCTCCACTGGTTGGGGCTTATGATGCCGGAATTAAAAATATTGATTTAAACACAATTTATAATGATTATTATTCAAATTTGCAGCTTTTCGAATGCAATATTATTGAAGGCTCAAACAGCATATCAACTCCGATTGGTGAAAAGTTTTCAGAAATTGATATTGTTAAAACTTTAAATATACCATTAGTTCTTGTTGTTAACCCTAAGAAATCAAATATTGATAATGTTATTATGGGTGTTAAGTATATTCAGAATGCAGGTGTCGCTTTTCAGGGGATTATAGTGATCGATTATGATGAAGATTCTGAAAATCTTGAAGAGAAATATTATCCTGAAATGATAAAAGAATTTACAGGGACACAGGTTATTGGTACAATTCCGCATTATGATAATGTTGAAGGAATGACTCCGGATACGCTGATTGGTAATATTTTGAACAATGTTAAAATCGAAGAGCTTTTTGGCGTTAGAATAGCTAAGTTAATTTAATATTTCATAAAAAAAAGACCTCTTTTTTAGAGGTCAAGGTTGGTTATTTTGGTTATGTTATAGTATTATGTCAGTTTTTGTAAAACTGTATATAGGTTATTATGTATATTAGGGGAATGTATTTTTAATTTGTTTACATTGTTTTTAATTGTCCTCAAGATTTTGTTTTGCTTATTTTATAAGAATTATTTACAAATTTTAACAATTTCCTCTGCGTTTTAATACTATCATGTATGTATGTTTGATAGTATAAGAAAATTTATTTTAGCAAAAGTTTTTAAAAAGCATTATTGGCGTACCGGTAAATGTAAAGGCTGCGGTCAATGCTGTACCCATATTTATGTCAAACATTTTAAACATGTACTGAAAGATGAAGAAGAATTTAAGAAATTACAATACCTCCATAAGTTTTATTCTGACTTAGAAATAATTGGTAAAGATGATTTAGGATTGATTTTTGAATGCAAAAATCTTGATAGAGAGACAAAAAGATGTAAAGTTCACTTCTGGCGTCCGGGAATTTGCAGAAGATATCCGCAGGAAGAACTTTTTGCAATGGGCGGAACTTTATCAGATGACTGTGGATATAAAATGGAGCCGATAATTCCATTTAAAGATGTCCTAAAAAGTGTTGAGAAAAAACATCGCAAAAAAATTATTCGTTTTTAAAAAATTATACTTTTATCCAATGTAATTTATGTAAATATACTCCATACTTAGTCATATAGCTAAGTATAGGAGATTATATAACTATGAAAAAGATTTTAATACTTTCACTTCTGGTTTATTTTTCCGCTCTAATTCCTGTAAAAGGTGCCTGTCCCATAGAAGCTTTACGAAATGGTCAAACAAGTTGTACTGTTGTCTTGCAGGGACAAAATCAAACAATTAAAGATAAACTTATTCCAAATAATCTTAACCAGATGGTAAATCCTTCAAGGAATATGTCTAATGAGTTCAAAGCACAGCCGCATGTAATTCCGGAAACTATTAATACTAACACTCAGTATAATAATCCGGAAAAAGATGAGGGTAATACCCCGTACAATTCTGCCTGTCAGTTTGGTGTCTGTTTGCCCGGTGAAAGCAGTGGCAGCCAGAATGGCCGTTAGATAAGATTTTTACCTAGTTTTTCTACCGTTGCTAAATCTTGTTCAGGAGCTTTCCCTACAGTAGTTAAGTAATTACCTATTAAAATTCCTTCGACACAGGTTTTTAGGGCTAGCTCCTGATTTTTTTCTGAAAGTCTCATTCTGCCGCCGCAAAAACGAAGTACTGCTTGCGGATTTGTAATTTTAAATACAGCCAGCGTTCTTAAAACATTTTCTTCGTCAATTTTGTCGTGGTAATTTTCAAAAGGTGTTTCAGGAATAGGCATTAAAATGTTGATTGGAATTGAATTTGGTTCAATTTCAGCAAGTTCCATTGCCATTTCTATACGTTGTTCAATACTTTCTCCCATTCCTAGGATTACACCGCAGCAAAGTTCCATTCCATATTTTTTTACTAATTTGCAGGTATTTAGTCTGTCTTCCCATGTATGAGTTGTGCAAACTTCGGGATAATATGATCTGCAGGTATTTATGTTGTGGTGGAATCGTTTCAAGCCTGTTTGTGCTAATTGTTTTGCCTGTTCTTCATCTAAAATTCCAATTGAAGCACAGGAGTTTAAACCCTCTATAGCATTAATTTCTTTTATCATATCGAGTTCAATTTGGAAATCTCTGCCTTCATCAGGAGTCTTTCCGCTTGTAACAATCGCGAAACGTGAAACTTTATTTGCTTTTGCTTCTTTTGCAACTTTTTTAACTTCTTCAATATCAACAAGAGGGTAAGATTCAATATTTGTACAGTAGTGTGAACTTTGTGCACAATATTTGCAGTTCTGTGAACATTTGCCGTTTCTGGCATTTATCAATGAACAAAATTCAATATTGTTTGACATATATTTTGATGATTCTTTTAATAATTCATCAAGTGGTAAATTGTATAAATTTAATAATTCTTCTTTTGTGTAATTCTTTTTTTCTACTGTGCTATTCATATCCTCTAACCTCTTAACTGTACAAATGTTATGGTATACCGAAAGTTTTTATATGTCAAATTTATTTGTGTTAAAATTTGAAAAGAGGAGATGATTTATGACCGGAATTTTAAATATACAAATCAAACCAACTATTGGTAATAAAGAGCTTAATCTAAAGAAGATAGAATATTATATAAAAAAGTATTCTGATAAAAAGTTAGATTTGGTGGTTTTTCCTGAATTCTTTTCCACAGGTATTTCTCATGAACAATTCATTAATTATCCAGAGGATGGAAATGGCGGCGATACTATAAAGTTTATTCAAGAGCTTGCTAAGCAATATAACACTAATATTATTGCCGGTACTGTCATAGAAAAATCCGGTGATAAATTATATAATACATCCTTTATTATTGATAGAAACGGCAACATTATTGATAAATATCGTAAAATACACCTGTTCAATTATATGGGCGGCACTGAAGGTGAAAGAATTACGGCAGGTGATAGAGAAGTTGTTGTAGATTTTGATTTTGGAAGAGTGGGTTTAGGTATTTGTTTTGATATAAGATATCCGCTTCATTATAACAAGCTTATTAAAATGGGGGCGGATATGATTGTTCTACCTACCGCATGGGCAATTCCAAACGAAATTTACGATGACCCGAAAACATTGCAGTATGCTCAGGAAATGTGGATTGCAATGAACAGAACCAGAGCTTATGACAATATGGTTTATGTGATTTCAAGCAACCAGACAAAGCGTGCAAATGATATGTATAGTTCAATAGGTCAGTCTTTGATTATTTCGCCGGCTGCTGAAATTCTTGCAAATGCGAAAAATGATGAGTGTGCAATTTATGCCGATATTGATTTAGATTTAGTTAAATATTATCGTCAAATTTATCCGATTGCACAGATTGATTAGGTTTTATATACCTAAAAACATTCTTGTATTTGCTTCATTGTTGATTTTTTTGATTAGAATTTTCAAGATGTGTAAAGTTAACAACGATAGTGCTGTTACCATTGTAAATCTTAAAGATACACTTGCAATTGTTGTTAAATAGTTGCTTGTGTTAACAGGTATTACATTAAGTACGTGGAATATTTGATTGTATATAAATAACCAGTACCAGTGGATAAAGAATAATCCAAAACTGTATTTTGCTATAAAATCAAGTGTTTTATTAGTTTTTTCGTGCGATAGTATAAAGTTGTCATAATGTTTTAGATAGCCCAGTAAAAGCATTGTCAAAAATGTTTTTGAAATTGTGTAGTTGCAATAAATTTGTTTATATGACAGATAAATATCCAATAAACTTGATGCAATCATTAAACCCCATAGTAAAAATCTATTGTTATAAAATTTATCAATAACGTTTTTATTTTTAGAACAATACATACCAAATACATATAGAGCAAAGAAGTGTACAAATCCTAAAAGTATGTAATTTACATAAGTAAGGTATTTTGCACCAAAACTCAATCCCATTACTGTTTCATATTCAATATCACCTCTTGGAAATAAAATTGTTATTAAAAACATAACCGGTAAAAGTTTATAAAGAATATTTTTCTTTTCAAGTTTTAACAGCAGCCATGAACACAAAAAGAACAGTACAATCATAGGAATGAACCAAGTTGGCACATTGTGAACTCTGCCGATTGACAATAAAACCGGAATTTGGATTAGCGGATTAATTCCTGCAAATGTGTTTTTATATGCAATCGGGCAGTATAAACAAAATAACAGTCCTGGAATTGCGGTTATAAGATAAGGTAATATTACATTTGTCCATTTTTTTGAAAGATAATTTTTATATTCAAATTTAGATGATAAATGTTGGAATAAAAATCCTGAAATGAAAATGAACAGAGTTGTTCCTCCGCAGATTATTTCGCAATTTGCAATATGAGCCAGACTTGAAGGTGCTCCAAATTGCATAGTGTGTCCCATTATGATTAGCAAAATCGCAAGTCCGCGAAATACATTTATATAATTTAGAAATTGTTTTTTAGGTTTTTCTGTTATTGCATTTGTTCCCATTTATCCTCCTTTTACAACTTAAGCCATAGTACTTGATATGGTGCAATTCTTAAGTGCATAGTTCTGTTTTGCAATGATATATTTACTTTTACATCATCACCATTAATTAGATTTTTTAAACTGGTTATACGTCCGTTATTTTTTAATATTATATTTGGCGGTAATGTTATTTCTGCAATCAATTTATCTTTAGATAAATTATTTATCACAAGGATTTGCTGTTCTTTATTTTTCCGAATATAGCAGAAATTATTTTCGGATTTTGTTTTTAGTATTTCAAAATCGCCGTTTACCATTACAGGTAAAGTTTTTCTTATCGCTATTAAGTTTTTGATTTTTTTGTATACTTTAGAATTGAACTCATAATAACCTTTTGTTGAACCGTAGAAGAGTTTTTGAGGAACTTCTCCTCTATTTATATCTCTGGAATCAAAACCTGAAGATAAGTTTTTTGACTTTTTTAATCTATGGTACTGTTGTTTTTTTGCATTTTCAAAGTTATTTGCAACTCCGACCTCATCTCCGTAATAAATTATTGGAATTCCGGGTACAGAAAATAGCATAGCAAATGCCTGTTCAATTCTATTTGGATTTTTGTCCAGAAAGTTTGCAAGTCTTCCGCTTACGCCAAATCCGTTTCTAAAGTTAGCCCCTTTAGTTACTAAATCTTGAAATATGATATTTCTTACTTCTGGACTAACCATTTCCAGTGTTAATTCATCGTGTACTCTTAAAAAGTTGCCCCATACTGCACTTTTAGGAATTGCCGGAGTCTTTTTATATGCTTCAATAAAATATTTTTTATCGCCGGTAACCATACTTGCCCAAAGTGCATTCATATAAGGAAAATGATATGCAATTTGAGCCTCGGATGTTCTTTTAAATTTAATGTTCTCGTTATCAATTTTTGTTTCTACTTCTCTATCTTTACCAAAGTATGGAAGAATATCTTTTGGTGTCTGACAGGCTTCTACCTGTATAACTGATGATGGTGCTGTCAATTGAATATAATCACTTAATAAATTAATAATTGCATGAGTTTTTGGCTGGTTTTCTGCATTTGTGCCGGCTTCTTTTGATAAATATGGTATTGCATCCATTCTAAAAATATCAATTCCAAGATTTGCCCAGTTAGAAATTGTATCAAGCATATAATATAGAACTTCCGGATTTTCCCAGTTTATATCTAACTGGAAAGGGTAAAATGTGTGGTAAAGAAAATAATCTTTGCCGTTTATTGTTATCTTTCGATAATTATTTTCGGTATTTTCCGGAAAAATCAATCTGCGTTTTGAAATTTTGCCGTCATCTTCTTGATATTCGATTACTGTTCCGAGTTTTTCGTCTACATATTTTGTATATTCAGGCATTTGTTCTTTGTATATGAAATAATCTAAATAAGTTAAATCGCCAGCTTCAAGTTTTTTGAACCATTCATGTTCATCTGATAGGTGGTTTAATACTAAATCAGCTTTGATTTTAAATCCTCTTTTTTTTGCATCGGTTACGAAATTTTTGAATTCTGCCATTCCGCCGAGTTCGTTTCGTACTTTTCTTGGATTTTTTACATCAAATCCCGCATCTTTCATCGGACTGTCTGCAAAAGGCAGCATATACAATGTTGTTACTCCTAAGTTTTGGAGGTAATTAAACATAGTTCGGGTATCTTTGAATGTATTTGATGAGTTTTGTTTTACAATGCCAAACTGATCTACATAAAACATATAAATAATTTCATCTTTGTACCAGTCTGTTTTTCGTGTTTTATCTTGAAGTTTTAAATCATTAGACCGTGCATTTATTGCATTGTTTGCATGTATTAGGACATTATTATATATTTCATCTGCGTTTTGTTTGCCATAAATCAGATTTATGGCTTCTTTCATTTCTTTTTTTAATTTATTAGACACATCAATTTGTTCTGCGGTATTTTGATCTGTTGTAATTTCAACCTCTACAATACTTTCTGCTGCTGAAATAGGAGAAAGTATCAATCCTGATATTAAAAATGCTGTAAGTGAAGTTATGATAGTTTTTTTCATAATTAATATTCCCTAAAAAGTTTTAACTGTTCTGAATTGTCTTTTTCTTTAAATTCTTTATCAAACTTGCTGAGATTTAACAAATCTTGTTCAATTTTTTCTAAAAATGGTGATATTGGCAGATTTTTATAGCCTCCAATCCATTTTCTTTTTTCTGCTCGTGAAAGGAATAGTCTTTCTTTTGTACGTGTCATACCAACATACAAAAGCCGCCTTTCTTCTTCAATTTCATTAGTAGTTTTTGCACGATATAGCGGCAGTATCTCATTTTCTAGTCCTGCTATAAATACACATTTAAATTCCAGCCCCTTTGAAGAGTGTAAGGTCATTAATGTTATTCTTTCCGCTCTTTTATCTAACGTGTCGGCTTCTGTTAATAACGAAACTTCGTGCATAAATTCATTTTTATCATTATGATTTTCTGAGATATTTATTAAATATTTCAGGATATAATCGTCAATTTTTTCTTTATAAATGTTAGAAAGCATTTCAAGTTGATTTTTTACAGGCTCATCTTCATTTAATTGATTTAACATCTCTCTAACATATTTTTTCTCACAGAGTAAATCATTGGATAATTTTACATAAGGCATTCCTGTTCTATTTAGAGCTTCTATTATTGGAGGAAGCTGAGAGGATGTTCTGTATAGAATTGCAAAATCTGAAAAGTCATAATTCCCATAACCTTCAGACCTATCTGAATCAATAGAGAAAAAGTTATGACCGCCTATAAGATTTTCTATTGTGCTGGCTATAAATTCTGCTTCTGCTTTATCTGTTGGTGCTGTGTGGATGGTAATTTTTTCATGTGGTTTGTCATATACAGAAATAATGTTATAGCTATTAATCATTTGATTTGATGCATCAACAATACTGTTTGTTGAACGATAATTATTTTTTAGATTAATTATTCTTGTTTTAGGATAATCCAGTGTAAAGTTGTTGAAAAATTTTGCACTTCCACCTCTAAATCCGTAGATAGCCTGATTTGGGTCTCCGATTGCAAAAATGTTTCCGTTCTCAGGAACAAGAAGCTTTATTAATTTATACTGATTTTCATCAATATCTTGATATTCGTCAATGAGAACATATTTGAACATATTCCGGTAATCATTTAAAATATCATTGTTTTCAGATAATAATTTAACGCTTAGTTCAATAAGTTCATCAAAATTAAGTGCATTATTAATTAATTCCTGATTTTCGCATAATTCTTTTTCTTTTTCGCTCATTACTATAAAGTTTTCATTTAAACCTGCTTGCTTATAGTTTTGCTTTAATATTGAAAAACAAAGCGAGTGGAATGTATGAATATTCAGTGCTGAAGATTTTTGAGAGATAACTTTTTGCAGTCGTTCTTCCATTTCGTTAGCAGCTTTTTTTGTGAAAGTAATTGCCAGAAAATTCTCAGGTTTAATTCCGCACTCAGAAATCAAATATCCAATATGCTGTGTAAGTACGGTTGTTTTTCCTGAACCCGGTCCTGCAACTATTAAAATTTGTTGTTCTGTATTTTTTACAGCACTTTTTTGAAATTCATCAAGTCCATAATTTTTATTTTGGACGACGATTTCTTTTTCTTGAATATTTTCGAGCGGTTCATTTATTTCTGTAAAATTAGGCGTTTTAGTTTGTGCCGGTTGAGTTTCTTCTGGAAGATTAAGATTTAGTTTCAAATTTATAAAATTTTTTTTTACCAGTTCATTTTCTTCAAATAATCTGATAACTCCATATTCTCCATCATAACCGGCATGTTTTATAACCTGTCCGTTTCTTAATCTTGATATGCCTTCCCCTAAAAGCGTATCATCTTTAGATATTTCATCTGTTGGAATATCTTGTAATATCGCAAGTTCAGAACCAAATTTATTAATTAATCTTTCATATTCATTTACAACTTTTTTACTAGATGGTCCGACATTCAATATTTCAGACAAAATTTCTTGAAGCGGTACCAGACTGAATACCTGTCCTGCAGTTTCCGGCGGAGTTATAATCGTTTTTCTGTCAGACAGTTCGTTTACTCTATATGAAACCCCAATTGTCATTGGTTTGCCGCAAACAGGACAAATTCCATTTAGTTTTTTAGTTTCCTCCGGTGTTAAACACACATTACACTTGCGGTGTCCGTCTTCGTGATATTTCCCTTCTTCCGGAAAGAATTCTACTGTTCCGACATATCCGTCCCCTGTTTTTAAGGCGTTCATCATGCTGTAATAATCCGGATTGTGGTCAAATACAGTGGCTTCTCTTGCAAGTTTTGAAGGAGAATGTGCATCAGAGTTTGATACAAGGCGGAATCTGTCTAATTTTGATACGTGCCAGTTCATTTCTGGATCAGATGATAATCCTGTTTCAACTGCGAAAATATTAGGGGATAAGTCTTCATAGCATTCTTCTATTGAATCAAATCCTGATTTAGAGCCAAGTACAGAAAACCATGGTGTCCAAATGTGTGCCGGTATTATATATGAATTTTCTCCTGATTCAAGAACCGTTTCAAGTAAATTTCTTGAATCTAATCCAAGTATTGGTCTGCCGTCTGATTTTATATTTCCTATAGCATCAAGTTTATTTCTGAAATTTTCTGCTGAATTTAAATTTGGGACGAATACTACGTGGTGAACTTTTCTTGTTTTATCACCTTTTTTGTAGATTGTTGAAATTTCAACCGACAATATAAATTTTACAGGAGTTTCACCTTTGAATATTTCTTTTTCAATATCCGGACGTAGTCTAAAAGTTCCATCATCATAAGGGATAAGTTTTTCTTTTATTTCGTTAAACCATGCAGGATGAGTAAAATCTCCGGTTGAAATCAGGCTGAGCCCTTTTTTCTTTGCCCACAATGCAAGTTCTTCAAGATTACAATTTTTGCTTGTTGCTCTTGAGTACTTTGAATGTATATGTAAATCTGTATAATGAAGCATCATATCCCCTTTAAAGTTGAACTTTTAGTTAGGCTTATAAACACCTATTAATCCAATATAGTAATATTATCACAAATGAAATATGTTTGTAAGGATTATTTGTTGTAAAATGTTTTAGGAAGAGAATTATAAATTTATGGAGGGATAATTATGGAATTTTTTGGAAAGTTAATTGGTTTTGCAATTTTGGGTGGTATTGCATATTTATGTTTTAAAAATAAAGGTTTTCATCCAGATTTGTTTGAACTGGATGATGGTGAAGAAATTAAAGAAATGGTTAAAGGTGATTACTGGAAAAAAGAGTTTTTATGGCAGGAATCTCAAAATACAGGAGAGTTTGCTTTTACAAATAAGCGAATATTATTTAAAGGTACTCTTTTAGTCTCAGCAGATAAATATGTAAGTATTCCATATACTGATATTGCTAATATCAAAAAATCTTTTGTTGGATTAATGTTTCCTGTGGCATTTACTATAACCACCAAAGATGAAAAAAAATATAAATTTGCGGTAATGAAACGTGATAAATATATAGATTTGATAAATTCATATATTGAAAAGTAATAATATTTTAAAAATAAGAGGATAAATTTTATCCTCTTATTTTTTCAATGAAATATATTAGTTCTGTTCAAATATATCTTCATCATTTTTTTGATTGTAATAGTATCTGTTCTGTTAATTTTAGCTTATCAGCTATAATATTTGAAAGTTCAATTCCGCTATATTCTTTATCGTCTCCTAAAAGTTTAAGAACCGGATACATTAATTTTTCATAATCAGGTATTGCCATTATTTCTCCTTCTATTCTTAAACTTATTGTTGCATTTATTTCTATAAAATGCACGCTTATGAATTTTGTAATACCTAGATATATAAAGTTTAACCGGATATATACAGTAGTTGAATATTATTTATTTTAATTTGTTTTATTGTTTATGTATATATAAAAAGCGGTTACCCCCGATTGTGATATGTTTTTAGTAATTCTATTGACAATATAATTAAAGTTTAGGAGGAATAATGAACTGTAAAATTTCGGTGATAGTACCAGTTTATAATGTTGAGAACTATATTTCACAATGTATTGAAAGTATTATTAATCAAACTCTAAAAGATATAGAAATAATTTGTATAAATGATGGTTCAACAGATTTATCAAAAGAAATACTTGAAAAATTTCAGAAAGAAGATGAGAGAATTATAATTGTCAATAAATGTAATGGCGGCTACGGTTCTTCTTGTAATGCAGGCTTAAACTTAGCAAAAGGCGAGTATGTCTGCATTGTTGAATCTGATGATTATATTGATAAAAATATGCTGCAAGATTTATATAATATTGCAAAGAAGAATGATACAGATATTGTCAAATCTGCTTATTATGAATTCAAAGATGATAACAATACTGTTACTAAAATCAACTGGAGTCAAGAGTATAAAATGCCGGTTGGAGTGTTTGAAATTAGCGACTGTACCCAGCTTGTTTATTTTCATCCGAGTATCTGGTCTTGTATTTATAAAAAATCTTTTCTAGATAGGAATAATATTAGATTTGTTGAAGCAAAAGGTGCCGGCTGGGCAGATAATCCGTTTCAAATACAAACTTTATGTCTTGCTAAAAGAATTTTTTATACGGATAATGCTTATTACTATTACAGGCTTACGAATCCGGCTTCTTCAAGCAACATTGTAAATATAAAAAATCCATTTGACAGAAGTGATGAGGTTCATGAGTTTCTTGATAAAAATAAAATAAGTGATAAAAATTTATATGCCCACTTATATAAGCGGGAAATGTCTTATATTGATATAGTATTAGGTGGAATTTCTCCTGAATTATTCGACATAGCGTGCGAAAAGATTAATCAAATGGTAAAAAGAATGAATAAAGAAATATTGTATAACAATAAATTTGTAAATGATTATGAAAAATCGGTTTATGAAAGCTGTCTGAGCAAAACTGGAATTTCAAAATTGATGCAAAGAATTCAGGAACAAAAAAGGAACCATGTCGTAGTCGGTGCGTAAATAATATTATTTATAGTCAATATAAACACTAAAAAGAGGCTTTTAAAGCCTCTTTTTTCAAATTTACCCTGGATTGGATTCGAACCAATGACCTACCGCTTAGAAGGCGGTTGCTCTATCCAGCTGAGCTACCAGGGCTTATGTTTCGTTGATTTATATGTCTTATACTAACATGTAAATTTTCATTTGCAAGTGTTTTTTTATTCTAAATCTATTTTGCATTACTAAAATTATTATGGTAACAACTATAGATAAAAGAAAAAGAGCCTGTTAAAGCTCTTAATAATTGGAAGTATGAAAAAGATTTTTGTTATTTGCTTATACTATTAAAATAAATAAGTTTCATTTTTACAACTATACTAATGGCTAGTATTTTTTTCTACCGGTGCTATATTAAATTATATGAAGTCGTTATTTAATACAGGCTAAATCCTGCTATTATCGTGTTTTTGGTATTAAATTTTAAATTACTTTTTTATTTTAATTCTTTTTACATCAGTTTATGTTTAATATATAATTTTCTCATATAAATATTACAATTTAGAGGGAAAGATTATGCTAAGCGGAAATGAAATTAGAAAATTATATTTAGATTACTTTAAAGATAAACATCAACATACAGTTGTTGAAAGTTCAAGCCTTGTGCCGGATAATCCTACTGTTTTACTTACAACTGCAGGTATGTTGCAGTTCTTACCTATATTTTTAGGAATTGTAAAATCTCCGTATGATCCTGCACGTGCGACTTCTTGCCAAAAATGTGCTAGAGCAGGAGGTAAGGATTCAGATATCGAAAATGTTGGACGTACTCCTCGCCACCATACATTTTTTGAAATGTTAGGTAATTTTTCTTTTGGAGATTATTATAAAAAAGAAATTATCCCGTGGGCTTGGGAATTTGTAACCGAAGTTCTAAAGCTTGATAAAGACAGACTTTGGATTACTATTTTTGAAACTGACGATGAAGCTTATGATATTTGGAGAAGTGTCGGTGTCCCTACAGAACGTATTAAACGTAAAGGCAAGAAAGATAATTTCTGGGGACCTCCGGGGGCTTCCGGTTCTTGCGGTCCTTGTTCTGAAATTCACTACGATTTAGGTGAACAATATAAATGTGATCACCCGAATTGTGGTATTGATACCTGTGAATGCGATAGATGGGTTGAAATCTGGAACCTTGTGTTTACTGAGCTTTATCAGGATGAAGAAGGTAATCAATCACCTTTGGAATCTAAAAACGTTGATACAGGTATGGGTTTAGAACGTATTACAATGGTTTGTCAGGGCGTTGCTTCAACTTTTGAAACCGATCTTTTGAAACCTATAATGGATAAGGTTTCAGAGATGTGCGGTGTTCCTTATAAAAAATCAGAAAAGACTGATGTATCTCTAAGAATTATCACTGACCACGCAAGATGTGTATCATTCTTGATTTCTGACGGCGTAATTCCTGGCAATGAAGGAAGAAGCTATGTTCTTCGTATGATTTTGAGACGTGCTTTACGTCACGGTAAAATTTTAGGTATGGAATTGCCGTTCTTGTATAAACTTGTTGATGTAATTCTTGAACATTACGGCGAAGCTTATCCTGAACTTGTAAAAAATAAACAAAAAGTTATTGATACAATTAGAAAAGAAGAAGAAAGATTCAATAAAACTCTGGATAGAGGTTACAAAATGCTTGATGAATTTATTGAATCTAAAAAAGATATTGACGGTGAAAGTGCATTTAAACTTTATGATACTTTTGGTTTCCCGTTTGAATTGACAAAAGAAATTGCAGATGAAAACGGATTAAAAGTTGATGAAGCTGGTTTTAAAGCTGCAATGCAGGAACAAAAAGACCGTGCAAAAGCTGCAACTGCTAAAATTAGTGTAACCGGTGATATCAAATATGCAAAAATCGAACAGGAAGTAGGTTCTACTGAATTTATCGGATATACTGAAAATGAATGCTCTGACGCTAAGATTTTGGCTCAGGTTGAAGGCGAAGGATATGTTGATATTATTTTAGACAAAACTCCTTTCTATGCTGAGTGCGGCGGTCAAACAGGTGACAGCGGTATTCTGGAAAGTGAAAATCTTAAAGCTGAAGTTTTAACATCTTTCAAAGTAAATGATTTATATGTTCACAGATGTGAAATTTTAAATGGTGAAGTTGTAATCGGCGATGTGGTAAAAGCTTGTATTGATTACCCTCGTCGTGAAGAAATTCGTGTTCATCACACATCTG
Source organism: uncultured bacterium (assembly GCA_950022495.1). GTDB lineage: Bacteria > Cyanobacteriota > Vampirovibrionia > Gastranaerophilales > Gastranaerophilaceae > Zag111. The sequence continues at coordinate 46,513 of CATLLJ010000003.1, forward strand.
CTCACTTGTTGCAGGCTGCTTTGATTAAGGTTGTTGGTGATGAAGTTAAACAAGCAGGTTCACAGGTTGAAGAAAATCGTATGAGATTTGACTTTACATTCTCCAGAGCAATGACTCCTGACGAAATCAGAAAAACTGAAAACCTTATGAATAAATGGATTGGTGCAGGTTATTGCGTTAATACTAAAGTTATGGGTATTAAAGAAGCCGAAATGACAGGTGCTACTGCATTATTTGGTGAAAAATACGGTGATGAAGTCCGCGTTGTTTCAATTGAAAAAGACGGAGAATGCATTTCAAAAGAATTCTGTGCAGGAACTCATGCAAGACAGTTAAAAGATTTGAGACTGGTTAAGATTCTTTCAGAAAGTGCAATTGCTGCAGGCACAAGACGTATTGAACTTGTTGTATCTAATGCTGCAATTGAATATTTGAACGCAAAATCTGCTGAAATGGATAAACTTTCTGCAAAATTCAAATCTCATTTTGAAGATGTTGTGGAAAGAGTTGAAAAACTATCAGAAGAAAATCGAGATCTTCAAAAGCAAATTGAAAAACTTGAAGAAGAAAATGCAAGAACAAAATTTGCATCTTCTATTGATAGAGCACAGGATATTGAAGGCGGAAAATTGTTTATTTCAAAGGTTGCAGTAAAACCTTTAGGTATGAAAATCGGTCTGGAATTCTTGTCTCAAAAACTTGGAGAAAGCATTGTTATTCTTGCCGGAGAAACTTCTGTTGCTGTTAAAGTTTCTGACAGTTTTGTTAAAAAAGGCGTAAATGCCAGTAAAATTGTTGGTGAAATTGCAAGAGCAACCGGAGCAAATGGCGGAGGACGCCCTAATTTTGCTCAAGGCGGTGTTAAAGATGCTTCAAAATTAGACGAAGTTCTAACAAAAATAGAATCAGAATTAAAAATGTAATTGTAAATTTATTATAAACTCTGGCAAAAGTTTATTTGTCAGGGTTTATAATTTTATATAAAAGTAAGGAGGTCACAATGAATAAGGTCAATTTATTTTATCCATTTGATAAAGGATTTTTCGGTAAAACCTTGATGAGTCCTATGGAACGGGTAATTAAACAGGGGAAACCTTCAAAAGTGGAAATGAGCAGTATTGATGATTTTAATAAATATTTTGCAGATAAGTTATTTCATTGTCCACTGGAAAGGAGTCCAAAGGCTGATGTCCTTGATGTGAAAGCCGATTTGGATGAAACCCGAGTTGTTAATGATTTAGTCGAACTGTTTTAATTGAAATTAAATTAATAATTTTACAAAAATATCTTCATGCTTTATTATAAAGGAGAAGATATTTTTTGTTGGAAGGAGAATAAAATGACAGTTTTAAAAATTGAAAAATTACCACATAATCAGGTTTTGCCTGAATATAAAACAGAAGGTGCCGCAGGAATGGATTTATGTGCAGCAATTTCTGAACCATTAACACTTAAGCCGCTGGAAAGAACTCTTATTCCTACGGGATTAAAAATAGAATTAGAACACGGATACGAAGCTCAAATAAGACCTCGTTCCGGAATGTCTATTAAACATGGCATTACTCTGATTAATTGTGTAGGGACAATAGATGAAGATTATAGAGGTGAAGTTTGTGTCCCGGTTGTAAATATTTCTAATGAAACGTATACTATTGAACCGCAGGAAAGAATTGCACAAATGATTATTGCAAGAGTAGAGCAGGCTAAAATCGAGGTTGTAACAGAACTAACTGAAACTGTTCGCGGAGCCGGCGGATTTGGTTCTACAGGTAAATAAATCCATTTCTTATAGGATTACAATTTAATTTTATTGATATAGCATTTTGTTATTACAACTAATGGTTGTTAGTTATGAAAGGAGATTTAGAGTATGTCAGAAGAATTAAAAAACTTGGAAGGTAAAAACTGGGTTGCAACTATGATGCTTTGTTGGACTTTGGGTGGACTTGGGGCTCATAGATTTTACACAGGAAAAACAACTACTGCATGGGTAATGTTTGCAATGTCTATTACCTGCTGTTTAGCTCCAATTTCAGCTATTTGGGCTATAGTTGACGGGTTTATGATTGCATTAGGCAACTGGAAAACTGAAGATGGAAGCGAATTATATGAAAGAATTCCATTACTTGGTTATTTATATATTGCTATGATTATATTGGCTCTTTTATATGTTGTTATCCAACTAGTATTAACCGGAGCAGTTTTAGGCGGTGCTATGGCTGGTGCTGGTTCATCAATGCCTCCTGTTACTCCATAGTTGTAGTGTTTAAATATTTAAAGGAAAGCTGTATCGGAAATTTCGGTACAGCTTTTATAAAAAGTTATGCTTAATAAGAATATTATAATTTTAAAACGCATTTTTATTGTATGTCTGCCAATTTTATTTGTTGTTCTTGTGAATATTGCAGCTAATGCACATTTGAAAAATTTTTGTCTCATAAAATTACTGACAGGACATGAATGTTGGGGCTGTGGATTGACCCGTGCATTTGCGGCATTGAGTCATTTTCAATTTGTGCAGGCGTATGAGTATAACCACCTGATAGTTATAATTGCACCTATTCTTTTAATTATCTGGGTTATAATTTTACGGGAAAATTTTTATACAAAATAATTATCTGCTTAAAAATATTTTTAATCTATCTAACCAATTATATCCTCTGCATCTTGTTACGCTTAATAAATCTAATCGGTTATCTTTGATAATATAATCTCTAGCTTTTCTTGTCTTTGGATATAGTCTGTTCTTTGTATTATCTAAAATATCTATTAAGTATTTCATTCTCGGATTTAGTTTATGAAATCTGTTTTGGGATTTTAATACATACTGTTGTTCCGCAATGCCTCCAATTGTAGGATTCCAGATGCATTCATCAAGGTGTTTTGCGTAATTGGCTCTTCCCATAGTTGAATTGTTTGAAGCCAGCATTGCATGTTGTATTACTTTTTGAAGTCTTATATTATTCATAATTTTCTCATTTTCTCTTTTATATATTATAGTATAAAACCCGTGAATATATTTTTTGCTAAGAAATTTCCAATAAAAAAGGAACCGGTTAAGGTTCCATTATTTTATAGTAGTAGGGGAAAAGGAGGAAAATTATTAGTTAGAATTTATTATCTGTTTTCTTACATAATAATTATCGGAACCTTTTCTTGCTAACTTTAATTATTTATATTGTTTATTAAGAAATCTTTACAATATTTAGTGGTGTAATATTATTCTTAACTTATCAAACCAATTATAATGTTGGCATTTTGTCACTGTTTCCAATTTAAGTCTTCCGCTTTTAATGATGTAATCTCTAATTTTACTTGTTCTAGGATATAAAGTCTTGATTGTATCGTCAAGCTTTTTTAAAAGGGGTTTAATTTCAGGCTGTCTGTTCATTATCTGCTGATTTATCCAGGCACCTTCGCTCTCATCTATTGCGTTAACTATAAATTGTTGTTGTGCTATTTTCCCTCTGGTCGGATTTTGTATACAATCTTCTAAATGAGCTTTGTAAAAATCAACGTCATATATTGATGCTATTGTTCTTGAATCCATAAACGAACGAGTTCGTTGTGCATTTAATTTGATTTGGTTAATTTGTGCCTGATTATTTATTGTTGTAGTCATTAATAAGTGCCTCCTATAAGGTTTAAAATTCAAACATAAAAATTTTTAACAGCTGTTTTATATTTGTTACAAAAAATAACCAATAAAAAAGGAACCTGTTAGGGTTCCGTTATTATAGTAGGGGAAAAGGAGGAAAAATTAGTTTTGTTTAATTACATTTTAGATATCGGCTTATTTTTATAATTCTTTAATTTTTTTGATGTAATTGTTAAGAAATGTTTCAGATATATACTTTTTAGATAAAAATTACGCAATTTTTAAATCTAAAAATACTTAATATAAATGTAAGGGAATTCTAAGGGGACAATGATTATGGCAAACGGATATGAAATGATAACAGTAAATGAATTTGTAAACGAATTAGATAATGTTAAATATACTTCTGGTGCAGAATATAAAATCGAAAAAGAAGTTGAAAAATACTTATTGAACCAAAAAAGATATGAAACTAACGCAAAAATCGTTGAAGCATTATTAGCATAGTCGAAGTTAAACAAAGTTTAAAGGGCATTGATTTTAAATCAAAGCCCTTTTTGATTGGTTATTTGGTATAATTTTCGCCCCATTTTTTCATTTCTAATAATATAGGAATTATACTTTTTCCTGTTTCAGTCAGCGAATATTCAACTTTAGGCGGAACAACAGGGTACACTTTTCTTTTTATAAGTCTGTCGGTTTCCAGTTCTCGAAGTTGAGCAATTAGCATTTTCGCTGTAACTGGTGTCAGCATTTTTTGAAGTTCGCTGTATCTTAATTTTTTATTTTCATATAAATACCATAATATAATCGGTTTATATTTCCCTCCGATAATATTTAATGTTATTCCTACAGGACAATTAAATTTTTCCAGCTTATTTTTCATATATATTTTTATTCTTTCTTTTTCTATAGTATATAACAAAAAAGTAAATACTTGTAAAAATGGAAATTTTATTCGAGAATAATCAAATAAGAATAGGAGGAAATATGACTAACAAAAAAATATGTATAGTAAATGGAAGTCCAAGAAATAGTTGGAATACTGCTAAAATGTGTCAAAGTTTTGCACAGGGCGTTACTGATATTGGGCTTGAAGTTGAAATTATAAATTTGTACGATATTGATTTTAAGGGTTGCCGCAGTTGTTTTGCCTGTAAATTGCGTAATGGCAAAAATTATGGAAAATGTGCATATCCGGATGGGTTAAAAGATATTTTGGATAGGGTTTCAGGGGCTGATGGAATTGTTTTTGCTTCGCCTGTTTATTTTGGAGAAGTTACGGGTGTGATGAAATCGTTTTCTGAAAGGTTATTTTTCCCATTTGTTACTTATGATGAAAAATTTACACCTATTCCTCCTAAAAATTTGAAAACCGCAGTAATATATACTATGAATGTTGATAAGTCTATATTTGAAACATCATATCTTGGTGATAACAACTGCGGTCCTATAGGATTGTTTGAAAATTGGATAAGTCATATTTACGAACAGCCTCAGCGTATATGTGCATTTAATACATATCAGTTTTCTGATTATAATAAATATGTCGCGGATGTTTTTGATGAAACTCAAAAAGCAAAACAGCGAGATGAAGTTTTTCCGCAAGACTTACAAAAAGCATATCTAGCCGGAGAAAACATGGCAAAAGAATTGTTGTAAAAGTATACCAAAAAGCGAGCCTGATATATTATATCAGGCTCGCTTTTTGGTTGAGTGAATTTATTCTTCTTTTTCAAATTTTAATTTATCATCATCAAGGTCAATCTTGATTTTATCTCCTTTTCTGAAGTTTTGTGCAAGAATCATTTTAGACAGTGGATTTTCGACCATTTGTCTAATAACTCTTTTTAGCGGTCTTGCACCGTAGATTGGATTGAACCCTTGTGTTGCAAGGAATTCTTTTGCATCATCTGTGATAGAAAATTCAAGTTCCTGATCTTTTAGCAGTCTTCTTAAATAATCCATTTGGATATCAACAATTTTGCTTAACTGCTGTAAGTTTAATGCTTTGAAGAAAATTGTTTCATCAATTCTGTTTAAAAATTCAGGTTTGAATTTTTGTCTAAGAACTGCAAGCACCTGTTCTTTTGTATCATTAAATTGTTCAGGAGAAAGCATAGAATTCAATGTGTTTTCAAGAATTATTTCAGAGCCGATGTTGCTTGTCATAATAATTAATGTGTTTTTGAAATCTATGGTTCTTCCTTTTGAGTCGGTCAAACGTCCGTCATCAAAGATTTGAAGCATAATGTTGAATACGTCAGGATGTGCTTTTTCAATTTCATCAAAAAGTACAACTGAATATGGTTTTCTGCGGACAGCTTCGGTTAATTGACCGCCTTCTTCGTATCCGACATATCCCGGAGGTGCACCGACAAGTCTTGCCACATTATGTTTTTCCATATATTCAGACATATCAATACGTATAAGTGCGTCTTCGTCATTGAACATAAATTCAGCAAGTGCTTTAGCCAGTTCGGTTTTACCTACACCTGTCGGACCAAGGAATAAGAATGTTCCGATAGGTCTTCTAGGATCTTTCAATCCGGAACGGGCACGACGGATAGCGTCTGAAACTGTATCTACAGCTTCATCTTGTCCTACAAGTCTTTTGTGCAATAAGTCTTCCATAGTCAAAAGTTTTTGCATTTCAGATTCCACAAGTTTTGTAACAGGAATTCCTGTCCATTTTGAAACAACTTCTGCAATGTCAGAACCGTCAATTTCTTCTTTTAAAAGTTTATTGTCAGTTTTTTCTTTATTTTGGCAGGCTTTTAACTGTTTTTCAAGTTCAAGAAGTTTGCCGTATTTGAGTTCTGCCGCAGTTTGAAGGTCTGTGTTTCTTTCAGCTTCTTCAATTTTGTTTTTGACATTATTTATTTCATCTTTAATGTCTGCTTCTGATGTTATTGAAGCTTTTTCCTGCTCCCATTGAGTTTTCATTGTGTTAATTTTTTCTTCTAAATCATTAACAAGTTTTGTAATATCTTCGACTTTTGCACGAGCTTCATCAGATTCTTCTTTCTTTAATGCTTCTCGTTCAATTTCAAGCTGAATTTTTTGTCGCATCATTGAATCAATTTCTTCCGGCATAGAATCGATTTCAATACGGAGAGAACTTGCAGCTTCATCAATCAAATCAATTGCTTTATCAGGCAGAAATCTGTCTGTGATGTATCTGTCTGAAAGTTTTGCAGCCTCAATGATTGCACTGTCTAATATTCTTATGCCGTGATGAACTTCGTATTTTTCTTTTAAACCTCTTAAGATACTAATAGTGTCTTCAACAGATGGTTCTGATACAAGTACCGGTTGGAAACGTCTTTCTAATGCCGGATCTTTTTCAATGTATTTTCTGTACTCGTTGATTGTAGTTGCACCGATTGTTCTGAGAACACCTCTTGCAAGCATTGGTTTTAATAAATTCCCTGCATCCATTGAGCCTTCTGTAGAACCTGCACCAACTACGGTGTGAAGTTCGTCAATAAACATAACTATTTCGCCGTTAGAGTCTTCGACTTCTTTCAATACTGCTTTCAGACGTTCTTCAAACTCACCTCTGAATTTAGCACCTGCAACTAGAGCACCTAAATCCAGTGAGATAAGTTTAACATCTTTCAAACTTTCAGGAACATCTCCCCGGACTATACGTTGGGCAAGTCCTTCAACGATTGCAGTTTTACCAACACCCGGTTCTCCTATTAAAACAGGGTTGTTTTTTGTTCGTCTGTTTAAAACCTGAATAATTCTTCTGACTTCTTCATCCCTTCCGATTACGGGGTCTAATTTGCCTTTTTTAGCCAAATCAGTCAAGTCAGTTGAATATTTTTCTAAAGCTTTCATATTCTCTTCTGCATTTTTAGTGTCCACTTTTTTATTACCTCTAATTTTTTTCATTACATTTAGAATAGTTCCGGTATTTACGTTAAAACTTTCTAACAAAGATTTGATATTACTGTTATCAAGTTTTGTCATCGCGAGTAATATGGCTTCTATACCGACGTATTCATCTTTTAAAGTTTTAGCTTCTTCTAGTGAAAGTTCAAGTAATCTTCTTGTATCGTTTGATAAATATAACCCCTGTGCGTTGACAGGTCCTGATATTTTTGGAAAACTTTCAATTTTTGAGACAACTTTATTAATAAAATTCTGATTAAGAATTTTTAATTCAGTTAAATAGTCTTTGATAATACCATCATCTTTTATCATTGCAAGCATAATATGTTCAGGTTCCATCTGAGAATTCTGGTAGGAACTCATAAGGGCACTTGCACTTGATAAAATTTCCTGTGAATAATTTGTAAATTTGTCAAAATCTAACATAATTACATCAACTCCATTCAAAATAACTTTCTATATTTTTATTTTAACGTTATTTTTAACAAAGTCATTGTAAATTAACTTTTATTTAATTATTTTATCAAAGATTTTTGTTTCAATTGACGGTGCAGCAAACATCTTAGACTTATTTAATTCTCCATCTGAGTATTTTTTCATAAAATAATATTCGCCGCAGAAAAAAATGGTTATAAATATTAATAATAAGAAAGATGCAATTATACTGATTGTCTTATCTGCTTGTGATTTGTTTTTTGAGGCGAGTTGGTAAATTGTAATCGGTAAGATTGCAAAAATTATTAATGCTGCCAGAATTCTATCGGCAATTTTGATAAAATAAGTGTACGTTGTTCCTGCAGGCTGTGTCATTACAATATCTAATTTATTTGATATCAGGAATAGAAGAATTACTGCAGTAATTATAAAAAGTGCAATTACAGAAATTCCAACTCCTGTTAAATAAATTTTTGATTCGGAATTGATTTTATTTGAGACCATTTAATCAAAACTCCTTTTTATTTAGTAATTTTAAATTTCGTGTCTGCCTTCTATGGCTTTTGCAATAGTAATTTCATCTGCATATTCCAGATCAGCTCCAACAGGAAGCCCGAATGCGATACGAGAAACTTTAATGCCAAACGGTTTAATTAATTTTGTTAAGTAAAGGCTTGTTGCTTCCCCTTCGACAGATGGACTCAATGCTAAAATTACTTCTTTAACTTCGTCATTTGTAAGTCGGTTAAGTAGTTCTTTAATTCTTATATCATCTGCACCGATACCGTCCATTGGGGATATCAATCCTTGCAGAACATGATAGAGACCTTTAAATTCGTTAGTTTTTTCAATAGCTATTAAGTCTTTTGTCTCCGCGATAACACAGATAGTTGAGCGGTCACGCTGAGGAGAAGAGCAAATTTCGCATGGGCTTGTGGCAGATAAATTGAAGCAAACCTCACAGGTGTGAGTGTTTTGTTTTGCTTCAATCACTGCTTTTGCAAAATTTTCAACATCAGCCATTGGCATTCTCAATAAATGAAAAGCCATTCTTTGAGCCGATTTCGGGCCGACTGACGGAAATTTTTGAAATTGTTCTATTAATGCTGCTATTGATTTTGGATATATCATAATTACTTGAATAGTCCTGGAATTTTAAGACCGCCGGTAATAGATGTCATTTTTGCTTCCATATTTGCTGCAGCCTTATCGCTTGCTTGTTTCATAGCTTGAGTAATAATATCTTCAAGCATTTCTACTGTTTCAGATTCTACTGAAGAAGGATTTTCAGGATTGATTGCTTCCGGTTTAATAGAAATTGATTTAAATCTTCCCTGACCGTTCATTACAACTGTAACTGCACCGTTAGCTGCTTCTCCTGAGATTTCAAGATTTGCAAGTTCTTCCTGTGCTACCCCAAGTTTTTGTTGTGCTGCTTGAACCTGCTGCATAATTTTCATTAAATTCATTCCCATAATTTCCTCCTTATGTCTGTAATAGATCAACTTTTCTTCTGGTATATTTTATTATACAATAAAAATATGGAGAAGAAAACTTATTTACAAGAATCTGTTAAAAACGGACGATTAATGCGGTGGAACATGATGCCGCTGAGAGTTTACATTGCTCCAATGAAATTTTATTCCAAAAAAGGTCAGGATTTAAAATATCGAGGACTTGTAAAAAGAGCACTTGATGAGTGGCATAAAGTTTCTAACGGTAAAGTGTCATTTATAGTTGTAGATAATCTTCTTTCGTCTAATGTAAACATTGATTGGAAAAGGGTTGAACGAACTGCTCTCGGATGCTGTTATTTTCATTTTGACAAAGCTAATCGTTTATATAGTGCAGAAGTTTCTATTGGTTTAACGGAGGGGCTTGTGCATGCTGATTATATGGATGAAGATGAAGTTTACCATACTATTTTGCATGAAATTGGTCATGCTATAGGTTTAGGTCATAGTCCGTTTAAAAAAGATATTATGTACACTCCGCATCAGAAAGGGGTTTTGCATGTTGGAGAAGGGGACAGACTTTCAATAAATTGGCTTTATACTTTCCCTCAAGGTAAGAGTGTTTCAGAGATTGCATCAAAATACGGAGTTAGCGGCAGTGATTTAGATGAAGTTGTAGCAAGGATAATTACAAAGCAAGCAAAAACCGAGTTTGAAAAAGTTAAAGATGAGGTAAAATTGGAGCCGGAGCGAAATCTTTTAGAAGAATCAGAAGCAATTGCAAATTTGCGTAAATACCACATGTCTTTGCAAAATGTTCAAATCTCGGGCGAATTGCAGGAAAAAATCCGCAAACATTACAGGGATTTTAATAAGTAATTTTATTGGTAATTTATAATATATAGCGAGTTATTGTAAACAAAATTTACTCATTTTTGCCATTGTAATATTTTTGTGTATAATTATGGTGTAAGAAAATTATATTTTATTAGGGATATAGTAAAGGAATTCATAATATGACAGTTCAAGATTGGTTTGAGAAGCGGAAAGAAGCCCAAATTCAACGACGTGCACTTGAAGCCAGAGTAGAAATTGAGGCAAATCCGGACTTATGGACAAAATGTGTTCATTGTGATGCTCAACTGTTAAAGAAAGATATTGAAGAAAATAATAGGGTTTGTCCTGTTTGTGATTATCATTTCAGGGTAAATGCCAGAACTAGAATTAATCAGTTGTTTGATGAAGGCTCATTTGAAGAACTGTTTACAGAAATTAAACCAACAGATCCTCTGGATTTCGTTGATACAGAAAGCTATAAGGATAGATTAGCCGCAGCACAGGCAAAAAATAACATGGATGATGCTGTAGTTACCGGTATTGCTACAATTGAAGGGCATAAAGTTGCAACAGCGGTCATGGATTTTGATTTTATGGGCGGTTCTATGGGTAGTGTAGTTGGTGAGAAAGTTACACGAATCATGGAAAAAGCTATTGAATTGAAACTTCCGGTTCTTGCAATCACTTCATCAGGCGGTGCAAGAATGCAGGAAAGTGCATTGAGTTTAATGCAGATGGCTAAAACTTCTTGTGCTTGTGCAAGATTAGATGAGGCAGGTTTATTATATATTAATTTAATTACAGATCCGACTTTCGGCGGTGTAACTGCCAGCTTCGGAACTTTAGGAGACATTATTATTGCAGAACAGGGTGCAAGAGTAGGTTTTGCCGGTAGAAGAGTTATTGAACAAACTATCAGACAGAAACTTCCTGCAGATTTCCAAACAGCAGAATACTTGATGAAATACGGTCAGGTTGATGTTGTTTCTTCTCGTAAAGATTTGCGTGATACTCTAGCTAATATCCTGTCTATGCATGAATAGGAGTATATTATAATGGCAGCAGCTTTAGATTTTGAAAAACCTATATTGGAAATTCAAGGTAAAATAGAGGAACTAAAAAAAATGAGTTTGGAGTCCGGTATGGATTTAAATAAAGATATTGAAACATTAGAGCAAGAAGCAGAAGATTTTAAAAAAGAACTGTTTGCTAATCTTGACCCAACGCAGAAAATGCAAATCGCAAGACATCCGGAACGTCCGAAATTTCTTGATTATGTAAATTTAATGTGTACTGATTTTGTAGAACTTCACGGGGATAGAGTTGGTACTGACGATAGAGCAATTGTCGGCGGTCTTGCAAAATTAGATGGTCGTCCGATTATGATTATCGGTACTATGAAGGGGAAATCTACAAAAGAAAATTTAGAATATAATTTTGGTATGCCTCAGCCTGAAGGTTATAGAAAGGCTTTAAGATTATTTAAGCATGCTAATAAATTTAATATTCCGATTGTAACAATTATTGATACCCCGGGTGCTTATCCTGGTATTAGTGCAGAAGAACACGCACAAGGTGCCGCTATTGCTACTAACCTTAGAGAAATGCAAAAATTGGGTGTACCTGTTATTGCTATTATTTCAGGTGAAGGCTGTTCCGGCGGAGCTTTAGGTTTGGCAGTTGCTAATAAAGTTTATTTGCTTGAACATGCGTATTATACAGTTATTTCACCGGAAGGTTGTGCTTCAATTCTTTGGAGAGATGCATCTAAAAATTTAGAAGCTGCTACAGCATTAAAAATCACTGCACCACACCTTCTTGAACACGGTATCATTGATGGTGCAATCAAAGAACCTACACGCGGTGCTCATACAGATTATGAATTTATTGCGGCTGAAATGAAAAAAACTATTTTGGAAGCACTTGATGATTTGTCAGGCATGTCTGCTGAAGAGTTAAGAAATCACAGATATGATAAGTTCAGAAAAATGGGTGAATTTTTGAGTTAAGCATAGGAAGATTGAGACTTCAGTCTTTATAATTAAGGATTATTATGGATAAGAATTATTTTGAATTAAGAATGAATATCAATCCTGAAATTGAGGATTTAATTTCTGAGATATTCTTCTTTCATTTTGACTGCGAAGGTATAGTATTAGCGGAAGAGACATATAAAGATTTAGAAATGGTTTCAACAACTGAAGGAACTGTGAAAATATTTCTTCGTTCAGACGAAAAAGATGCTTATGAATCTTTGAAATACGATATTGAAAATGTATTAGATTTATCTAGAGAAAAATTTATTGCAAGAGGCTTAACTGATGAGGATCTTGGTTCATGGTCTTTTGAATTGGAAGAAAAAAAGACTGAAGACTGGGCTAAAAAATGGAAAGAAAAATGGAAGGTTACTCATGTAACTGACAATATTGCTGTAGTTCCGGAATGGCTTGAATATACACCTAAAGAAAGTGAAGTTACTATTACAATGGAACCGGGCTGTGCTTTTGGTACAGGTACACATCAAACAACTCAGCTATGTATGAAAGCTCTGGAAAAATACATGCATAAAGGTGATAAGGTTGCTGATATTGGTATGGGCAGCGGTATTTTATCAATCCTTGCAAGAAAACTCGGTGCAAGTTATGTATATGGCTGCGATAACGATGAAACAGTTATTGAAGTTGCCCGTGAAAATATGAAGCGAAATTTAGATACTTATTTTGAAGAAACTGATTCTGAATCAATTGTTTCACTATATTCAAACAGAAAATTAAAGCAGGTTAAAAGTTCAGAATATAATTTCTGTTTTGAACTTGCAACTGTAGAAAATGTTCATGATACCTTTGATTTTGTATGTGCAAATATTCTGCACTTTGTCCTTGCTGAAATTATGGGTGATTTGAAACGTATTACCCGCGATGGCGGTTATATTTCGCTTAGCGGCATTTTGGATGAGAAAAAACAAATGGTGTTGGATGCAATTAAACGTGAAGGTTTGAAAATCATAGAAGAAATTCATCAAGATCAATGGACTTCATTTGTTGTACAAAAGTAATTATTTAAAATATAAAATCTAAGTCGGCATTATTTGCCGGCTTTCTTATAAGAAGGAGAAAACAATGTCTAAAACTGCAATAATTATACCGGCAAGATACGGCTCTTCAAGATTAGAGGGTAAACCGTTATTAGAAGTTATGGGAAAACCTGTAATTCAATGGGTGTATGAAAAAGCTCAACAGGCAAAACTTGCGGATATGATTATTGTTGCAACAGATGATAAAAGAATTTTTGACTGCGTAAAATCTTTCGGCGGAGAAGTTGAAATGACTTCTGTTGAGCATAAATGCGGTTCTGATAGAATTATGGAAGTTGTATCACGTCATCCCGAAATATCTCATATCTGTAATCTTCAAGGGGATGAACCTTTGATTAAACCTGAAAGTATTGATGCTGTAATTAAAAATGTAAAAGATGATGACAAAGCTGATATTTCAACATTAATAAGAGTTTTGACTGATGAAGAAGAAATTAATAATCCAAATCTTGTCAAATGTGTGATTGATAATAATGGATTTGCTCTTTATTTTTCAAGATCAAAAATACCGTTTGAAAGAAATGCCGGTATTGCAAAATTTTATGGACATTTAGGTATATACGGATACAAGCGTTCAGCATTGGAGGCTATGACAACATTACCTCAAACACCATTAGAAAGAACTGAAAGTTTAGAACAACTTAGGGCTTTAGAAAATGGAATGAGAATAAAAACTTCTGTAGTTGATTTTGTTCCTGTTGGTATTGATACTAGAGAAGATTTAGAAAAATTTAAATTGTTGCTGCAAGGCTCTAATTGTTAGTAAAAAAATATGTAGGGTCCACCTTATAAAGAAATGACAGTTTTAAAAGCATTTTAAGGCTTGGTTTTTCTTTAAGGTTTTCCATTCTGCTGACGAATTCCCGTGAGCAGTTAATTTGTTCAGCAAAGTTTTCTTGTGATAATTTATGTTGTTTTCTTAATTTTTTAATATTATCAGCAATAATTTTGTGATACATTACTTCATATTTTTGCATAGTTTTATTGTCGCGTATTATAATACAAGTACTATGAAGTAATACATCACATGAGGCAATGATATGAAAAAAGGTTTTACACTTGCGGAAGTTTTAATAACTCTCGGGATAATTGGTGTGGTTGCAGCTGCGACAATTCCATCATTAATAACTGCATATCAAAAACGGGCAACAGAATCACAGCTTAAAAAAGCCTATTCTACATTAGTTAATGCTCTTCGTATGTCTGAAAATGATCCTGATTTTAATTATACACCGCCTGATACGTATGAATATGCTTTAGGTACTCATGATAAATATGGAATTTTTAAATCTTATTTCGCACCTTATATGCAAGGAGTTACAGTTTTGACCTCGAATAACCGTAATTGGAGAGGTAAAACACCGGCAGGAGAGGATGCTAGCCTTGTTGCAAATTTTGGTGATGGATGCCATTGTATAAACGATGGTACGTGTTTTAGAATGGTCAACCATGGAACTAATTATTTTTACATATTAGTTGACTTAAATGGTCCATCCCGTCCTAATATAGTGGGCAAAGATATTTTTTATTTTGCATTACATTTTACGGAAAATGGTTTAGTACTTGATGGTAATGTTTATCAGGTTTCAAGAGTAACTACAAATGCCCAGTTGATACAAAGCTGTGGAAAAGGGGCTTCCGGCTGGCAGGGAGGCAAGTCCTGTACCGAATTGATAATCAGAAATAGTTGGAAAATTCCAAAAGATTACCCGTGGAATTGATTTTGTTTTTTCCTAAATACATGCTTGCAATTTTTTGTAACTTAGTGTAACATATTGTTATAAAAATATAAAAAAATAAACATAACGTAATATTTTTTTGTTTTTGAGTAATGAATTAGTGTAAGATTTTAAAGTAAGTAAGGAAAAGACTATGTCAGAAAATGTTGAAATGTCTAATGAAACAGAAGATCGTCAAAGAATCCTTCTGGCAGATGATGAATCTAGTATCAGACGTATTTTAGAAACTCGTTTGAAAATGGCTGGCTATGATGTTTATACAGCTCAAGATGGTGAAGAAGCTGTTTCAGCTTTTAATAAATATAATCCTGATTTGGTAGTTTTAGATGTTATGATGCCAAAAATGGATGGTTATGGTGTAACTAGAGAAATTAGAAGAAATTCTGACGTACCTATTATTATACTAACAGCACTTGGTGATGTTTCTGAAAGAATTACAGGTTTAGAATTGGGTGCTGATGACTATGTTATCAAACCTTTCAGCCCGAAAGAACTTGAAGCTCGTGTTAAAGCTGTTTTAAGAAGAACTAATAACAGAGAAATGGTTACTCCATCCGGTAAGGTAACTAAAAATGTTATTACTACAGGTAATATTAAAATTGATACAGCTAGAAGACAAGTTTATAGAAAGAATGAAAGAATCAGACTTACCGGTATGGAATTTAGCTTACTTGAATTGTTGGTAAATAATTCTGGTCAAGCTTTCTCTAGAAATGAAATATTACAACACGTTTGGGCTTATCCGCCAGATCATAGAATTGATACACGTGTAGTTGATGTTCATATTTCAAGATTACGTTCAAAATTAGAAACTGATCCTGCAAACCCAGAACTTATCTTAACAGCCCGCGGCATCGGTTATATGTTCCAAAGAATTAACTAATAGTAAAAAGGCACTTAATTCTTTGAGTGTCTTTTAATTTTGAAAGGATGATCAAGTAGTATGATTTATGATTTTCTTGATTTTGTAAAAAATCATCCAATACTTTTTATATTAAGCATCTTAATTTTATTGTTTCCAATACCAATGAGTATGTCCGAGTGGAATGTGCATCCAAAAAGAATAATCTGTTTCCCTATGGATAATACTTGTAAAATGGATGTTTATTCTTACAAACAGGAAATTTGCTGGGGGTGGTTGTTGCAAAGCAGGCATAGCCATAGGGCTTGCCAATTACCTAAATATAAATCTTCAGAAATGCAATTACTTCCGCTAGAAGAAATTCAAGATGTAATTGTAATTGAGGAAAGTAAGTTTTATAAACTTTATTTAACTGGTAAGGATGATAAAAAAGCTTATATTGCACAATTTAAAGATGGAGAACAGGCAGCATATATTGCATCTCATTTAAGGGTTCGTATTACAAAATGGCAGGAGACACCTGTTTTGGATAATGAAATGGAAGAGTATTATTCGTTTGATTTCTCAGAATAAAAATATTGAAAGGTATATAAATTATGCAAAAAAAATATGAGATTATAATTGTAATTTTAATATTTTTTATAGCCGGGTTTTTCATAAACAGTACTAATAGTTTGGAATGCAAGACTAAATATAGCTATTGCAAGGTATTAAGTACTAATTTGTACAATATTCCCAGTTCAAAATCTATAATATTTCCGAATGATATTCTAGGAACTTCTGTTTCTGAATATAAAGAAAGAAGAGGTTCTCGTGGACATAGAAGAACTGTTACTCTATATCGGTTAGAATTTTTAGATAAATCAAGTACTCCTCACATGATTTTTAAAGGGTATTCAAATTCTATGTCTGCCGAAAAAAGGGGGCAAGAAATTATGGAATGTATACGTACAGAAAAATATCCTTGCAAATTTAATATGTATTAATTTATACACTTGATTTTAAACCTTTTTTTGATATGATAGTTTTACATTGATGGCGCCTGTCGTCAAGCGGTTAAGACCTCGGATTGTGGTTCCGATATGCATGGGTTCGAATCCCATCAGGCGCCCCATTTTTATAAGAGAGTCTTTTATAGACTCTTTTTTTATTGATAAGGATTTCACTATGCAGTTTATTGACAAGGCAAAAATTAAAATTTCATCAGGCAAAGGCGGAAACGGTGTTGTTGCCTGGCGTCGTGAAAAATTTGTTGATAAAGGCGGACCTGCCGGCGGAGACGGTGGTAAAGGCGGAAGCGTTTATCTTGTTGCGGATGAAGGTCTATCTACTCTTTTAGATTTTACTTATAGATCAATTTTTAAAGCGGATAACGGTGAAAACGGTTTTAAAAAGAGTATGCATGGTAAAAGTGCTAAGGATTTGTATATAAAAGTTCCAACAGGAACAATTGTAAAAGATTTAAAAACCGGTAATGTCATTGCTGATTTAACACATCATGAACAGACTGTTCTAGTTGCTCAGGGAGGTCGCGGCGGAAGAGGTAATATTCATTTTTGTACTCCGCAAAATAGAGCACCTCAATATTGTGAACCCGGCGAACCGGGGATTGAACGTGAACTTCAGCTTGAATTAAAGCTTCTTGCTGATGTTGGTCTGTTAGGGTTACCGAATGCCGGTAAATCTACTTTTATCAGCCGTGTTTCAGCAGCAAAGCCAAAGATTGCAGATTATCCTTTTACTACGCTTGTTCCAAATCTAGGTGTTGTAAGAAAACACAACGGCGACGGGTATGTAATTGCTGACATCCCGGGATTGATAGAAGGGGCTTCTGAAGGTGTCGGGCTGGGACATGATTTTTTAAGACATGTTGAAAGATGTCGTTTACTTCTTCATGTTGTTGATGGAACTGAAATCGACCCTATTAAAAATTTCAATATAATAAATGAAGAACTAAAAAAATATTCTGAAACACTATCAAAAGTTCATCAAATTGTTGCAATTAATAAAATAGATTCAATTGATGAAGAAACATTGGAACACTTGAAAAACGAATTTGTTCAACTCGGTGTTGAAGTATTTTGTATTTCCGCTGTTACGGGTGAAAATATTGAAGCTCTAAAAAATGAACTAGAACATAAGGTCGATACTATTGAGAAACCTGTTTCTGATATTGTTATAGAAGAAGACTTTGAAGCAACTAACAATGACGATGGTTATTGGGAAGTCCATAAATTAAATAAAGATACATATCTTGTCACCGGCGGAAGAATTATCAGAATTTCGCAAGTAACTGATTCCAGAAGTACGGAACAGGTTATCCGTTTCCAGAATATTATGATAAGTATGGGGATTATGGATGAATTAAAACAGCTCGGTGTTCAAAACGGAGATACCATTATTGTTGGAAAACTTGAACTTGAATACTGGGATGATGAAGTTTATAAGTAATGTCTGACTTTTTAGTGTTCAGACTTGCAACTTCGCCGGATAAGTGATAAAATCTACTTGTATAGAAGATATGAGGGTTAAATTATGGCAAGACTTATAAGACCAACATGGGCAGTTAGATGTGTTCAATCAGGATGTAAATGCTTGTTTGAAGTTGCAAAATTAGAAGATGGTAAACAACAAGAAGTTGTTTGTCCTAATTGCGGTGAACATTACGTTTATCCAATTTATGACAACGATGAAGACGAACAAAAATAGAAATGTTTTTCAATAATACAGACAAAAGATACAACCAGTTCAGTGCATATTTAAAAAATCGGTTTGGAGCCAAGGTATATAAAATTACTCTTGATGCAGGTTTCTCATGTCCAAACCGAGACGGAACAATATCCACAGGCGGTTGTATTTTTTGTGATGACGGCGGGAGTTTTTCTCAGGCACATTCAAATTTATTGCACATAGAAGAACAGGTTAAAATTGGTGCTGAAACTCTTCACAAACGATTTAAAGCTGAAAAATTCATGTCTTATTTTCAGGCTTATACAAACACCTATAAGCCTGTATCTGAGTTAGAGACTATTTATAAATCTGCGTTAACACATCCGGATGTTATCGGGCTTTCTATAGGCACCCGACCTGATTGTGTTGATGAAGATAAATTAAATTTGATTTCTGATATAGGAAAAGATTATTATACGTGGGTTGAGTACGGGTTGCAGTCAATTCATGATAAAACACTTTTGAAAATCAATCGCGGGCATGATTTTGATTGTTTTTTAAGAGCGTATGAATTAACAAAAGAAAAAGGCATAAATGTTTGTGTTCATGTGATTTTCGGATTATGGGAAACCCGTGATGAAATATTACAAACAGCTCAAAAACTTGCAGAATTGAAAGTTGATGGTGTAAAAATTCACATGCTTTGTGCTCTTCAGAATACAAAATTAGCAAGACTTTATGAAGCCGGTGAAATTGATTTTATGTCAGAAGAAGAATATGTAAATCTGTGCTGTGATTTTCTGGAAATATTACCGCCGGAAACTACAATTCACAGACTTGCGGGCAACGGATTAAAGAAAAATTTAATAGCTCCCCGCTGGCTTGGAGCAAAATTAGATTGTCTCAATAAAATAGATAGAGAATTCATTAAAAGAAATACTTATCAAGGGGCAAAACACTTTACAAATGCTTGTTAATGTGGGATAATAAAGGTGCAGAATGTAACATTTTGTTAATGCATCTCAAATAGTTTAGCAAAAAATAATTTTCAGCCGTATTATACGACCAGAAACTATTGAAGGTAGTGGGGTAATAGTATGTTAACAATTCAACCTAATGTTGTAAATTATTCAAACAGAAAACCTGTTCATTTTAGAGGCGGAGAAGATGGTGCTTCAGGTTCAATTCTGGATAGCGAGATTACAGAAGACTTATATAACCAGAAGTCGAATTTTTATAAATCACAAATTAGGGAATTCGATAAATCTATTAACGATGAACACACTCCTGACTTTATGAAAAAAGTGTTAAAAACTTTTAGAATTATTTCAGAAGCTTTACTTGAAGGCTGGGCAGTTGCATGGGGTGCCAGCAACGGTTCAAAAGTGATTAAATCCTCAGTTGTCAAAGGTGTTGAAAATGCTGCAGGAAAACAGGCTCAAGAAGTTTTAACTCCATTTGGTAAAAAACTTGAAAAAGGTTTCAAAAAGGTTGGCGAAGTAGTTTCTAAAGGAATTGAAAAGATTAAAACTTCAAGTTTCGGCGTTGCTTTTTCTGAAAAATTAGCTAAGTTAACAGAAAAAATGAATCAAAATTCTGTTGGTAAATATATTGTTAAAGGATTTGAATATATTGGTAAAGGTATAAAAGCTGTAGTAAACTTCATTACAAAACCGTTTAAAGGTGCTAAAGTTAGTGAAGTTTATGATAAGGCAACCAAGGCTACAGCAACAACTTTAGGTGTTGGTGCAGGTGCTGCCGGTGCTTATAATGCAACCGCAAAAGTTAATGAAAAAGAAAATCAACGTAAAGTTGACGATACTGAACAGTATGATGACATAAACGATGATTTTGATGATGATTACGATTTAGAAGATGATGGGGAATAGATATGACAGGTATTGATGCTGTAAAATTATCTCAAGGTCTTCCAAAATCTTCACGTCAACAACGCAGGGAACGTAAAGAACATCAAGAGCAAGTTGCCGCAGGTGTCGGAGGTGCTGCCGGTCTTTCTCAAACAACAAAGCTGGCAAGTAAACGCGGTTTGTCTGCTGAAGCCGGCGAAAAAGCTTTACAAAAAATGATGCAGACTACCCAGAGAACTACTCAGTCTGTTAATAAAACTACCGGAACATTCTCAAAATTGTGGAAATCTTTTAAAGCCAATGTTAAATTTTACACTAAAGATATTATGACAAGATTTCCTGTTTTAAAACATTGTGCAGGATTTTTAGGCGGTGCTTTAGCATTTTTTGTTCTTGTAACGGGTGTAAATAAAGCTGTAAAAACCGGTGCTATTGCTGTAGATGATTTTAAACACCAGATAGAAGATTTTAAATCTATTGCGTAACAGTAAAATAATTGAGAATTATAAAAGGTCGTGCTAAACTACAGTTATGCACGATTTTTTACTAAAAGAATTATCAAATACAGACTTAGAAAAAGAACTTGAAAATATCGGGTTTGATAAAACCTATACCAATAAGGCTAAGGACAAATTTCAATATAAAAATCTAAAAATATATAATTTGTCTCCGGCTCAAGCTAATATTATAAAACAAACTGCCATTTCTGTAGGTGCAGATTGCGGAACTCATAGAGAAGTTATAACAGGCAAGGTGGAAGTTTCAAACTGTATATTAGGCGGATGTTTATCTGAGTTAAGAAAAGTCGCAGATAAATTGCAATATCAACCGTTTGGATTGAAATTTCTCGGACAAAAAATAGCATATCTTTGCAGCTCTTCTGAAACTTCAAAAACAAAAATAATGGGGATTTTGAATGTTACACAAAATTCTTTTTCAGATGGCGGTAAATACTATAATTTTGATGATTCAATAAAACATTTACTTGAACTTATCGATGATGGTGCTGATATTATTGACATAGGTGCAGAATCTACAAAACCTTATTCTCAACCTGTGAGTGCAGAAGAACAGTTGGATAAGTTAATACCTATTCTTGAATATATAAAAGCGAATAATATTACTGTTCCTATCAGCATTGACACAAGAAGTGCTAAAGTTGCCCAAATGTGTATAGAACTTGGTGCAAATATTATTAATGATGTATCCGGCTTTGATTATGACGCTGAAATGGTAAATGTTCTTGCTGCAAATCCTGAAGTAAAAGTTATACTTCAGCACTCTCAAGGCAATCCTGAAAATATGCAGGATAATCCATATTATGAAAATTTGATGGATGAAATTTATTTTAATCTAAAGGATAAAGTGGATTTAGCTATTTCACACGGCATAAAAAAAGAAAATATTATAATTGACCCGGGTATTGGATTTGGAAAAACAAAAGAACATAATTTAGAGATTATTAGACGCTGGAAAGAATTGAAAACTATTGGCTGTCCTGTACTTATTGGTCTGTCAAGAAAACGTCTTTTAGATATGCAAAATTCTGAAAATGAACAAAAAGATGTTTATTCCTTAGCATTAGATAGTATTTTGATGAACGAAAATATAGATTATATTAGAGTTCATAATGTAAAAATTCATAAAAAACTTCAAGATATTTTGAATTAAATCACATGTTCAATTAATAAAATTTTTCTTGCATTAAATAATATTTTTATTATGAGCAATATAAATATAGGGAAAATTTTATCGTTTTTACTTTTAATTCTGATTTTGGGCGGTATTGTTGTAACTTATTTTTCACATACGTATATTCGGGCTGAATTCAAAAAAATGGACCCGATGCCGGCAAGAATGGGGGTATATTATAAGGGTTATAAATTAGGTTCAACAAATAAGTTAAAAATTTCAAAGGACTTTAAAAAAACATATTTATACATAACTCTTAATCAAAGAGGATTGCATTTACCAAAAAATATAACTGCACGCATAAAAAATTATGATGAAGATACAAAATATGTTGACCTGATTTATCCATCTGCACCTATGCTTAAATATATCAGGACAGGGGATACAATTAAGGGCGAATCAGGGTTTACATTTAGCGGAATTTCAGATATAAATCAGGCTCACCTTGATGATTTATCCGAAAAGGGTGAAAATTTACTGAGTTCAGCCACTAAGGCAACCGATTCTTTAACTGAACTATTTGATTTAATAACAGATATTCTTACAGAAAATAGAGAAAATATTCACGAGTCAACGACATATTTGAAAAACAGTATGTTAAATCTTGAAGCTACAACCTGGAGTCTCAAGGATTTGTCAGGTAAGATAAATGATGAGGTAACCCGTAAGACTATTAGAAACAGTGCGAATAATCTTGAACAAATTACTTCAAATTTTGCGTATACTTCTAAGGATTTCATATCAATTTCAGGTAATTTTAATAAGACAAGTTCTGATTTCTCTGTGCTTGTGCCAAAACTAAGTGTCTTGATTGATGCGGTGCAGTTAGTTGTCTGCAATGTAAATGACATTGTAGTCGGAGTGAAGAAAACTTTGCAAAAGAAATTTGGCGGAGCAAGGATAATTTTCGGTAAACCAATGAGTTAAGGGGGGAATAACATATATTATGTTAAAAGGCTCTATTCTTCATTTCTTTCTCTTGCTTGTTAGCTCGCAATAAACGGGACTACCGCCAAAGCTCAACGCTTTGAGCGTTCGCCCTCTGCTCGCTATACGCTTTATTGCGAGTAAAAGAGAAAGAAACGCAAGCAAAGAATGCGTAAGCCGGAGTGTAAGCACTCGCTCGGCGGCGTTGAGCCGGCGAAGAAGTGCTGAACTTAATATCTACGACGTAAGAGCGTAGCTCCACAGGAGTAGAAAGAGAAAAACGCGACCAAATGAAACGAGTTATCAGGGGCAAAGCCTCCGAACCCCCATAGGCTAAAGGAAGGTTCGGAAACGTAGTTTCTGATAACTCGAGCAATTTAATCCTGCGTGTTTTCTTTTCTTTCCGCCCATTTCTTTTCTTTTGCATCGCAATCAAAAGAAAAGAAATGGGCAAAAGGGAGGTTACATAATATATGTTATATCATATTCTCCATAACTTCAGTCATGCATTCTTTTGCTATATCAGTTACATAATCCATGTCTTCAGGCTGGATAATCAATGGCGGATTAAAATAAATTACATCCCCGAGCGGTCTGAGCAGTACGCCTTTTTTCAACGCCTTTTTATATATCTGATAACCTAAACGCAAATTTGATGGATAAGATTCTTTTGAGTTTTTATCCTTTACTATTTCTATTGCATTTACAAGACCTATGTGGCGAATTTCTCCAACATAAGGCAAGTCTGCAAATTTATCATTAATAATTTTGTTAAAATATTTTGCATTTTCTACTGCTTTTTCAATAATTTTTTCATCTTCCAGTATATTTAACACTTCTATTGCCGCAGAACACGCAAGAGGGTTTCCTGCGTATGTGTGGCTGTGCATAAAAGCTTTCCCTTTACCGTAATCATCATAAAATGCGTCGTAAATTGGTTGTGTTGTAACACAAATAGACATCGGCATATAACCGCCTGTTAATCCTTTTGAAAGACACATAATATCCGGTGATACTCCTGCGTGGTCAAATGCAAACATTTTGCCTGTACGTCCATAACCTGTGGCGATTTCGTCAGCAATAAGATGGACATTATACTTGTCACATAGTGCACGTAATTTTTTCAAATAAAGCGGCGGATAGATTTTCATACCAGCTGAACCTTGTAAAAGCGGTTCGACAAGCATTGCACAGGTTTCATCTCCGTATTGTGCAAATGTCTGTTCTGCTTTTTCAAAACATTCACAATTACAGTTATCGCGGCATTTACCATACGGACATCTGAAACAGTCCGGACCTTGAACTCTTACAACATCCATTAAAATCGGCTTGTAAATTTCAGAATATAGATCACATGCCCCGACGGATAGTGCACCTATTGTTTCTCCGTGGTAAGCATCTGATAATGCCATAAAGCGTTTTTTCTTTGTGTTTCCTGTCTGCTGGTGGTATTGAAAACTCATTTTCATTGCCATTTCAATTGATGCTGAACCATTGTCTGCAAAGTTAAATTTGCATAAACCTTCTGGTAAAACTTTCATTAGTTTCTGGCATAAAGTTATTGCAGTTTTGTGTGTAAAATTTGCAAAAATAACGTGTTCTAGTGTGTCTAACTGCTTTTTCATTGCGTTATTTATTCGAGGATTGCAGTGTCCTAAGAGGTTGCACCACCACGAACTTATTACATCTTTATAGCAATTCCCGTCAATGTCATATAAGTTTATGCCTTTTGCGTGGTCAACTACAATAGGCGGAAGTGTTTCGTAGTCTTTCATTTGTGAACACGGGTGCCATATATATTTTAAATCTTCTTCCTGCCAATTCATTATATACCTTCTTTCGGGATAAATAATCCTATTAAATTTTCTTTCGTGATGTTTAAGTCAGTATCGCCTTTCGTAACTGTTGCAATTACTTTTACTCCGGTTAGGGCTTCGACTTGTGTTTTGTTATCTATGTGCATAAAATCATTTTTGTCATAGTTGTTTAAAATAATCCCGAGGATATTAAGTCCTCGTGTTTTTGCATATTCAATTGTAAGCAGAACCGAATTTATTGTGCCTAAACCTCCGTCAGCTACAACTACTATGCCTAAATCTAAAGCTTTTATAATATCGGGAAGCAGTATTTGTTTGTTGTTTAAATTAAATGGACATGTAATGCCTCCGGCTCCTTCAACTATCATATAATCATAATTTTCAGACTTTTTCTTATAGTCAGATTTGATTTTTTCGATATCAATATCAACCCCGAGTCTGGCCGCTGCAAGATGCGGCGAAACTGCTTCTTCAAAACAATAAGTAACACAGTCTTCCGGTTTAACTTTTAATCCTGCTGTTTGTATTACAAAATCACAATCGCCGGGTAAAAGGCGGCCGTCTGATTGTCTGATGGCTCCGCTTAGTGCAGGTTTATAGTAGCCGCAGTTTAGTTCAAAATCTTTCATTTTTTTTACAAGTAATCCTGATACATAAGTTTTTCCTATATCAGTACCTGTTGCTGTTATAAATATTGATTTACAACTCATATCCCATACCTCTTAAAATAACAAAGCGATGACATTTGTCATCGCTTTTATTATATATCAAAAATATTAAACAAATTATAATGAAGTTGCAGAACCGTCTAACAAGTAGTCATAGTGTCTGATATCATCATAGTTGTTTGGTCCTGCCGGTTCAATCGGAGCTGGCTGCTGCGGTTGAGGTTGTGGAGCAGCAGGCTGAATTGGTTGTGCTTTTGTTGAACGTTTGCTTAACAATGCATCAAAATCAGGTTCAAGAGTCAATTCAAAGTGGAAACGACCCATGTGTCTGTGTTGTTCGTAAGCATTGTTAATTAGAGGATAGCCCCAGTATAAACGAGCACTTAAGTCACCTGGAAGCTGTACTCTGACACCCATACCAACAGAAGCTAAGAAGTAACTTCCGCCGTATAAATCTTCACCTACATAAGGGAAAATTCCTGCTGTATCAGCAAATAATGCACCTTTTAGGTATTGACCAACGAAGCTGTGTCTTTCACCATCTTTACCGGCAATTGTTCTAGGTAATAGAGGGAACATTAATTCTCCGCTGAAGAAGTAACCGCTCTTACCGAGCATAACACCTTCAGAATAACCTCTAACTGTAGCTAAACCACCTGATTGGAATTGATCAAGGTATGGAATGTGTTTACTGTTAGGAATTACTTGATAACTACCTCTTAATTGGCCGATTACACCGTGAGAGAAGTCGTGAAGTCTTAACACACCACCGCTCATTTTAAAATAACTTGATTCGCTATCAAAGATTGGTATAGCCATTGCTGCCATTTGGTTTGCATACCAGATACCGCGTTTAGTATCTTTTCTCATATTCAAACCTACATCAATACTTGTTACCTGATCTGTATTTTTAATCGGGTCATCAATACTTACACCGGCAATATCTGATAAAATATTACCTAAGTTTGACCAGCTTCTTGAACGTTTGTAATTTAAGGATGCGTAAGATTTTAATTCAAATCCTCTGTTTCTTACAAGTGGTTGATCATAGTACAAACTGTAGATATATGAATTACTTTTTAATCCCATCCAGTTGTATGGACCATTTTTGATTTTAGCAAAGGTTGAGGAGTAAGAGAAACCTACTCTACCGTCTTTTTTGTTAACAGGTACGCTGTAATCAAAGAATGGGCTGATTGCACCTTTAGAGAAGTATGTACCTAAAGACATCTGGTCTCTATGGTGGAATAAACTATCTGCAACAATAGCAGGACCGCCTCTTAATTGACCGGTACTTCTACGACCTGCATTATCCATCATACCGATTAAGTGGAATGGGAATGTTTCTTGAGCAACAAGTTCAATATCAGTTGTACCCGGTTGTTCACCTGCTTTTAAGTTTGCAGCAAGGTTTACACCTTCGTGATATCTGTTAAAGTCTAAAACATCTTGTTCTAAGCTGACGATGTCAAATAATTCACCTGATTTTTCAGGCATACGTTTAAGAATGTAACCGTCAGTTGTGTATTTGTTATTTACAACTGAAACATTACCGATTTTACTTTCAATAAGTTCAATTCTAATGTTGCCGTTAGAAACTGTTTGTTCCGGTAAATATGCTCTAGCTGTAACATATCCGCGTTCTGCGTATAAATTATTCAATGCGTTGATTGCATTTTGAATATCAGACATAAATACGTTACGTCCTACATATTGTCCGATTACATTGTTAATATCTTCTCTTGTTAAAATTTCAGAAGGAGAAACTTCTATTGAGTTAACATAAACACCTTTTGAGCCGATTTCATCAACTGTTGCCTTTAAATAGTCAGGCATACTGTTAGGTGCAGCATAATTGGTTACCGGAGAACCTCCTGTACCATATCTTTTTTGTTCATATTGATAATAATCACTTTCGCCGCGGCGTTGATTTTTATCATATCTCATCATATCTGTATCGTGAATAGTAGCACCGCCGACTTCGTGCATAATTTGAACTCCTCTGGAGTAAAGTCCTGAACCTCCAGGAATAAGTCCTGATGGGGCACCTCCTTCAGGGGCTGCTATTGCCGGAGACATAAGTCCAGAAGTAGATAAAGCACAAATTGCTGATGCGGCCAACACCATACTTAGTAATCGATTACTTTTGTTTGTCTTTTTCATTGTCTTATTCACCTTCTATTAATTATTTATATATCTATACGTATATCTATTTTTATATCTAAGATTATTGTCCAACGATGGTTGTAAAATAAAAACCTTTTTACTAATTTTGTTACAAAGATTTTACAAAAAGTATATTATTTTACACTACAATATTATACAGAATTTTGATTACTGTGTAAAGATGTTACAGAAAAAATAAACCATTTGGATTACTATGCATGAAATATAAATTTGTGCTATTATAATCATTGTTAAAAGGAGATATATTATGAGAAAAAATTTTGGTATGTTAACTGCAGTATTTGCAGTACTTTTAGGATTATCTTTTGGTTCTTCAGCAATGGCAGAAGGTTTTTCTGTAGCTATCGTTGATGTTCCTCAAGTTGTAAACGCTTCAGCTAAAGTTCAAGCTCTTAAGAAAGAACAACAGGCAAAAGCAGAAGAAATTGTTAAATTTATCGAAAAAGCTAGAAAAGATGTTTCTTCTATAACTGATGCAAACAAGAAAAAAGCTGCAGAAGAAAAATATAATAAAGAATTGTTAGCTAAAAAAGAAAAAATGGAACAAGATTATGCTGCTAAATTAAAAGAACTTGATGCTTCAATTTCACAACAAATTTCAGCAAAAGCTCAGGCTGACGGTTATGATGTTGTATTGAGCAAGGGTATTGTTTTATACGGTGGTAAAGATATTACAGCTGAAATTATTAAAGTTGTTAAATAATTTTTATTTCACAATAAAAAAGAAACCCTCTCATTTGAGAGGGTTTCTTTTTGGTTAAATATCTCTATAAGAGCCTGCAAATTTGTCGGAATATACCGTATGCAGAATTTCGTGTGCTTTATGAGAATTTGGATGTTCCAAATATTCTTGGTAAAGTTTTTGAATTGAAGGATTCATGTGTGATTTTCTGACCGGAAGTTCAGAATCTTCTTTATATAAACCTTCTGCTCTTATTTGTTTAATTCTTGAATCATCACAGCTTCTTGGCTGACCTCCGCCATTTATACAGCCGCCCGGACAAGCCATTACTTCAAGCATTTGGAAATCTGCGGTACCATTTTTGATTTCCTGAATTGCTTTTTCTGCTTCAACAAGAGTTGAAACAACACGAACAACAAGTTTTGTTCCTTTTACATCAAGCTCAATACTTCTTGAACGGTTTGAAGTACCTCTCATTTGTTTAATATCAACGTCATTAAGTTGTTCGCCTGTTGCAAATTCATAAGCTGTACGAACTGCAGCTTCTGCAACACCGCCGGAAGCTCCAAAAATTGTTCCGGCTCCGGTGTATTCACCGAACGGAGAATCATTTGCTTCAGGTGTTAATGATTTAAAATCAATACCTGCTGATTTAATCATTTTACCTAATTCCTGAGTTGTTATTACATAATCAGTATCCGGTCTGCCATCTCTGTACATTTCAGGACGTTTGCATTCGTATTTCTTAGCTGTACAAGGCATTACAGCAACAACAACAAGATTTTCTCTATCTACATTAAAGTTTTTAGGAACTAAATCAACCAACACCGGTGACAACATACTCATTGGAGATTTACAGCTTGATAAATGATGAAGCATATTAGGGTGAGCTGTTTCTAAATATTTAATCCATGCAGGACAGCAAGATGTAAATAGCGGTAAGTTTTTACCTGATTTTAATCTTTCTAAAAATTCTGTAGCTTCTTCCATAATTGTTAAGTCAGCAGAGAAATTAGTATCAAATACAAGGTTAAAACCAATTTTTCTTAATGCTGCATTCATAAGTCCGATAGTATTTTCGCCGGCAGGAAGTCCAAACATTTCGCCTAAAGCAACACGGGTCGCAGGAGCCATTTGAACAACAACAGTTTTGTTTGGATTAGTAATTTCAGCCCAAACTTTATCTGTTTCATCTTTAATAGTTAAAGCACCGGTCGGACAAACTGCTGCACACTGACCGCAATTTACACAGTCAACCTGCCCTAAAGGTCTGCCGCCCATAGGTTGAACAACAGTTTTAGAACCGCGATTTGCAAAACCTAATACAGAGTGACCTTGAAATTCAGTACAAGCTCTTACACATGCTCCGCAGAGAATACATTTGTTAGGGTCTCTAACTAATGATGGACTGCTGTCATCAACCGGTAAATAGTCTTCCAAATCTTTATCAGGGAACCTGATATCTTTAATGCCGTATTCTTCGGCGTATTTTTGAAGTTCGCAATTACCGCTTCTGTCGCAGGTAAGACATTTTTTGTCGTGGTTTGCAAGAAGAAGTTCAAGAACAGTTTTTCTGATTCTTCTTGTTTTTTCTGTATTCAAATGAATTTTTAAACCGTTTTCAGGCGGCATTGTACAAGATGATTGAATTCCGCGTCCTTCAACTTCAACAACGCACATTCTGCAAGCTCCGAAAGATGTTAAATCAGGGCGGTAACAGAATGTAGGAACATTCATTCCTGCTTTTCTGATAACTTCCAACAGGTTAGGTTCATCGGTGAATTCAACCTCTTTTCCGTCTATAAATAATACTTTTTTATCTGTCATTTTTTAATTCCTTTTTCTTTTAATCAACCCCTCCTCGAAATCAAAGATTTCGGTCCTCCCTCAAGGGGAGAACATGAGTATCGGGTTACTCTAAAACTATCGCTTTGAACGGACAATTTGTTAAACAAGCTTCGCACTTGATACATTTAGATTGATCAATGTGATGAGGCTGTTTAACTGTTCCTGAAATTGCACCAACAGGACAAGTTCTGGCACATTTTGTACAGCCTTTACAAAGAGATTCTTCAATAACAATCTTCTTCATTGCGGTACAAACACCTGCCGGACATTTTTTATCCTTAATGTGTGCAATATATTCATCTCTAAAGTATTTCAAAGTAGAAAGAACCGGATTTGGTGCAGTTTTACCTAAACCGCATAAAGAACCGTCTTTAACTGTTTGAGCAAGTTCTTCCAATAGTTCAAGGTCTTTCATTTCACCTTTGCCTGCTACGATTTTTTCTAAAATCTTAAGCATATTCTTTGTACCTTCACGGCACGGAACACATTTACCGCAGCTTTCGTGTTGTGTGAAGTTCATAAAGAATCTTGCAACTTCAACGATACAAGTATCTTCAGCCATAACAACAAGTCCGCCGGAACCAACCATTGCACCTGCTTTGATTAAGTTATCGTAATCCATAGGGATATCAAGATGTTCTTCTGTCAAGCAGCCGCCTGAAGGTCCGCCGATTTGTACAGCTTTGAATTTCTTACCGTTACGAACTCCGCCGCCGATATCGAAAATGATTTCTCTTAGGGTTGTACCCATCGGAACTTCAATAAGACCTGTATTATTAACTTCGCCTGTTAATGCAAAAGTTTTTGTACCTTTTGAAGTTTCTGTTCCCATAGAACTAAACCAGTCTGCACCTTTTAGTATAATAACAGGTACATTGGCAAGAGTTTCTACGTTATTAATAAGGGTTGGTCTGCCAAATAAACCTTTATTTGCAGGGAATGGCGGTTTTGGTCTTGGCATTCCGCGTTCACCTTCAATTGATGCGATAAGAGCTGTTTCTTCACCGCAAACAAAAGCTCCTGCACCTTCTTTAATATGAATGTCAAGGTTAAAACCTGAACCCATAATATTTTGACCTAATAAATGTCTTTCTTCTGCATCTGCAATAGCTTTTCTTAAACGTTTAATTGCCAATGGGTATTCTGCACGAACATAAATATAAGCTTCGTCAGCCCCGATTGCAAATGCTGCAATCGCAATACCTTCTAATAATTTATGAGGGTCGCCTTCCATAACGGATCTGTCCATAAATGCACCAGGGTCACCTTCGTCACCGTTACAAACAACGTAAGATTTTCCGCCTTTATTTGCCGCAGTAAATCTCCATTTACGACCTGTTGGGAAGCCGCCGCCGCCTCTTCCGCGTAGTCCTGATTTTTCAATTTCATCAACAACCGCCTCAGGATTATTTTCTTCTAAAACTTTTGCCAGAGCTTCGTAACCGCGTACCGCAATTGCTTCATCTAAACATTCTGCGTTTATGTGTCCGCAATTTGCTAAAGCTGTTCGAGTCTGCTTTGCATAGAAATTGATGTCTTCACTTCTGTGAATTTTTTCATGTGATTTTGGATCTGTATATAAAAGTCTTTCAACAGGTTTGTTGTTTTTAATATGACTTTCATATATTTCTTCAACATCTTCAAGATGAACTTTAACATAAGTTACATCTTTGTCAGGGATAATAACCAGAACACCTTGTTCACAGAAGCCGTGGCATCCTGTTGGAACAATTGTCATCTTGTCATAATCTGATAATACAGAAACATCTGCACCAAGTTCTTTAAATTTTTCAATAATACTTAATGAACCATTAGCTACACATCCTGTACCTGCACAAACAAGAACTCTAAGTCCCTGTTTTTTTATTTCTTCCTGAGCTTTTAATTGCTCTTGTCTTATATCCATATTTAATGCTGTTTTTTCCATATTATCTTTCCTCCTTCAAAAGGGTCTCAAGAATAACTTTTATTGCATCAGAGGTCATTTGAGGATAAACCTTGCCGTTAATAACGCAGACCGGAGCAAGTCCGCAGGCACCAAGACAACTGACTGTTTCTAATGAGAACAATCCATCGTTTGTTGTCATCTGACCATCTTTAAGATTTAGATGTGCTTTAATAGCATTTAAAACAGGCATTGAACCTCTTACGTGACATGCTGTGCCATCACAAACTTTAATTTCATACTTACCTTTTGGGTCAAGTGAAAATTGGGCATAAAATGTAGCAACACCATACACGGTAGCTGGTGAAAGTCCTTCCATTTTTGTGCCGATGTAAATTAACGCATCCTCAGGCAGATATCTGTATTCATCCTGAACTTTTTGTAAAATCGCAATGAGGTTAGATTTTCTTGAACCGTAAGATTCAATAATTTCATCTAACTTTCTAGTATCGATTTTACGAGAAGTCTCTGTACTCATTCTCGTACTCCTATATAAAATTGTATTAACCCACAACTGCCCTGAACACTAATTAAGACCAAAGCAATTCATGACACCAGAATAACATATTTTAACCTTTAAAAGCAAGTACTTCAATCAGATGGTTTTATTTGAAATTTGGTATTTCTGCACAAAGGCAGTGTATTCCGCCGTTATAATCCTTTAAAAAGCCCTGAGTATCTACAAAATGAATGTTTTCAGGTTTTATATAATCTTTAACACTGTTTATAAATGCACTATCAAAATCAAATCCTATTTTTTTAGAAATTTTTGATGTTATTCCGCATTTTTTGTTTAAATCTGATTTATTTGTAATATAAACTAATTCACCTTTAGGATTTATATGTACGATTGCGTTCATATAGTTTAATGTGTGGCATGGTATATTTGTCTTATCTATAGTAAAAATTCTTCCAGGGACTTTTATAACGTTGTATCCGGCATAAAGAAGTTCATTTTCGACAAGTCTCAATGGTCTATAAATAAAATTAGGCAGTTCAATGTTCATAATTTCAGCTATTAATTTGATTTTTTTTAATTGCTCTCCGACTTTTTGAATTTCAGAATCATTTTTTAAGTCGTTATTTGTTTCAATTTTTTTTATTGTTTCATTGAATCTATCCAGCCATATTTTATCGTCAGCAAGCAAAATGGTTTTGTTGTTTAAAGGTCTTATAAATAAATCTAAATGAAAATCAGCCTGCGGCATCATTCTAACAGAAGTAATATCTAAATCTTTGCATAATGATATGATATCATCTATGCTAAACTGTCCTATTAGCAGTTCTTTTTGACCATTTTTATCCATTATAAAATAATTACCGCCTGCGGTGTGCGTATGTTGGAGTTTAGGGTTGAATTCTAATCCTAAAATTTTTGCTATTTGGGCATTAAACTTATTTATAACTTTTGGATTTAAAAGAATATTTTCAGGGGTAAATGTAATATTGTCCTGTGCCCATGTGTATTTATACCCTCCCCTAATCGGAGCATCCTGTAAAGCTAGAGATGATAAATTATTTGAGCTTATCTGATTTTGTCCTTGAATAAAAACGTCAAAATTTTGTTTTTTACCAATCTCGTGCATTTGAGCTGCGATTTTTTGAAAATCCTGAGGCAGGGTTGTTGTATATCGCATGACTACACCTTTTAAAGGTCGGGCATCATAACCTTTAAAAGCCTGAGATTGATTATAAAGATTGTAGTTTTCTATTTTCATTTAAATTTTATACTTTCCTCTTTGATATAAAAACTATGAAAATAAAATTTGCTACGTTATTATTTTGACGAATTTTTTCTTGATGTATAAATATATGAAACCAGCATCAAAATAATTCCTAATGCAAGAAATGCAATTAATTTATATAAAGGTTCAACTTTTGCTAAGTCATATATAAATATTCTGAAAATTGTCAAAATTATCATAAAAATTCCTGAATTTATCAGATATCGTTTGTTTGACAGAATTCCATAAATCGTTATGCCGCCGGAATACAGCACCCAGGCAAGAGAAATTAAGTAATTGAAATTACCGCTTATGTATACAATTCCAATGCTTTCAAAATGAATTAGGAATAAGCCTAAAAATACTGCCAGATATTTAAAAAAGTCTGTTTTATACCATTTTGAGAATATAATACTTGTCGTTATTGCAGTAAGATATGCGGCTGTTCTTATGTTTGTAACAGGCATGTAACCGTTTTGAAGATGATAATCATAAGTGTTTAGCAATAATGTAAACATTGTAATCGGGAAGATTATCCAGCTTGCGATATTAAATAAAACATACTTTGTCTGCTGGTATAATTTTTGGGTTTGCAACGCATAAATAAACCCGATAATTGTATAAATTAAACATTTATTAACTTGAATATAATTTTTATCAAGAGAGTTATTTGCTATTATTGAATTCAGTTCTCCAACTATATATAAGTAAGCTAGAGAAATACCTCCAAATGTTAATAAGTTGAATGTTTCTTTATCACTGTTCTTTAATAAAAATGCAGAGCCTAATATTGATAGAATAGGTATGCCAAAAACCAGAGTTCTAAAGTTTAGTATTGGCGTATAATCTGCAAATATACAGAAATCGCCGTTGTATTTTGCAAGCAGGGCTCCGGCAAAAGCTGTTGAACAAAATAAAATAACACTTCCGGTCAGGTATTTTTGTTTGAATTTAGATACCAGGACAGCTAATATAACTGCAATAACTGACCATGATATAACACTGGAAATATCATTTAGCAGGAAGAATATTCCAAGCCATGCATTTAGTAATATATAATGTACGTAGGTTTTGTACAGCTGGTTTTTAAGTATATATGAATATACAGCGATTCCTGCATATATAAATGCGGTTACTCCAAATAAATATCCTAGAGACGTATGTGCATTATGGAATAATAGAATTGAGAAAATTGTTAAAACTGCATAATTTATGATACTTAATGAGTATCCTGTTTTACTTGACTTATCCCGCAAAATATCATATAGAAGATAAATCCCCCACAACCCAAGCGGATAAGTGACTTTTACGGGTTCTATCACGTATGGCATAAATGCAAACATTGTAATAATCAAGTTTATTATATTAATATAACTATAGCGTTGATTTCTTAATGTATAGACAATAGAAACAAGATTTAAGAATATCAGATACCACATTGAAGCTTCATAAGTTGTTCCTGAAAATATTGGTGTCAGATAGCCGCCGATAAGTCCGATAACAAGCATTGATGGAGTTTTCATTTTTTCTGAAATGATAAATGTTGCAAGTAAAAGCAACGCACCCATACTTATTGCTGTTCCAGTATTGTACAGGTTGAACATTGAATATCCGCAGAATGATGTAATAAATAATGTTGCAAATCCTGTTCCAAGCAAAACTTCAGAATAATTTTTTAAATTATCTTTTTTATGCATGTAAAATGCACTTCCAATCATTGCAAAGCCAGCGAAAAAGCTGAATATTATTTTCATAAGCGGAGTTATTGTAATAAATGGTGAAATAAGTTTGATAAAAATTACAACTGCAATTATTATTGCAATTGCACCAATTTTATTAAAAATATTTCCTAAAAATACATTTTGTAATTCAAAATCGCTTTTTTCATTGGTAACTTCAATATATTTCGGAGGTGTTTTTATGTTTTTTTCAGGTGTAATATCCGCTTCACATTTTGTTATAACTTCAGGTTTAACCGGTTGTTCTATTTTCTCTGGGATAATTTTTTCAACAGGCTTTTGAGGTTCCGGTTGTGTATTATTAGCTTGAAGTTTGCTGATTGTTTTAGTCAAATAATCCACAGTTTTAGACACGGATGCGACTTTTTCGCTTAATATTATAAGTCCAATCAATATCCCAACAAAAAGCAATGTATTAAAAAAGAATAAAATAACCATAAATCCCCCTTAAGTATATATTACGAAAAATTTTAAGGGGAGTAAATTATATTAATTTATCGCAATAATCCGCAATCGGGCATTTATCACACATTGGTTTAATAGGTTTGCAAACATTTTGTCCGTGAGTAACAAGCAGTGTGTTTATTGGAATCCAGAGTTCAATCGGTAGTTTTTCACGTAGTGCAAATTCAGTTTCTTCGGGAGTCTTTGTTTTTATGTAGCCAAGTCTGTTGAAAATTCTGTGAACATGTACATCAACGCAAATTGCAGGTTCTCCATAGCCTAAAGTCATAACAAGGTTTGCAGTTTTTCTGCCGACTCCGCGGAATTTACAAAGTTCGTCAATACTATTTGGAACTTTTCCATCTAAATCTTCAACAATTTTTTTTGATAATTCTATAATTTGACCTGCTTTATTTTTATAAAATCCTACAGGGTAAATTGCATTTGCAAGTTCTTCTTCACTTATCCGCATCATTTCTTGCGGAGTTTTAGCGAGTTCAAGCATCCTTAATGTTGCAGGATAAGTTGTTTTGTCATTTGTTCTCAGGCTTAAAATACAAGCGATTAAAACTAAGTATGGATCTTTAAAGTTATCCATAAGTTTTACAAAATCGCTTTGCGGCTGTTTTGCCTCTTCCAGAATTTTAATAGCTTCTTTTATGTTTTTCATTATTTAAGCAGTCCTTCAACATCAATAACAGTTTTTAATCGTAATGCAAAGATGTTATCACGGTCAAATCTTGCCAGTTTTACTGCATCTTTTTCAGTTGTAATTATGCTGCCTGTTATATCAACAATGTCAATAGGTGAGTACTGGTGATGGTCGTCAAACGTAATTGTTTTAGTTACATTAAAACCTGATAAAAAGTCGTAGAATTGCTGCGGCTGTCCTATTGCACTCATTGCAGTAACCTCAATACCTTCCATTAGTCGTTGACCCGTTTTAATATTGTATACATATTCAGGTTCTGTATAACAAAGGTGTGTTGGTATTTTTAATCTTTTTTGCATTATTTTTGCAACTTTTTCTGCTGTGTCGTGTTTGAAGTTTTTACTTACGACTACAAGTTTGTCAATTCTGTCAAGTGCCTCAGGACCTTCTCTAAGCGGACCGGCAGGCAGTAAAAGTTCGTTGCCGAAACCTTTGACACTGTCCATTAATACTATATCAATATCCCTATGCAGTTTTCTGTGTTGAAATCCGTCATCTAAAATAATATATTGAATTCCAAATTTATTAACAGCATATTTTGCCGCGTTATATCTGTTTTTGCAGGTAAAGACATAACACCCCGGAGTGTTTTGAGAAAGCCAAAATGGTTCATCACCAGCTTCTACTGCATCAAAATATATTGTTTTGCCGTCTGAAATCATGTTGATGATTGAATTGTTTAATCTTCCGCCATACCCTCTGGACACTATAGCGACTTTTAATCCAAGATTTACAAGGTATTTTGCAATTTCAGATACTACTGGGGTTTTTCCAACACCTCCGGTTGTCATATTCCCGACAGAAATCACAAAGGCATCAACTTTTTTAGGTTTTAGCCAGCCTTTATCATAGAAAAAGTTCTTTGCCCTGCTGCCAATGCTGTAAAATACTGAACAGAATTTCAAAAATTCAAATAAAACTCCGTTAGGTTCTCTAGTATAATGTATTTGTGTAATTTTAGTCTTTAAATTCATCATAATATTAGAATAGCAATCTGAATAGCAAGAATCGTTTATTTAATTTGTCAGAGAATTTTCTCAAGTTTGAAGTTGTAACAACTGTATCTTCGACAATTCTCTTTAAGTCAGATGCTTGATTTGGACTTGTTGGACTTACGCAATTTACAGCTTCAAGTGCAGTTGATACTTCTACCATTGCGTTATTGACATTGGTAATAGCAGAAGTAATTTGACCTTTAAGTTTATCATCACGTGTCATAGAATTTACGCTTTCACTGATTTGAGCAAGGTTTTCTGAAATAATCTTAAGGTTTTTACCTGTTTGTTCAGCATCAGCAGCATCCATAATCTTGTTCAGGTTTTGAGATAATTTATCTACAGAGTCTGCGGTTGATAACAATGTCTTTTTAAATTGTTTATCGCCGATAATATTATTAACATTTGCAGATAGTTTTCCAAAATCTTCAGTTGCCTGCTGTGTCATTGCAAGAAGTTGTTCAATATCTTGTTTTGAAGAATCAAGTAATGTATCAACTTTATCAAGAGTAACGCTTGAACGTGCAGATAATGCATTAACATTTGCAATAGTTCTTTTTAAATCAATAATAGTTTCGTCAGTTAAAATTTCATTAACCTTCTGGGTTGTTTCAGTCAGGGTTTCTGCCGCTCTATACTGCCAATCCATAAAGTCAGATAATCTTAACGGTTCAATAATAGTGTATGGTGATTTTTGTTTTGGATATTGAAGCGGAAGTTCATCTAACGGAACTATTCTTAGTTTCAATGAATCTTCATCTCTAACTGCTGAACCTCTTAAAAATTCCGGCAGAATTAAACCCGGAAGGTTAATAAAGTATTCAACTTTATAAGCTTTTGGTGTTGAGATGCTGTTTTTATAATTAAAAGGTATAGAATCTCTGGTTACAACTTCTGCACCTTTAATTACTCCGACATCATAGTATTTGCCGCTTAATTTCATTTGTACTTTATCGTTTTTATATAATATTTTGTTATCCACCATTGGAATATATATAGTATTTACTTTTGGTGGCGTTATTTCTAAGAATAATTCACCTATAAGACCTGATTGCTGAATTGAAAAAGAGGATGCTTCCGGAATTTGTACAGATGGATCTGTAATTACAAATTTAACGTTAACAAAACTGTCTTCACCTTCAACAATCGGGGTTATTTCTTCAACCTGACCGACTTTTAAGCCCATTATTTGAACTCCGGCTCCGGGTCTTAATCCGTTTACATCTTTGAATTGTATTTCAATTCTTTTTGCAGATGAAAAAGCTCTTCCTTTTACTTTTAATACTGTTCCAACTAAAAGAATTAATGCTGCCAGTGTCAGTAATCCAACTTTGAAAGATGAAGAAAATTTCATTATAAACCTTTCTCTACTAAAACAATTTATATTTATTCAATATTATTTTATCAGAAACATATTTGTTCTGTAAAGTTTTTAAAGTAAAGGGTGGATTCAGGTATTTGAAAATACATTAAATAGTTGATTTTTGTCTAAAAGAATACATAAAACTTAATAATTAAAGTATAATTATTATAGATTACCTTGACTTTAGGAAAAATATTATTAAACCCTTAGTAAAGGTAGAAAACTAAATAAAACAGAAGGAGAACTTATATGGGTTTGGCAGCATCTCAAGCACGATGGATTTCACTCGCTGCAAGAAAATCAAATGTAGAATACGAAGGACAGCAGATAAATCAGGCTAGAACTGCTTTAGCTAATCAGAGTTCCGAGTTATGGAATAAATTGTATACAATGGAGGTTCCGACACCGCCAAGTACTACTGATTATACTAAAACCCAGTATACCTTCACTAATGGTGATACAGTACAAACTGTTTCCGATATTCAAACAGCAGATTATACTGATGCAGATGGTATTCAGTATAATGCTTATGTTACTTATTATGCAAAGGTTTCTGAATATACAGGTATAAGAAATACTAACAATAATCCGCAGGTTCAATATGTAGTTCCGGAAGGCTCTGAAAATGGTTATTATATGGTTGGTACAAAAACTTTGTCAAGACTTTCTGATGTAGATAAAGAAGACAGAAATGATACTAATCAAAATTCTTTATGGGGTACATATTGTGTAGCTTTAGATAAAATTGCTGAAGATTGGCCTGATACGCAGTTAGCAAAAGATTGGCAGGAATATAGAAAAAATGGTACTGAATCTGCCCTGGAGAATATTTATTTATGGACTGACGGTAAAAACGAAGTTAATTTTGCAACTGGTACTGGCGGTAATGATTCACTTGAAGCATGCCGTAATGATTCAACTGCAGCATTACATTCATATTATGCAGATTATCAGACAAAAAATCAGGAACTTTCAAAATATGCAGTTATTGAATACGATTCAAGCGGAAGAGCAAAATCTCTTCAATTAGAAGGTTCAACAGTAGTTTATGCATTAGATACTGCCAGTACAATGGATGAAAATGCTTATAATGATGCTGTAAATAATTATAATTATGAAAAGCAGGTTTATGAAAAGCAGGTTCAGGATATCAATGCTAAAACAGAGCAAATTCAAACAGAAGACAGAACGTTAGAACTTCGTTTGAAAGCTCTTGATACTGAACAAAGTGCACTTCAAACAGAAATGGAAGCTGTTAAGAAAATTATTTCTAAAAATATTGAAGGTACATTTAAAACATTTGAAAGTTAATAAAATAATAAGTTTAATAACAAGAGGTCAAGAATGTCTTATAAAAATGATAGTAACCTGGTAATAGCAAATAGATTCAGTAGTGCAAGCTCTACTGCTAAAGCACAAATGTGGGAAACTTACGACCGGTTAAGAGATTTAACCGTATCCGGAAGCGGTACCGGAACAGGTTTTGAATCTGCCGGCGGATTGCTTTATAATCTTGCAAGTTTACTTGCACCATCATCTTTTGCAACTGTTTTTGGCGGCTCTGAAACAATGAACATTTCCGGAACATCTTACTATTCAAAAACAAATACGGGTTCAGCTTACGGGGTTGACTCATTGTATAATTATTCAGGATTTCCATCAGGTGCTGCTTCTATATCTTCGATATACGGGCTTGCAACCGGCGGAGCTGCTTCAGTTTTAAATGGCTGGGGTTCTAATGCCGGAACTCCGACAGGTTTTGCTTCAAGTGTTGGTGGTTTGGCTGATATCACCAGTGCTGCTGCTTATGGTATAGGTACCGGAACAGGATTAGGTAAAATTGCATCAAATATTGTCATGCCTTTTGCAAGTTGTATTTCTGGTTTTGGCGGAATTTTGACTGCAGTTTCTCCTTATTTAGGTGTTTATGGTGCCGGAACTACTGTTTTGGGTAACTTAATGCAGGGTACTTCTTCTGCCGCTCTTGCTGCTTATCAAAATATTTCAGGCAACATTACAAATAATGCTGACGTAATCCTTTCAACTAAAGTAAGAAACATTGAAACTGTATGTAAAATGCTTGATACGCAGGGCGATGTTGCTAAGAAAATGTTAAAAGAAGGTATTGATAGCGACAGTAAAGCTATTCAAAATTTATAAAACTTGTACTTTTTATTATGTTTTTGCGGATAATGTAAATTTTTACATTATCCGTATTATTTCTTAATGAAATATTAAAGTTTATAATAGTATGTACCGATATAAAACATGTGATAAGTTAACTGTGAATTTACGTGTTAAGAAATATTACAAAACTTATTATTAAAAGTCAATTAATATTTATGTAATGTTTTTAAGTATATGTAGGTTCATAGTGTAAGGAGCAAAATGTTTCAAGAAGCTTTGAGTCTATACATACAGAGAATTCAAGATTTTCTGATTTATGCGAAGAATTATTTTATTCGCAAGAATCCGATTCAGGCTCTTGCAACTTCAATTACAGAAGGAATCAAGGATTTTCTAACAGTAAAGAAAAAGTTAAAAATGGCTCAGTACAGGTTAAATTATCACACCCACCAGTTTCATAAAATGGAACAACTGATAGCCGAAAACAGCCAGCATAACTTTTTGAAAGGATCAAACTTAGATCAAAGAAGGTAGTAAAGGCAGGTACTCTAATGGGTTTGTTTATCGGAATAATAGAACGGCAAAGAAATCAAATATTGCGTTCTCATTACGAATGGCAATTGCATCTTATTGCTGATGCCAAGATGGCTGCTACTAAAGCTGCAAGTGACCTTCTTCAAGTTGGTACCGATTTTGAAGCTGATTCTTTAATTGCTAAAAAATTAGAACAAAGAAAATATAAACTAAAAATTTTAGAAGAAAAATTAGATCAAAGAAAAGCTGATATTGAAACTAAATTACAAGCATTGAAAGCAATTGAATCATCAAATCAACAAATGATTGATAATGGTATTCAAAGAATGGCTTATAAGGTAGCTTAAGATCTGATAAATAAATTTATAATATCGTTCATCACGGCAGACTGTTTTTGGTACTGCTGTGATTTTGCTTCAAGTACACCGATTTGTTTTTTGTATTCAACGATATTTGTCTGGCATTCTTTTGCGTTATTTGCTAAAGCCATTTGAACCTGTTTAGCTTCTTCAATAACACTTTTCATAGATATTCCAAGAGCTTCCATTGTTTGCTTAATAATAATAGCTCCGGTTTGTTTAGAAACTCCGGCAGGAAGTTTACCAATTAGTTGTCTAAGGACTGCAACATTTTGCGGATAATCAAAATCATCTTGAATATCTGCAATTACACTTGCTCCAAGATTTTGAATAAGACTTTGCTGAAACGCGTTGTTAATAGCTGAGGAATTTTGGTAGTTGAATGAAGGGTTTATGCTCTCAGTTTCTTGCGGCATATTATCCATGTTAAATTCTGAGTCAAAAGGATTATCAGATGTGTTGTCGAAAGTTTCAACTTTTTCAATGTTTTCTGCCGGTTCGCTAATCATGTCAGTATCTTGCATTTTTAAAGCATCGACAATCTTTTTCCCAACACTATCATTCATTTTATTTGCTGCCATTGTTTCCTCTTCAAATTATTATCCTAAACATTGTAAATTATATCTAAGACATGCTAAATTATCAAGAAAATATCTATAATTTAATCCAAATAGTTTAAGTTATATTAACTTGATAGGAGTATGGCTTTATGTTAAACTTTGGAAAGTAAGTGAGGGATATTATGGAAAATATTGAAATAAAAGATTTTAAAGATTTGCAGTGCGGTGAAAATATTTATCAATCAGCTTGTGTTGCACCTGTTGAAGGGGGCGTTGATTATGATATTTTAACTGAAAATAAGGATTTAGAATATATTGATATATTAAATTTTTCAAAAGCTGTTACAATTTTGGCCGAATTCTTTGATGTAAATGCTTCAGTTGTAGTTAAAGATTCATTTGTTTGCTCAGCTGCATTGGGCAGTTCTGAAGAAGTTGCTTTTGAGAAAGTTTTAGAAGCTGATTCTTTAGCTGTTTATGGCGGAACTGTAGGTTTTACAAAAGAGGTTTCTCTGGAATTAGCTAAACAGTTAAAATCTATGAAGGTTAAAAATATACTATCCACAAGTTATTCAAAAGAGGCTGTGGATTACCTGTCTAAATCTGCTGATATCAATGTTGTGAGAATAAATTCCCCATTGCAGGAAATTATAGGTTTTACTGCGAAAGATATAAAAGTCACTCCATTTGGAATTCTTGCACAAGAGCAAAATTTGAGCAAATTAACAAAAAATTCATTTAAAGTTGTTACTAAAGCTAAACCGGGGCAGCAACAGGCTGAGGATGCTATTTTTGCTTGGAAAATTGCCAAGCATGTAAAATCTCATTCTGCTGTGATTGTAAAAGATTTATCAACAAAAGCTATTGTTCAGTCTGGAGTGAATGGAGTTGTCGCGGCTGAAAAAGCAATGGATTTGGCATGTGAAAATTCTAAAGATGCAGTTCTTGCTGTTGATGGTGTAATTGAGAATGAAGAAGTTATAAATGCAGCAATACAAGGGCGTATAGGCTTAATTATTGAAGCTGGAGACTCTAAGAATTCTGATAAGATTTTAAAACTTGCTGAAAAGTATAATATTGTAGTAATACATACAGGAATTAGGAATTATAAATATTAATTAGAGGTGTTGTATGGATATAAAACCATGGGATGAATATTTCTTAGATTTAGCAAAAACATGTGCAAGCAGATCTAATTGCATAAGAGCACAGGTCGGTGCCGTAATTGTAGGACAGGATAAAAAAATTAAAGCTACAGGATACAATGGAACGCCGTCAAAGGTTGAATCATGTGCAGAACGAGGTGAATGTTACAGAATAAAAAATAACATTGAGTCAGGTACAAGATATGAAACCTGCCGTTCAATTCACGCAGAGCAAAATGCTATTATTCAAGCAGGTCAAGACAGATGTCAGGGTGCAACAATTTATATCTGGGGGCATAATTTTATATGTATATTATGCAAAAGATTTATTGTTCAATCCGGTATAACACAGTGTGTATTGAAAAAAGATGAGAATTCTCCGATTGTATATGTTTCAGTTGAAGACATACGTAAAGAATTAGAAAATCAAAGATAGTAGAATAAATAATTTGAAATTTGAAAAGCTGCAATTTTATTTGCAGCTTTTTCGTCATCATGTTGATTTTAATCAAAATATTATTAAATATTATGTAGTTCCTATCGTGTCGAGTTTATCATCTTTTTGGTTGATTTTTTGTATAAAAGTTGAACAAAAAGCTTAAAATAAGGTATTATAAAATTGAGAGGTAGTATTATGCATAGCAACTTTCCACAATATGATTTAGCGGCAAGAATCCAGCATTCAAAGTTTGATTCAGGATTCGGGATGCCAAGTATGAGAATGGATAGAGTTGAAAAACCTGAAACCGCTGATTTTAAACAGGTAATGAGCGGTCTGGTTGAAAATTTGAATTCTGAAATTAATGCTCCTGACAATCTGCTGAAAGATGTTATGTCAGGAAATCAGAATGTTGATATCCATGATGTTATGACAGCTATGGCTAAATCCGAAATCAGCGTGAATGTTGCAACTCAAATTACAGGTAAAGTTATTAATGCTTATGACAGAATA
Organism: uncultured bacterium; assembly: GCA_950022495.1. GTDB lineage: Bacteria > Cyanobacteriota > Vampirovibrionia > Gastranaerophilales > Gastranaerophilaceae > Zag111. The sequence continues at coordinate 91,390 of CATLLJ010000003.1, forward strand.
ATGCAGATTTCTGTATAGGTGAGAAACATATTCTATCTTATTAAAATACGCGTATAATTTAAACAGACAGTGGGACGGAAATGGATTTTAGTAAACTTTTAGAAAATAAACCTTTATTATTTGGGATAGCAGGCGGAGCAGCTGTTATTGTTATTCTTATTGTTATAATCATTGTTTTAGCTGTTGGAGGCGGCGGAAATAACAAAAATACAGGCACTCCTGTTGGTGGAGAACCTTTAACTGCTAACGTAGATTTGTTAACTACAGATAATTTAGGTAAAGCTTTAGAAATTCAAGCATTACTTGCAAAACAGGGTATTACGGTTGAAAGACAGCTTGATGGTACAAAATCAAAGCTTACTTTAAATGCTAAAAATTGTTCTACATTGACTAAAAAATGTACTGTTACAGATAGAGATAATGCAATTATTACTATTGTACAAAGCGGTTTGATTGACCAGAATGTAGGACTTGAAATTTTCGATAAAGGTGATTTTACCTCAACTAAAGAAGATAAAAGAATAAGACTTGCAAGAGCTATGAATGGCGAACTAGCAAGACTTATTAAACAAATAAAACCTATTCAAAACGCTACAGTATTTATTTCAATTCCGGAAGCCGGTTCAATGTTTGATAATCCAAAACCTAAAACAGCTACAGTTCAGTTAGTTATGCCGGCGGGTAAAGATTATGAAAAACTTGATCAAATGAAGGTTAAAGCTATTACAAACCTTTTGATAGGCAGTGTATCAGGTTTGACTGCTGAAAATGTTGCGATTACTGATACTAACGGTAATGTTTATCACAGTGTTATGAATGCAGAAGATGAAATGCTTCAACGTTTGGAAGAAAATGATAAGTATATGCAGCAAAAGGTTTCTAAACAGTTAGACAGATTAGTCGGAGCCGGAAATTACGTTGCTACCGTAAGTACTTTCTTAAGACAAGCTCCAATTGAAAGATTTTCTATTGAGTATGATCCGAATAAAAAAGCTTCTGTTACAGAACAATCTTTTAGAGAAGGTTTAGGCGATCAAACAAAAGACCAATCTCAAGGTATAAATGCTGTAAGTACATATTTACCTAACGGATTGCCAACTGGCGGTACTGATTCAAGCCAGAATAGAAATTACTCCCGTCAGGCTACAGAAACTCAGTATGGTGTTACTAAAACTCAAACTAATGAATATATTAAACCGGGTGTAATCGAAGATATTTCAATTGCAGTAACATTAGACAGAAATAATTTGCCAAGTGATACAACAATTGAAGAATTGAAAGAACTAATTGCGAGAGCTGCAAGTCCAAAAGTTGCCGCAGACGATGTTTCTATCGCATTTACAAATTCAAATGATCCGTACTTAACTCCTGACAGGCAGCAAAATTTGCCGAAGCCTGATGAGTCAGGTAATCCTTGGTGGCTTGCTCTTGCGTTATCAGGTGTTGGTTTAGTAATAATTTTTAATGCAATTTCATCTAAGGTTAAATCTGTTAGAGAAGAAAATGAAGCTGAAGTTGAAGCTTTACGTCAAAGAGCAATGGAGCAAGAAAGACAGTTAAGTGATATTAATTCCAGAGCAAGTCAGTTGACTCAGCGTCAATCAGAATTGGCTCAGGATTTAATTAATCAGCAGCAAAGAGCTCAAATCCCTCAATTTGATGAAAATCTATTAATCGATTCTCTTGATAGTATTTCAAATGAAATTACAGAGGATGCAGCTGATAATATTAAATCTTGGATTGAAGAAGGTTCTACCAAAGAAGGGTAAGTTATAGATGGCAACACAGAATTTTGATTACGAAGCATTTGCACAAAATCTTGCAGCACAGGCTCAAGACTTAGTTCCTGCTGATTTTGATGACAATCAGAAACAATACGTAATTAATACTTTGGGAAATTTTTCACTTCTTTCAGGTAAAACTATTGCAGAAGATCCTAATCTGAATTTTAACGAGGATCAAGCTGTTACAATTACTCAGATTATTGCGGAATGGTCTTTTCACAAGTCTGTTGATGTAATCCGTTCAGGTATTCCTCAACAATATTGGGACGGTATAATGCAAAAAATTGCATATACAATCTTTGAGATAGCAAAACAAACTTTTTCACAAGGACTACCTCATGATAAAATTCTTGAATTAATTGAACATCATGTTAAAAAAGCTTATCTGGAAGCAATTCAAGAATTAAAGGAAAATGGGGCTATTGATGAAGGTTTGATGGAATACGCGGCCTCTCAATCTAATATGGATAAGATGGCCCAAGAAATGCAGCAACAGCCTCAAGATGGTCAAATGATGCCGAATGGTGATATGTCTCAAATGCCTGTAGATGGCGGTATGCCTCAGGATCCAGCATCTTTTGCTAAAGTGGATTCTCGAGTATTGAAACTTGCGACTGTTGCAATGTTATTTAAAAAGATGAACCAAGATAAAGTTCAGTCTATTTTAAATAAGTTTGATAGTGAAGATGCAAATGCAGTAATTAAATTTATGAACATGCCTGATTTGCCTGAACGAGTTGGTGCTCATAATGCTTTGAGATGTTTACAGGAAATCAAGATGAACCTTCCTCAGCCTACAGACTTATCTCCGCATAGGGTTATTCTTAAATTGAAGAAATTTGCATCACATTACGAAAGTAAAGATTTAGACACAGTCTTAATCAGGGAGCGTATCGGGGTTAAACGTCTTGTGTATAACGCACTGGAGGATAAATACTATGATAAAATGCCTCCAAAAGTTGCAAGTATTGTTGCCACACATCTTCTTAATAGTGTATAATATTATCAAATCATGATTATTAAGAAAAATAAGAAAAAAATAGTTGATGAGGGAGTGGAACAACAGGTTCCAAAACAAGATCAAGAACTTCAGGTCGAGTCTGAGCAAGAAGAAAAAGACATCGACTTATTTGACCTTGACAATATTGATTTTAAGCAGCGTCAAGAACGCCGTAAAGGTGATAGACGCCGTGGTTTTCGCAGAATTGATGATAGAAACTTGATATCAAGAGCGAGAGAGGAAGCTAATGCTATTCGTGAAGCTTCTGCAAAAGAAGGTTATAATGACGGAATAGCAGCTGCCAAGGAAGATATTCAATTTTTAAAAGATGCAATGGCTGAATTTTATAATGCTAAACAATTTGTATATGACAGTATTGCTCCCGATTTATTGGAAATAAGCGTTGATATTGCTAAAAAAATCATTAAAAAAGAATTGTCTGAAAATTCCGAAATATTACTTGAAAATATTAAAGAAATTCTGGCAGGACTATCAAAAGAAGAGTCTAAAATTGTTTTAAAAGTTAATCCTTCACAGGTTGATATGTTAAAACAAGAAATGCCCGAAGCTGTTAAAATGGCAGGCTTAGAGGCAAGGGTTCTCATTGTTCCTGATGAAAATACAATGGAAGGCGGATGCATGGTTACGACAGACAACGGCGTAATTGATGCAACTATAGAAACACAATTGTCAATAATTACTAAAGCATTGAAGGAAGTGTAATGGCAGCACCGGAGGGAAATAACGCAAATCCATTAAGTGAAATATTTATGGCGTTATTCGTATTAGCGCTTATCTTAATCCTGCTTGTTGAATTACCAAGCTGGATTATGAACTGCTGTATTTGTTTAAATATTACTCTCGGTATTGTTCTTTTGATGTTCGCGTTATATGTACAAAAAACACTGGAATTATCATCATTCCCATCAATTATTCTGATTGGTACAATGTTTCGTCTGGTACTATCCATTGCTTCAACCCGTTTGATTTTAGCCAAAGGGGAAGCCGGAGAGGTTATCCATGCTTTTGGAACATTCGTAACCGGCGGTAACATGGTTGTTGGCGGCGTAATTTTCTTAATTATTACGGTTGTACAGTTTATGGTAATCACAAAAGGTGCGGAACGTATTGCCGAAGTATCTGCCCGTTTTGCGTTAGACGCGATGCCTGGTAAACAAATGACCATTGACGCGGACTTTAACGCAGGATTGATATCACCTGAAGAAGCAACCAAAAAACGTGAAGACCTATCCAGAGAATCAAGTTTAATGGGTTCTATGGATGGTGCGATGAAGTTCGTAAAAGGGGATACCATTGCCGGTATTATTATTGTAATCATTAACATTGTAGGCGGATTATGCGTTGGATGTTTGATGAATCAAATGCAAATCGGTGATGCGGTTTCAAAATATACAGTATTAACAATTGGTGATGGTCTTGCATCACAGGTTCCATCTCTATTAATGTCAATTGCAGCCGGTATTTTCATGACACGAGCTTCTGCTGCAAGTCCATCATTAGGTTCTGATGTAACCGAACAGATTACAAGTAAGCCGTATGCGTTGTTTTTTGCAGCCGCATTCTTGCTTCTTTTAGCGGTAACCGGTCCTATTACAGGTTTACCTTGGCTGCCGTTTTTGATATTTGCAGCCGGATTGTTTGTTGCAGGTTTTCAAGTTCTTATCAATGCCGATGTTCAATCTCAATTAGGACAATTGGAAAATGTTCGTCAAAATATGCAGGATCTTGTTAACCCTAACAGAATGTATGAACGTTTGGGTGTTGATATTTTAAGCTTGCAGGTAGGTTCAAACCTGCTTGTAATTGCTGACCCTGATCAAGAGGGTCAATTGCTTGCTAAAATTGCGGCTCTTCGTCAGAGAGTTACTGATGAACTCGGCTATATTTTACCAAATATTCGTATTATGGATTCATCTGCCCTTGATGCTAATGAATACATGATTTCTATTCGTGGTAATACAGTGGCAACCGGTTATGTTTATCCGGGTAAATTTATGGTAATTGCTGACCAGTGGGATTCTATGAAAAAAGAGGTTCCGGAAGATGCGATTATCGGTATTGACCCGACATATCAAACTCAGGCATACTGGATTACACAGGAAGATGCTAAATCTGCAAGACTTGTTACTGCTGTTGATGCAACTGACGTTATTGTTACCCACCTTCAAGAATGTGTAAGAAAACATGTTGATGAAGTTATGACAAAAACTGACGTTCTTAAACTTATGGAACTTGTACGTTCACAGGATCCTACGCTTGTTAATGACTTAGTTCCGACAATTATTTCTACAAGTGATTTGCGTAAGATTTTTGTCAACTTAATTAGAGAAAAAGTTTCAATAAAAGATATTATATTTGTATTTGAGCGGCTTTGTGACTATGCAAGATTTTCCAAAGAGCCGGATATTTTATCCGAACGTTTGAGAGCGGCATTAGGTCGTCAAATTTGTTTATCAAATGTTCAGGATGATAGAGTGCTGTATGCTTTAACGTTGTCTCCTGAATGGGAAAAAACTCTGGATGACAGCTGTCAAAGAACAGAGCTTGGTACAATGTTTTTGCTTAATCCTGTTCAGGTTCAGGAACTTATTGAAACTACAGCTACAACATTGATGAGAGCACACCAAACCTGCGGGAAACAGCCTGTTGTTTTATGTTCTCCTAGAATTAGGCTTCCGTTGTATCAACTTTTGGAACGTCATATTCCGACTATTGTTGTAATTTCTTATTCTGAATTAATTACGGATATCAAAGTTGAAGCAATAGATACTATCGGAGATGCGTATATTAGCGATTAATCTTTTTTCGGATAGAGTTCAGCCATTGTTTTTAGGTATTTATATATTGCTGATGCCGGACTGTATAATACGGTCTCATAATTTTGAGTAACATTATCTCTAATCAGTTTATTTCCAATTATAGCTTTTGTTTCAAAATCTCTGTCATATTCTCCTAATTCATTTTTATACAGGGAACTGACATAAATATCAATTTTGTCTCTGTCATTTCCTATCTTGTCTGCTACTTTTATGAACTCGACCAGATCTTGGTCGCATAGGTCTTTATATGAGCCGCCGCCGTGAATGTTTAATTTTGCTCCAAATGCTGGACTATTTTGACAGAAATTAAGTTTGTTAATCATATTATATCTCCGGTTGATTATACGTGTTATGTATTATAATATTGAATAGGAATATTTTTGCTAGGGGCATAATAAATTTTTACATAATGAAACAACTGTTTTTATTTCTAATTAAAATATATCAATGGTTTTCAAAATTTACACCTAAAGTGTGCAGATTTTATCCAACTTGTTCTGAGTATACAAAGCAGGCAATAGAAAAGTATGGAGTACTAAAAGGCGGTTGGCTTGGAATAAAAAGAATTTGCCGCTGCCACCCCGGAAATCCCGGCGGATATGATCCTGTACCATAGTTATTTAACGTTTTTAACAATCCATTTAAAGTAATCAGCATCATTTTTTGCTTTACCGGCACAGGCAATACCGTTTAATTGACTTGATGATGATAAACTGCAGTATTGTTCATGCGTAAAGCTGGTTCCTTGACTTCCCATTGCTCTAAGTTCATTATCAAGAAATTCAAAAGCAAAAAGATCATATCCTAAGATATTTGGAGGTGTTTCTGCACCATTTATATCAACGAAAATCCATATATAAGGATTAGATGGTACATTTGGCTGTTCAAATATTAATAGTGTTCCATCTAATAGTACAAGCTGTCCGTCATCAAAATATGTGTTGGCAATATTTGTACTTTTATTTAGTGTTTTATATTTTAGTTTTGTCTGCGGAGTGTAACAAGTTTTTGTGGTAAAGCTCAAACCTGCTCCGCAATCAAGGGTTGAGTTTAAGTAATTTTTAAATGTTTTATAAAAGATGATTCCTTGATTTCTTGGATAACTATCGGGATCTGTTGGAACTTCATCTGCTTGCATGTGTTTGAAAACCTGCTGGATTGTTGAATATGATTTTAAAAATTGGCTGCGTAATTGATGAGCTTTATATGCAGTCATAAGATTTGGTATTGTTATGGCTGAAACTACTCCGATAACACCCAGTGTAATCAAAACTTCTGCAAGTGTAAATGCAAATTTTTTAAGCATAAATTTCCTTTTATGTGCGGTATTTATCACAGAATAATTATATTATACACGTATAATCAAAATATGCAAGATGAAAATATTTATAATCAAAAAGTAGCCAAAAATATTAGAATATTAAGGAAAAATCATAAATATTCTCAAGAGTATCTTGCAGAGCTTATAGATCGAACCAGAGAACATATAAACCGATTAGAGTCAGGTAAAGAATCAATAGGATTTACAACCTTTATAAAATTAGCACAGGTATTCGGCATTTCATTGGATGAATTAGCCGGTTTTGATAAGAACAAAATCTAATGGATAAATGTTTTATTATTTGCAGTGTTTTGTATCATAAGAGTTATTTTTATATCTGAATGATACCCAGATACATCTGTAATTTCTATCAATATTACTTGCTTTTTCATTTACCTCTGTAGCTCCGAGATTATAAAGTTTTTGTTCTAATCTATCATAATCAGAACTTCTTGTCGACATATATGTTGATTTATCCAGTGATAATCTGTATTTGCTATAATTTGCACATATTTGTTTCATTTTAGCTACATTGTTATTGTAATCGGAGGAAGCGAAAGCTTTTATACCGAATATGCTGGTAAATAATAAACTTATAACTAATATCTTTTTTGTCATTTTTTGAAGCCTTTCATTAAATTTCGTATAAATACTCAACTACTTCTTTTAAAGAGTATATATTTTGCTGTACAAAGAACTCTTTTCCGGTTTGCTCTTTAACATAAGATAAAGTCTTACCGTCCAAAAAGTCTTCTGTATACGGGCGAAGCATAATAGATGGGATTACAACAATATCGCAATCTACATCTTTAACTGTTCTAATTAAATCATCCGTTGTGATTAGACCTGCAACGGTAATATCCTGCCCCCAGTAATTTGATTTTACAGGGCATGTTTTAACTTCAAGATTTTTTATTTTTGAAAGTTTTTCAGAAACCTCGTTAAGCATATTTTTTGCAGCGTAAGAGCAGGCGAAAATCATTTTGTACGGTTTTGAAACTGATTTTGGAAGTTTTAATTTATTGAAGTCATCCAGAGTTATACGCAGCGAACCGACACCGTCATCTAACTGGCAGAAATTTCCATAATATTTTGCCGGTGGAATTGGCTGATCTGCAAGCAGAAAGAATTCATCCGAGCAGCATACACGTTTGTATTTTGAAGCTATTTTAATAGTTTCTTCCGCACATTTTGCATCAACTCTTCTTAATTCTCCGTCCGGTCTAAATTGAGTTAATCCGACAGGAACGATTGCAACTGATAAAACTGTATTTTTCAGCTTAGATAAATCCGAAAGAGTTCTATCTAATTCAGCACCATCATTTATTCCGGGGCATAAAACAATCTGTGCATGGAACGGTATTTTGTTTTTTCTAAACCATTGAAGATTTTCAAGAGCTTTATCTGCATTAGGATTTCGTAGCATTTTAACCCTGAGTTCAGGATTTGTAGTATGTACAGAGACATAAAACGGACCTAAATGCATACGCTTAATTCTATCTTTGTCTTCTTCTTTTAAGTTTGTTAATGTTATATAGGTTCCTTGCAGATATGACAATCTGTAATCGTCATCTTTTACATATAGTGTGTCTCTCAAACCTTTTGGCTGCTGGTCGACAAAGCAGAATATGCAATGATTCAGGCAGGGTTTTACTCTGTCAAATACTGCACTTTCAAAGACTATCCCTAAATCATCATCATAATCTTTTTCAATTTCTATTTCTTCAATTTCGCCATTTTTCTTTTTAATTTCAATAGTAAGGAGTTCTGATTTCATGTAGAAATTATAATCAATCATATCCTGCATTTTACAGCCGTCAATTGATAAAATTTCGTCACCTTTTTCAATTTCCAGTTCTTCAGCTATGGAATTTTCCAGAACACTATCAACTAATGCGGGCATTGTCTTTTTCTAATCCTTCCAACATTGAAATAAAATTATTGTATTCACAAATTGTGTTATCCAGTACTATTCTTTGATAAAAATCTACAGGGGTATATTCATCATTTAGAATTCTTTCAGCATTAATTCTGTGTAGATATGCATTTGATTTTATTTCTTCAAGCATTTCATTGCATTCATCTTTACTTAGAAAAGATGCACAACAGAGTTTTACTTTTGCGTCTGATAAAAATTGAAGCGGATTGCTTGAAAATTGTGATAATAATAATTTTTTTAATTCTCTAATACCGTCTTTGGTAATTGAATAAAACACTGATAGTTTTCCGCCATCAGACATTATTTTTGAAGAACGTAAACAACCTCTTTTTTCTAATCTTACTAATGCAGGTTTTAGTGCTCCAAAGCTCGGAGTTGTAAATACTCTAAAACTCTCTTGAATTCTTTTATGTATAGAGTACATTGTAAGGTCGTGTTTTAATAAAACATATAAAATCAATAATTCAATCATATTAGAAGAATACCATTAATAACTTAAATTCACAAATATGTGTCAAATTATTTTTTGTTTAGTTTTAATACTTATGTTATGAGAAATACACTTCCAAGATTAACTTTGCCATTAAAATTATGCAGAGGTTCTGTAGCAGACAGGCAGAGACAGGCAAGCCGTTTAGTAAATAAATTATTTAACAATATGCAGGGCGGTTTTAATAAATATGGCGAAATGCATGTGTCAAAAGTTCAGGAATATGTAGATGAGGTTCTCCCGGGAGCTTTTAATATTCAGGTTCGAGGAGGTTTTGAAGATAAAGACTTTACGGCAAGTAATGATATTTTTTATTCATCTTTTAGTGATAAAGCAAAGCTAATGACAATTGAACTAGGGTCTAAGAAAAATAAAATTAAGCGGACAAATCTTATTGATATTATGCATGAATTCAGACATGTAGCAGATGTATTATTTAACCCTAAATATCTTGCAAGAAATGAGTATATGGTGAAATCCGGATTATATACCGATAGATTTGATAGATTGTATGATAATGTTTTGTATAATATTGAAGATATAGAAACTAAAGCAGGCAGAAAAGCTGCTATTAAAAAAGTTGAGCATAAAGTTCGTAAATTTTTGCGTGGTATGTCTGCAGAGGATAAAGTTAATTGTCTTCAAGACCTTCGTTACAGTTTAGAGACAGAAAATTCTGCATACACTACCCAGCAGAAAGTTGCAAAAAGACTGAAAAAGAAACGAATACAGGTTTCTGAGGATGATTTATTCAGATGGGATAAAGATTTTATGTTTGTTGAAAAAATCGATTTACTAAAACGTTTGGCATTTGAAATTATTCAAAAAGAAAGGCAAAAATTTGCCAGAAAGTTATTAAAAAAACAAAATTAAGTTATGTAAATTTATGGTTTAATTTTATCAAATATAAATATTCACGACATTTATTGTCTGCGTAAATGATAATTTTATCAGTATGAAAGGAAGAAATATTATGGTAGATGCAGTCTCAGCTCAACAGCCGTTAAAACCGTTTACAACAGTTATGTACACAACAAAAGATGGTGAACATGTTACAGCGACTAAAAAAGATGGTGTAGTTACATTGAATGGTGATAAAAACGGTATTCGTCAGATGCCGGTTGATGATTTTTTGACAAAAGAATTACCTGAAAATGTTGCAAATGTAAATTTAGAAAAATCTCCGGAAAAGGATACGCTTGAATTATCTGCAAAACCAGCAGAAGAAGCCTCTGCGGCTAAAGATGCTCCGGCAGTTGAAGAAGCTCCTAAAGCAGAACCTGTAAAAGCTGAAGTTAAAGCAGAGACAGATGCAAAAGTTTCTGAAGAACCGAAAGCCGAAGCTAAAAAGCTTGATGTTGCAGCTTAAATAATAAATTTATATAAATAAAAGAGCCTGTCACAGGGCTCTTTTTATTTATGGTCTGCATAATTTTTGATAAACATTTGATATAGATGTTCCTTGAACTATTGGCTGGAATTTAGCAAATCTGTTATAATCTCCTGATACGAAATTCCCCTGATTATCGTAAGAGTCAATAACTCCTATTTTGTAAGTTTGTTTGCCGCAATCAATTGTATACTGTGCTAACGTATAAGAAATCTTTTTGCCGTTAACGGGTTCATATTGACCTTTATTGTAGGATTTTAATAAAAATGAAAATCCATAAATATCTTCAGCACCCATGATTCCGTCTTCATCAATGAAGCTGCTGTCTGATACTCTTTTCCAGCCGCTTTCTGCTGAATTTTCTGCACTGTATGCGATAACTGTAGATATAAATAAAATTATTGTTGTAAGTAGTAGTTTTTTCATAACTTTATTATACAGATTTTCTATTAAAAATCCAGATTATCTTTTTTGATATAGCAGGAAGGAATAATTATCCTTTGTGAATGAGCCAAGATAATTAAAGTCCATATCCAGCATTATTCGTGTGTCGCAAAGATGTTTTTTGAATAATGCATCAAGGAAGTTTAAACTGATTTTTTGAGCATCAGGATATTCTTTTCTTAGTTGTTCAATTGTCACCAGTGAACCTGCGTCTGTTCCATACATTGCAAGAAGTACATATCTTCCTGTTGGTACTGTATTATTCACGTTTTCGATAAAATAGTTAAAGAAGGCATCTGAAAATACTTTATTTGAAACTATTTCTTCATATAATACCTCATTTTTATCCTGTGTAAGCATTCTTTTTTGATGCTTTTTATCATAAAATTTCGGGTTATATGGATTTCTTGCTTCTTTATGGAAATCAAACGGAAATACTCTTGCTGCTGACAATTCTCTAAAGTAGTACGGTGCATCTGCCCCAAACGGCATTATAACTATATCATCTGAATTAAGATTTAGTCTGTCAGCTTCAAGTTTTACAGTTTTAAAAGATGTTGTTTTCATAACTTTAAAGTTGCCGGCATGGTAGTATGTGAAAATTGATGAGGCAATAATAAACAAACTTAAAAAGATTTTACAATGTTTTTCTGATAGTTTATTGAATAGCCCCATTATTGATAGAATAAATACTGGCGGTAAAATGTATAGAATATATCTTACGGTGAATACACTTACTCTGAATAATGAAAATATAACAGATAATACAAATATAGATATAAACACATTGTAAAGCATTTGTGTAAATTTGTTGTCTGTTTTTCGGCCTTGAACAAACCCGTAAACAAAGTATACGCACGGCACAATTACCAGAATTGCAAATATAAGGGTTATTTGATAAGGTTCTAATGACGGCCAGTAGATATTGTCAGTCACTGTTGCTCCAAAGAAGTTTCTAATAACATCTACAATTTGGAAGAATTCCAAATCCCCTTCGTGTGCAATAACAAAAATACTTCTCATTTTTGCGTAATATGAAATTAGTATAATATAAGGAATTAATCCTGCAAGTTCAAATATTTCACCTTTAAGATATTTGTTTAAGCGTTCTTTTTTATATGTGTTTAAGTATATAGTGTAGAAGGTAAATAAGGTTATGTTATAGAATATTCCGCCAACAAGAGTGTATGGAATTAATAGATTTGTGATTATAAGTTTTACAAGTGATTTGGTATCTTCCTTTTGTTCAAAATCTATAAGATAATTTAATGATAATAAAACCAGAAAAACTGCTATCGGATACATTCTTATTTCGCACGAAAATATTACCAATAAAGGGCTTGCTGCTGCTATTGCCGCTGCAAAAAAAGCTTGAGTTTTTGATGTGATTTTATTTGCGGTTATATAAACCAGCGGAACTGATAAAATGCTAAAAACTAATGATAAAGTTCGCATAGCAGTTTCGGTTTGACCAAAGAGTTTTATCCATAAATGTAATAAGAAAAAGTATATTGGTGTATGCTGCAAATCAAGTGTGAGAAGATTGTGCATAATTCCGGCAGGAAATGCTTGTTTTGCTGTAAACCATGAACAAGCTTCATCATACCAGATATCTGTGTGCAGGTATAATACTCTTAATGTTACAGCCAATACTATTATTAATGTAAAAAATAATATATTTAATATTTTTTTCTTATCCATATTTCTCTCCGTTTTTTTATGATGTTATCATAAAGTATTTTTTATGTATTGTATTTCTTCTTTTCTTAAATTAAATATTTTATATATTAGTTTGTCTATTTTGTTTATTGCTTCGCTGTTTTCTTTTATTAAAATTCTATCAATAGAGTTTTCTAGCTCATTTTTAGTTTCGGATGATAGTATAGGAAAAGGCAGCTGCAAGAGATTGCCTTTTAGAACTTTTAGTTCATTGAATTTTTTAGTATAAATGTATTGAAATAATTCAGAATTAAGAAAAGCTAAAACTGTTTTTATGGAATGAGTTTTTACTTCCGGTATTAGAATATTTGCACTGTTCAGAACCAGACTTTGTTTATCGTCATAAGCAAAAACCAGTTTTTTTGATATGAATTTGTAGATTAACTTTTCTTTTGCCCGATATAGGCTATCAGGAGCAGTCTGCTGAAATTCTTGTCTGTTGAACGTTATAAATTTATTTGAGGCTTGGAGTTTATATTTCAAAACCTCTTTCCCTGTGTATATTTTTTCTTTGGTATCGTCGGGATGTTCAGAAATATGTTTTTTGTTGTTTCCTGTAACTATTCCAAGCCCCCATTGTGAATTCTGCAAAGTCAGGTGAGGAATTGAATATATTTTTCTAAAGAGTTCAACATCAAAGTCCGAAATTGCAGAAAAATTAAAGTTTTTATTTGCGAGATATGCTGCTTGTTTAATTTCGCATTTGTTATCATTATTTACGATTGAAATAATATTTTGACCGTCAGGCGTATGAGATTTTTTTAAGTTTAACAATATAACATCAGACAGCACACCTGTGAATATTTTTCCACAATTTTTGATTTGAATTATTTCAAAATTATTAAGAATAAATTCTCTGACATCTTTGTGTGTTGTTACATTTAATATGGATTCAGGCAGAATAAATATGCAATTGCCATTTTGTTGCAGTAATTTTTGAGATTTAATGATGAAGTATGAAAAAGATTCTCCTGAAAATATTTCAGGATATAATTTTTTGTATTCACTTTCTGTCATTGAACCCCAGGGCGGGTTGGTTGCAATTATATCAAAATCTTCATTTTTTAGTATTTGAGTATCCTTTAGTACATCAATATTATAGATTTGCGGTTTAAATATAATGTTTTTAAATTTTATAATAAGGTTAATTTTAGCGATAAAACAAGCTGTTTTATCAATATCGCATCCAAAAATATTTTTGGGAGTTTCAAATTTTTCTGAAACCTTTAATAAAAAACTCCCTGTCCCGCAGCAAGGGTCTAAATATTTCATATCCGGGTGTATATTTTGTGTTATAGATTTAATAATTCGTTCCGGTGTATAATAAGACCCCTGCTTGTTTTTACTCCCTTCCTGTAGTAAAGATTGGTATACTATCCCTAAAAAGTCTTTTTCATCAGATGGTAGTTTGAATTTCAATAAATCTTTTTGTAATTTTATGTTTTCAAAACTGTTGTCTAATATTTCAGCTAAGTATGGATTGTCGCATTTTATTTTTAAATTTTTAATACTTAACAATTTATTAGTTTTAAGCAAGTTTACAGCCAGGCTGTATATTGCAGTTTCAATGTCGTATTTTTTTTCTTGGATGCAATCAATAATTTCAGATAGTATTTTAATGTTTTTTTTATTTATAAAATATTCGGTAGGAATAATGTTTTTTGTAGAAAGCCGTTTATTTGCCCGTTTCGTCAATCGTTCTTCTAGTGCAGATTCAGACACATTTAATCTACTCCAATTATTAATAGTTGCAGCAGATATTATTTCATCTTTCTTCATTATTGACCCCATAAATATATTTTACCAGAAACAGAAGAGATTGTTATTTACAGCATTGACTGCAGCAGTGTGAATTATCAAAATTATTTTTGTTATTTATGCAGTTTGAACATTTGTCCGGCATTTTTTTGTGATTGGAAAAGTATTTATAACTTTTTATCCATTTTGGTTCTTTGCAAGAGCAGGTATCAATAAATGTAAGAAAATTTACAAATTTATCCAAAACATCTTCCGTCATTGAGTATTCTATTTGTTTTGCACTTAAATCAATTTTGTCATCATCAATTAATAATACTTGTTGTAAAAATTTAGAAATTATTGTGTGTCTTTTTAATTTTTCTTCAGCCTGTTCTTTACCTTTTGAAGTAAGTGTTATAATACCATAAGGTTCATAATTTATAAATTTCTTTGCTGCTAGAGTTTTTACAGCTTCAGATGTTGAGGGTCCCCCTATATTTAAGTATTTTGAAACATCTTTTACTCTTGCTGCTTGATTTGTTTTCACAATTTCGTATATTGCTAATAAGTATTTTTCAAGACTTTCAGTTAGTTCGTTTTTCATTATTAATTATCCTTTAAATATTTTATATCATAAAAATAAAATTTATTAATTCTTGAAAATTTAAATTGTTTGTGGTCTTTATATAATAGTATGTTTAGGTATACCGAAAAATATTTTATATAGAAAAAGAAAGGCGTTCAAATGAAAAAAGTTTTAGTTGGATTATCCGGAGGCGTGGATTCTTCCGTTGCAGCGTTATTATTAAAAAAACAAGGATATGATGTAATTGGTGCAACAATGTCTATCTGGGGTAAAGACGGCATGGCTTTAAAAACCGGTCATAAGAATGCATGTTATGGTCCTGATGAGGTTGAAGATATCGAATCTGCCAGAAAATTTGCAGAAAGTATTGGTATTCCTTATTTTGTGTTTAATTGTGTTGAACAATACGAAGAAATTGTTTTGAAAAATTTTAAATCAGAATATTTGATAGGCAGAACTCCAAATCCTTGTATATGGTGTAATGCACTTGTAAAATTTGGAGTTTTACCTGAACTTGCAAAACTTAATGGTATACATTTTGATTATTTTGCGACAGGTCACTATGCAAGAATTGAAAAGAATAATAATCGCTATAGTTTAAAATGCGGTATTGATGTAAAAAAAGATCAATCTTATTTTTTATATAGATTAAAGCAGGAACAGCTTTCTAAAATTATTTTCCCATTGGGTAGTTATACCAAAATGCAAATTAGAAACATTGCAAAAGAGAATGGGCTGATGGTTGCCGAAAAGCCTGACAGCCAGGATTTTTATGATGGTGATTATAATGAACTTCTAAATGTCTCAAACAAAGAAGGTAATATTGTTGATTGTTCAGGTAACATCTTAGGTAAGCATAATGGTATTTGGAATTATACAATAGGTCAGAGAAAAGGTCTTGGAATTTCTTCAACTGTGCCTTTATATGTTTTAGAGTTAAGAAAAGATACAAATGAAGTCGTTCTTGGGCCTCTGGATAAAACTTTTAAAAAATCATTGAGAGCTGTTAATATTAATTGGATAGGTATTTCAGAGTTGGAAAGGGAACGTAAATGTTATGCAAAAATTCGTTCAACACAAAAACCGGTTCCAGTAAAAATAATTCCGGAAGGTAAAAATGTTAAAGTATTATTTGAGGATTTGCAAAAATCTATTGCGATGGGACAATCCGTTGTTTTTTATGATGGTGACACTGTTTTAGGCGGCGGAATAATTGACGAAGTTGAATAAAAAACTAGTTCTACTGGTCATGTAAATATACCCGATTAGTTAATTGTATAGACGAACTATTTATTATACTCTATTACACAAATAATAGTAAATCGTGTAATAACGAGATAGTGAGGATTCATAATGTTTGATGCTGCACATTCCAAAGAATCAAATTCTTCGGATATCGGATATATGGATAAAAAGGCTAAACGACGGTATTTTGATTTTAAAGACGAAAAGTCTGATGATACTAATCAAGATAAAAGTGTCCAACATAACTTGTCTCTTCCTGAGCTTTTTTCTTTAAAAAAATTAAATTCTGATGAGAATAAATTTACACAGCCTCTAGCATTTCATGATTTTTTACCGTTTAATTTTATTAATTTCTTTTTATCATTCACAGGTTCTCTTAAAAGTATAGATGATTTAAAATTTGAGAATAAACAAATTACGACATTGTTGGAATATCTTCCAATGATTGTTTATATGAAAGATAAAAATAGAAATTTTGTAACCGGCTCCAAGCATTCCAGACAATTTGTAAATGAAGGAATTGATCCTTATACTGATAATATAAAACTGGATATGTCTCTGGCTGAAGAATCAATAAAATTAGATGATTTATATGTTCTGCAAAATAAAAAATTGCTTGTGAAAGAAAAATCAATAATGGATAATTCTGGGAAACTTCACTGGTATAAGGTTTTTAAAGCTCCAATATTAACCCATTCAAATACGGTACAAGGTTTGATTACTATAGTTCAGAATATTGATACTGAAAAAAATATAGATGCACAAAAAGAATTATATTTAGCGACATTAACTCACGATTTGAAAAATCCGATTCAGGCACAATTAAGTTCCTTAAAACTATTTGAAAGCGGATTATTTGGTCCTTTAAATAAGGAGCAGTCAGATATACTTAGAATTATTATTGAATCAGCCTCTTTTATGCAGGATATGTTATACTCACTCTTAGAAACTTATAAATATGATAATGGATACATTCATTTATCTGAAGAGAGTTTTCATATAGACGGGCTTCTTGAAACCTGTATAAATGAGAGTGGTGCTCTGGCTAGAGATAAAGAGATTAAAATATTGTATTCTTCAAAACTAAAAGATAATGAAAAATTTTTATGTGTTGATAAGTGCCAATTTAGAAGAGTTGTTACAAATTTTTTGAATAATTCTATAAATTATGCCTTCAAACGTACGACAATAGAAATTTGTACATATATTGAAAATGAAAAATTTATATTTACTATTAAAAATTGCAGTCCAAAAATACCTGAAGATTTAAAAGAACATATTTTTGATAAATATGTATCTTCTGACAAAATAGGCAGCGGCGGAATCGGGCTGGGGCTGTATTTCTGTAAGAAATTTATTGAAGTTTATAAGGGTAATATTTACGTAGATTCAGACGAAGAAAATACACAATTTACATTTGAAATCCCGTTAAAAAGTGGTGCAAATTGTTTAGACACTGATAAGATTGTCTTGTAAATTATTGTAATTGCTCTATTATTTTATTTACGCCGTCAAATTTTGCCAGACTGGCTGATGCTTTTGAGATACTTTCTAATTTGTCCTTATTATTGACAAGTTTGTTAATCAGACTAAGCAGCGTTTCTTTGTTGGTATCTGAATCTTCAAGATATAATCCTGCTCCGTTGTCAACCATAAATTGTGCATTTTTTCTTTGATGATCGGCGGCTGCGTATGGATATGGTATAAAAATTGGAGCAATAGAGCTTGCACAAAGTTCTGATATACTTAAAGAACCTGCTCTAGATACTGCAATATCTGATGCTTTTAAAACTGTTACCATATCATCAAAATATGGTGCAATATGTAAATTACTATCGTTTTTGTAATCCGGATAAATTTCTTCTAGATTTTTTATTACATCATCAAAATTTCTCTTTCCGGTTTGGAAGATTATTTGTAAATTTAATTCTTTAGATAAAGTTTCTAAAATCTCTAGTGCTGCGGTATTTATTGTTTTTGCACCCTGAGAACCGCCCATAATGCATAATGTTAGTTTATTTTCCAGAGTTAAATTATTTCTTGCTTTTTCTTTTGTTAAAGTGGAAAATTCTTTTCGTATAGGATTGCCGTTTGTATAACAATGGGCGTTATTTAACTTTTCTTTTGCTATGTCAAACGCAATAGAAATACTTTTTGCAAAAGGTGCAAGTTTTCTTGTTACAAGCCCAGGATTAGCATCACAGTCGTGCATTACAAACGGAACTTTCATTGTCATACCTGCAAAAAGAGTTGGTGCTGAAACGTAACCTCCTGTTCCAAATATAACATCCGGTTTGTATTTGTTTATGTATTGACAGCATTTTATCCATGCAAATCCCATTTTTACTGTCCATTTTATAAAATCTAAACTTAGTTTTCTAGGCATTCCAGAAGAGATTACAGGTAAAAATGTATAATTTTTGTCTGCAACAATTGAAGCTTCTAAATTATTTGGATTACCTATATAAAAAATTTTTTCTGTGTCTTCTCTTTTTAATAATTCATCTGCAACTGCGATTGCCGGATAAATGTGTCCGCCGGTGCCTCCGCCGGTAATAAAATATGTTTTTTTATGCATTTTCTGTCCTTATTCTTTTAATTCTCTGTTTTGAAATATTTAATAGAATTCCAACCATTGCTAAAGATACAATAATTGATGTTCCGCCGTAGCTTATGAATGGTAAAGTTACACCGGTTACAGGCATGAATGAACTTGCTACAGACATATTTAGGAATGCCTGAAATCCAAAAATTATAGTTATTCCGAGTGCTAACAATTTTCCGTACATATCAGGACATCTTTTAGCAATGCGAATTCCTCTTAGTACCAGTGCTATAAATAGGCATATTATAAATAAACAGCCTAAAAATCCGAATTCTTCTGCAATGATTGCAAAAATAAAGTCGGTATGACATTCCGGTAAATATGCAAGTTTTTGAATAGAACCCCCATATCCTGTTCCAAGAACTCCGCCGGAGGCAAAAGCAATTAAAGATTGTATAATATTATAACCTTTACCTTGAGCATCACTTCCGGGATTCAGCCAGATTGTAATTCTGTCCATCTGGTATCCATGAAGAAGTTTTGGCAGCATTGTCAATATTCCTAGTCCAAGTACCCCTCCGCCTGCTGCAATAACCTGCCATGGACCTCTTGCGGCAATATAAAGTCCTAATGATGTTACCGTTAAGATAATAGCCATACTAAGGTTTGGTTGTTTTAAAATCAGCAGTAATATTACCAGCATTGGGATGAAACAAGATGTCCAATGTTTTAAATCAGTTAAATCAACTTTATTTTTAAATGCTGTTGCAAGCAGCATACAAAATAAAGGTTTTGCAAGTTCGGATGGCTGTAATTGCATAAAACCAAGGTTTATCCAGCGTTTAGCACCATTGATTACAACACCGAGCGGTGTGAATTGTAATATAAAAAGTAAAACAATAACTGTCCACATGAATTTAGTGTTATATTTTTCAAGTTTTTTATAGTCAAATTTTGCTAAAAATCCCATTGCAAAAAATCCAACTCCTGCATAAACCATCTGTTTTACAAGAAATGTCGCAAGGTTTGCTCCTTCTCTCATACATTTTGGGGCTGTTGCTGAAAATATTGCTAAAAATCCGATAAATACCAGAAACATCACTATTATAAATAATGATTTATCAGGTGCAGAAAGTATTGTGTCGGAATTGTTTTTTTTATGCCGACGTTTTTCTTTTCTTTCTTCTTCCAGTCTTTTAGGGGATTTATACTCGCGATAAGACATATTCTTTGAAAACCTCTCCTCTATGTTCATAACTATTGAACATGTCAAAACTTGCACATGCCGGTGACAATAATACTACATCCGGATTTAATTCAATACCTTTATCAATAGCACTTTCCATTGATGTTTCTTTAATTATATTTGTAAAGCCGTTTTTAATAAGATTTTGTTCAAAACGTTCGGTGGCTTCTCCTATTAAAATAACGGTTTTAATATGATTTTTTATAGAGTCGCAAAATTCGGTTAAATCAGTATTTTTATCTCTTCCCCCTGCGATAAGTGCAACATCCGTATTATTGAACGAATTTATTGCAACTATAGAAGCTTCAGGGTTTGTAGCTTTTGAATCATTATAGAATGTTATGCCATTATATTCTCTAACTTTTTCAAGGCGATGTTCCGGAGCTTTAAATTCCATAATTGCATTTTTGATTGTTTCGGTTGTAATTCTTCTATTATAATTACTAGCGAGTTCTGCACAAATTATTGCACACATAATATTTTGGTAATTATGATGTCCAATAAGCGGACAATCTGAGAGTTTAATAACAGTTTTCACATCTCCGAATTCTTTAAATTTAATTTCATCATTTTCGATATAACAGCAATTGTCTCCGATATTTCCGTCAAAAAAGAAAAGAGTGTCTTTATCAATTTTAAGATTATTTGCAAATTCAACTAATTTTTCATCTTTTGCATTTAGTACCGCAAATGCTGCGTATTTAAACGCTTTTGTTTTTGCGTTAAAGTAATTTTCTAAACCATTATGCCAATCAATATGATCCGGAGTAAAATTTGTCCAGACTGAAACGAAGGAACTAAAAAATTCTGTCATTTCAAGTTGAAAAGAGCTGGCTTCACAAACAAGCCAATCCAAATCTTCTTTATCAACAAGATCGCTTGCAGGAATGCCGATATTTCCGCAGGCTTTTGCCTTAAGTCCGGCTTTTTGCAGGATAAATTCTGTAAGTGCTGTTGTTGTTGTTTTTCCGTTAGTTCCGGTTATTGTAATAAATTGTTTTTGTGATTTATTTTCATTATTTTCTCGACTTGCAAATTCAAGTTCTGAAATTGTTTCGATGTGATTAGCTTTCAGCTTTTGAATTATATCACTATGTGGAGGAATTCCGGGACTTGTGACTGCATAATAAGCTCTTGATATGAATGTATCGGAATGTCCGCCATATTCAACATTTATCCCCAGTTCTTTAAGTTCTTCAACTAAATGTAATCTATCCTGTGAAACATCATTTCCTTCTGTTAAATAAACATTGGCTCCGTGTCTTTTTGCAAGTTTTGCAGCTGCTATGCCACTTTTTGAAAGTCCGAGAACAAGAACTTTTTGTCCTCTTAAATCTTGAACATATTTACTTTTTTTTAAAAAATCAAAAAATCCCATTATAAAATCCCTCTGCTAAATAATTCAAATAAAACTACAGCCAGTGTTGATAATAGAAGTGATACTAAAGAAAAGACTGTTACAACTTTCTTTTCACTCCAGCCAAGAAGTTCAAAATGATGGTGAATTGGAGCCATTTTAAATACTCTTTTGCCTGTTGTTTTAAAACTTGCAACCTGAATAATTACTGATAAGGTTTCCATTACAAACACTCCGCCGATAAAGATGAGTAAAAATTCAAATTTACCAAGAACCGCTAAAGTTCCTAATAAGCCTCCAATAGCAAGCGAACCGGTATCACCCATAAATACTTCAGCTTTTGGTTTGTTGAATTTTAAAAATCCTAACAATGCTCCTGCTACTGCGGCTGAAATTATTGCTAATTCAATTTCTCCTAAGCCGTAAGAAATAATTGAACATGCTATAAATGCCGGTACTCCGCATCCTGCAGCAAGTCCGTCTAAACCGTCCGTCAAGTTGTAAGCATTAGAAGCTCCGGTAATAATAAATACTGCTAAAAACGGGTAAAACCATTTTAAATCAAGAGAAAGGTTTCCGATAGCGAAATTGCAAGCTGTTGGATTTGTTAATAACAATGCAAATGTAGGTAATAGTGCAGTTGCAATTTGTCTGAATAATTTTTCCCTAGGTGTTAAACCATCGTTGCCTTTGCCTTTAATTTTAATATAATCATCCTGAAATCCTGCAACTGTATAACAAATTAATGTAATAAGTGCTGTAGATGCCATCAAAGTAACTTTTTGAGCCATAGACAGAACGATTATTGAAGTAACCAGTACCGCTGCAATTATAAATACTCCGCCCGTTGTTGGGGTTCCTTCTTTTTTCGCGTGGTTTTCAGGTGCAACATCTTTAATATATTGTCCTATTGTTTTCTTTTTTAACATATCAATATAAGGTATGCCGAAAAGCATACATAAAACCATTCCAAGTAAGAATGCTACTGCTGCCATTATCATAATTTATCTGTCCCTCTTTTTATCTCTTCCAAAATTTCTTCAAATTTCATTGCTCTTGAAGCTTTTAAAAATATTGTATATTTATTGTCTAAATTTTTAAGTATGTAATCTGCGGCTTCTTTATTTGTTGTAAATTTTTCAACTTCAAACCCTTTAGAAATAAGTTCATTACCTATTTCAGCGGCTAAATCCCCTACAGTTATATATTTTACAGGTTTTGTTTTGAAAAATCCTTTTTTTAAGTTTTTGTTTAGATTTGCAATATATTCACCGACTTCTCTGTGGTAAGTTTGCTCATTTTCACCTAATTCACCCATATCGCCCATAATAACAACAGGTTTGTCATATAGTTCAATAAATGTTTTAACTGAAGCTTTCATTGAATCAGGATTTGCATTGTAGCTGTCGTTGATAAATTTTAAACCATTGATTTCTTCAACTTCCCATCTTTTTTCAATAGGTCGGTATTGGGCTAATCCCTGACGAATTTCTTCAAAAGACATACCTGTATGGATGCCTAATTCTATTGCAGGGATTGCGTTTTCAATGTTATAATCACCTTCAACATTCAGTTCAAAATCGTGACCAAGGTATCTGAATTTAGAATAGGATGGTGCTTTTTTTAATATTTTTACGTCTTTTAATGAGTAATAAACTTTATCTCCATTATAATTAACGTGTTTCTTTATTATATCCTGATTTTTTGCAAATAGAACGCCTTCCGGATTTAGTCCGGTTGTAATTTCACATTTTGCAATTGCAATATTATCAAGGCTTCCAAGTCTTCCAACATGTGCAGAGCCTGAATTTGTTATTACTGCATAATCATGGTGTAAATGTTTAGAAATTAATTCAATTTCACCTAAACCTCTCATTCCCATTTCAACAATTAAAACCTCGGTGTCAGGTTCCATACTCAAAACAGTCTGACAAAAACCGATTTCATTATTGTGGTTTGAATATGTTTTATGAGTCTTGAATTTTTGGCTTAGGACAGAATAGATTATTTCTTTTGTTGTTGTTTTTCCGGAACTTCCGGTAATTCCAATAATATAAGGCAAATGTTTTTTCTGTATATAATATTCTGCAAGTTTTAAATATGCATCCAGTGTATTTTCAACTTTTAATACAAGTTTTGCATTTTCTGTAACTTTATCTTGAGTTGTAAAATAGGCATTTATATCCGGGTTATCAATAAATTGTTCCCCGTCAAAATTAGCACCTTTTAAGGGTAAATAAATATCTGAAGGTGTTATTTTTCTGGTGTCCGTGGATATCCCAAATTCCTGATTATCCACGATTTCATCTTTTAATACAACCGCTCCCGTTGCCTTTATCAAATCTTGTTTAAACATCATAACCTAATAATACTGCAAATAATCAACTAAAACAATAACGTTAATAAATATTAAAAGTACTTGACATCAAGTTATGACTGGATGATAATAACTATACGTGATTACTCGGGTCAATCGTTTATAAAACCCCTAAAAGGTTACGAAACCCCAATTGAAAGGAAATTGAAAATGTACGCAATTGTAGAAACTGGCGGAAAACAATATCAAGTAGAAGAAGGTCGCTACGTTGATGTTGAATTATTAGATGGCGAAAAAGATGCAAAAATCGTTTTTGACAAAGTTGTTATGGTTGTAAACGGTAAAAAATCAAAAGTTGGACAACCTTATGTAAACGGTGCTTCTGCTGAAGGCAAAATCATGTTACATGACAAATCTAAAAAAGTTATTGTTTACAAACAAAGACCTAAAAAAGGTTATAGAAAAAAACAAGGTCACAGACAAGGTTTTACAAGAGTTATGATTTCTAAAATCAGAACTTCTGCTAAAAAGTCTGTAGCCGAAGAAACAGCTGCTGAATAAGTAGCCTAATTCGTATAAAGTACAAGTAGTAAAAAGGAGAAAATGAAAAATGGCACATAAGAAAGGTATGGGATCTACCCGTAACGGCCGCGACTCCGAAGCGAAGCGTTTAGGCGTTAAAAAATTCGGCGGAGAAGTTGTTAAAGCTGGTAACATCCTTGTTAGACAAAGAGGAACTAAAATTCACCCTGGTAACAATGTAGGTATCGGGTCAGATGATACATTATTTGCATTGATTGACGGTGTTGTTAAATTTGAACCACACAGACGTGACAGAAAACAAGTTAGTGTATATTCTGCATAGTTGTTCAAGTTATTGTGAATTATAAAAAGAACCGGATTATTTAATCCGGTTCTT
The DNA here is from genome assembly GCA_950022495.1 of uncultured bacterium. Taxonomy (GTDB): domain Bacteria; phylum Cyanobacteriota; class Vampirovibrionia; order Gastranaerophilales; family Gastranaerophilaceae; genus Zag111. Next base: position 116,269 of record CATLLJ010000003.1, read on the forward strand.
TTACTATTTATATTCCGACATAAATTTGTTTAACATTCAGCTTTAACTTCGTCATTGCAGCCCATCAGAGCACCTTTGATTTCAAGCTGGCTGCCATCTGGGGCTTCAAACATTGGAACATTGGCAAACTGTGCCATTACGTTTTGTAATCCCGGAATGTCTCTGCCTATAACGCAGTAATCATTTTTTACTCCAGTACCATAACCCATAAGTCCAAGTTTTACGTCGTTTTTTATACCATTGGTTGCAGAAGTTTTGCCAACGGAAGTTGTTTTATTTATACCATTTAAGTTAATACCGTCTAATGCCATTACTCTATCTCCATATATTATGCTCTCTATACTTTAATAAAGTTTTTTGAAAAGTCATTATTTCAGAAAGGGAATCTTTTGTTACATTTCTTAAATTTTTGGTATTGTTTAATTCTTGGAGTTTGATATAATAATTACAGATTTGAAAAGGAGAGAAAATGCTAAGAATAAGAAATAACAATAAAAATCGGGGGGGGGTAACCTTTTAAGGCTCTCCAAGTCAGTGTTTTGCGGATGTTGTAATCGTTTTGCATTTACCCTTGCAGAAGTTTTAATAACCCTTGGTGTTATCGGTGTTGTTGCCGGAATGACTTTGCCTAATTTGATTCATAAGGCTCAAGATAGGGCGGCTATTTCTCAATTGAAAAAAGCTTATTCAGTGTTAAATCAAGCTTTTCGTCGTGCGGTGGACGAATATGGTCCGGTTGACAGCTGGTGCGACGCCGATAATTATAGAAGCGGTGGCGATAGGGCTGAGTGTACGGAAATGATTCCCAAAATTTTATCACAATATATTTCTATGCAGAATTCAAGAGTGCAGGTAACTTATAAAAATAGAGTTAAGGGTGGAACTTTCTCTATGGGATCTAATTTTAAAAATAATACTACTTTTGTGCTAAATGATGGTACAATTTTGTATTTTTATATATCACCAGGTGATAATTATAGCAGTAACTGGTGTAAAGAATCAAAAGATGTGGTTGGTGCACGTAGATTTTATTATCACTGTGGTCAAGTTTTTGTAGATGTAACAGGAAAAAGTAAGCCAAATGTAAATAATAAAGATTTCTTTGCCTTTCAAATATATCAGGATGGTATTGCTCCTATGGGAAACAGGGCTGATGAAAAATCTTCATACTATTATACTTTCAATAGTGCTTGCAAAAGTGAGGTTGGTGCTTACGGTGCCTGTACCGGATGGGTTCTTGATATTGGGAATATGGACTATCAGTATTGTAATGATTTGAGTTATACAGGCAAAACTCAATGCCATTAATCTGTTAACAATTCATATAAAGTTGATGATTCTTGAATACTTACATTCCCTGTTGGAACCTTTAGCACTTTTGCAATAACTTTTCTACTGGCATATTCAATAGTGATAATATCGCCTTCTTTGAGCTGTTTTGCGGGTTTTGCGGGATTGTTATTAACCAGAACTCTTCCCATGTCTGATACTTCATTAGCAACTGTGCGTCGTTTTATCAATCTTGATACTTTTAAAAATTTATCTAATCTCATAATGTTTATATTTTACCACATATTAATATTTTATGATATAATTTGCTTGAGGGAGTGTTGTTTATATGAAAAAGATATTATCACTATTATGTATATGTTTATTCATGTTACTTTCAGCGGTGAAAGCCTCTGCTGAAAATATTAAGTTTGTTCAGATTACCGATGTTCATTTATCCGTTGAGTCTGAATACTCTCAAAAGGTTTTGAAAAGTGCAATTGATGATATAAATAAGCAAGAAAATATAGCTTTTGTTGTCTTCACAGGTGATAATATTAACAGTCCAAAGCCTGAAAATTTAAAAACTTTTGCAAAAATAATAAGTAAATTAAAAGTTCCATATTATGTAGCAGTTGGAAATCATGATGTTTACAAGTCTAAAAATATGTCTAAGGTTGAGTACTATGAAACTTTACGTGATGGTCATCCGTTATTTTTTCAACGCTCTGCAAATTATTTATTTAAGAAAAAAGAGTTTGTATTCTTAATTGCTGACGGAGCAAAAGAAGTTGTACCGGGCTCTATAGGCTATTACAGACAGGATACTCTGGATTGGATTGATGATGAGTTATCAAAATACAAAAACAGACCGGTTGTGATATTCCAGCATTTTCCTGTTGAATACCCTGATGGAGTGGATTCTAGAATTCGCACTCATAAAACTTACAGGGTTGAAGATTATCAAGAAATTCTCGAAAAACACCATAATGTTTTAGCTATTATTTCCGGACATTTCCATGTTAATTCAGAATCCATGAAGGATGGTATTTATCATATTTCAACTCCATCTTTAATAGCTCTTCCGCAATCTTACAAAATTATTGATATAGTTACTACAAAGGAATTTTCTCCAATTATCTATACTCAATTAAGAGAATTCCCTATTGAAGAAGAATAGTTTATTTACAGAAAAGTTTTTTTAAGAATTTTCCAATGTCTTTTCTGAAAATGATGGCTCCTGCGGCTAGAGCAATTCCGCCAAATATTTTAAGAACCTGCGGGAACTTATAGGTATTAAGCTTTTTAGCGTTTTTTCGTCCGACGTATAAATCGTGTTCCATCTGGTTAAATATTTTTTCGCCCTCAATTGGGGAATATACAACAACAGACGGTAATTTATCCGGCGGAGTTATAACACCCACCGGAGTGCGTGTATCATAATGCATGTGCTTATTTGCAGGATTGTCTATTTGTAACCTTTCTACCATATATTAATTAAAACAATTTTTGGTTTAAAATTGCTATTAAATCGCTATATTTTGTAAATAAATATTACTTTGTTTTGATGAAATCTTTTATTGACTTGATTTTTTTTATTTTTTTATATATAGTTAACCTATAGCCGCAGACAATTAGCGGGCGGGCACTAAAGGGGTGGTCGTAATAAGACCTAAACCGAAATGCCAGAGTCCTTAATATTCCAGCTAATCGAGGTTACACGAAAGTAAATAGCATTATAGACTTATGTGTAAGATTTTGCGGTAAAACTGATAAAGCAAAATCTTTTTCAGTTTTATTAGGTCGATAAATACAATTAACGATTGGTATTCAATCGTCGCAGAAATCAAAGGAGCTACAAATGTCAACAAAAGCATTTAAATCAGAAAAAATTGACGAAATTAAATCAAAAATCGAAAAAGCTCAAGTTGCAGTTATTACCGAATATAGAGGTTTAACCGTTGAAGATATCACTAAATTAAGACGTGAAATTCAAAAAGACGGCGGTGACTACATGGTTACCAAAAATACTCTAGCAAAAATCGCTGTTAAAGGTACAGAATATGAAGCTTTAACTGAAAAATTAACTGGACCTATCGCTTTGGCTTTCGGTTTTGAAGATCCTGTAAGCCCTGCAAAAGCTGTTACTAAATTTATCAAAGAATCTAAAAAAGGCGAAATTTTAGGTGCTGTTTTAGATGGTAAATTATTATCAGTTGAAGAAACAAAAGCATTAGCTGCTCTTCCTTCAAAAGAAGAACTTTATGCAAAAATGCTTGGTTCAATCAACTCTCCAGCTTCAGGTATTGTTGGATCAATCAACGCAGTTATGGCTCAACTTACAAGAGCAATGGCTGCTGTCAGAGATCAAAAAGCTGCATAGTCTATTTGCAGCAAATTTATTCAGGTCTTTGTGCCTGACAATGTATTAGTAAAAAACTCAAATAAAAATAAAAGGAGAAAAACAATGAGTGTAGAAGCAATTTTAGAATCAATTGAAAAATTAACATTATTAGAAGCAGCTGAATTAGTAAAAGCTATGGAAGAAAAATTCGGCGTATCAGCAGCAGCTCCAGTTGCAGTTGCAGCAGCTCCAGCAGCAGCAGCTCCAGCAGAAGATGCTGATGCAGAAGTTTCTGTTGTATTAGCTTCAGTTCCAGCTGATAAGAAAATCGCTGTATTAAAAGAAGTTAGAACTTTAACAGGTTTAGGCTTAAAAGAAGCTAAAGACTTAGTTGAAGCAGCTCCTAAAGCAGTTAAAGAAAATATCAAAAAAGAAGAAGCAGCTGAAATTAAGAAAACTCTTGAAGCAGCTGGTGCTGTTGTTGAAATCAAGTAGTTTGATTTTTAACAATAAATATGATATTATGAATGGGCAATCGAAAGGTTGCTCATTTTTCATGAGGATTTCAATATGGTTGATATGACTTTGATATGGTGTGCAATACTATTGATGTTAATTGTTATTGTGCGAGATTATCTTAAGAAAAAATATAATATTAATATTGATAATATAAATGTTACAAGGAATGGTTTTTCAAAGAAAACGGTTAATATTCCAGTTATAAATAAAGGAACTGGATCATTATCATTGACAATGGTCGATGCGGGTGCTAATAAGGCGACAGTAATGGCAACATTAAGACAAATTACCGGTTTGGATTATGCTTCTGCAAAGACTGTAGTTAATAGTTTACCGGCAACTTTTATTACTTCAATTTCAGAGAAAGAAGCTGATTTAACTAAAAAAGCTTTGGAATTTGTCGGTGCAAAAATAGAAATAAAATAAGATATTTGTTCAATTTATTATAATAAAAAACACTTAAATTTTTTAAGTGTTTTTTATTTGTTATATTTTATTGTCAGTTTACTTATACTGTTAAAATGAATCCGCCTTTATCTGCATTTTTTAAAGCTTCGCCATCAATTTTAGCTCTAAGATTTTTGATATATTTATATACATAATCACGCGGTAAATCTAAAAGTGTTGCAAGATCTTTTGCATAGACAATTTTATTTTGATGAGCTGCAAAGTAGTCAAATACTTTTTGTTCTCTGTCAGTAAGTGCTTTTTTAAATACAATTCTTACATCGTCTCTTAATTCATCTCCGGTTATTGCTTCAGGAATAATTTCAGCAGCTTTTTTAACCGGTTTTTCAGTTTTTTTAGAAGATGCTTTAACTTCTTTATTAGTATCTAATTTAGCTGCAGATTCTTTTTTTGCAGCAGGTTTAGATTTTTTTACTTCAGCCTTTTTCTCGCTTTTTGCAGGTTCATCAATTTTAAGATTTTTTGCAGAAAATGGAGACACATAAATTTCTTTTTCTTTTTCAAACGCTCTGTCTGCAATGTTGCTGAGTCTTTCAGCTTTAGTACCCCAATCTGATTCGTTAGAAATTACAGGCTGTCCGTGTAACACGATATCAACAAGATCATTTGTTGATTTTTTTTCTTCTACCTTTTTCCCCAATCTGGCAGCAAATTCTTCTAATGTAATTTTTTCTAATGAACTTCTCCATTGTTTAATCTCTTCCTTGCTCAGATATTCAGACATTAATTATCTCCTTACTATAACTATTCTTAAACATATCCTTTATATTCTATAATCTAGCATAAACCATGCCCCATGACTCAAAATATTTCGCAACGTAAATTTTTATTTATTTTGTTTACATTTTTAACATATATATTGATTTTTGGCATGTACTGATGGAATATTTAGGCTTACAGCAGTCTTGTACTTATTTTCCCGAATTTTGCAGATAAATTGTCAATAAAATGTATCAAATATAATTCAGGTTCAAGATCTTTTTGAGCCAAATCAATGATTGCACCCCAGTCTGCTCTTCCGTGATGTGCTGCAATCATTTTTGCTATTCTTTTAAAACCTGCATTCATACAAATTGAAAATCCGTATTGTGAGTGTGAAATCCATTCTTCTCTAAAGTTTGGAGCATAGTCAATTAATCCGGTTTCTGTATTAACAGTGTATTCAAATATTTTTCCAAAATCGTGGAGCAAACAGGCTGCATAAATTTCATCTCTATCGGCTTGATATGCAAATTTATCCATATTTAATTCTGCAAATTCAGCACATTCGACAGTATGAACTAATAAACCGCCAACATAATTGTGGTGCATAAGTTTAGCCGCAGGAATAATTTTAAATGCCTCTTCATGTTCTTTAAATAAATTAGATACAAAGCTTTTTAATTTTTCATCCTGTATTTTTTCGATATATGCTTGGAGTTTAGACCAGTACTGTTCTATTTCTTTAGTATCTAACCCAAGTTTTGCTTCATGAATAAGTTCAAGTGCAGATACAAGGCAATTGTTGAATTTTTCATTAAAACTTGCAGAAACAATTCTGACTAAATTTCCGGTTCTGAATATTTTGCTTTCAAAGCGATTTAGGGTCTCTTCCCATAAAATACAATTTAATAACGTATCATCAACTGTATTTTTGAGCTGTAATTTTCCCATTTTTGTTCCGGCTTTAGTGTCACCTATTGAAAAAATGACAACTTCGTATGTATCTTCAGTGTTAAACATTTTGTATTCCTCTTTTATTATTCATAGCTCCTGAGGGTTGCTCAGAATATTTGATTTGTCTGACAATGAGAATGTCTAAGTTAATTTTTATCTCTGTTAATTATTTTGTCATTACCCCAGACAAATGAATCTCTAATTTCTTTTCCTACCGTTTCAATAGGGTGTTCAGCATTATCTTTTCTAAGCTTATTGAATTTGTGGCATCCTGATTTCATTTCTGTAGTAAATTCTTCTGCAAACGCACCTGATTGAATATCTTTTAAAATTTCTCTCATTGCATTTTTAGAAGCTTCTCCAATTACTTTAGGTCCTCTTGTCATATCGCCGTATTCTGCTGTATTAGAAATAGAGTATCTCATATCAGCTAATCCGCCCTGATTAACTAAATCAATGATTAATTTCATTTCGTGAAGAACTTCAAAATATGCCATGTGCGGAGAATATCCGGCTTCTGTAAGAACTTCAAATCCAGCTTTCATCAGTGCAGAAACTCCGCCGCAGATTACAGCCTGTTCTCCAAAAAGGTCAGTTTCTGTTTCTTCTTTGAATGAAGTTTCGATTATTCCGGCTCTTCCTGCACCTATTGCAGATGCATAAGATAGTGAAACTTCTTTAGAATCTCCTGTTGGATCCTGATAAATTGCAATTAAAGACGGTACCCCTTTACCCTCTTCATATTGACTTCTTACAGTATGTCCTGGACCTTTTGGTGCAACCATTATTACGTTAACATCAGCAGGTGCAATAATTTTTTTATAATGAATATTAAATCCATGTGAAAACATCAAATATTGACCGGAGTGCATATTTGGTTTTATTTGTTTTTCGTAAACTTCAGCCTGAAGCTCATCAGGAATTAGTATTTGAACAATGTCTGCCCATTTTACGGCGTCTTCGATTGACATTGTTTTAAATCCGTAATTTTTAGCTTTTATATCTGATTTGCCGCCCTGTCTAAGTCCCAAAACAACATTACAGCCTGAATCTTTCAAATTCATAGACTGTCCGTAACCTTGAGAACCAAAACCAATAACAGCAATTTTTTTTGATTTAATTAAATCTTGATTAATATCTTTATCAAGATAGATTTTAAGACTCTCCATATCCACCTCAATTTCTTTTGCTTCATTATGGTATCACGAAGAGAGTAATATTTCTACAATAATTTTCAATAGAATTCTCTAATTTGTAGTAATTTGATTTTCGCCAAGCAGGAATACTTTCCAATCTGTAGATTCTTGTTTTACTGTTTTGTAGCAGTCTTTCACTAATATTTGCTGTGTCTGTATCGGTGTATAATTCTGTTCTTTCAGATAGTTTTCCAACTCCTCAGAATTTTTCATATATTTTTTTTGTTTAATGATTGGATAGAATGCTTTTTTCTTGCAGGCAATCTCACATAACATATTATTAATTATATCTTTGTATGAAAGCGAGTATGCCCCATTTGTTGTTATATCAAGGATATAATTAAGGTTATCGCTTGTAGTTATTGAACAATATCCAAGTATTTTATCGGATTCTTCAAAAAGATATCTGTTTTTGTAATAATCCGCAAACCCTCCAAAAAACGGGTTTTGAAACTCTTTTGGATGTCTGGTTAATGAAACCTTGTACATACTGTTAATTTCGTTGTTGTAAAATTCTGCAATGTTTTTAGCATCGTTATTTTGGGCATAACGCCATTTTAAAGTACATTTTTCCGGAAGTGGTTTGTCTATTTTCCATAAAGTTTCGGAGGAACATTGTCTAAAGCCGCAGCCGTTTATAAATAAATTAAGCAGTTCATCATGGCATTCGTCAATTGTTACAGTAAATGTATTCGCTCCTTTTTCCTGAAACTTTTGAGTAATAAAATGAACAAGCTGTTTGCCTATTTCGTAAAGATTTTCTTTAAATATTAGTCTTGTTATGTTTATTTTGTATGGATTTCCAGGAGTTCTAGCTACAGTTATTAATCCTAGAATTTCATGCGATTCTGTTAATATAAAAGACTCGGGTTTAAATTTCATTGAAAGCGGAAGTATTGCATTTAGAATTCCGGCTGGTTCTTCCATAAGGGATTTTCCAAGCTTGTCGTTTTCTTCCGTACAAAGATACGATATAAGCTTTTTTAATTTTGGATAGTCAAAACACGTTAATCTTCTTATTTTTATCATAATCCTATTATAATTTCTTTGTTTGTTCTTAGCAAGTAAATATGTATGAATTGTTTGATTGTTAATTTTTGTAACTGTTTTTAAAGTTTTGGACTATAAATGACGATACTGCATGTGAAGTAGAATGATTTAAATCGAAAGGTAAAAATGACAGTAGGTTCAGTAAAATGTAATACGGGTTAGTGTATAATGTACAACATTCTTAACATATTTTAATAATCTTAAATCAAGGATTATTAAAGGGTTTTAGGTAAGTTGTACATATTAAGTATATAAAAAGTATGCAATTTCAAGTCAAAAAAAACGTTAATAAAAACATATAGTGAATAAGTACAAGAAAAAATAAATTAAGAAAGGATCAACCGAAATGAGTGTGAATGGAGCAAATCAAGTAATCACTGCAAAATTTACAGCAATCCAAGCGCTGGAAAAAGCAGGCGACAAAAAAGGAGCAGAAGCATTAAGACAACAATTGCTGGACTTTGGCTTTACCAAAGATCAAATAGATGAAGGTATTTTGAACTTAGGCAAAGGTCCAGAAGGGACAGCAGAACAACGAGCAGCCCGTGGAGCAGCAAACCAGGGAGCAGTAGACGAAGTCTCTCAGATGAAACAACAATCACAAGCCCAACAACAAGCACCAGTAGCAGGTTTTGGTCAAAATCCAGCTCAGGTAGCTGCAATGCAGCAAGGTCTAAAACCAGCAGCCGAACAGCCAACTCTAACTCCGGAACAGCAAGCAGCCAATAATCAAAACTTTGTAACCCGTGGTGGTCATAGAGCGTCTGTGGAACAGTTAATTGCTGAAGGCGAAAAAATCGACACAAAAGAAGAACAAAAAGCATTAGGTATAGAAAAAACATTTGACAAAGATGTACGTAAAAACTTGAAATCTTTACGCAAACAAATGGCTCTAGATACAATCTATACAGATAAAGCCGCATATGACGCGAAAGTAAATGAACTGAAAGCTCAAGGCAAATGGGATAAGAAAAATCCATCAGTAACCTACATGAAACCAGGAGCCTTAGAAGCGGCTAAAAAATTAGATGAATCGTTGAAAAAACAAGGCATCTCCATGTTCAATGCCGACGGTTCAATCAACAAAGAAGTATCCCAAACGGTAGCCCAATTAATCGCAGGTTACGGCGGCGATAGAGCAGACTTGAACGAAACCAAAGCCCTAGCCAAAGAGCTTGGCGTAAAAGAAGGCGACATAAAAGACTTCATTAGAGCAAATAACGTAGATGCTCAGAAAAATAAAAAATTAGTAGCAATCTTAACCGGTATCGGAGCCGGTGTAGGAGCATTCTTTGCAGGTCCAATCTCTAACGTATTAGGTCTTGGTCTGGCCGCCAAAGAAATAGTAACCAATACAATAACTAACAACACTACAGTAGATAACAACACTACAATAACTAACAACAACGATATTCGTTATGACGAAGATGGCAGTGCTCATATCCACAATGATTCGTTTACAACAGGCAGTTCAACAACAACCAATACTTCGTCCACCACAAGTACCTCATCCGGTACCGGCAAGAAAAGCCGCTGGAACGCTAAACAAATAATCGGTGATCTGATCGGAGCCGGTGTTGTGGGTCTAGGCGTCGGCAAGCTAATGGAAGCATTGTTGAACAAAGACAACAATATCTTGAAAGATGGCAAACAAATAGATGCCTTACTGAAAGACGATAAATCAGTAAAAGGTAAGAAAAACCAAGAAATTGTAAAACGATTAATAATGGCAGATGCACCGGATGAAGTGAAATTAAATGCCTTAATCGACGCATTCGGTAATGCGAAAGGCGGCAAGTTGAATACCCGTGAATTGATTGGTGCATTGTTGCAGGTTAATTCATATAAAGCCCCAACAACACCAACAACATCAACACCTCCATCATCAACTGAGCCGACAACATCAACACCTCCAACTTCAACAGAGCCGACTACATCTACTCCACCGGCAGAAAAGCCTGAAGTAGCATATAGAACAGTAAAACAGGATGATACTACTTATGTAGCTAAAAAAGGTGATGTTGCTTCAAATATGGTTAGAGCATTCTACCCGAATATTCCACCATCAAAATTATACAAAGCATTGAATGCCTGGGGTGCAGCTATTGGTAAAACTGACTTAAATTCAATTACAGTTGGTGTTAAATACTCATTCCCGCCAATTACGATTGATGGCGTAACCTATGAAGCTAATCCTGATGCTGATCCTAAAGCTGCATCTGGAAGAGGCAGAAAAATTAAGTATCGTAAAGATTCAGATCATACAACATCAGGTCACTATACTGAAGTAGATCCAAATGGTTCTAAAGAGGGTTACCACTATGACCGATATGGATCTCGTCACTCTTCTCAAGAGTCAGCAGCTCGAGCAAATGATGAAGATTTTGCAAGACGGAAACGAGAAAATCCAAATCTTGTACGTAATGACGAATAATAGGATTCTTAATAAAAGAATAAGGGTTGGTAGTAAAATACCAATCCTTATTAACCTATTCAAAAAGTATATAATTTATAACAAATTTTTGTAATGTAAAGTTATGTAAAACTGCTAATTTGCCTACTCTCACTTGCTTGTGTCGGAATTTGTAAAGAAAATTTTGATTTTGTATTAAAGTTTGCAATAAGAAATGACGATACTGCATGTGAAGTAGAAAGATTAAATCGAAAGGTAAAAATGACTATAGTTTCAGTAAGAGGCAAACCTCAATAGGCTATCTTGAATATAATTAAGTATTTTAAATACATTAATACAAATAAGCATAATAAGTACAAGAAAAAATAAATTAAGAAAGGATCAACCGAAATGAGTGTGAATGGAGCAAATCAAGTAATCACTGCAAAATTTACAGCAATCCAAGCGCTGGAAAAAGCAGGCGACAAAAAAGGAGCAGAAGCATTAAGACAACAATTGCTGGACTTTGGCTTTACCAAAGATCAAATAGATGAAGGTATTTTGAACTTAGGCAAAGGTCCAGAAGGGACAGCAGAACAACGAGCAGCCAGAGGTGCGGCAAACCAAGGGGCCGTAGATGAAGTTGCCCAAATGAAAGCTCAATCTCAACAAGCTCCTGTAGCAGGATTTGGACAAAACCCGACTCAAGTAGCAGCAATGCATCAAGGCTTGAAAGCTGAAGCAGAACAACCAAAATTAACCCCTGAACAACAAGCCGCAAATAATGAAGCCTTTGTTACTAGAGGTGGACATAGAGCTACATTAGAAGAATTGGCAGAACAATACGAAAAAATAGATACCAAAGAAGAACAAAAAGCGTTAGGTATAGAAAAAACATTTGACAAAGATGTACGTAAGAATTTAAAATCTGTGCGTAAACAAATGGCATTGGATACCATTTATACAGATAAAGCCGCTTATGAAGCCAAAGTCAATGAATTAAAAACTCAAGGCAAATGGGATAAGAAAAATCCATCAGTAACCTATATGAAGCCAGGAGCTCTGGAAGCAGCAAAAAAATTAGATGAATCGTTGAGAAAACAAGGCATCTCAATGTTTAATGCAGATGGTTCAATCAATAAAGAAGTATCCCAAACCGTAGCCCAATTAATCGCAGGATATGGCGGCGATAGAGCAGATTTGAACGAAACAAAAGCCTTAGCGAAAGAACTTGGCGTAAAAGAAGGCGACATAAAAGACTTCGTACGAGCAAATAATGTAGATGCCCAAAAGAATAAAAAATTAGTCGGCATCCTAACCGGTATCGGAGCAGGTGTCGGAGCATTCTTTGCCGGTCCAATAACAAATATTCTGGGCTTAGGCTTAGCCACAAAAGAAATCGTAACGAATACAATAAACAACAATACTACAGTAGATAACAATACAACAATAACAAACAATAATGATATCCGTGTAGACGAAGATGGCAGTACCCATATCCACAATGATTCGTCCACAACAGGTTCATCTACCACGACAAATACCTCATCAACCACAAGTACAAGTTCCGGCACAGGTAAGAATAGCCGATGGAATGCAAGACAAATAATTGGAGATTTAATGAGTGCGGGCTTAGTCGGTCTTGGCGTAGGCAAACTGATGGTATCATTATTGAACCACGATTCAAATATTTTAAAAGACGGCAAACAAATAGATGCGTTGTTAAAAGATGAAAAATCAGTAAAAGGCAAGAAAAACCAAGAAATCGTAAAACGATTAATAATGGCAGATGCACCGGATGAAGTAAAATTAAACGCTTTAATAGATGCATTTGGTAATGCTAAAGGTGGTAAATTGAATACCAGAGAATTAGTTGGTGCATTAGGACAGGTTATGGCTTATAAAAAACCTGAACCACCAAAACCTCCGGTTCCTCCAACTCCACCACCAGAACCACCAAAACCAACAACTACAGAAGTTGAAGTTTGGGATATCAATGGCGACAACTTTGTAGATGATAATGGACAAGCTGTAACTGTTGAGGGACATAATGCAAAAGGTTCAGTTGGCCACGCAAGAGACCATGAATTATTAAGAAAACGTAATGCTCCGACAGAAAACAATGACCCAACTGCAAAAGCTCAATATGTAATTGCTGATGAACGCGGTGAAATCAGAGTTACCCCATCAGTTGTTGACGGCAAAAACAACTACAATGAACCGGCAGAAATTACAATGTCAGATAATACTAACGGCAAAGTAAATACCTATACTTATAGAAAACTTACTCAAGCTGAAATCGATGCCGGACAAGCTTCAGATGGTACAAAATTAACCGGATTGCAAGGACGTAAAGGACCGTTCTATGTATTAACATCAGCAACGGATCCAAAAGGCAACTTGAAAACTGCTCATACAGAAGTCTTCCAGTTAGAATTGGTACCTGAAGAAGAAATTGTCGAAGAAAAAGATGAAAAAGGCAACGTTAAACGTACAAAAATTAAACGTAATAATTACAAATTAGAACAATATCAGGGTATGAACGGTTCAGGCAGAACCAGTATGGTATGGAATAACAGAGCCCGTCGTCGATAAAACTAATTTAATATAAATGAAATCAGTGAGGTTTTACCGCCTCACTGATTTTTTATTGTTCTAAAATTTTTACACCAAAAGGAATTGTTTTTAAGTTATTTTTAACCCAGTATTTTTCATGATTTTGAAATTCGCTATTTAAAGAGTAATATGTCGAACCAGAACCAGTCATTACTGAAGTCGGATATGTGGTTTTGATGAATTTTAGTGCTTGATAATCATCTATTACTGCCCATTCTAAATCGTTAACAAAATTTTCTCTTCCTGTTTTATGGGTTTCGTTATTTTTTGAAAATTTAGTATATGCTTCTTTAGCTGAAATTCCTAGGCTTTCGGGTTTTATTAAATGAATATTCAGTTCTTCAAATTCTAATGGTTCAATAATTTCGCCCCTGCCTTTTGTTTGCAACTTTCCGCCGGTTAAACATACATTCAAGTCTGACCCTAATTGTGCACATAATTTATGCAGTTCATTGTTAGAAAGTTTGTTGTTAAATAATTTGTTAAGTCCGTATAATGTTCCGGCAGCATCTGTACTTCCGCCGGCAAGACCTGCTGCTATAGGTATGTTTTTTTCGATAAAAATTGAAATTTTTGTTTGTGTAATATTGCAATTCTCAACAAATAATTTAGCTGCTTTGTATACCAGATTACTATCATCATACGGAATTTTTGTGGAATTACCGTTTAGAACAATTTTGTTTTCTTCTGAGTCGGAAATTTCTATTGTTAAATAATCAAATAAATTAATTGTCTGCATAATGCTTTCAATATTATGAAACCCATCTTTTCGTTTGTTAATAACTTTCAATGTTAAATTGATTTTAGCGGGGCATTGAACTTTTACTGTTTTACTTTGCATTTTTGAGTAATTCCTCGGATAGTTTGCCAAACATTTCAATAGAAAGTTTTTCACCTCTGGTGTTTTCATCAATTCCTAAAGTTGAAAGAGCTTTTATTATGTTTTCTTTTAAAAATCCTCCGTTAAGCAGGCAATTTTTAATATTTTTTCTGCGTTGAGCAAATCCTGCTTTAACTGTTTTTCGGAAGTGGGTGTAATCTGTTAATTTTAGTTTCGGTTCTTTGCGAACTTCAAGCTGGACAAGTGCAGAGTTAACTTTAGGAGCAGGATAAAAAGATTTTCTGCCGACTAATTTTAGTATTTTAACATCTGCCCAGAATTGTGAAAGTATTGTTAATAATCCATATTGCTTACTTTGTGAATTTTCGTCAGCTACCATACGTCTGGCAACTTCTTCTTGCACCATTAAAATTATATTTGTAATTTTATTTCTGTTTTTGTTATTTAAATCGTCAATTTCACCGAGAAGGTGTGCAATAATCGGGCTTGTAATATAATATGGAATGTTTGCTACAACTTTAAAGGTTTCATCACATAATGAAGATAAATCTGTTTTGAGTACATCATTATGAATGATTTCTAAATTAGGGGCGTCTAGTTTTTTTAGTTCTGCAATAGCTTCTTCATCCAGTTCAATTGCAATGACTTTTTTTGCATGTTTTACAAGCTGTTCTGTTACAAAACCAACACCCGGACCGATTTCAATAATTGTATCTTCCGGTGTGATTTTTGCGAATTCAATTATGTCCTGAATTGTTTCTCCATCAACGAGAAAGTTTTGTCCAAGACGTTTTTTTGTTCTAAAATATTTTGCACGTTCAAAGTAGTTCATCTTACTAAATATAATAACACACTTGGGGAAATGTTTACAAAATTTTATTTGATATTGTAAATAATGTTATAATAATATATGTAAAAAGGGATATTGATAATGGTAAGACTTGAACAACAAAAGTGTTTAGATAGGGATGACATATTAAAATTGTATACTAAAGGTTATACAAAGGCGGAAGATTTTAAAATCGGCATGGAGTATGAGAGATTACCTATTTCTACGACTTCATTTAAAGCTATTGATTATTGGAGTGAGTTTGGTATAAAAAACTTTTTGGAAGAATTTGCTAAAGAATATACGTGGGATTATATTCTGGATGCGAAAAATATTATCGGGTTGAAAAAAAATCATGATACGATAACGCTGGAACCTGGGTCGCAAATTGAAATAAGTGTTGAACCTCAAAAAACAATCTTTCAGGTTAAAGAAAAAATAGATACAATTAACGAATGTATGAATTGTATTTTGTACGGAACAAATGTTACCTTTTTGAATTATGGCGTATCCCCGTATTCTACTCATAAATCTATAAATATTATTCCTAAAAAACGTTATAGAATTATGGCAAATTACTTGTGGGGGATTCTTTCTGATGTAATGATGAGAGAAACAGCAGGTATTCAGTGCTGTGTTGATTTTAAATCAGAAGAAGACGCAATGAGAAAGTTTAAACTTGCGAACAAGCTGTCTCCGTTTATGACTGCAATGTTTGCAAATTCTCCTATTAGGGGCGGAGTTGATACCGGCTATAAAACTTTTAGAGGTTTAAGCTGGATAAATACTGATAACGATAGATGTGGTTTTTGCGGTAAAATCAGTGAAGATTTTTCATTTGATGAATATATTGATTGTATTTTGAAAACTCCGATGATATTTATTCAACGTAATGGTCTTCATATTGAATTGAATGGTGATATCACATTTGATGAGTTTATGAAAAACGGCTATATGGGTGAATTCCCAACTATTGAAGATTACGAACTGCAGGCGAATCTATGTTTTCCTGAGGTTAGGATGCGTAATTTTATTGAAATTCGTAATCACGATTGTGTTGGCGGAGATTTAAAATATGCAATTCTGGCTATTTATAAAGGGCTTATGTATGATAATTCAGCTATGGAAGAGTGCGAAGAATTATTGAAACATCTTCAGTATAAAGATTTCTCAGAACTTAGATATAATGTACCAAAATTGGGGCTTCAAACTAAGGTTAAGAAGGCAAAAGTTGAAGATTTTGCAAAAGAAATTATTAACATTGCAGAAAAATCTCTTAAAAATGCACAAACCGGCGAAGAATTATTCTTAGATTCTATTAAAGAATTTACGTTAAAAGGTAACAGTCCGGCAGATGTTATTCAGAAAAAATGGAACGGCATCTGGAATAAGGATTTAAGGAAACTTATAAAATATCTTAATTCTTTTGAGGTGTAAATAGGAAGTTTTTTATTTACCAGCAGATATAACCGCCGCCGATTAAGTGACAGTCATTTATATCATAGATAACTCCGGATTGCCCTGCTGTGATTGAATTAACTGGTTCGTAGAATTCAATTTCTGCTTTGTCTTGTAAAACTTTTACACGGGCTTTTTTCGCCTGCATGTTGTAGCGGATTTTCACCATAGCGTCAAATTCAGATTTATTAATAGGATAAGAGAAATTTAAATCTTCAATAACGAGTTTTGAACGGTAATCATCCTCTTTTTTACCAAGGTAAACAATGTTTTTATCAGCGTCAATGTCAATTACATATAATGGATACGGTGCAGCTATGCCGATTCCTTTTCTTTGTCCGATTGTATATTGATAATGTCCGGTGTGAGTTCCTAATTTTTTTCCTGTAGACAATTCAATAAAATCTCCGGAGATTTCTCCAAGTTTATCTGTAAGATATTTCTTTGTCGTATCAGGTTTTTGGATAAAACAGATATCTTGGCTTTCTTTTGAAGATTTTGGCGGTAAGTCGAAATCGTAAGCAAGCTGTCTTACCTGAGTTTTTTCGTATTCATACAACGGAAAAATAGTTTTAGAAAGCTCTTTTTGTCCTAACCTATATAGGAAATACAATTGATCCTTGTGTTCATCCTTTGCCGGATATAGTTTGTAAATCCCATTGATATTTCTAATATCTGCGTAATGACCTGTTGCAAATATATCAGCACCAAGAGTGTTTATTGCATAATCAAAAATCTCACCCCATTTTATAAATTGGTTGCAAACTATACAAGGGTTGGGAGTTCTTCCATTTTTATAAGAGGTTTCAAAATAATCAATAACATATTTTTGAAATTTGTCGCAAACATCAAGAATATAATGTTTAATGCCAAGTTTATCAGCAACATTTTTTGCGTTTTCACATATTTTATCAGCCGCAGGAGTATTTACCATTTTCCCGGTTATTCCGATGACTTCGTATCCTTGTTGTTGTAATATTTTTGCTGTTACCGAACTATCTACACCTCCGGAAAGGGCTACGGCTGCAATGTTCTTTTTGTTGTTGCTCATTATTTTTAACCTCGTAGTTTTTTATATTATCTTACAAATGCCGGTGAATATTCAAGTGGGTAATTTTATGTTATAATTCAGGTATGAAGAAGTTTTTATTATCATTGATTTTGATAACGGCGGTATGTTGTACTAATATTTCTTTTGCTAATGAGATAGAAGAGGATTATTTAGATATAGCTGCTGATTATTGTATTGCAGGGGATTATAATTCTGCGATGGAATATTTGAACAAAATTCTTCTGATTAATCCTGATAATAAACAGATCAGTGATTTGAAAAAGGGTTTAAATCATATTATTGCACAGGATAAGAGATCTTATGTAGCAAATATAAATCCATTAGTAACTCAGGCAATGGAATATAAGCTCGCAGGCAGCACCGCCGGAGAAGAGTCGGCTTTAATTCAAGCATCCAAAGGCAATAATGCATATCTTGCATATTATTATCTTGGTAATTTTTATCGTGCTAAAAAAGATTATTTAAAAGCTTTAGATTCATACAATTCAGCAGTTTCTAACCGTCCTGATTTTGCACAGGCTTATCTTGCTTCTGCTATTGTATTGTACGATATTGGAAACTTTCAAGCTGTCTTAAATCCAATTGATAAATATCTAACGTTTAATCCTCAGGACGATTTTGCTTATGCTGTTAAATCAAGAGCTGAATTTGCATTAGGAATGCTTGAACAATCAAGACATGATAATGACCGTGCTCTCGATATTAATGATTGTCCTGAATATCGATTTGATAAAGCTAAAATTTTATATAAATATGAAGCGTTCAAAGATTCTAAGGAGTTGTTTACAAGTTTGTTAAATGATATTCAAACTTCAAAAATATACGAGTATATGGCTTTGTGCGACATAGGCATGGGAAATTATAACAGTGCTTTGTTAAATCTTGATAAAGCAATCATTCTCTCTGATGATGACGAATTTTTAGAGAATAAATATAATGAAGTAAAAGAAATACTGGAAAATAATTAATATGAAAAATAAACGTAAATATTCCAAAAAAACTAAAAAAGAAGGCTTTTTCACCAGATTGACAAATGCTGTAATCACAATATGTTTAACTGCAGGCATGTTGTGGGGGCTTCAAGCGTATAGCGGTGCAACAAGTTTAAAGTTTGCTCAGGTTAGTGATGTTCACTTTTTAGAAAACGGGTCAAATACAACCTTTAAAATGATTGGTGAATCTCCAAGATTGTTAGATGATGCAATAGAGCAGATTAATGAACAGAATGATTTAGATTTTGTAATGTTTACGGGTGACTTAATCGACAAATCTTTTGAAAAAGAACTGAGAGCGGTATTACCTCATGTTGAAAAGTTAAATACCCCGTGGTATTTTGCATTTGGTAATCACGACCGCTGTGTCGGCGGATATTTGACAACTGAAGTTTATCTAAAGATGTTGAATGAAGTAAATAAAAATTACAAGTTTAAAAAGGCGTACTATTCGTTTGAACCAAAGAAAAGTTACAAAGTTATTGTACTGGATGACATAATTACTAATGAAATTACATCTAACGGTTTTATTGACGAAGTTCAATTAAAATGGCTAAAAAATGAACTGGATAAATCAAAAAATGATACGGTTTTGATATTTCTGCATGTCCCTTTAATTGAACCGTTTGCCAGTCCAAATCACAAATTAAGAAATGCAAGTCAGGTAATCAGCCTGATTGAAAGTTATAAAAATCCTATTGGAGTTTTTCAAGGACACTATCATGCAACAAAGGTAACCCAGCATGATAATGTTTTGTATGTCAGCACTCCGGCACTTGTGTCTTATCCTAACGCATTTAGGGTTGTAAATGTTACTAACTACAGTGATAAAACAGTTTTTGAGTTAAACTGGCATGAAACAAGACAAAAAACTATTCAAAAGATGGCAAAATTACTTGTGTTTAGCGGTTCGATATATGCCGGTGAAGCAAAAGATCAAACCGGAGTTTATGAAATTAAGAAATAGTTATAGAGGGTTGTAATGAGTGAATTTAAAGTAAAGTTCAGAGGTGTTAGAGGCAGTTTTCCTGTTGCGAATAAGAATTTTATGCAGTATGGCGGAAATACATCTTGTGTTGAAGTTAATGTCGGCGGACATCTGATTATACTTGATGCCGGTACAGGCATTGTCGGAGTTGGGGATGATCTTATGGAACAATATATATCATCTGCTGTCAATCCGCAGGACAGAAAGCCTATTGCTGCAACTATTTTAATTTCACATATTCATCAAGATCATTTGCTTGGTTTAACTTTTTTCAAACCTATGCATATTCCATCAACTGATATAAGAATATTTGGCAGTTCTTCTCCATCTGTTGATTTATCTCAAAATCTATCAGAATTAATTTTTGGCAAAACTTTTCCTCTTGATTTAGGAGATATTGCCTGTCATTTAGATATAAAAAACATAACAGAAGAACAAAGAATTATTCTTAAATCAGGTGAAGCTCCTATTCTTGTTGCGGATAATTATGTGCCTGAAGAAAATGATGTTGTAATAAGTTTTTATAAATCTTATGTTCATCCGCAGGATGGAGTGATGATTTATAAGATTGAGTATAAAAACAAAACTCTTGTTTATGCAACTGATAAAGAATGTTATATGGGCGGAGATAAAAAGTTTACAAAATTTGCAAGAAATTGTGACCTGTTAATTCATGATGCTCAATATACAACTGAAGATTATTTAAATCCGTCATCCCCAAAACAGGGTTATGGTCATTCAACATACGATATGGCTATTGAATCAATGAAACAATCAAAAGCTAAAAACCTTGTATTTTATCATTTTGATCCGGGCTACGACGATGTTAAATTAAATCGAATTAAGGAACATTATTCAGTTGATAATAAAAATGTTCAACTTGCTTATGAAGGTTTAGAATTTGAACTTCTTTAGTGTTTGAATTTGTACGAATAATTATTATATAGGATAGTAGATGAAACAACTTATTATTACTTTGTTATTATGTTTAGGTATAAGTGCACCTGTTTTAGGTGCAGGTACCAGTGTTTCATATACTATTGATCCTGAAAAAAATGCATTTGCTCATAATAATATGGGAATTATGTATGTAGAAGAAAAGTGTTATTATGCTGCAATTCAAGAATTTAAGATGGCAATAAGTCTAAACCCTAAAAAGCAGGCTACTGCGGTTTATTTTAATAATTTAGGTAAAGTTTATATGACCATAGGTTATCCAAACTTGGCACTGGATTGTTTTCAAAATGCAGTAACCCAATATACATTGAATTTAGAATATTATAAAAATCTTGCCAATTGCTATAAAGAATTAAAGCAGCTGGATGAACAGTTAGTGAAATATTCTGCTGATAATGACAAAAATCCTTTAAATAAAGTTATGCTTGGATTTTTGTACGAAGAATCAGACAATAAAAAGAAAGCAATTATGGTTTTTGATGAATTTGCAATGTCTGAACCTGATTTAATTATTACCCCTGCGGTCAAAAAACACATTCAGGATTTAGTAGAAGAATTAAGAAATAATTCTTAGTCAGCTATCTTTTTATGAAATCCAAAATCGGTGGAGATTGTTCTGCCAATTGAAGTTATTTTTGCTTCAATACAATTTCTGCATTTATCAGGATTTTCATGTATACAGATTTTGTTAGGGTAAATCTCATATTTTTCGCGATATTCTGTGGTTGTGACATTAGGCATTACGACATTAGCCCCGCTTTGCAGTGCGATAATTCTGCCATTAGGGTTTAGTGTTTCCATTGCGGTTGTTGCAGGAATATTTATGTCTTTAAGCAAAATTCTTGTTAGAGCCATTACTTTTAGTGCAAGTATGAAATCTCCATGTTGTGCATCTTTTAACGGTGTTTGCGGGTGTGGAATAAATGGACCGATACCAATCATATCAGCACCTATTTCCTTAAAAAATAAAATGTCGTCAGCAAGTGAGTCAATGGTTTGCTCAGGTAATCCGACAAGACAGCCTGTTCCAACCTCATAACCAAGGGTTTTTAAATTTTCTAAGCATCTTATGCGGTTATTGAAATCCATATTCGGATGCATTTTTTTGTATAGTTCTTTGTCTGTTGTTTCAATACGAATTAAGTATCTGTCTGCACCTGCCTGTTTGAAAGCTTTGTATTCGTAAAAACTTCTTTCACCAATGCTGAGTGTTAATGCAACATCAAGCTCTTTAATTTTTTTTATAATTCTGCACATTGTGTCTGTATCAAAAAAATTATCTTCTCCTGATTGTAAAACAACGGTTTTGTATCCCATTGATGCAGCATGTCCGGCATAAGTAACTATGTCATCTTCTGATATTCTATATCTGTCTATAGTTTTATTTTCGGCGCGTAACCCACAGTATTTACAATTGCATCTGCAAATATTGGAAAATTCTATTAAGCCTCTCAAATGAACTTCGTCTCCGAGATATTCTTTTCGGATTTTATCTGCAAGATTAAATAACCAATCATTTTTGCTGTCAGTATTTAGGATTTCAATTATTTTATTTTTAGATATTTTAGTCATTATAATTTTTATAACATAAACAGAACTACTTTTTCTTATTATTAATTAACAAACTCTGTTAAAATCTGAACTTTTATTTGATACTATCGTTATAGTAAATGTGAAGTCTGTAATAGGAGAATTGGTATGAAAAAATTGATTTGTTTAATCGCGTTTACATTAGCTATTGGGGGGGGGCCTTGTATTGCTGCTCCCGGTGGACCACACGGTGGTCATGGCGGTCGCCCGCCAATGCACGGCGGAGTATCAATGGGACATCGTCCGCCTATGCATAGACCTCCGATGCCTCATCATGTTGGCATGAGACCTCCTGTTCATCATCCAATATATCGTCCAATGCCGATAAGACCTATTTATAGACCTTATTATTACTCATATTATCCGTCAACATATTATTCAACTTATACTTATTATACACCTACTACATATTCTTATACTCCGGTAACTCCTGTTACGTCAGAAGTTAACACTGTAGTTGTACGTGATCCTTATGCGGGTATAAATACCGCAGCGAACGTTATAAATACAGCTGCTAATGTTGCATCAACAATTAGATTTTTAACATGGTAAATTCCCCTAAAATAAAAAAAAGCCGTTACTTAAAAAGAACGGCTACCAGACTTGGGGAGGAGGTATGAAAAACTTTTGTTTTCCATATCTATATTATTTATATCGGCAACAAAATTTTTTTCTTTATTTAAATGGTTAAAATCTCATCTATTTAGATGAGATTTTATTACTATAACGGAAAGTGTTCACCGCAATTAATACCCTGAAACAAGTTCAGGGTGACAGGGAAAAACTATTAGATAATTAGGCTTTATACAGGCATTCATTGTAAAATTTCCCAGATGGGAACCGTCATGCTGAACTTGTTTCAGCATCTCTATATTATTTGAGCATGTTATAATTTTTTAATAAACTAGCAAAAAATTTTTTTAGATGTTTTAAACTAAAAGAACTTAAACAGGAAAGGTAATAAAAATGAGAACAGATTTTAATTCAACTCAAAATTTCGGCATGGCTATGAAAATTTGTCCAGGAGCAAGAAGTGCTATAACAAGACGTATGAAGACTGATAAAGAAGTATCTGCTTTAAAAGGTTTCATTGAAACTCAAAAAACAAATCCCTATTCAGTTGATTTACGTGAAAGAGGAAAAGGTACAGGTTACTTAGAAGCTTTTATTAAAGATGAAACAAAACAAGATACAAAAACACTTATTCTTGTTGAAGAAAGTTGGTTTGGCAGAACTTTCAGAAGCCCTATTGCTTTTATTAAAAAAGTATGCGGTATTGCTGATGAATTGAATGAAAAGAACTTCAATCCTTCAATGAAATCAAAAGTTTCTGAAGTTTTGAAAGATGTTCCGGAATATTAATTTATTATTATTTAAAAGTTAAAAAGAGCGACTGGTTGAAACTATCCAACCAGTCGCTCTTTTTAATTATAATATTTGGAACTTATCTATTAGTTTACCTCTAGCTGACTTGCATTTCTTTTTCAAATCCAAACAATGAACTTACAGATTCATCATCATGGATTCTTGAAATTGCCTGAGCCAGTAACGGTGCAACTGATACCTGTTTAATATTTGGAGGCATTTTGCTCATATCTAGCGGAATAGTGTTTGTAACAATACATTCTGTAATAGGAGCAGAACCTAATCTTTCCACTGCTGGTCCTGAGAATACAGGGTGTGTTGCTCCGACATAAATTTCTTTTGCCCCCTTAGATTTTAAAAGTTTAGAAGCTTCGCAGATAGTTCCTGCTGTGTCAATAATATCATCAAACATTAAGCAGACTTTTCCTTCAACATCACCGATAACATTTGCGGCAATGGCTTCATTATGTTTGTCACGTCTTTTGTCAATAATTGCGATAGGAATATCTAATTTTTTAGCAAAATGACGGGTTCTGTTAGCTCCGCCCATATCAGGTGAAACTGCCACCATATCTTCAGGATTAATATTTAAACCTTTAATATAATTTACAAGAACATTGGTTGCAAAAATATGGTCAACAAGAATATTAAAGAAACCTTGAATTTGACCTGTGTGTAAATCCATAGCCAGAACTCTATCAGCACCTGCTGTAGTTAATAAATCTGCAACAAGTTTAGCGGTTATTGCTTCACGGCCAGAAGTTTTTCTATCCTGTCTTGCGTATCCATAGTATGGGATAACTGCAGTGATTGTTTTTGCACTTGCACGTTTAAATGCATCAATAATAATTAATAATTCCATTAAATTTTCGTTTACAGGGTTGCATACAGGCTGAACGATAAATACGTCATCCCCGCGAACACTTTCTTTAACCTGAACATAAAGTTCTCCGTCTGCAAAGTTTTTAACAATCATAGGTCCTACTGTAGTTCCTAATTGGTCCGCAATTTCTTGTGCTAATTGAGGATTTGAGCGACCTGAAAATAATCTTATATCATGAGTCGGGTTAATTGCTCTTTCTAATTGAGGATAAGTCATTTCTTCGATTGCTGTCATTATATAATCCTTTCTGCTTTCACCTGCAAAGTCTATTATAAAACTGTCGGCTTGTATCTACAAGTTTTTTTTAAGTTTTGTAATATATAAAAGCTCTGAATTTTTAAATTTGCCATTAATTTTGGAATTATGGCAAAAAATATTTTTATGAACTTTATAAATATAGAAGATAACATTGGAGAAATATATGAAACTTGATAAAATTACAAATTTTGTTCCTGTAAAGACGCAAAAGCAGCTCTCGGAAGTTTTGCCAAAATCATTGCATCATTCAATTCTACCTAAATCTTCTCGTCCAGAAATGAGTGCAGCAAGAATTAATGTTGAACTAAGGGCAGAGGCGATGGATCCTGAAGATTATATTAGAATGAGAACATATTTAGCTGATTTGGAAACTTATAAGTTTATGTTAGGCAATATGAATGTATAAATATAAAAAGAGCCGGCTCAAATTTTTGAGCTGGCTCTTCAAATTAATATTCTACTCTTCTGTAGATTCTTCTGCTGTAGTTTTCACAGGAATTCTCATTCCATAGAAAGATCTTACAACAAAGAATAGTGCGATTACTAAGAATACAACACCAACATAAGGTGCAACCTGTCTAAAGTTTTCGTTAATCGCGATTTCCATAGCAAGTAAACCAAATAAGGTTGTAAATTTAATAATCGGATTCATTGCAACAGATGAAGTATCTTTGAACGGATCGCCGACTGTATCGCCGACAACAGTTGCTTCATGAAGAACTGTTCCTTTTTCTTTCAAATCAACTTCAACAATTTTCTTAGCATTATCCCAGCATCCGCCGGCATTTGCCATAAATACAGCCTGGAACAAGCCGAATACAGCAATTGCAATCAGATAACTTACAAAGAATGATACTGCCAATTGAGTTTTAGCACCTGGTGCTGATAAGCAGGCAAGAGCCAAAGCAAAAGCAAACAATGCGATAAAGATATTTACCATACCTTTTTGAGCATATTGAGTACAAATTTTTACAACTTCTTTTGAATTTGCAACATTTGCACATTTTTCATCTGCATCGCCAAGTTTAATGTTTTCTTTGATGTATTCAACTGCACGGTATGCACCTGTTGTAACAGCTTGCATTGAAGCTCCAGAGAACCAGTAAATTACAGCACCGCCTGTTAATAAACCTAACAATGTGTAAGGGTTTAACAGGTTCAAAATCATTTCAGGTTGAATACCTAAAGTGTTTTTGATTACAAGGATTAATGAGAAAATCATTGTAGTTGCACCAACAACCGCTGTACCGATAAGTACAGGTTTTGAAGTTGCTTTGAATGTGTTTCCAGCACCGTCATTTTCTTCTAAGTATTGCTTAGCATTTTCAAAATCAGGTTCAAAACCGTATTGTTCTTTGATTTCTTCTTTGATGTCAGGTATTTCTTCAATCAATGATAATTCATAAACTGATTGAGCATTGTCAGTTACAGGACCGTAAGAGTCAACGGCAATAGTAACAGGACCCATTCCAAGGAAACCAAATGCTACTAAACCGAAAGCAAATACTGACGGATAGCTCATCAATGTTTCAGGAATGAATGTACTTGCAAAGTAAGCTAAGCCCATTAATAATACAATTACCATACCAATCCAGAAGCCTGAGAAGTTACCTGAAACAATACCTGAAAGGATTGTCAAAGATGAACCGCCTTCGCGTGAAGCAGTAACAACTTCTTCGGTATGTTTTGCTTTTGGAGATGTGAATATCTTTGTAAATTCAGGAATTAATGCTGCACCTAAAGTACCGCAAGAAATAATAATTGAAAGAATATACCAGATATTTCCCATCCAGCCTAATAAGAATTTACTTACAATAAATGTCATTGCAATTGAAAGAATTGATGTTAACCAAACAAGTCTTGTCAATGGCAATTCAAAGTCAAATTTTTCGGTTTTTGCTGCATAAGCTTTATCATAAAGACCGTTAAACCAGTAAGCAATAACTGATGTAACAATCATTAAAAATCTCATTGCAAAAATCCAAACTAACAGTTTTACCTGATACATTTCACCTGCAACGGCAAGTAAAATAAAGCTTACAAGAGCAACCCCTGTTACACCGTAAGTTTCAAAACCGTCAGCAGTAGGTCCGATAGAATCGCCGGCATTATCACCTGTACAATCGGCAATTACACCAGGGTTTCTAGGGTCATCTTCTTTAATACCGAATTGGATTTTCATTAAATCTGAACCGATATCTGCAATTTTTGTAAAGATACCGCCTGCAACACGTAGTGCAGAAGCACCTAAAGATTCACCGATTGCAAAACCGATAAAGCAAGCACCTGCGATTTCTCCCGGTACAAACAATAAAATGATAAGCATCATAATAAGTTCTACAGATACAAGTAAAACACCGATACTCATACCAGCTTTTAACGGAATATTTAAAATATTCAACGGATTACCTTTTAAAGCCGCAAAAGCAGTTCTTGAGTTAGCTAGAGTATTCATTCTGATACCGAACCAGGCAACCGCGTAAGAACCTAAAATACCGATTACAGACCAGCCTAAAATTGTTAAAACTCCGCCAATACCCATTTTTTGAAGGTATCCGAAATAGAATGCAATACATAAACCAATTAAAACTTCCAATACAAACAAGAATTTACCTTGTTGAATAAGGTAAGTTTTACAGGTTTCAAAAATAGTATTACCAACTTCGTCCATAGCTTTATGAACTTCTAATTTTTTGATTTTCAAGAACTCAACAAGTCCGAAAATCAAACCGATAACTGAAATTCCAAGTCCGATTAAAAGCAAGTTGTAACCTGATGCACAAGCACATCCAGCCCCTCCTTTAATACTTGGAACTACCAAATCGGCTTCACTTGCAAGAGCAGGTGAAATACCAATGGCAAACATTGTGAAAAGAGCCATTAGTGAAGTAAACTTTTTAATCATTGTTCTCTCTCCTTTTTTCAAAAGTTTGTTCACTTTTATATTATATTTGATAAATAGTTAATATACAATTAATTTACAATTGGTAATTACATAAAAGATATTATCCGCAGGATAATCAAAGGAAGGTTCGGAAACGTGGTTTCTGATGACTCGTTTCATTTGGTCGCGTTTTTCTCTTTCTTTGCTTGCGTTTCTTTCTCTTTTACTCGCAATAAAAGAGAAAGAAATGAAGGAACTGTATTTATTTTAAAAAGAACCTTTCTTTGTTCACTTTTTCTTTTTGATTGCGACGCAAAAAGAAAAAGTAGAACCGAAAAAGAAAAACACGCTTGATTAAATAGCTCGAGTTATCAGGGGAATCCCCCGAACCCCCTATAAAAATATTGTTTTGATATTTACCCCTAATATCTTTTATGTATGTTTACTTATATGGCAGGATTTGTTATTATGTATTTATGGAAAATTTTTTGAGAAAAATTTGGGTCGTTCTGTTTGCATTTATGATTTTTGGAATTTTAGCCTGGGTTCCGCTAGATAAATATCAGAAGTCTTATATGCACGCCTATCATAGAATTCAAATGAAACCTCAAGAACATTTAGATAATCAATATCGTTATGCAGAATATATTATTAATGGCGGTACTCCCGAAACTTTTAAGAAAATAACATATACTTTTCCAAAACAGCGTTATTATAAAAAATCGTATTCGTATAAACGCAGACCTTATTTTATTAGAGATAAACATAACCCTAATATTATTTATCATTATAGAGGTCGTTAAAATTTTATATAAACCTGTGCTAAGAGTTTCGGGCAATATAGATTAATGTTTTTTAGTTTATAGTGTTCGTATGAAAAAAGTGCTGTCTGTAATATTAGTAATAAATTTTTTAATGTTAGGTTTACTGCCTGCAAGTGCAGATGATTGCTGTTGCTGCGAAAATGTTTCTGCAACCGGAACAATTTCAGAAGCTAATAAAAAAGCACCATGTAATTCGGTAGGCGAAACAGAAAATTATTATATATTATACAAAGGCAATGTTATAAAAATCGCGTTTGAATGTAAATTTATGTCCGAGTGTGTTCAAGAAGGTGATTGTGTCTATTTTTATGTTCCAAAAGATATTAGAACTTCTTGCGGCGAACTTGTGATTCCTATGGGTTCAAAATTTACAGGATTTATACGCGGAGTTGCCCAGCAAAAGAAGTTTAATAAGAATGCTAGAGTCTATTTAAGTATCAATAAGTTAGTTTTACCCGACTGTACAGAAATTGAAGTTAAAGCAAAACCTTTTAGTAAAGATTTTTCACTTGTGGAAAACGGCTGGATGACAGCAGGTAAAATTGCTGCATCGACTGTTGGTTTAGGTGCTGTTGGTGCAGGAACAGGGGTTGGGCTTGCATTTATTCCAAAGCCGCATAAAATCGCTATTGGTGCAGGTTCAGGGGTTGCAATAGGGTGTTTTATAGGGCTGGTAACAGGTTTACTCACTCCAGGGTTAAAATATCATGCTAAAGCCGGAGAAGAAATAAATATTATTTTCTGTGATGATGTTTGTATTCCAAAAGAACATGTTGATGAGTTCTGCTTAAAGGGGTAAAGGGGTAAATATCATATTGATTTCCTCTCGTGAGATGGGGATGAGATAATAAATTATTAGATACTCTTTATGTCATTGTGAGCGAATGCGAAGCAATCCAGCTTATTTAAAAATGTACTTATTGCATCATTTCTAGACTAACAGAAATATAAAAAACGGACGGAAAGAATAACTATTCTTTCCGTCCGTTAAAGTTATTTAACTCTTATAAACTACTATTTAGCAGTTGTTAAGATGTATTTTGCAGCATCTGAAGCAGGTTCAACAGTTGCATCGTGGAATACGATTGGGAATACATCTGTCATGTGAGTTGCATCGTTTTTAACTTCACAAGGAGTACCAACGTTAGTAGTTGTTTTAGCAGAAGTACAAGTTACACCTTTGTTAGGTAATGTTTTACCGTTAACGTCGATGAAACCACGGCAGTTAGGGTGGTTAGTAATCCAAGTAGCATCGATTTTAGAACCCATATCTAATTGGCAAACTGCAGCACCGGTTCTAGCAGCAGCGTCTGCGAAAGCTACATAAGAACCATCAGCTAAAGCGTAAACATGGTTAACTGCTGGTACTTGAGCTGCAGCAGCGTTTTTAACTGAGTAAGTAGCTGTAGCACCGTTAGTATCACCTTGTACAGTAATAGCTGTAGTTGGTCCAAGGTAAGTATAACCTGTTAATGTACCGTTCAATAATGAACAGAATGTCATTAAGTTGTTAGGGTTATCTGGGTTTGATGCAGATGTAGTTTGTGTACATTTATCAGTTGCACTTGAATAGTCAAAGTCGTATTGAGCTTGTGCCATCAAACCAGCTTGGTTCAATGTTGATAATGTTTTCTTAAATTGTGCTCTGAATTTTGCACTGTTTGTATTAGCAATCAATGTTGGGATAGTCATGGCAGCAACTACACCAATGATACCTAATGTGATCAAAACTTCTGCCAAAGTAAAACCGAATCTTTTTGTCATAATCTTTACACCTTTCTTTAAAATAAAACTATAACATATGCTTTACATACTGATTATACTACTATTTTTTTTTAAGTCTGTCAATCATTTGTTGTATTTTTAATCCGAATACAGGTTAGAATCGTATTTATATTAAATTCTAACCTGTGAAATTTGTATTTATTCTGTATTGAAGTCTATATTGTGGCTCAAATTATTATCCTCATCTAATATTATTAAGCCCAAAATAATTAATCCTGTTACATTAATCTTTTAAAATTAATACTTTAGGATTAGATTTATTTGTTTCCTTTGTTTGAAAACCTTTATACGATTGCTTTTTAAGTATTGTTAATTATTGTAAATATTATTTGGATATATTGTTTATTGTAAAGAAATGTTTATAAATGTCTCCGTGCTAGCTGGCAAAAAGCTGGATTGCTTCGCATTCGCTCGCAATGACGTAACGAGTATGGTCATTGCGGGTGAAAATATTACTAACAATAATATTGGAGCTCATTGGTTATTGTCATTGCGAGGGCTTTAGTCCGCGGCAATCCATTCTGTCATACTGAGCGTAGCGAAGTATCTCGTAAAATTAATATTATTACGTTTTACCCGCGTTCGAGTTCAAATATTCTGAATTCGCCCGGTTCAAGTTTTTCAAAATGAAGGCTGTCTGAATGTTCAAGTTCTTGTGCTGTGTAGTCTTTTTCATTTAGCACATACTCATTTTTGACAGTGTAATCACCAGGAATATGAATTTCTTTATCAAAAATTGTATATCCTTCAATGATTTCTTTATAACATTCTCCGGTAGCTGCTGTTTTCGTAACTTTTTCGGTTGGATATTTGTGGTTTGAAACAACAAGATAAGCTGTTTTCATCGGTTCTCTTGTGATTAACCATACACTGTATCCGTCTTCATCATCTATAATGATTTGTGCTTCGCCGTTTGTGATAATATTATTGTTTTTAACAAATCTATCAATTGCATCAAATTTTGTGTAGAAAGTTTCATTATCTGAGCGTTTCATTGCAACCTCTTCGCCTATGGTGTATTCAACACCGCCCTGAGTAAAGCTTTCATCTCCATCTACATACATAACAGGACGTTGTGCATATCTTCCGCCCGGTAAAAGTTTATATTTTGCCCATTTGTAAAGAGCTCCGTGTTCACCGAGTTGTGCCGGGTATTGGTCTATGCAGTGAAATTCTCCGTCTTGATTGTTGTATGTTTTCAAGATTGAAAGCATACTGCCTTTTTTGAATTTTGAGTTGTAAACGCTTAAGTTCTGGTTGTCATCGCAAATTCTTTCAGGCGTTTTGTCGAATTGTGAAATAATATCATTTCCCCATAGAACATCAAATTTCATGTCTTGATGGTATTCTTTATAAAAATTATCCCACAACATGTACTCTGCAAGTGTTGCAAAATACGGGAATTTCTTTTTCATTGTTGAATTTACTTTGTTAAGTACATATCTTGGAGCTCTGTAGCTTATTGGTCTGCCGTTTTGCTCAGAAACTTCATCAACAACGTGGTCAATATGGTCAACTCTAAACCCGTCAAAGTTATAATCATGTTGAAGTTCTTTTAAGCTGTCAATAAATAAATTTATTACATCTTCATTGTATTTTCCGTTTTCAAGATTTACAAAGTAGTATGGTGTCTGGCAATCTAGGTTTGCAAATGCTGTAACATCATCTCCTTTGTAGTCAAAATGTTTAAATAGCGGATATCCGCCGCATTCGCTCATTCCGTCGTAAATCGGAATTCCTGCAGAACACCATGCTCCGCCCGGTGCCGGCCATAACCCTTCATTCATTAATAGTTGAATTGTTTCAACCTGTTTTGTTATGTCTTTTTCTTTTAGAGGTTTTTTGTCATTTTTAAGTTCATGAACTTTTGCAACTAAATCCTTAACTCTTTTATGAATTTTTTGCTGATAAGGTTTTTCAAGCATTGCATTTGAAAATGCTTTTTTATGTTCAAGCATAATACCTTCAAAATTATTATAAAGTTCTTGAAATGCAGGACTTAATTCGCCAAGATTTCCTTGCAGTCTTTGAACATAAATATCTTTTACTATTTCAATATCATCGTGATCGTGGTCTTTTGATAAAAATTCAGCAACTTCATCAACTTTTGCTATAAGTTGTTTTTGAAGTTCGGTTATATCATACCAGCGTGCAACGTTAGGGTTTGCCAGTACAAATTTTGAAAATCTTCCTGTTTGAGGCAAGATATCATATATAACAGGGTGTCCGGCAAGCTGTGCCATTTTTATGAATGTTTGAACCTGTTGTTTTACGGTCATTCCTGTTAATTCTTCAAGGTGTTTATCATTAAGTTTTGAACTTACTTCGCTGCTTTTTGGAAGATAAGCACAACCAAATTCTCTAGGATGGAAAGGAATAAGGTAGATTGTTGTATTATAAATTTTATTATTAGAGTTTCCAGTCGGCAAAATTAGTAATTGTTTCAACCAATCGAAGAATTTCCCTGTATCGCTTGATTTATTGCCGTTGCCTAAAGCTGCAAGGTTAATTAATTTAATATTATGCCCTTCTCTTTTAAACCAGTCGGAATTTTTTTCTTGATTTCTTGCAAGAGGGCTTATCTGGTTATTTTTAAATGTAAATTTTCCATTCTTGAAAGTATTATTTTGTTTCCATTTTTCTTCAAGTGCAAACAATGTTTCTTCATTTGTTAATTCTTCTTGAGCTTTTTGGAAAGAATATGTCAGATAACCATATTTTTGGATATGCATGGATAAATATTTCTTTCTGATTTCAGAAATATTATCGAATGAATATTCCTCTTTAAGTTTTTCATAAATACTATTTAGTTCGGTATCATGTGCAGTTTCCTGCTCTTTTTTTGCGAATAAAAAATCTAACATAAGCTTCTCCCTATAACACATTAAAATTATAACATAAGAAAATTTTAATTTTGTAACAAATTAATATCACCTAGGTAGGTAATAGATTATTAATGTTGAAAGTATACATTGGGAAGTGTAAGAGAGAATGATTGCCCCGCTTATGGACAATATATGGAGAGTAAAAATTATGATTACAGAAGAGAAACAAATTTCAATTGCGATTGTGGAGGATTTTAAGTTAACTAGAGTTGGTCTGCGGTGTGCATTGAATTCTAACCCCGATTTAGAAGTTGTAGCCGAATGTGAAGATGCTATTGATGGTATTGAACAGATTAAGAAACTTTCACCTGACGTAGTTCTTATGGATTTGGGTTTACCGACAATGAACGGTATTGAAGCAATGGTTAAAATTAGAGAATTTTCTAATTCGGTAAAAATTATTGCATTGACTTCTCATGATAGAGAAGAAGAAGTTTTAGCAGCATTAAGTTCAGGTGCTAATGCTTATTGTCTGAAGGATATTGATCCTTCTAAATTAGCTGATGTTATTAGAGATGTGTATAATGGTGTTTGCTGGATAGATTCAGTTGTTGCAAATCTTGCATTAAAAGCTATTCCAAAATCTGAAAATATATCCTTCCTTGGCGGAAAAGTTTCAGATCAAACAAAAATTCCGTTAACAGAAAGAGAATTTGAGGTTCTAAAACATCTTGTTGAAGGCAAAAGCAACACTGAAATTGCTAAAGAATTAATTGTAAGTGTACATACTGCTAAAGCTCATGTTTGTTCAATCCTGCAAAAAATGTGTGTGAATGACAGAGTTCAGGCTGCAGTAAAAGCAGTAAAAGAAGGTATGGTATAAGTTTCCTTTCTATAGAGTCCCTGAGCTGATTTCAGGATGATAGTAAAATATATTATTTTTATAGTGAACTATTATATATTTTCCCGAACAAATTATTTGTTCGGGCTTCTTTTATAAATTTAAAAGTTTAAGAAGAGTTTTGGACGGCAGTCCTATAACGTTATCCAAATCACCTTCAACTTTTTTTATGTATCCATCAGGCAATTCTTGAATTCCGTAAGAACCGGCTTTATCAAAAGGTTTAAAGTTTTCTATGTAATATGCAATCTGATCATCTGATAAATGTTCAAATGTAACATAAGTTGTTGTTGACTCGACTTTATATGCCATTGTTTTTGAATTGATAACCGCAATCGCTGTAACAACAAAATGAGTTTGTCCTGAAAGAGTTTTAAGCATCTTAACTGCGTCATTTTTATCAATAGGTTTACCAAGAATTTTATTATCAATTACAACAATTGTGTCTGCTCCGAGGACTGTGCAATCTTCATTTTGTAGTTTTTCAGCCACATTTAAAGCCTTATTGTAAGCCAGATCTTCAACGAAAGCATAAGAGAAATCCGTCTGGTCATGTGGTTCCACATAAGAAGACGGAATAATTTCAAAATCTAATTGTAGTTTTTTCAGAATATCTGCTCTTCTGGGCGAAGAAGAGCCTAGGATAATTTTTCCCATGGTTTTGTCTCCTTGTTATCCTATTTTACCAAAAATAGGCACAATTCAACATATAAACTTTTTACTGTTGTCCCATAGATTTTTGATATCTTGCAGAGCGAGCATTTATCGCATAGCAAGCAATGTTCAAACGTTGTCGTAACTCTATCATATTACGCATTGTAGAAGCATAATCATTCATAGCTTCCATCATCTTTTTAGGATCAACCATAGATTCCATATTGTCATGGTTATCAACTTTTTCTTCCTGATATTTTTGGACTAACATTCTATCAATGTAGTCATCTGCACCAACGCCCATTCGGTGTCCTCCCTATTGATTCTTAGTATCCTGTTCCTGTAAAAAATATATCCTAGATATTCCTTATATACTAATAAAGTATTTTGTATATAAAAAATTGCGTTTTTTAGTGCGAAATGTTAAGTTATGTTAAATTAATTTTGTACATAAACAATATTATCCGCAGGATAATCCAAGGAAGGTTCGGAAACGTAGTTTCTGATAACTCGTATTATTTGGTCGCGTTTTTCTCTTTCTCTTTTACTCGCAATAAAAGAGAAAGAAATGAAGGAACTGAATTTATTTTAAAAGAATATTCTCTTTGTTCACTTTTTCTTTTTGATTGCGACGCAAAAAGAAAAAGTAGAACCGAAAAAGAAAAACACGCTTGATTAAATAGCTCGAGTTATCAGGGGCTTTGCCCCCGAACCCCTTTTGTCACCCTGAACTTGTTTCAGGGTCTCTTTCGATAGAGATTCCGAAACAAGTTCGGAATGACATTTATTATATCGTTTTGATATTCACCCCTAATATTGTTTATGTAAATATTAGTTTGACATCTGCATGTGTCAAGTTCTATAATTATTCTATGAAGGATATCAAAATTGTTGCACCAGTCAAAAAACCGGAGGATATTTTACAGTTTTCTAAATCTACAACCTGCAGGGATTTTTATGTTTATTATACGAAATTTCTGGGCGGTAATTTTGAGTATGTACATGAATTTGTTAATGCCGCAAAAAAATCTAATTCTCAATTATACATAAATTTTAAACACGATATCCTGGAAGAAGATTTGTCTGAAATTAAAAAGTTTCTAAAATATTTAAAATCCGTTGATATTCAAGGTATATTTATTAATAGTTTTGCAGTTTTAGAAGCTATTAAGGTCTTTAAACTTCCGTTCAGAGTAATTATTGACTCGTATTTTGATATTCATAATTTAGCCGGCATTGATTTTATGAATAGTTTTCATGAAATCAACGGAATTATTATTACTGAAGAAATTTATCTGAAAAATATTGTTAAAATCAAGAAATTTACTAATTTGCCGCTGGCAATTGATTCTGACAACCTTCCGTGGTGTGCTGAGGATATTGTTAAATTAAAAGCTATTGATTACGTGGTTATTAAGGGGAAATTTCAAGAGTCCGACGACATTTTGGAAGGTATTGAACTTATTGAGAAAATTCTTGCCAAGCCAAAATTGTTTAAAAAACAAAAACTCCCGTTTAAGCATGTAAGAAAATGTATTTACCAGACAAATCATTTTTCCGGCGATATGGTTAGTGCAGAAGGCAAGGATTTTAAATTTAGCCGTAATATCCAGTCTTACGACTGGGATATTAAACGGGTTGTTACTCCTAAAAATTTACAGGTCACAGATAAATACAGAATTAATCTAAGACTTACAGGACTTGCACAGATAGCAGAGTTGGAAAAATATATTAAAAAAATCGGGTTTAATCCAATTTATTCTATTGAGTATGGTGAAATTGTCTCAACTTGTGACTTAGCACAGAGCTGCTTTTCTGATGTTCTAAAAAAGGTTATGAAATTCTGTCAAAAATACGGGATTAAGTTCCAGCTCTCTACCCCTAATATTTTGATTGAAAGAGATTTTGACAGGGTTTATGAATATGAGAAATATTTGTTGTTATCAAATCCTGCACCTGATTCGTTAATTATTAATAATATCGGCTACTTCTGGACATTTATTAATGATTCAGACATAAATCATATTCCGCTGGAAATCGGGCAGGGCATAAATTTGTTGAACAGTATGTCAATAAAATGTTTGAATAATCTTGCCCCTATTGAAACAATAGATTTTACGTCTTTCGGTGATTATCATTCAGCTATTAGAACTTTAAAAAAGATAAAAAATGAAATTCCATGCAGGAAATATACAATAGGCGGTAATATTAGAGTTTCAAGTATGGGATTGTGTCCTTTAAATAATGATAGTGCAATTATTTCCAGATTATCCTGTAAAGCTCCGTGTCATAATGGCTGCTATGCATTGAAAGACCCGTCTTTGAACAAAATATTCCCGTTTGTATGCGATGGATTTTGTAGAATGCACATGTTTGAAGATAGAATTCTGGAAGATTTTTCTGTAGTAAAAGAATTGTATAATGCCGGAATAAATGAATTTGTTTTTGATTTCAGTGCATTACATCCTAAATATATTCCTCATTTATTGAATAAATTTTTTTTAAGTGTTGAAAATGTTAAATAATTTTTAATTGCTGTCAAAAAAAAATTTGTTTGGGTTATTATAAATATAGCAAAAGATTAGTAGGGATTTAAGTCATGGCAAATTCAAAAAATGAAGAAAAAGTTATTGGTATACCAAGAGCGATGTCTTTTTACAATAATTATCCATTTTATTATGGATTTTTTACCGATTTAGGTATAAAAATTGTTCTATCAGATGTCTCTACAAAGCAAACAATGTCTGAAGGTGCAGGACTTGTTGTTACAGAAACCTGTCTGCCTATTAAAGTTTATATCGGTCATATTTTGAATTTGATAAATAAAGGTGTTGATAAGATTTTTGTACCATCTTTACAATCTATTGATAATAAAATTTATAACTGTTCTAAAATCAGAGGATTGCCTGATTTGGTTAGAAATGTTGTAAAAGCAGATTTTACAATGATAGAAGCAACTCTTGATAAATCTGAAAAAAAACAAGGACTATATGAATTCTTAGCCGAAGCAGTAAAACCTTTCGGTATTACAGATATGAATGTTATAAAAAGAGCATCTAAAGCCGGCTGGAGATGTTATAACAATTTTTATGTTATGACAAAATCAGGTATTCCATATTCAAAAGCTTTAAGTTATGCACTTCAAGGTAAAGTTGTAATTTCAAACACATCTAAAGAATATCCGATATCTGTTGCACTTGTTGGTCACGGATATAATATTTATGACGAACGTGTTTGCATGAAGATTTTGGATAAGCTTGAAAAAATGGATGTTAAAGTCTGCACATCTTTGCAATTGTCTGCTGAGCAGCTTGATGAAGGTATTGCAAGCTTAGGTAATGAAAAATACTGGGCAAATGAAGACGAAATGACAGGTTGTGCCGGTCATTATTTAAAAGATAATAAAGTTGATGGTGTAATTACAATTACAGCGTTTGGCTGCGGACCGGATTCTTTGATGGTTGAACGTATTACACGTAGAGCAAAACAATTTAATAAACCTTTATTAAATTTGACCATCGACGAACAAACAGGAGAAGCCGGATTTGTAACCCGTCTTGAAGCCTTTGTTGATATGTTATTCCGTAAAAAACGTGCAAGTATTGTTAACAAACTGAATATTTCATCTGGAGAAATGGAATATTCGCCGAATACGGAATTTATTGAAACCAAATCAGCAAATTAAATTTTTAATGAGAAAAAGATAACTTTGAAAGTTATCTTTTTTATTGCAATTATTTTGAAAATTTAGTATACTTAAAATGTATATAATAAAGGAGAGGTTATGTTGAAATTAAGAAATAGTAAAGAATTTCGGGGGGGGGTAACCTTTTAAGGCTCTCCAAATCAGTGTTCTGCCGGTTTGTATGTCTGTCACCCCTTAAGCTAAAGACCCTGCCAAAGGGGACCTTTTCTATAGCTCATTTTTCGCTAAGAAAAGAAGTCAAACAAGTTCAGGGTGACAGTGGTAAATATATTAGAGATTTAGACAATGGTACTCCTAACGGTGCTCCGTCATTCCGAACTTGTTTCGGAATCTATAGCAAAGAGGGTTTACCATTCAAAGTTGCTTTTACATTAGCAGAAGTTTTAATTACTCTTGGCATTATCGGTGTTGTTGCTGCAATCACACTACCATCTTTGACGACTAAAATTCAAAATCGACAGTATCAAGTTGCTTATAGAAAAGCTTTTAGTTCTTTAAATCAGGCTTTAAAGAGTATGATTGATGATGGTCAATTTGTACCTATTAATAATCCCGGTGCGGTAGCACAAGATGATGGTCCTATAGGTACTAATTTTAAAATATTAGCAACTTATTTTGCTGGAGCAACAACTTGTTTTGATAATAATGCAGATAAATGTTGGGAATGTAAAGGGGGGCAATCAGGACAGGCAAGTGCTGGTTCTAATAATGGCAGAGGATGTGTAAAATCTCGACCTGCATTTATAGATGCAGCAGGCATGGCATATTATCTTTATGCCGGTTCAGAATGGCCTATTATAATTGATGTTAACGGCTTTTCTAAACCTAATGAACTTGGAAAAGACAGATATGTTGTTTATTTTACTAATAGTATGACAAAATCTTATTATCCAGCTGATGTTGATACAATATATCCATGGGCAGATATTACAGCAAAACAAAGGTGGTGTCCTTCAGGTGATTGTCCAAATTTCAGCCGTTTATTTGGTAATGATGGTGTAAGAATAAGAGATTTTGATATGGATACTGGAAAATAAAAAACTCCCGATAATCGGGAGTTTTTTTATTATATTTTAGATTCTTGTTTGATAGCTTTTTTTGCTCTATATAAAGATGTTTCTTTACCAAGAATTTCAAGGATTCCTACCATATCGGCTCCGCAGGTTCTGCCTGTTATTGCGGCTCTTATTGCCCACATTGTAACCTTTGGTTTAACTCCTTTTTCTTTCCATTCAGCTCTGAATTCTGCAAGTTTTTCGTGAAGATTTTCTTCTGTCCATTCCCAGTTTTCTGCTTTTGCTACAAAATCAGGAAGAACGCTTTGAGCAGTTTCTGTATCAAGAGTTCCAGTTTGAGCTTCAGGTTGGATTTCAACATCTTTACCGAAGAAATATGGAACAGCATCTGTAATATCTGACAACAATGTTAATGGTTCTCTTGTGATTTCAACCATTTTTGTATATTGTTCATCAGTTAATTCGTCTAAATTATACTGTGTTAAGTATGGTTTTAACATTTCTTTTAAAGTATCCATAGGTAACATTTTAATATAGTGGCTGTTCATCCATTTTAATTTGTCGTATTCAAAAATTGAATTTGAAGATGAAATTTCCCCGATTCTAAAGTCTTCTGCAATTTTTTCTACTGGTTTAATTTCTTCTCCATCAGATGGTGCCCATCCTAACAATGCTACAAAGTTGATTAAAGCTTCTGTTAAATAACCTTGTTTTACAAAGTCAGAAACTGCAGTTGCACCGTGACGTTTTGATAATTTACTTCTATCAGGTGCTAAAATCATACCTAAGTGTCCAAATCTTGGAACTTCAAGTCCTAAAGCTTCAAAAATTAGGATTTGTTTGTATGTATTTGAGATATGGTCTTCCCCTCTAATTACGTGTGTAATTTTCATTAAAGCATCATCAATTACAACCGCAAAGTTATATGTTGGTGCTCCGTTTGATTTTTGGATTACAAAGTCGCCTAAAAGGTCTGTGTCCATGTGTAATTTACCTTTTACAAGGTCTTCAAATTCTAAAATTGAAGAATCGTGGAATGCTTTTTGAGCTTTTGCAATGTTAAATCTTATTGCAGGTTTTCTGCCTTCAGCTCTTAATTTTGCTTTTTCTTCTTCTGTAAGGTTTTCGCATTTTTTAGAATATACATAAGCCCTTTTTGCTTTTGTAGCTTCTTCTTTTTCCTGTTCAAGTTCTTCCGGAGTACAGAAGCATTCATACGCAAAGCCTGAGTCTAAAAGTTGTTGAACATATTTTGGATAAATATCAAATCTTTCAGATTGGGTGTATGGACCGTAAGGACCTCCAACATCCGGACCTTCATCCCAGTTTAGCCCTAATGCTTTTAAGCTGTCAAAGATATTATCAATGTATTCTTGACTTGTTCTATCAGCATCGGTATCTTCAATTCTTAAGATAAATTTACCGTTATTTTTTTTAGCAAATAAATAATTAAATAGTGCAGTTCTTGCCGTACCAACGTGTAAGTTGCCGCTTGGTGACGGTGCAATTCTTACTCTTACTTCTGACATTTTTCGCCTTCTTTCTTTAATATTTTAGCAACACAAGAATACCACAGGGGTAATTCTTTTTCAAGTGCTCACCGCACTGGGCATTATGCCACCAATGGCTTTGCGATTTGTAAATTATCGGTCTTTTTGCCGGACGGGGAATTCTGTTACAAATTTTGGTGGTAGTTTGAGGTAAGATACTTTTGAGCCGCACGGGGAATTCTGCTACCAACGGCTTTGTGATTTGTAAATGTCGTACCATGTATTCTGCAATAAACCGCTTTTAATTTATATAATTTACCCCCACCCTAGAAAATTTTGTACGGGTTTAAAATATTTTTCGGGTCAAAGATTTTTTTTATTTGACGCATATAGTCTAAGGTTCCGCCATCCACTACCTGTGAAATATATGCTTTCTTTTCCAGTCCAATGCCGTGTTCGCCTGAAATTGTTCCGCCAAGTTTTACTGTTAATTGATAAATTTCGGATTTTGCAATTTTATAATGCCTGTATTCGTCT
The DNA here is from genome assembly GCA_950022495.1 of uncultured bacterium. Lineage (GTDB taxonomy): Bacteria > Cyanobacteriota > Vampirovibrionia > Gastranaerophilales > Gastranaerophilaceae > Zag111. The sequence goes on from CATLLJ010000003.1 coordinate 157,634, forward strand.
CTATCATTATAATCTATAGGAATTTGCGGATGAATGCTGCCATCTCCTACATGACCAACCATACAGATTGTAAGATTATGGCGTTTGCAGATATCCTGAATTCCTTTAACTAATTTAGAAAGATTGCTGCGAGGAACAATAATATCGTCTGTTGTTACATTTGGTTTTAGTTTTGTACATGCAGCCATTGAGGTTCTGCGTGCCGACCAGATTTTATCAGATTCAATTTTGTTAGTTGAATATTGTATATTTGCAGCGTTATTACTTCTTAAAATTTCACAAATTGTTTCACGTTGATGCTTAATACTTGTTTCATATCCATCAATTTCAATAATTAGTGCTGCTTCTTTATCGCATAAAAGTCCTGCTGGATAGAATTTTTCAACAGTTTGAATTGCATTTTTATCCATAAAATCAATTGTGGTAGGAAAAACTTGTTTTTCTATTATTTTATTTACTGCTAAAATTGATGAATCAACGTTATCAAAATAAGCCATAACAACCTGTGTAGATTCAGGTTTAGGAATAAGTTTAAGAGTTGCTTCAACAACAATTCCCAGTGTGCCTTCTGAACCTATAAACAGGCTGCCAAGATTATATCCGGCTGCATTTTTTATTGTGTTTGAGCCGGTTCTTATAAGTTCGCCGTTAGCCATGACAACAAGCATATCGATTACGTAATCTTTTGTAGCTCCGTATTTAAAGCATCTTGCACCTGCTGAATTTTGTGCAATGCTTCCGCCGATAGTTGACACTTTTAAATTTGAAGGATCCGGCGGATAAAATAATCCCATTTCTTCAACTTTTTCTTGAAGTTCACCAACAGTTACGCCGGGCTGAACTTTTGCAGTCATGTTTTCAGGATTGATTTCAAGAATTTTATTCATTTTAGAAAAATTTAAAACAATACCGCCATGTGTAGGAACGCATGCCCCCACGGTGTTAGTTCCTGCTCCGCGGCAAATGATTGGTGTCATTTGCTGATTTGCAATTTTAACAACTTTTTGCACCTGTTCGATATTTTCTACGAATACAACAGCATCAGGCAATGTTGATTTGTTATAAGGATCATTTGAAGCATCGACAGAATATACATATCTTTCTTCAACTTCTGATAAGATATTTTGTTTGGGTAATGCTTTATTCAATTCTTTTATTAGTGTATTAGTCAACATAAGCTGTTAGTTTTTCTATATTTGTACTTAGTTTTGCCATTTGTTTGTCAATTTTATCTATTTTTCTTGAAATTTTTGTATCATCAATATCTTCAACCACATTTAGAATTTTTTCAATGGTCATTTCAAGACGGTCAATTCTTTCTTGTTGTAGTTCAAATTTTTCTTCAAGATTTCCAAGTTTAGATATTTGCTTTTCAAAATAGCTTAAACGGGTTTGTTGTTCCTCAAATTTTTCTTCTATTGAATTTAGAATATTTGTTTGTTCTGGAATTTGAATTTTAAGACTTTCAATAGAAGTTTTAATATCTACAATTTCATTAGAATTTGTTGATATATTATCAATTCTTTCATTTGCAGAGTCAATCCATTCTCCCATATACACAAGTGCCTGTCTCATAACTTTGTCAGAATATGTTGATTTTTCAAGCATATTTGTAACTTTATCAACTTTATGAGCAATGTGGTTTGAAATGTTTTTATAAGATTCGCCTGAAGAAAGAAGTAATTGCTGTGTCTGTTCTTTAAGATTTGCAATATCAAGTTTTAAATCACTGATTTCATCTTGTGTCATTGAATTTTGCAGTTCTTCAAGATTTAATGAAATTCTTTGAATACTATCTGAGATATTAGACAATTCATTTTCTGAATTTTCACTATCTTTATTTTGAATATCATTAAGTGCCATTCTAAGTTTTGCAAGGTCTGATTCTATATCCTGCATTGTATAAGTATAATCAGAATCGTCATCTGAACTTGTAATTTGTTTCAATTGGCGTGTAACTTCTTCAAGATTTTGATTAATAATATCAGTTTTTTCTTCTACAAAATCTTTAATGTCTTCTGATTCTTCAATAAAAGATACCTGGTCAAAAATGGTTACAACTGCAGCCATAATTGATTCTTTCATATCTTTTAGTGCTTTTTTGACGTCAGAATCAGTATTATTTGTATGTATATTATTAACTTCTTGTGTTAGTTCTTGTAAACATTTCTTGAAAGCGTCGGTTTTGGTATTGTTTTCAAGTTTTTCGATATAATCCATTTGAGAAAGGATTAAATGTTTTACTTCTTCAATATCTTGCTGAGCATCAAAGTTGTCTGTAGAGGCAAGAATATCAATTTTATAGTTCAAAGCTTCAAGCATTGATGTCATTTTTACATCAGAGTCAGACAGCTCGTTTATTTTGTCTTCAATATTGTTGAAGTTATCGTCAATACTTTCTCTTATATCTTCTAAACTGTCAGAGCTGTCTGAAGTTGCAAGAATATCAACTTTAGTATCAAGTGTTGATAATATGTCTTTTATTTGTTCATTTGACTCTATAAATTCTTTATCTTCATCAGCTGAATTTGCAGTCGAAGTAAGGATATCAATTTTTACGTTAATCTGATTAAGTGTTGATTGAATTTCATTGTTTGCATCTGCAGTAGATGGTAGAGAATTTAATTCGTTTAATGTTTCTTTTATTTCATTAACTAATTCAGTGTTATCTGTAAGTGTAAGAATATTAACCTTTTCATTTATTTCAGATAACATTTCTTTAATTTCATTACCGGCTAAATATTCTTTGATTTCTTCAAACCATTTGTTATCAACCGTATTTGAAAAATCTGCCAGTTTAGTAATTAATTCTTTTAATAATATGTTATCTTCGTCAGATGATGAATTTATTGTTTTTGCAAGCTTTTCATTTAGAGGAATGGCCTTTTCTATATCCTGTCTTAGCTTTAAGATATCCTGTTTTAGGTAATCAAGAGCCTGAATAAAGTCAAAATCATTAGAACCGGTAATATCTGACTCTTCAGTAATAAATTCAGCATCCTCAATTGAAATAGTTTCTAATTTATTATTGATTACGTCAAGGATATTTTTGATTTCTAAATTGTCGCCAGACAGGTCATTAATTTGTTGTGACACATTGTAAAAATCATCTTTTAATTCATCAAGGACTTTAGTAATTTTACTTCCGTCAAAAATTTCATCAAAGTTGTTTGAAAAATCAAATTCGTCTTCAGTTGAATCTTGAGAGATTTTTTTCGCAGTTATTTTGAAGCAATTTTTCAGGTTTTCTATTGCTTCAAGAATTTCATCATTGTGTACAGCAACATTTAACAATGATTTAACTTCTTCGTTTTGAGTATTCAGTTGTTCTGAAATTGAAGTTTTGATATCATTTGCAACTTCTGTCAGGTAAATTTTTTGGTCTTCTTTGAATGAGTTAATTTCAGCCACAAATTTGTTTAATTCTTCCATTTGCGAAGCATCAGGAGGAACAAGTTTATTTACGGCAGCTTCCAAATCATCTTTTAATGAATCTAATTTTATAATAACTGTATCAATATCGCCAAGGATAAAGTCACGCAAGTTATTTTCAGTATTTGATAATTTGTTAGTGATTTCGTTGTAAATATCCTCCAATTTTTCAAATGTTTTCTGAGAATATTCACCGGAACCCTTTAATTCTTCTGTTATTACAGAGTGAATATTATTTATAGATTCTAATAAATCATTATTATCCTGAGTTGAATTACCGGAAGAAATAGAACTTATCATTTCTTTTATCGGATTTAATTCATTTATTAGCATATCCGTTTTAGAATTTAATGTGGTAATTACATCGGTATTTATAAGTTCTAACTCTTGTTTAATATCTGTTAATTTATTGTCCGTAACTGTAAGTTGTTTATATAAATCAATATTTTCAGTGCTGGCATGTCTTAAATCTCTAACTAAATCAAGAATTATTTCTGTTTTTTCTTCTACAAGTTCAGCGTTATATGCGAAACCTTGTTGTAGACCGGTTTCGATATTTTTTGTAAGTTCATCCATATTGAAAACTAAGTCGCCAAGAGTTGCCCTGATAAAGTTTGTAATATCGTTATTCTGGTTAGTGCTGCTTGTCGCGTATAACTCACATAGTTCTCTAATCTGATGTTTTATTTCTGAAATTTCAGCAATAGAAGATGCGATATTTTCAAATGGTAGACTTTTATCCGCATTTAATTGTTCGTAATTATCAAAAGCTTGAAGTATTTTATCGAATTTTACTTCATTCAAGGTTTGATAATTTACTAGTTTATCTTCAATATTATTTAGCGTTGTTTCAAGTAATGTATTATTAGATGTTGAATCTTTAGACTGAATTATATTTTTAATTTCATCTATATAATTAATTATATTTTTGTTAGTTTCAGCTTTTTGGTTTTCAATTTCTTCAAAATTAGATTTTTTATTTCTAATTAACTCTTTGATTTCTTGAATGGTCTTTTTAACATCTTCATTATTGATTTTTAAATCTGTGTTAATATATTCGGTCAGACTTGTTAATTTCTCATCGATATTGTCTATTTTGTTATCAAATCTAATGTTTTCAAGAGCATCAAGGATATCCTGCTGTAATGATTTAATATCTTCAACTTCTTTACTGTGATTAACTGTACTGATTTCAATCTCTTGAGTAAAGTCTCTTAAATCTTCAATAAAGTTGTTAAATTCTTCTGCAGTAACGTTTTCTGTGATTGATTTTTGTAATTCTGCAAGCTGTACGATAACAGAATCATTATGCATTTCTGCTGCATTAATAAATTCATTTTTTAATTCTTCAATCATAGTATAGACGTCTGCAACTGTTCTGTTAACCTTTTTAACGTCAGTATTATGACTTAATTCTTCCAGTTCGGATACTATTTTTTTTGTGGTTTCTAAGATTTCAATAAGGTCATTTTTTTCGGCTTTATCTGTTATTTGAGAAACAATTTTATCTGTGTTTTCTTTAATATTTGAATTAATTAACCATTGCTCAATTGAAGAGGTTTTGTCATAGATGTTTTCAAACTCACTATCAAAGTTAAGTTTGTCAATCATCTCTTCAATTTCATCTGTTTTTGCTTCAATTGATTCTATATCTTCTTTATTAGCAACTTCTTGTAAATTTTCAACAAGTTCCAACTGATTGTTGTTTAAAAGCTCCATGTCCTGATGTGTTGGCAGAGCATCAAGTTTATCAGCAATTTTATCCGTTTTTTCAAGTAATGAATTTATAAATTTGCTGCTAGCTGCGTGGTCTTGTAATATTCTATCAATATCATCTTTTTGTGGAAGTTGTGCTAGGACATTGGATATATAATTTTTAATGTCACAGCTTTCATTCTGGAAAGAAATCTGCTTAATTGCAGATAAAACTTTTGAAGTAATTACTTCATTTAAATCAATAATTATATTTTTAACGGTAGATAATTCTTCTTTTAAGAGTATGATTTTTGCGTCAATATCATAAATATCACCTTTTAGGTTTGACGATGAAAGATCTTTTTCTAAACTGTTAAATTTTACAAATAAATCTTGAATTGATTTTTCTAATATTGCTGTATCCGGAATTGATTCAATATTTCTAGCAACATCAGCCAGAGATATTTTAACTTCTTCGGTAAGATTTACTAAATCTTCTGCTTTTAAGGTTATTTTGCTGAATTCTTCTTTGGTTACTGTATTTTCAAGTTTTTGATTCATTATTATTGCAGCAGTTTGTAAACCCTCAATATCAGATTTGTCAGCAATTGAGGTTATTTGTTTAGAGATTTCATCTGCTTTAACAATAATTGAATCTACTATACCCTGTGTAATTTTTAAACTTTCATTTGTTGCAACATTTGCAAGAAGGCTTTCCATTTTTGAATCTTTTTCATCTATGGATTTTAAATAATTAACAATATCGCTTGTCGCTTTGTACATAACTTCAAGCTGTTCTTTCATATAAGTGTTAATTTTTGTCTGATCCATATTAATAAGGTTTGCAAGTATGGAATTTAGATTTGCATTTACATTATCAATAGTGCTTTTGTAAGCATGGTTTAAGTTTTCAAAATCATTACGAAGCAGAGTAATAGTTCTCATGATATCTTCTTTGTCGGAAGTATCATTTCCAATATCAGCAAGACGGGTTTCAATACCGGCAAGTATGGCTTTTTGCTGCTTGGCTTCCGTATAAAATCCGTTCATATTTTTAGAGAATATATCAAACAGTTCCTGCATATTTTTGTTTTTGACATGCTCTTCCTGCTCGTTGTAGATGGACTTTAAAGCTCGTTCGATATCATTAAATTTCATTAATGTTGTTGAGTATTTTTCTTCAACATTTTTAGTAAGTTCCCCAAGATAAGCCTTTATTAGTTCATTTGATGCTGTATTTCCTTCTATCGAATCCAGTTTTTTACTGATACTTTCCAAAAGGCGGTCAAAACCTTCCGTACTCGTATTATTAGCATTTCTCATCTCCTTAAGTAAATCAACAATTAGTTGTAATTCTTGAGCCATTTCTTAGTCCTTAAAAATATATATCCCTACATGTTAATTCTATCAGGCTTGGTGTTTTTAGTAAATTTTATTTCATATATTTATTACAAATGTTAAGAATAAAAAGAAATTGTATTTAAAAAATAGTATTAGTGTTAAAATACTATTGAGATAGATTTAAAAAAGAGGGGATTATGAGTCACATAGTTATTGATGGAATTAAGTGTAAGGCTTGTTATTTATGTATAAAAGAATGCCCTAAAAATCTTTTAAGAGTTAGTGACAAAACTAATAATTTGGGTAATAAAATTGTTGAGTTTTACGACCCGAATAATGAATGTCTCGGATGTGCAATGTGTGCAATGAGATGTCCGGATTTAGCTATTACAGAAGTATACAAAGGATAGATTAATGGTTGAATGTATAACTGGTAAAAAAGTTTTAATAAAGGGAAACTACGCAATAGCAAATGCTGCTGTACTTGCAGGGTGTCAGTGCTATTTCGGGTACCCGATTACTCCGCAGAGTGAAATCGGTGAATTTATGAGCGGAAAAATGCAGGAATTGGGCAGAGCTTATGTTTCTGCTGAAAGTGAACTTGCAGCGATAAATATGACACTCGGGGCATGTTCAACAGGAGTTAAAGCAATGTCATCATCTTCTTCCTGTGCTGTTTCACTTATGCAGGAAGCTTTATCTTATGCCACTGCGGATCAGTTACCTGTTGTTTTAGTCAGTGTAATGAGAGGCGGACCGGGATTAGGAAATATTTATCCGTCTCAGGGTGATTATTTCCAATCAACTAAAGGCGGCGGAAACGGAGATTATAAAATTATTGTTTTAGCTCCATCAACAGTTCAGGAATGCGTAGATTTAACATATAAAGCATTCTATCTGGCACATAAATACAAAAATCCTACAATTTTACTTGCGGATGGTTTATTAGGACAAATGATGGAACCTGTTGAATTTAAACCTTATCCGTATCCTGAAATTGATAATTCAGAATGGGAATTATCAGGAGCAAAAGGCAGAGATGGCAGAATAATACGTTCTTACGCTCCTCTGGCTGACAGGCAATGCGAATTCCTTGACGAATTATACAATGTGAAATACAAAGCTATTGAAGATAACGAAACCGAGTGGGAAGAAAACGGAACAGAGGATGCAGATATTGTTCTTGTAAGTTTTGGCAGCACATCACGTAATGTTAGAACTGCTGCTAAAATGTGCAGAGAAAAAGGTTTAAAGGTTGGAACATTCAGACCAATTACGTTATTCCCGTTCCCGAATAAGCGTTTACAAGAGTTATCTGCCAAAGTTAAGAAATTTATTGTGGTTGAAGTAAATATGGGACAAATGGTTCAGGATGTAAAACTGGCAGTTAATGGAAAAGTTCCTGTAGAATCTATTAATAAAGGTGTTGGAGCACCTCCGGCTCCGGAAGATATTGCAGCTAGAATTGAGGAGTTGATATAATGGAAACACAAGTTTTTAAAATACCTGATTCGTTTAAAAAAGATGTAAAATATACTTTTTGTCCGGGATGTGACCATGGTGTTGCTGTTAGATTAGTTGGTGAGGTTCTTGATGAACTTGGATTAACTGAAAATACTATTCTTGCAGCATCTATCGGATGTTCCGTTACAACTTATGATTTTCTAAATGTTGATTCAATAGAGGCTCCGCATGGCCGAGCAATGGCTGTTGCAACAGGTGTGAAACGTGCCAGACCTGATAAGTTTGTATTCACTTATCAAGGTGATGGTGACTTTGCCTCAATCGGTCTTGCTGAAAGTTTACACGCAGCTTTAAGAGGTGAAAATATTTCTGCAATTTGTATAAATAATACAACTTACGGAATGACAGGCGGACAGCTCGGACCAACTACACTTTTAGGACAGGTTACGACAACCTCGCCAACCGGTAGAAACTTAGAATATTACGGCTACCCGATTAAAATTGCAGAACACATGGCATTATGCGACGGTACTGCATTTAGTGCAAGAGTTTCTCTTGATACTGTTGCAAATATAAGAAAAGCTAAACAGGCTATTAAAAAAGCCTTTGAAGTTCAAATGAAAGGTTTAGGACTTGGTTTTGTAGAAATTCTTTCGAGTTGTCCTACAAATTGGAGAATGACTCCGGAACAAGCTCATGAACGTGTCAGAACTGAAATGATGGAAGTATTCAAACCGGGTGTATATAAAGATATAACAGCTCAGAATTAAGGATAATTTTATGGAAAAAGATTTTATAATTGCAGGATTTGGCGGACAGGGTGTTTTATTGGCAGGAGAAGTTCTTGCTAACGGATTTATGCTTGATGATAAAAAAGTTACGTGGTATCCGTCTTATGGAGCGGAAATGAGAGGCGGAACCGTTAACTGTTCTGTTGTAATGGCTGATGAAGAAGTTAGTGCAGTACAAAAATCTCATGCAGATTATATTGTAGTTTTAAATCAGGCATCATTTGACCGATTTATACCAATTGTACGCAAAGGCGGTACTATAATTGTAAATACTTCGCTTGCAAAAGAAGTCAGAACCAGAGATGATATAAATTATGTGTTTGCACCAATCACTCAAATGGCTGAGAAAAATTTAGGCAATATTAAAATGTCTAATATTCTTGCATTAGGTATTTTATCATCTGTCAGCGGTTTAATTTCTTTAGATACTCTTGAAAAAGCTTTGTATAACGTTATTCCGCCGCATAGAAAGAATTTAATTCCAAAAAATATCGAGGCTTTAAAACTCGGTTATGAGTATGATTTATTAAAAGTTTAATTCAAAATCACCTAAAAAGTTGATTTTAAATTCTTAAGAACAGTTTATTCTTTAAGAGTGATATATAAGAGGTTTATTCAACGTGAAACGAGAACTTATTTCTTCTATACAAGAAAAAGAATTACAACTGGCTAAATTGCGTGAACATATTGATAAAAGTGATGTTTGTTCAGATTTATACAATAAAGTGTTAATAGAAAAGGCTATATTAAAAAAACAGTTAGAAGATTTACAAAATAATTCACTTGTAAATCGTATTAAACATCTGCTTCCTAGACAGGAAAAATTAATTTGTGATTATTTTAATGGTAAATAAAACCTTAATAAATTGTTGAGTCAAAAATAAATAAATCATTTGTCGGGTCGTATTTGACATCTTCAAAGGTTAATATTTTTTCGTTATTGTTAAGGATAAATTCAACCTGATCATTGTTAATGTGTGAATATTGACCGGAGGCTCCTTTTTTGAGGGTGATATTTTGTAATATAGAAGTATTGCCGGTTCCGCTGGTGTTTGTCCAGCCGGATGCCATTTGTCTATCAAAGGTTAGAGATTTAAAACGTGTATCTTTAATTTTTGCAGCTTTTATAAGTTTAATAATTTCATCTCTAAAGCCTTCGTCTCCAAATTTTGCAACCTGCATTGCATCAGCCAGTGACAATTCTTTTTTATTAAATATATATTTTAACAAATTCATCTTTTTATCAAAATATTTAGAATGATTTCCGGTATAAGGTGCTACAGTAACTTTTCTAGCCTTGTTGAAATTTCTTAAAATATACAATCTTGTTTTTAATGCTAATTTTTTATCTATAGGAATACTTTCAAACATTCCGGTATCTCTTTCGCCTCGAAATGCGGTGAAATCTTCCAGAGTTTTACTGCCTGATAAATATTCATGTAATTCTTTTACAGCGTCGGAGTTTCTTGAAAATGTATCGCTTGACTCAACGTATTGGCTCATTGCAGAGGTACATTTTCTTCCTCTTTGGATTTCTAAACCTTCCAGTGTCATTTGTCGAAGTTGAGCAGGTGTCAATGTTTGAAAGGTCGATCCGTTGATGTTGTTGTAGCTGGCATCAGCTAGTAATCTATCAATGGCTTCCTTGTTAGGATGATTTAATATATATTCATAAGTCTCTTTTTGATTTGCTTTTAGAATTGTTAAATTTGCAATATCAAATGAATCTGGTATTTTTGTCTCATATTTGTAAATCTCTTTTTCAGCATCTTCTATTATTAATTCTTTTGGAAATTGTTTGAATAATTCAGTGATTTCATCTAAAGTTTTTTTAATTTCTTTCGGCGTAAGTTTTTCCAGAGCATCAAACAACTCATCAGAATTGGTTTTTGACACATATGAAAATTGTTCGCATGTATTCATTATTTCAAATTTTTCAGGACTTAATTTATATAAATTCCCCCAAAATTCTTTTGCGTTTTGTTCATACGGACTAAATGAGTCTAAATAACTTTGAATTTTTGGTGGTAAAACACCATTCGGTTCTTGTTTAACAAAAATATCGGTTGCTTCAGTTGTTGTTTTGTTTTTTCTTAATGTTCTTACTGTATTTTGGGTTTTTCGTATGGCTGAGCTTATAAATGTTCTAATTTGCATTTTATATAATCCATTGATAACTTGTAATTCAATAAAGTAAAAACATATTTATAATTGCCATTTTAGTTAAATTTTATTAAGAAAACGTGTATTTATATGGCAATCTTGATATTTTTTGGTTTTTATACTATACTGACAATGTAAACAAGCTATAAAGGTGGTGAAAATATAAATGGCAGAAGTTAAAGTTGGCGAAAACGAAAGTATCGAAAGTGCTTTAAGACGTTTCAAAAAGAAAATTCAAAAAGCAGGTATTCTTTCTGAAGTTAAAAAACGCGAAAGATATGAAAAGCCAAGCGTTAAAAGAAAACATAAATCTGAAGCTGCTCGTAAGAGAAAAGTATAAGATTTGTTTATAAATTGAAGAAAAGAGGAAGTCTAATGGCTTCCTCTTTTTTAGTTTTTATAAAATGCTGAATCCGACAATTGAATGTACGCTTATATTGAACCAATCAAATTCTTTATAAACATTAACATTGCACTGGCATCCATCCTCATTGCAGGTGCAAATATCTTCAATTCTGCCAATTTTTACATCTTTTAATGCGATTAGACAGTCGTGGCAATTGTCGCATTTGTTATGGTATTCGTGAATTGTACCAATAATTTGCAAGTGATTTGTTAAAATTAAAACACGATTGCTGGCATTTTCTTCCATAATGTTATTAATTACTTCTCCTAGATTTTTAGCCATAGTAAAAACTCCTTTCTTATGTAGTTTGCTAAGAATGAACGAGTTTTACAATATACAGGTTGCTATTAAATAATGTATCAATAATATTTTTTATATTCGGCTTTGAAAATGTTTTTATCTTTTAATTTTTCTTTTGGTACAACCAGACCGCAATATTTACAGGCAAACATTGTATTTGTACTGTCTATTGGCATAAAGAAATGATTACAGTCTTCATCTGCCGGCAGTTCATTATCATTTTGTTCAAAAATTTGTTCAAATTGGGATTTTACTTTTTTCTTTTTAAATAGTTGCGTTAGTAATTCAAAAATATACATATTTATAATGAAAAGCTTTGAGGCAGTAATTCTGCTAAAGTGTAAACTTTTAATTCGTTATCAATTTTAACTATGACATCCAATTCCGCATCGTTGTGGCAGAATTCGTGAAGTACCTGTCTGCAGGCACCGCAAGGCGTACAGTTGTCCATATTTGGAGAATAAATAGCAATTGCTTTTATTGCTCGTTCGCCATTTGCTACTGCTGTACCTATAGCATTTCTTTCTGCACAAATAGTCATTCCAAAACTTGCATTTTCAAAGTTGCAGCCGGAATAAGTATTATCGTTTTCGGTTAAAACACAAGCTCCAACTGGAAATTTTGAGTATGGAACATAAGCATTTTTTGATGCTTCTATAGCTTTTTCCATTAAATTTTCATAGGTCATAATACGTCCTTTTTATCATTTTCTGTTTTTTAATTATACACTTATTTTCAAATTTTTAATCATTTAATCATAGGATTAAATTAATCTTTGTTAACAATTCAGAAAATATTTAAAGTTTTTAATGAAAAATGCCGTATTTAATATAAAAACAAGGCAGAACTATGGATGTTGCAAGAATAAGTGCAGTGTCTCCCAAACAAATAGATTGGCGGAGATTAACTGCAAAAGAAATAGTTAAATATGACCAGCAGGGTGTTGAAGTTCCAACACAATATATTCAATGGGCAAAAGAATTTTTGGCATCGTTAGAAACTAACGATGAAACTACTTATGAAAAAGCAACCTCAAACCCTACTGTTTCCACAACACAGCAAACATCCACTCCGGAAACTGCTTCGCCGACAGCAGAAGGCGATGAGGGTACATCTGTAGAAGAGGATTCTTCTACGTCTGAAACTGATACCCCTCAAACCGAAGAAGAGAAAACTGCCGCACAGTTAAAGCGTCAAGAATTACAGGAAAATGGTGTTAGTCTAAGAAAACAAGCAAAAATATTTACCGGAGACAGTAAAGAAAATACAAAATCAGTACTTGAATCTGCTGCTTTAATTTCTGCCGTTGAAAATGCTTCTGTTAATGAAATCGAAAGTCTTGAAAATTACATGAATGATTTGCTTGCAAAAGCTGAAGAAACCCAGAATGAACTTAAAGGCGAAGTCGCAAAAATTAATGATGATAAGAGTGATAAGACAACATTTTCAAAAATAAATCAGTTGCAAAAACAACTTGAAAAATATGGAACTCAAGGGCAATCTCAAATTTCAGGAACAGAAGGAGATTTAACAGGTTTTGAAGCTGTTATAAATGAGCAGTCACCTGTTATGAGTAATGCTTCTGATTTTGGTAATGAAACAATTAATGTTGGTACGGAATTAATTGCAACTTCTCAACGTTATTGGATTTGGGGCATTATTGACAGAATTATTGGTAAAGCTGCCGTTAAAGCCGGAGAAGGTGCTGTTGGAGCGTCCGAAGCTGTAACTCAATTACAGGCAGAGGCACTTTCTGTTAATACAAGTAATCTTTCTGCAGCTTCTTCATTCAAACAGGAAGTTCAGTCTAAAACAGGAGTTGAAGGTAATCCATCACCAAAAGATTCTAATGATGAAAAATCAGGAGATGAAGAAGTTAAAACTTCTGCAGAAGACAAGAAAGATGATAAAACTGCTGTAAATGATGGATCTGATACCACTGCTGAGGCTTCTACTAATATTGATGAAATTCTAAAACGTAAAATTAGAAAAGGCGAAAATATTGAGCAGCCGCCTACTGCTTAAGTGAATTGATTGCCTGTTTTATATTTTCGGATTTGTAGATATAATTTCCTGCAACAAGTGAATTTGCACCGTATTCTGTACAAATTTTGCCTGTTTTATCATTAATTCCGCCATCCACCTGAATTATTAAATTTTCGTGTGCATATTGTTTTATAACTTTAATTTTTTCTGCACAATCATCCATGAATTTTTGACCGCCAAATCCGGGTTCTACAGTCATCACAAGGAGTAAATCTAATTCCGGTAAATATTCCAAAACTTCATCAGGAGAGGTTTTGGGTTTTATTGATAGTCCAGTTTTAACTCCGAAAGATTTTATGAGATTTATCACTTTTTTTACTTCATTTTTTTGCACAGCTTCATAGTGGAATGTCAAAATATCTGCTCCTGCTTTTGCAAAAGGTTCAATGTATTTTTCAGGATTTTCAATCATTAAATGAACATCTAATGGTAAATTTGTTATTGCTCTAAGAGATTTTACAACCGGCACCCCAATTGTAATATTCGGAACAAAATGTCCGTCCATTACGTCTACATGAATCCAATCTGCACCATTGTTTTCAACGAGTTTTATATCTCTTTCAAGGTTTGCAAAATCTGCCGATAAAATTGATGGTGATACAATAATCTTTGACATTTCTATATAATTCCTAACTTTTTACAAGCTGAGTAAGCACATTTTTGTTCAGCTTCTTTTTTGGTTGAACCTTTTTCTACGGCTAAAACTTCATCATTGTATTTTACTTCGATTTCAAATTCTTTTCTGTGCTGCGGTCCGGATTCATTTATAACTGTATAAACCGGTGTATTTTTTGTTTGTCCTTGAGTGAACTCTTGAAGGATTGCTTTGGCATTGAATTTTTCAAAATGATTTTTTACATCATCAATATATGGTTGGAATGTTTTTTCAATAAATTTTACAATTTCATCAAACTTACCATCAAGGTAATATGCCCCGAGAATTGCTTCAAAAGCACAGGCACAGATGGAATTTAACTTTCTGCAGCCCTGTTTTTCTTCATGTCGGCTCATAATTATTAATTCCGGCAATCCATTTTTCTTTGCTATATCAGCAAGAGTATTATCTGAAACTATAATCCCTCTAATTTTTGAAAGTTCTCCTTCTGGAGCGTCTGGATAAAGTTTAAATAATACATCTGATATTGTTAATTTTAAAACTGCATCTCCGAGAAATTCTAGTCTCTCGTAACAATCCGTATGAGGTAATTCTTTTTCTTTAGTATAAGATGAATGAGTAAGAGCTTTTTTATAAAGTTCTTCTGTAGTTGTTTCAATTCCAAAAATTTCCGCAACTGTTTTCATTTTAGAATAAGCCCTTTACGAATTCTGAAAGTGTAGACATCCATTCAGTGTGGAAAATAAAACATTTACAGAAGTAATACATAATTGGAATGGTTAAGATAAAACTGTCAGTTCTATCTAGGAAGCCGCCATGACCTGGAAGACTTGAACCTGAATCTTTAACTCCGGCATCACGTTTGATTAGAGATTCTGATAAATCACCAATTTGTGCAAATATTGTACAGATTAACCCTGCAAATACAGCAAGATACCATGGCATTTCCAAATATAAACCAATTCCTACGGCACCAAGCATTGCAAAAAATGCTCCGCCAATAGAACCTTCAATTGTTTTATTAGGGCTTATTACGGGTGCAAGTTTATTTTTTCCCCATTTTGAACCAACGTAATAACAGCCGATATCTGTTAATAATATTGCTGTAAACATCAATACTACAAATCCTAATCCACTGTCATATTTATCACAGGATAAATCCCTTAAAAAGATTAAGTGAAGCGGAAACCAACCGCAATATACCATTCCTAAAAGAGTTGTGGCAACATTTGCGATATATGGCTGTCTGCCTTTAAACAATACCCACATAAATGATCCCATTGCACATATTGTTAATGTAATCGCAACCAGATCAAAACGTTTAAAATAAACAACCGCAGTAAGAATAACTTCTGTTAAATAAATGACTTTAAGGCTTGGATAAAAACCTTTGTGATTTAAAATTTTAACATATTCTCTGGAACCAACAATAAGCATAAAAATTAAAAGCAATAGTAGTGCTATATTTCCTGCTATTATACAACTTAAAACAATTGTACCCATTATGAGTCCAGTTAACATTCTTGTTGCATTTTTATTCAAGCCTAAATCAATCATTATACTGTCATAACCTCTTTTTCTTTTACTGCGACTGCACTATCAATATTGGCAGTATATTTATCGGTCAATTTTTGGATCTTATCCTGATTATCTTTTACCATATCTTCTGGAAGATTATCGCTTTTTTCGATTTTTTTCAATGAATCAGTCATATCACGGCGGATATTTCTAATTGCAACTTTTGCATCTTCGCCAAGTTTTTTTACGTCTTTAGAAATTTCACGTCTTCTTTCTTCTGTTAACGGCGGGAATGGTAATCTGATACAAATGCCGTCACTGTTTGGTGTAATACCGATTTCAGCTTTGATAATAGCTTTTTCGATTTCTTTCATAATTGTTTTGTCATAAGGTGTAATAACAAGTGTTGTACCATCTTGAACTGATACCTGTGACATTTGGCGTAATGGAGTTGGTGCTCCATAATATTCAACCATAACTTTATCTAATATTCCAGGATTAGCACGTCCTGAACGGATTGTTCCAAATTCTCTTTGTAACTGTGCAATTGCTTTTTCCATTTTCTCTTCGCCGAATAAAAATAATTCTTCTAAAGCTTCAGTCATTTTTTACCTCTTTCGTATATTTTACTAGTTAATATATGTTCCTATTTCTTTTCCGTTAAGGATATCTTTGATGCCGTCTTCTTTTTTGAAATCAAAAACAACAATCGGAATATTGTTTTGTTTGCATAGTGCACAAGCCGATGTATCCATAACTTTTAGCCCATTTTTAATTATTTCATCATAGTTTATTTTTTCTAATTTTTTAGCATCCGGATTTGTATTTGGGTCGTCTGTGTAAACCCCATCTACTCCGTTTTTAGCCATAAGCATTGCTTCTGCATTAATTTCAGATGCTCTTAGAGCCGCTGCAGTATCAGTTGTAAAGAACGGGTTTCCTGTTCCTGCTGCAAAAATTACAACTCTGCCTTTTTCAAGGTGCCTTATTGCTCTGTGTCTTATATAAGGTTCAGCGATTTGGTTCATTGCAATTGCTGATTGAACTCTGCACTGAACACCGATTTGAGTTAAAGAACTTTGTAGTGCAATTGCGTTCATTACGGTAGCAAGCATTCCTACATAATCCCCTGAGGCTTGATCCATACCTAATTTAGCACTGTTTTTCATTCCTCTGAAAATATTTCCGCCGCCTACAACAACAGCAACTTCTGCTCCAAGTTCACAAACTTTTTTTATTTCTTCCGAAATCATTCTGACAGGATCTTGATCAATCCCGAACTGCTGATTTCCCATCAATGCTTCACCGCTAATCTTTAATAATATTCGTTTATATTTCAAGTTTTAAGTCTCCCTTATCAAATAAAATCCTTTTGTTTAATCCTATCTTAAATACAACGTAAAGTAAAGGTAATTGTTAATTTATTCCAAGCATTCCTGAATTGATATTGAGTCAATTCCTTCCTGAGTTTGGAATGCCTTGTATAAATCTTTAATTGGTTTTATAGCCATAACATCTATAATACAGGTGATTTTTGTACTTGTAATATCTGCATTAAGCTGTTTTCTTGAAAGTTGAGAAATATTTGGATATGTATCAATGATATAGTCTTGAATTTTATCGGCAAATTCATTTTTGCAAACAATTGCAACTTTTATTCTGGTTGATCTTTTGGTGCTTGTTGGAAGAACTTTTCTTTCAAAAACTCTAATCATAACAAGGGTTAGGATAGATAAAACTGTTCCTGCAAAAGCAATATCAAACATGCCGGCTCCGCATGCCATACCGAGACTTGCAGCAATCCATAATGTTGCGGCAGTTGTTAAACCGAATACGATAGGACCGTTTCTTAATACAGTACCTGCACCGATAAAACCGATACCTGTAACGATTTGTGCTGCAACACGGGAAGTATCTCTAATACCGGTTGCCTGATCAATAATTACGTTATCTCCAGGTGCAAATGTCGGGAAACCGTAAATAGAAATAAGTGTAAATACACAGGCACCCATACAAACAAGAATATGGGTTCTCAATCCTGCATATTTATTTGTTAATTCTCTTTCCAGACCTATACTGAAACCTAAAACTACGGCAATAGCTATTCTTATAACGTATTCCCAGTTGATTATGTTTGTTAAATTCTCAATACTCACTTCCATTTCCCTTTATAATTATCTTACTTTACTTTTAGGATCTAATATATCTCTTATAGTATCACCTATTACGTTGAATGCCAAAACTGATACAAAAATTAAAAATCCCGGAGTTAGAAGCCACGGTCTATAAATAATATTAGTAAATTCCTGTGCTTCTTTGAGCATATTACCCCAGCTTGCGTCAGGCTGCTGGATACCTAGTCCTAAGAAGCTTAATCCTGACTCAGATAGAATATAAGAAGGTACTGATAATGTCATTGCAACAATTACGAAGCTTGTTGTCTGCGGTAATATATGCTTTGTAATAATACGCATTTTAGAGGCTCCGATTGATTGAGCTGCCTGAACATATTCCTGATTTTTTATTGATAAAACCATACCTCGTACAACCCTTGCAAATCCTGCCCAGCCAATAAGTGCAAGAATTATTACTATTAGCATAAACCTTTGCGTACTGGTCATTCCGGATGGCAGCACAGAGGCTAAAATTATCAAAAGATAAAAGCTTGGAATAGACATAACGGCTTCTGCAAATCTCATCATTATGCTGTCGACTTTTCCGCCGAAGTAGCCTGAAATTCCGCCATATAAAAGTCCTATAGGGAATAGTACAAATAGTGCCAAAAATCCTATTGTCATAGAAATTCTTCCGCCAAACAGCAGTCGTGAAAATACATCCCGTCCGTTGATATCTGTTCCTAAAAGGTATAATCTTCCGTCTGCATCCGTTGTGACAAGGTGTCTTTTCATTGGAATTAAGCCTAAAAATTTATATGGCTGACCTTGAGAGAAGATTTTTATATAGTGCTTTTTTGACCTGTCAAGAGTATATTTTATCTCCAGATTATTTTTATCGAACTCTCTAACGTAATTATATGTATAAGGTTTTGAGAGTTTTCCCTCCGGAGTTATTGTAAATATCTTAGATGGCGGAACATAAGCCATTGTTCTGTCCGAAAAATCTTTAGTATATGGAGCAATAAAATCAGCAAAAAATAGTGCAAGATAGATTACCCCCAGAACAATAAGGGCAATACGTGCAAATTTATCTTTCCATAGTTGTTGTAATACTTCTTTTATCATGACTTCACCCTTATTCTCGGATCAGTGATGATAAGAAGAATATCCGCAATTAAATTACCTAATATTAGCATTACAGCACCCATCATCAATGATGCCATTACTAAGTTTATATCTGATTTCAAAACAGCTTCTAATATTAATCGTCCGAGTCCTGGATATTGGAATACGTATTCTGTTAATGCGGCTCCTGAAAGCAGTCCTGCAAATTCAAAACCTAAAAGGGTTATCATAGGGTTAACTGCATTTCTGAGGGCGTGTTTATAGATTACAACATTTTCAGATAATCCTTTAGCCCGTGCAAATTTGACATAATCGCTATCTAGGACATCCAGCATATTTCCCCTCATTTGCCGTTGTAAGCCTGCAAGAGAGATTGTAAATAGTACAAATACAGGTAAAACTAAATGATATGCTATATCAAGGACTTTACCGCCAAATGTCATATCTGCAAAGTTTGGACTGGTCAAACCTCCAATCGGAAACCATCCTGTTTTTACCGCAAACATCAATAGTAATATGGCAAAGAAAAACGACGGAATTGCCATACCAATACTTGTCAGTACTGTTAATATTCGGTCGGTTTTTGATTTCCATCGAACTGCTGCAATGATGCCCAAAGGTACCCCCACAAGCCATGTGAGAAAGATTACTATACTTGTTAACAGTAAAGTATTAGGAATTCTTTCTTTTAATTTCTGGCTTACTTTTTCGCCTGTTGAGGTTACGCCTAAATCCCCTCTAATGAATGAAAAAGCCCACTTGCCGTACTGAACAATTATAGGTTTATCCAGTCCTAGACGCTGGCGTTCTTTTTGTACCGTTTCGGGTGAGATTGAAGGGTTTAATTTCAACTCAGCAAGCGGATCAACCGGAGAAAGTCTTATAATAAAGAAGCTTATTAATGATACCATTATAAGTAATGGTATTGTTTGAAGAATTCTTTTTAATATGTATTTAATTGTTTCCATTATTGTCTCCGATATAAATTTCTTCAACATTATGAGTTATTCCGCCTAAATTTGACGGGTATATGTTTTTAAACTTATTTCTAAGTGCCACAATTCTTACTGGAGAATAGATATAAACAAAAGGCTTTTCATCATATACAATCTCCTGATATTTGTCATAATATTTTTTACGGTTCTCAAATTTTGTGGCAAGAGCCCCTTGAGTAAAATAATAATCTATTTCTTTTTCCCAAGGAAGAATTCCTTTTTTACCTTCTGCTGGTGTTCGCTGGTTGAATATGTGGAGTCTTCCGTCAGACAACCATACGTTTTTGCCTCCATTAGGTTCAAGAGGTGAACCTGTCAATCCCATTATAACCATATCCCAGTCAAATGTGCTTACAAGTTTATTTACAAGGGAATTAAATTCAACAGGTTTAAAATTAACTTTCATACCTAATTCTTCAAGGTCTTGTTTTACCATAACACCTATTGCTTCACGTTCGGTATTTCCTGCGTTTGTATAAAGGTCAAATTCGACACGGTTACCGTCTTTGTCAAATAATCTGCCTTTTTTATCAGTGTAAAAACCTGATTTTTTAAGGAGTTCACGAGATTTATTTAAATTTTTATCATAAGATTTTAAGTTTTTATTTAAGAATATAGAATTTAAACTTTCGGGTGTAAATAACGGCTCGCCTATGCCATTAGCAATATTTAGAACCATATTCTTGCGGTCAATTGCATAATCTACAGCCTGTCTGAAATTTTTATCCTGAAACCATTTTTGTTTAACAGGATTTACATAATATTTACCTTTGTCATCTTTACGGTTGTTCATATTCATTGAAAGATGCATTGTTCCTGTATCAGGACCGAGATTATAGAGTTTAAAATCAGAATGGGGCTCTACAGATTTATATCTTGCAACTTTTGAACCTTGTAATGATATAATATCAAGCTCTTTTGCTTCAAATTTTAAAACTTCATTATTCAAATCACCGACAATTAGATAAACCAATTTATTTAGATATGGCAGTTTTTCGTCTTTTGTATTTATTTCATAGTAATTAGGATTACGTTCAAATACTACACGCTGTGCAGGAACGTATTCTTTTAATTTAAATGCTCCGGAAGTTACAAAATCTGCAGGTTTCGTGGTTGTAGATAGAAAACTGTCAAAATATGCATTTCCTTTTTTTATTGCAGGCATGAATACGTGTTTTGGTGCAATTGGGGTGGATAGCATTCTGATAAACGGTGCAAATGGTTTCGGTGTAACAAATTCAACAGTATAATTGTCAAGTTTTCTTACTGTCGGAAGTTTACCATCAATAACAATAGAATCTCGAGTGGAGGTCTCGCCCATCCCTGCAAAAATTATATCTCTCCACGTGAAAACAACATCGTCTGCCGTTATCGGCTTACCATCTGACCATTGAATACCTTTTCTTAATTTTATTGTGTAGGTTTTGCCGTCAGGTGAAATTGTATATGATTTTGCAAGTTTTGGTGCAGGCTGCCCTGTAATAGGATTAGTTGTTAAAAGTCCGTCATACATAATCCCAGCCATAGTTGAAGATGTATTGTCTTTTGAATTAAAAGGGTTGAATGTTTTTGGACCTTCACCGATGGTTGAAGAGATGAGTTCTCCGCCAAATTTTCCAACCGGTGCTTGCGATTGAAGATAATCAACGCCGTTTATTGTGACATTTTTAGGTGCCGGATAGTTTATTAAAACTTGTTTATTTTCAGAATTTTGTGAGTTATTGCTGGTATAATCCGGCATGTCTTTTACTAAACATGCTTTGCATAATACTGCAATGAGTAATATAACCAGTAATACCCTAAAAACTCTCCTAATCATGCTTTCAGGATAACACAAAAAGTGATAAATGTATTCTCTTAATGGTTAGTTATGATTAGTTTTATTAATGATTACGAAATGTTGTGATATTTATACATTATTTATTGCTTTTATTCTTTGTCATGTTGTACAATTTTAAAAAAGTCGTCGAAAAGGCATGCTTTTTATTTTTGGGAAGTTAATTTACAGACTATATCAAACTATGGAGGTTAATGTGTCAGATAGCAGTACATGTTTAGAAGAATCTTTGAACTTATCCGAAAATGCGGTAAAAGTTCTGGAAAGAAGATACCTGAAAAGAGACAAAGATGGTAATTGCACCGAAACTCCTGCAGATATGTTCCGCAGAGTAGCAGATACTATCGCTTCAGGTGATTTGCAATTCGGAAAATCTCAATCAGAAGTTAAAGAACTTTCTGATAGATTTTATAAAGCAATTACAAATCGTTATTTTATGCCAAATTCCCCTACTTTAATGAATGCCGGCAGAGAATTAGGACAGTTGGCAGCTTGTTTTGTATTACCTGTAGAAGACAGTCTTGAAGGTATTTTTGAAACTGTTAAAAATACTGCTCTAATTCATAAATCAGGCGGCGGAACAGGTTTTTCTTTCTCTAGATTAAGACCTAAAAACAGTGTAGTTCGATCTACAATGGGTGTATCTTCAGGTCCTGTTTCATTTATGGAAGTATTTAATGCTGCAACTGAAGCTGTTAAACAAGGCGGTACAAGACGCGGTGCTAATATGGGTATCTTAAGAGTTGACCACCCTGATATTATTGATTTTATTCACTGCAAATCTGATAACAATAAATTAAATAACTTTAATATTTCAGTAGCTATTACAGATAAATTCATGGATGCTTACCTTGCCGGTGAAGATTATGATTTAATTAATCCTCAAAACAATGAAGTTGTAGGCAGAATGAATGCTAAAGAAGTATTTGACTTAATTGTTGATGGTGCGTGGAGAAATGGAGAACCGGGTATCGTATTTATCGACAAAATGAATTCTGATAACCCTACACCTTTAGTAGGCCCTATTGAATCAACAAATCCTTGCGGTGAAGTTCCGCTTCTTTCATACGAAGCTTGTAACTTAGGCTCAATTAACTTAGGTTTGATGATGAAAAAAGAGTCTAACGGCTGGTCAGTTGATTGGGATTTATTGGAAGAAACAACAAGAACTGCTATGAGATTTTTGGATAACGTAATTGCAGTAAACAATTATCCGCTTCCTCAAATTTCTGAAATGGTTCAAAATAATAGAAAAATCGGTCTTGGTGTTATGGGCTGGGCTGATATGTTAATGAAAATGGGCTTATCTTATAATTCAGAAGAGGGTACAAGATTAGCCGGTCAAGTTATGGAATTTATTGATTATGTTTCAAAAACAGAATCAATTGAACTGGCTAAAGAACGCGGCAGCTTTAATAACTTTAAAGGATCAATTTATGATTCTGAAAATTACCTTTACAACAAATATAAAGGTAAATCTGCCGGTAAAATCTCTGATGGTAAATGGGCTGAAATCGATGCCGGAATTAAACAATACGGTTTGAGAAATGCTACAACAACTTGTATTGCACCTACAGGTACAATTTCAATGATAGCTTCTGCTTCAGGCGGTGTTGAGCCTTTATTTGGTCTTGTATTCTCAAGATTGATTATGGATGGAACTGAAATGCTTGAAGTTAACCCAATCTTCAAAGATTATATGGTTTCAAATGGCCTTTATTCAGAAGCAATGATGTCACAGATTGCTCAAGATGGTACAATTGCTCATGTTGATGGTGTTTCTGATGAAGTTAAACAAATCTTTGCAACCGCTCATGATGTTTCACCTTACTGGCACGTAAAAATGCAGGCTGCATTCCAATTACATACTGATAACGCAGTTTCTAAAACAGTAAACTTTGTAGAATCAGCGACTCGTGAAGATATTCAAGAAGCTTACATTTTGGCTTATAAAAATAATTTGAAAGGTATAACTGTTTACAGAAATAATTCTCGTCAATTCCAGCCAATGAACTTGGAAGCTAAAAAAACAGAAAAAACAGTTGAAATGAAGCCTGTTGAATCAAAGCCTATCGTTGAAGAAAAGAGTGAGTCAGTTGAAGATTATGCACCAACCGGTGAAATTAAAACAGTAAAATGCCCTGAATGCGGAACTGAAATTCAGATGGCAGAAGGTTGTTTTATTTGCCTTAACTGCGGATATTCAGGTTGTTCATAATTTTTAAAACTGAATAGTTCTAAAAAAGAGCCTTATTAAGGCTCTTTTTTATTTGCAAATTTTACTTACTTACTTACTTACTTACTTACTTACTTACTTACTTACTTACTTTCAGACCGAAGTTTTTCAATGAAATTTTTTAATCTGCCGATTGCTAATTTTAGATTTTCCAGTGAGTAAGCGTAAGATATACGAACATATCCTTCTCCGCTATCTCCAAATGCGGTACCCGGAACAATTGCAACTTTTTCTTCTTTTAAAAATCTGGTTGCAAACTCTTCACTGGACAGTCCGAATTCTTTTATGCAAGGAAAAACATAAAAAGCTCCAAATGGTTCAAAACATTGAAGATTCATGTTTTTGAATTCATTTAATAAAAATCTTCGTCTTTGATTATATGCCTGTCTCATTTCTTTGACATCGTCATCACCATTTTTCAATGCTTCAACCGCTGCATATTGGCTGGTTGTAGGTGCACACATTATTGCGTACTGGTGAATTTTTGTCATTTGTTGAATGATTTCTTTTGGACCGCAGGCATAACCAAGTCGCCAGCCGGTCATTGCATAAGCTTTTGAAAAACCGTTGATAAGGATTGTTCTTTCTTTCATTCCTTCGATTTCAATAATAGAAGTATGTTTTTCTTTATATGTTAATGCTGCATAAATCTCATCAGACATAACTAAAATATCTTTTTCAATTACGATTTTTGCAATTTCTTCCAAATCTTTTCTTTCCATAATTGATCCTGTAGGATTATTCGGAAATGGCAGGATTAGAACTTTTGTTTTGTCTGTAATTGCTTCCAGTAATTCCTGAGCTGTTAATCTAAACTCATTATCTTCTTTCAGATTTATAATAACAGGTTTTGCTCCCGCCATAATTGCACACGGTAAGTATGAAACATAAGAAGGCTGTGGAATTATTACTTCATCTCCATCATTAATGACCGCTCTCAACCCGATATCAATAGCTTCTGAGCCGCCAACAGTTACAAGGATTTCTGAATTTGGATTATACTCAACACCATTTTCTCTTTTGATGTAGTTTGCTATTTCGCATCTTAAATCCTTTAATCCGGAATTTGAAGTGTAGAATGTTTTTCCTCTTTCAAGTGCATAAATACCTTCATCTCTGATATGCCACGGGGTATCAAAATCAGGTTCTCCGACACCTAAAGAAATTGCATCTTCCATTTCACTTACAATATCAAAGAACTTTCTTATCCCTGAGGGCTGAATACTTTCTACTTTGTATGAAATAAAATTCCTCATGGGGTAATTACCTCTCTCTGATCTTTTTCTTCTTTATTTAGAATAGTTCCGTGGTCTTTATATTTTTTCAATATGAAGTGAGTTGCTGTACTTAAGATACTATCAAGAGTTGATAATTTATCAGATACAAAATTAGCAATTTCTTTTAATGTCTTTTCTTCCAAAATAACCATCAAGTCATATCCGCCTGAAATTAAATAAACAGCTTTAACTTCAGGATAATTATAAATACGTTCTGCAAGGTGGTCAAACCCTTTGCCTCTTTGCGGCGTAACTTTTACTTCAATAAGTGCCATAACTTTTTCTATAGAAGTTTTTTCCCAATTTATCAAAGTATGATAACCGCAGATAATTCCTTCTTTTTCCAGATTAGTAAGTTCGTTTAAAACTTCTTCTTCCGAATGTCCGAGTAAAACTGCAAGTTCTTTAAAATCAATACGGCTATTTTTTTCAATAATAGCTAATAACTCATCTCTCATCCTTCATCCTCCTGTATTTTATTAAATTATACCAGAAAATGGGTATATAATCTCAAATTATTTAGTAAATTTAGAGATGAAATTTTCTAACCAGGATTTTTTTAAACCAACTACTTCTTCATAATTTTTAGGTAATTTTGATGCCATTTCAAATGAGTCTACTGCAACATTGCTGTCAAACAAACTTTTATGTTCTTCTTTTTCTTTTTTCTGTTTGCCACGCATCATATAACCGGTATTACCGCCGCTTCCGCCATCATTATTCATATTAGCGGCTGCTTTGATTATAGGTTGTGTCCTTCCAATGTTTGCATCGAAACTCATTTTTCCGATCCTTATATTTTTCCCTATATATATAAAGTATTTTTTTCTTAAGTTTTGTTAAAAATCAGCTGAAATTGTTACAAAAATTAATAATTGTACAAGGGTAAAATCAACACTATTTCTTACTTTTGTTCATGTATTACTTTTTGTTACAATTATTTTTTTTATTGAATTTTTAGAAAAATTAATCCGTTAATATATAAAGAGAGTTTTCGAGGTCGACATGTCATTAGTAATTAATTCCACATTAGAATATCTGCAGAGCCGGTTGAACATACCGGCAGCTAGAATGCAGGTTTATGCGGATAAAACTATTGAACAAATTTTAGAAGCAGAAGCTGCTGCCGGTAATCAGGAAGCTATCAAGCTTGCTGCAGACATGTTTACTGACCCTAATCAACTGGTGGAATTATTTCAACTTGCCGATCCTCAAAATAAACTCGTTATTATGAACTCTATGACTTCAGTTCAACTCGAAAAACTCGTACCAATGCTTGAAACTGATGATTTGTTACAGGGATTGCAGTTCTTTACTCAAGATTCATTAATGGATTTATTGAAAGATATTCCAAAAGAAGAACTTATTAAAACAGTATTCCAATTATTCTCTCAGCGTCAAGTTATAGAATATATGCCTGAAAAAGAGTTAGATAATCTTTTGACCGGTACAGATATGAATAAAAATTTATTATTAGATAATCTAAGATATATTCCTGAAATGTATCTTCAACAAATGTTGGAAAGTGTCAAAGGTGAAGAGGTTCAAGCAGGATCCGCCGAGTTGATAAGACAGGTTGGACTGCTTGGTGATTTGGAATACAAACATGCTATTTTAAATTTACAGCCAACTCAAAAGCAGCAATTGACCTTAGCTATAACTTCTACAGATCAAAAACTTTATGAGAAGTTTAATACAGATGCATATACTCACATGATTAGCCGTGAACGTGAAAAAGACGAAATCATAAAATCTATGGGGGTTATTAAGCCTGAATATTTAGAAAAGATGATGAATAAACTTCCGCAGGATTTATTGGCTATTGTTACCACACAAATTGATACGGATAAATTTGCAGACGCTTTAATAAACAAATTCCCTGAACTTTTAGCTAAATTTGTTGCTGGCTAGGGGGTAAATGTAGCTTACTAATATTGGTGTGATATGCGAAATTGTTGGCAAGCGGGGGGTAAATGTAGTTTCATCAATGTTGGTGTGGTATGTCCTGATGTTGGCTAGGGGTAGTGGTAAATGTAGCTACCAATGTTGGTGTGGTATGTCCTGATGTTGGCTAGGAAAGTGTAATATAATCAACATTCTGTTATATTCGTTCGCTTGTTAATGTTGAAATCGCAAGTTTTAATGCTTCGTCTGCAAATCGTTGTTTCATTTCAATTCTAGGTGTTTCTGGTGGTAGTTTTATTTCTTTAATTGTTACGATATTATTGTATTTTAGTGAAATATAAACTAACCCCACCGGTTTTTCTTTGGTTCCGCCTGTAGGACCTGCAATTCCTGTAGTGCATAAGGCTATATCGCACCCTGTTCTTTTTTGCAAGCCGTTTGCCATAGCTTCTGCACATTTTTCACTGACTGCTCCGTAAGTGTTTAAAATATCCCAGCTAACACCTAGTATTTCATTTTTAGCTTCATTTGCATAAGTTACAAAGTTCAATTTTGTATATTCTGAACTCCCTGATACATCTGTTAATCTGGAGCTCAAAAGTCCTCCGGTGCAGGATTCTGCTGTAGCAATAGTTAATTTATTTTCAATTAAAATTTTTGCCAGTTGTTTTTCTAATGTCATTTTTACCTCGATTTATATTTCTAAAATGGAATAAGTTCGGCTGGAGTGTTAGAATAGAATTTAAACATTTACTCCCGGGGTAATACAAGCTGTAATTGCGTCAATTAAACGTTTCACGGGTACAGTTTTAATTTTTTCATGTTGAATATTTCTGTTAGCGTATGGAATAATTGCTTTTTTAAATCCTGATGCAGCAGCTTCGTTAAGTCTCTTTTCAATATTGTTGACCGGATGAATTTCTCCTGATAAGCCGATTTCTCCAATTATAACGGTTTGTGAATCAACAACAACATCTCTGGCACAGGTTGCAATAGCAATTGCTATTCCTAAATCTGCACTTGGTTCATCAACATCAACTCCGCCCATTACATTTATATAAACATCTTGTTTTGATAGGTTAAGACCGACCCTTTTTTCTAAAACTGCAAGGATTTGGAGCACTCTGCTTGTATCAACACCATTTGTAACTCTTCTAGGCGTAGGGTAAGGTGTGGTACCAACAAGTGCTTGAATTTCTACGAGCAGTGGTCGTGTTCCTTCATTTGTTACGATTATTGCACTTCCCGGAATTGCCTCTTGCGAACGTTCATTTAAAAATAGTTCATTTGGATTTTTTACTTCAACAAGACCTTTTGTCTGCATCTCAAAAATTCCGACTTCGGATGTGTTTCCGAAACGATTTTTCATAGAACGCAGCATTCTGTATGATTTGTATTTGTCACCTTCAAAGTATATAACTGTGTCAACCATGTGTTCCAAAATCTTTGGACCTGCGATGTTTCCGTCTTTTGTAACGTGGCCGATAATAATAATCGTAATATTTTTAGTTTTTGCAATCTGCATTAAAATATTGCAGCATTCTCGTATCTGAGAAACGCTTCCGGCTGAACTGGTTATTGTCTGGGAATAAATTGCCTGAATACTATCAATCACTATTGTATCCGGTTTTATTTCTTCAATTTGCTGGCGAATACTTTCTAAATTGGTTTGCGGATAAATATAAAGGTTTTCCGAGTTAACTTCAAGTCTGTTCGCTCTAAGTTTTAGCTGGCTTGCGGATTCTTCTGCTGATACATAAAGGATTTTCTGATTATTTTTAGCAAGTTCACCGCTTGTTTGAAGCAAAATAGTGGACTTTCCAATTCCCGGGTCTCCTGCAATTAGAACAAGTGAACCTTGAACTAGACCTCCCCCCAGTATTCTATCAAATTCAGAAATATTTGTGCTTATACGAACTTCTTCACCAATATGAATATCTGAAATCAGAGAAGGTTTTGTATCGTTGACAATACCCTGTGGTGAAGTTGTTTGAGGTTTTAAATTTGATTGAACTTCTTCTGTGAAACTTCCCCAGGAATTGCATTCCGGACATTTGCCAAGATAACCGGCAGATTCATATCCGCATTGTTGACATACCCATTTTGATTTAACTTTTGCCATAGATTAATTATAGTCCTTAATTCTAAGTCTGTATTCTACATGTGTTTACTTTGTATTTCTTCAATAAGTTTTTTTGCATTTTTTACAAGAGTTTCATAGTCTGAATTGTTATCAATAACGTAATCCCAATTCTCAATATGATCAAGTCCGGTTTCTGTAATGTCGTCCTCTCCGACAAGATTTCCTCTGTTCATTCGCGTTTTTCTTGCTGCTTCGACTCTTATTGAAATAGCACCTGCAGATTTGAATACATCATATTCATGTTGAACCCGAACATCAGTAATCATTAAATTGCCATCCTGTGCAATAATTTTTTTTAGCCAGTAATCGGGATGTTGTGCTCTGCCCCAGTTTCCTAACTTGATTAAATCAGGACGATATATTGACTTGTTTTGCTCGATTTCATCATAGGTCAACCCTTTTTCTTGCCCGTAAGTCAGCTTTATAATATCGCCAATAGCACAGCGTCTGAACTCCGGCATTTGTTCAAGCATAATTTTAGCAAGAGTGTCTTTGCCGGAATATTGCTTACCAGAAAATATAATTATTTTATCAGCCATTATAAAATCCTTTTTTCCCATATTATCATTAATTTTTAATGCTGTAAATTCACAAGCCGATAAGGGGAATCGAACCCCTGACCTACTGATTACGAATCAGTTGCTCTACCATCTGAGCTATATCGGCAATGAGCTTAGTTTTTATATTTCAGTACTGCCAATTATGGAAAGTATTATGAAAATTTTTAATGTTATTATTATCCCCAGGATAGCTAATATGAACCATAAACGAATCCAGCTTTTTTGAGCTTCGTTGAATTCTTGTGTGCTTTCCCATTCTTTTGATTCCCACGCCCATTTGTTTCCGGCAAATCCGAACCAGATTGAAATAGCTAAAGGTCCAATTATGGGTATAATGCAAGCTGGAAAATACAAAAGGGTAATATATTTTTTATGCATTATGCCCCAGATCCAGTTCATTAAAAAAGCACCCCAGTTGAAATGTCTGATTTCTAAAGGTAAATTTTTATCTTGTTGAATCCATTCTCCGCAGAATTTACACTTTTTTGCATTTGAACTAATTTCGGCTCCGCAATACTGGCATATTATATTTTCTGTATTATCCATAAAACTCTTCTCCAATTACTGATTGTGTTTTTATGATATAACTTTGCGAATATGATGTCAATCAAAATTTTTGTTCACAATATTACAAATTGTAATAAATTTTGTTTTTGGTAACAAGTTTTTTAATATTTATGTATTATAACAATATAATAATTTAAAGGACGGCATACATGATTAATTTTCAAACAATTTCTTTTAAAGGTCTAAACAATACATTACAAAGTTTGCAAGCTAATACACAAGTTCAAAGTAATCAGGTTAACAGCTTAGAACGTTCACCGATGATTGATTCTGTATCTTTTTCCGGCAAGCGAAATAAACCTTTAGAAGATAAGATTTATGACGTTGAAGAACTGGAAGTTGTAGAAGCAGAACCTTATATTGTTTCTGACGATGATGTTGAAGTTTTAGATGTTGAGCCGGATAATTATCCTGAAATTATTTCGTTAGATGACCAAATGCGTAGACAAAAAGAAGAACAGGAAGAAGAAGATAGAAGAAGACAAGAACAGTTAGATATTCAGCTTAATGACGATTTGATTATGTATGGTGTTGTTATGCCTGAACTGATGGGAGTTTATGAAGCTGAAAATCCTTCTATTCAAACATTAGATGATGCTGAAGATGTGCTTCATGACTATAATGATTTTTCTCAAGGGTTAGATGAACCTGATATTGATGCTGGCTTTGACGATTTTGGCGGTTTTTAATTTACAAACCAAGTATTAATTTATTTAAATTAGCTGATATGTTCATTGCTGTGTAGAATGAATTCTGATTTTCTTTTGTTGCGTTGTAATCTCTTTTAATCTCTTCCAACTCTGCTTCATAATTATTTATATCTTTGCCTTTTGTTTTTTGTGAATCAATAACCGCAGATAGTTTGTCTATTATTTCTTGCGTTCCTGCTGAAGTTGAGATGTTTACCCCTAATTTAATAGCGAGATTTTTTGCTTTTGATAAAATTTCAAGTTCAACGCAGCAGGAGTTTGTTTTAGTGTTGTTAACGGTTTGCTGTACTTCTAGTTTTTTTAGGATAGCTGAAATTATTCTTTGAGCTTCGGCTTCTGAGGAAACAGTACTGGGGTCAATGCCGAGTTCGCGAAGTTTTCTTTTTGTTTCTTCGCTTAAGTTAGATTGGTTCAGAGGTAAGAACCAGCTTGTTGATTGAACTCCGTTTATAGACATAAATGCAAACCTTTCGTTGTATGGTTTTAATGTTTTATTACCCTAAGTCAACAATTAATATATCGGATTGATTTAAAGAAACTTTAATTTTAAACCCTTGCAAAATTAATAAAACAATGGTATAATGAGAGTATAATTAATCTATATAGAGGATTAAGAGTTAGTAAAGCTGATA
>CATLLJ010000004.1:0-111729 GCA_950022495.1 uncultured bacterium
TTTCCTATTGATTTTCCAACGGCTTATACTTAAGTCGTTTTTTTTTGTAAAGTTTCAATTAGTATTTAGCAAATTAATAGTTTTAATTGCTTTATATAATATAGAAGGTAGATTTATGAATATAAAAGCTATTAAAATTTTTTGCCAGAATTATCCTCAATGCAAGCTGCAACAGGTTTTGTCTCATATTCGCACATCAAAAGCTGCAGAATCAACGAATTTGGCTCCATTAACCGAAGATGTTGTTCAATTATCAAGAGAAGGCCTGGTTGACGATTTATTACGGGTAAGAAATAACTATCTTGCAGAAAATAAAGATGCTTTTATTACTCTTGATCACATTAAATCAAATTATGATAACAGTTATGTTTTAGGGTCTGTGAAAAATCAAACCGACGAATTAAACGCAGTATCAACAGAAGATTTCTGTAACCTTTCAGAAATTATGAAAGGTATTAGATTGCCGCGAGATGTAAATGTACATAGAGCAATGGAAGCAAACGATTTTAATATTGGACGAATACTTCCTGAAGAATTTTTTGCAAGATATTATCAAGAAGGAAAAACTGTTACAATACCAATTTATATGTCTACTTCTCTTGATAAAGATATAGCTTATCGTTTTGCAAAAGACAATCCATATAGATTTGTGATTAATTTAAAAGTTCCAAAAGACACACCTGCTGTGTATATGGAAAAACTTGCACCCTGTGATGATGTTGTTTATCAAAATGAACAGGAAATAAATGTTATTAAAAACGCAATTGTTCGATTTGGAAAAATGAAAAAATCGGTTAATCCTTTAACCCAAAAACCTGTTTATGAAGTTGAAGGTACTGTTGTGGGATATAAAGATGTTCCGCCTCCGCCAAAAGAAACTTTTGAATTTGATGAGGAGGCAATGGAATTGCTGCGAGCTATGGGATTTGGTAATTAGGATTAATATATTTTCTTTTAACATATATTAGATATAATATATTAATATGTTAAAAATAAACGAAGACAACATTCCGCAAAATTACGAACTGTTCAGACAAAAGATTAAAGACAATAAATCTTTCGCCGTAACAGGGTTAACTTCTGTCTTGCGTTTGTTTCTTCTGTCAAAAGTCAAAAATTATTCTAAAAAGAAAGTTTTATTTGTAACATCAACAGAACAGAACGCATTAAAATACCAGAGTGATTTGCTTTCCGGTTTTGACTTAAAATCTTCTGTTATGCCATTTCAGAATATCTCAATGTATGAAACGGTTTCGCCTAATTTGTATGATTATGCTGAACAAATTCAAATATTAAACTCCAAACCTGATGTTGTTATTTGTCCTGTAAAAGCTCTTTTAGAAAAATTTCCAAACGCGGATTTTTTCAAAAAAAATAGTCTGAAAATTAAAATCGGCGACACTTTGGATTTGAAAAAATTTGCACGCAAATTGATTGATTTGGGTTACAAAAAATCCACAATGGTCAGTGATGTTTCAGAATTCAGTATACGCGGAGATATCGCAGATGTTTATTCGCTAAACCAAAACCCTGTTAGAATTGAGCTCTGGGGTGATGAAGTAGTTGATATCAGATACTTTGATAATGAAACACAAAAATCTGTTGAAAAAGCTAAAGAAACAACGATAATGCCGGTTTATAAATTCATTACAGCAGGTCAGGAAGATCTGGTAAAAGAAATTCAAAGCCGAATTAACGATATTGATGAAGAAATTCCGGAAGAAAATTACTTTGAAGGAATTGAAGTTTATCAAAACTTTTTCAACAAAAATCTTGTGTCCATACTGGATTATTTCAAAGATTACACAATAATTTTTGACGAAACCACAGAAATATATTCAAAGTATGAATTTTTAGACGAGAATTTCAACAAACAAATTGAAGAAAACAAAAAACTTGCAATAATAAAAGAAATTGAAGGTAAAAATCACTATACATTTGAAGAATTTTTGCGTGAAACCTCAAGTTTTCAAAAAATCGGATTTAATAATTTTATAGACGGGGCAACTTTTGATCTGATTGAATTTGAGTCTCAGCCTTTGCGGAATTTTGAAGCAAATATTGATTTAGTTGCAGAGTTTATAAGTAATTCCCTCGCCCCTGATGGGAGAGGGTCAGGGAGAGGGGGCTACAGAATAATCATAGCCACTGATTACCCCGAACGTGTAAAAGAAATTCTATCTGAACGTGAGATTTTCAATGTTGAATTTTCGGAAAGTATTGTTTCCGGCGGATGTATTCTGGAAGATTTCAAAACTATTATTATTACTGATAGAGAACTATTTAATAAACGTTCAAAAGAAATTACTGCATCAAAAAAATCGTATTATAAAGAAAAGCCCGAATATATTGAAAACATAAACGACATCAAACCGGGTGAATACGTTGTACACACAATTCACGGCTTGGGTGTTTATAAAGGACTGTCAAAACAGGAAATTGACGGACAATTAAAAGATTATTTGACAATAGAATACGCAAATAAAGATAGGCTGCATATTCCGGCAGAACAAATCAACCTGCTTTGCAGATACCGCGGTTCCGGAACTGTAAAACCAAAACTGTCCAGAATGGGCGGAAAAGATTGGGAAAGCACAAAAGCCAAAGTTAAAAAAGCTGTCGAAGTTGTTGCTTATGACCTTTTACGACTTTATGCCAGACGTAAAATGCAGCAAGGAATACAATTTTTACCTGATACCAACTGGCAGATTGAAATGGAAGAGGCATTTGAATTTGTCGAAACCCCTGACCAGCTGAAAGCGATTTCGCAGGTTAAATCTGATATGGAATCAGAACAACCTATGGACAGGCTTATTTGCGGAGATGTCGGATTTGGCAAGACAGAAGTTGCAATGCGTGCAATATTTAAAGCCGTTACTTCAGGAAAACAGGTTGCCGTTGTAGTTCCGACAACGATTCTTGCACTACAGCATTTTCAAACTCTTTCCGAAAGATTTAAACCTTTCGGGGTCGGAGTCGAACTTTTATCAAGATTTAGAACAGCCAAAGAACAGAAAGAAACAATTAAAAATCTTGCAACAGGTAAATGTGATGTTGTTGTCGGAACCCACAGACTTTTGCAGGAAGGAATTGTGTTTAAAGATTTAGGACTTCTTGTAATTGACGAAGAACACAGGTTTGGAGTACGTCACAAAGAAAAATTAAAACAATTACGTGAAAACATTGATATTCTTTCAATGTCAGCAACCCCTATTCCGCGTACACTTTATATGTCTCTATCCGGAATAAAAGATATGTCGGTAATAAACACCCCTCCGAAGAATCGTCTGCCGATTAAAACTTATGTCGGCGAGTGGAATGAAAATATGGTAAAAAATGCCATAAATCACGAAATTGACCGCGAAGGACAGGTTTTCTATCTTTATAACAGGGTTGAAACCATTCAGGAATTCAAAAATCAGCTTCAAAAAATTGTTCCGAATGCCAGAATTGCAATCGGTCACGGACAAATGGATGAAAAAGCGTTAGAAGAGGTTATTGTAGATTTTTCAAACCACGAATACGACATTCTTCTGGCAACAACAATTATAGAAAACGGTATTGATATTCCTAACGCGAATACAATGATTATTCATGACGCTGACCGCTTCGGACTTGCACAGTTATACCAGTTAAGAGGACGTGTCGGACGTTCGCAAAGACAGGCATACTGCTATTGTTTCTACAAAAAAAGCAAAGAAATTACAAAAGATGCCGTACATCGTCTCAAAGCAATCAAAGAAATTACAACCCTTGGAAGCGGTTATCAAATTGCCCTGCGAGATGTTGAAATCCGCGGAGTAGGTAATATTCTAGGCACAAAACAACACGGACACATGATAAATGTTGGTTTTGATACATACTGCGAACTTTTGGAAGAAACTGTTCAGGAACTTCAAGGAGAAAAAGTTGACAAAATTAATCCGACAATCGTAGATATCAATGTAACTGCGTATATTCCGGATGAATGGGTTGGTTCATCCGAGCAAAAAATGATTGAATATAAACGTCTGGCGGATGTTAAAAGTCCTGTGGAACTTGATTATATTACAGAAGAATGGCGGGATAGATTTGCAAAACCTCCGGAATCTGTTGAAAATCTTATCAAACTTATCAAATTAAGACTTTCAGCAACAGAAGTAAAGATTGCAGCAATTCGCGAAACACAGGATTCTATAAGAATTTATACACCTTATTCAAAAGCAGAATGGAATTTGGTTCAAAAAGTTTTACCTGCAAATCTGGCTAAAAAAATCAAGTTTACAGTTGCACCTGCATCCTGTCAGGAAGGCTCGTCTATATTGATTTTGAACACCTCCTATGTAAATTTTAATGAAGTATTTAACATTTTATCAGATTTGTTTTATTATATTCATAAAGTTAGTCACGAGTATTAAACAGAAAGAAAGAGAGAGTTTGTATGAAAGCTAAAAAAATATTAGCAACAGTAATGTTATCGGCATTATTATTTACCGGCTGCGGACTAAAAAACAGTCAGGCTATTATAAAAATTAATGACGGTGTAATTACCCAAAAACAATATGATGAATTAATTGACCAGAATATTGCATCTTCTCCATTAGGTCAAATGGGTGATTTAAAAGGTAACAAAGATGGATTTTTATACCTTATGGTAGAACAAAATGTTATTAACCAATTAATCGTTCAAGAACTTTTAAATCAAGAAGCTGAATCAAGAGATATTAAAGTAACAAATAAAGATGTTGATAAAGCCGTTAAAGAAATGATGGATAAAATGGGCGGCAGAGATCAGCTGATGAACGTTTTGAAACAAAACGGCGTATCAGTTGGACAGTTCAAGAAAGATTTAAGAAATCAAATTAAAATGCAAAAACTTGCAAACGCAGCAGGTAAAATTAAAGTATCTGATGCTGACTGCAAATCTTTCTATGACAAAAATAAAGACAAATTCAAACACAATGATCAAGTTAGAGCTTCTCACATTTTGATTTCTGCTAACGAATATCAAATCGGAGAAGAAATCTCTTCAGGTTCTAAAAAGAAAATTGAAGAAAAAGAATTAAAAGCTAAAGTTGAAAAAGTTATGGCTGAAAAGAAAGCTGAAGCAGAAAAATTAGCAAAAGAACTTCAAGCTGATAACTCTAAATTTGCTGCTTATGCTAAAAAATATTCAGAAGATGAAAATTCAGCAAAACAAGGCGGCGACTTAGGCTTCTTTGCAAAAGACAGAATGGTTCCTGAATTCGCAGAAGCTGCATTCAAAGCAAAACCAAACACTGTAACAGAACCTGTTCAATCTCAATTCGGATACCATATCATTATGGTTACAGATAGAAGAGCTGCAGGAGTTGTACCTTACGAAAAAGCTAAATCTGATATCAAAGATTATCTAACTCAAGAAAAACAGGTTAAAGCTCTTGATGATTTAACTCAAGCTGCTAAGAAAAAATCAAAAATTGAATACTTAGACCAGAGATATAATCCTGATGAAATTGCAAAAAAACTAAACAAACAGGTTAATGACGTGACAAACGGTCAAGCTGAAAAAGTTAGAAATGCAACAATGAAAGATAATAAGAAAAAATAAAGTTTTCTACAATTCTTAAAAAGACCTTTCAAATGAAAGGTCTTTTTTTTGTAAAAAATCATACAAATGTTTTATTATTAATTTTATTTACTCTGGTATAATTACGATATGTTTGATTTATCATCTCCAACTGTATATATTCCTGTATTATTTTTAATAATAGTAGTAGTTTTTGTTACTATACTGCATGGTGATGCAAAGAAAAATACACGGGAAAACACAAAAGACCTCCCGTATTATAACGAAATCGGTCTGTCTATGCACTATATTTACAGAAACATACTTGAAAACGGCAGATTTCAGTACAGAAACCATGTAAATCCTGAAATTGAATACGAAAATACAACCTATAACGCTCTTCGTCATGCCGGTGTTTTGTATTCGTTATATATGTACGAAAAATACGGTCTTGAAAAAAAATATCATGAAGTAAGAGTTAAGGCTTCAAAATATTTTATAGACAGATACATAAAAAAATTAAAAGATGATAAATATGTAGTTGCATCCATTCCGGAAGAAGAAGGTATAAAAATAAATATTGCTAAATCCGGAGCCGCAGGTGTTGCGTTATCTGCATTATGCAATTTGTATCAGGAAGATGTAATCAGCCTTGAAGTTTTACAAGGGTTAGGAGAATATCTTCTATTTATGCAGAATGATGAAGGCAATATTTACGCATATTACGATTTAGATAATAATGCTGTAAATACTGTTGCAGAAGCAATATTTTACCCTGCAGAAGCCGCTGTTGGTCTTTTATATTTATACGAAATTGACCCGCAGGAAAAATGGCTTAATGCTGCTAAAAAAGCACTGAATTATATTGTTAAAACAAGAAAAAAATTAGATTTAGAAATCCCGTTTGATCACTGGTCTGTTTTAGCAATAGAAAAATTATTTAAAGATAAGCTTGCAACCCCTGAAGAATTTAATACATACAGAGCTTACGCCGAACAAATGGCAATCCCGATGCTAAGCCAGCAGATTACAAACCCGAATAACAGTTATTACGGAGCTTTTAAAGATAATGTAAGACCTTGCAGCCTCGGTACAATTATGGAAGGTATGGCGTCTATCTACTTCTGCACAGACAGCGAAGATTTGAAAAAAATTCTATTTAAATCAATGTCTATCGGTAATTTATTTTTAAGTAAAGTTCAAGTTAAAACAGGGGTACAGGCAGGCGGTCTGCCAAACTCTGCAAACTGGGTAAGACCGGAAGTTACACCGAATGCAAGTATTATCAGAATAGACAATGTTCAACACGTTGTTACAGGCTGGCTGAAATTCCAAAATATTTTGAAAATAACTGACGAATACTAATTTTAAACAAGAATAGATTTATTTCTTCCGCTATTTTTAGCTTCATACAAAGCGTGATCAGCTTTTTCAATCAGTTCTTCTTTTGTTTTAATTTCTT
Organism: uncultured bacterium; assembly: GCA_950022495.1. Lineage (GTDB taxonomy): Bacteria > Cyanobacteriota > Vampirovibrionia > Gastranaerophilales > Gastranaerophilaceae > Zag111. The sequence continues at coordinate 6,990 of CATLLJ010000004.1, forward strand.
CTGTTAACTGGCATGCACCAATACTAACAGTTACATTAACAGGCTCGCCCTGATAGCTTAAATCAAGTGTTGCAACTGTTTTTCTAAATCTTTCTAATGGAATAACCGCCTGTTCAATATCGGTTTCTGTGAGGATTACAACAAACTCTTCTCCGCCGTATCTGAATACAGTATCAGTTTTTCTAAATGTTTGTAATGCAGCATTTGAAACCTGCTTTAATACGTAATCTCCGCATTGATGACCATAAGTGTCGTTTACCTGTTTGAAAAAGTCAATATCAAACATTACAAGAGTTAATTTGTTTTTATAACGTTGTGCTCTTAAAAATTCTTTTTCGTAAGAACTGTCAAAATATCTTCTGTTAGACAAACCTGTTAATTCATCTGTTAAAGATAAATACTTGGTTCTTGAATACATAAAATTAATTTGTTTAATAACTTCCATCTTATTTTCTTCAGGAATATCAAAAGTACGAATTATATTTTCTATATTTTGCTGAATTTCATCTAACACTCCGTCAGGAATATTGAAATCTACATTTTCTAAATCTTCAACCATAAAACTCCTCTTATAGTCACTTTAGCACAAAAATTATATTAAATCTCTTATTTAAACATTAAATATATTCGTCAAATTTTTGCAAAACTTTAGTAAGAGATATAGTTTATTTACAATTATTAAAAGATTACCTTATGGGGTGGCATTATTATCAGGGGGAAATTTTTAATTAAGCATTAAAAAACCGGCTCGAAAGCCGGTGTTTAAAAATTTGTTGATGGATGGATTACATAAGTCCTAAGACTTTTTTGTACCAGGAAAACGATTCTAATTCTGTGCCGTTAAAAGTTGCTTTAGCACATTGAGCTTTCAAATAATTTTCAAACTCATCAGTAAATTTTGATTTTGTTTTTTTGACTTCTTTGTCAGATACAACTGTTGCCATAGAAAACACTCCTTACATATATTAAAGTTTGTAAACTTTTGTTATATTATACCATGAAAGCTATAGTTTTTCTAGATATAAAACCAAATATTTTAATTTTTTGCTACTATAAAAGGCTTTTAATTGTAAATTTTCATTAAGACGATTTGTTTTTTTATATTTTGGAACATTAAGCAAAATTTTTGTCATATTTTTGACATCTTTATGGTAAAATTTTGATATGATTTTGATAGGCGAAAATATTCATATAATATCAAAACGGGTGCGTCAGGCTCTTGAAGATAGAGACGAAAATTTTGTCAAAAATTTAGTTAAAATTCAGGAAAATCTTGACTGCATAGATTTGAATATCGGACCTGCAAGAGGAAAACTTGACAACATATTTGAGTGGCTTTGTCCTCTTGTTTCTGGTAAAAATATTTCGTTTGATTCTACCAATACGGATGCAATAGAAGCTGGTTTAAAACTTGTAGGCGATGCAAAAAATTGTTTTATAAACAGCACTTCAAAAGATATTGAAAAATTAGAAAAACTTACTGATTTAACTTTAGAACATAATTGTAATTTGATAGCACTCGCCCTTTCTAAAGAAACAGGAATTCCAAAAACAGCAGACGGCAGAATGGAAATAATTTTTGAAATATACGAAAAGTGTATGGAAAAAGGGATTGACAGCAGTAAAATATTTTTCGATCCGCTGATATTACCTGTTTGTGTTGAGCAGTCTCAAGCATTGGAAGCCTTAAACACTATTCAAATGATTAAAGAAAGTTTTGAACCGAAAGTTAATACTATTATTGGTTTGTCCAATATTTCAAACGGTTCGCCAAAAGAATTAAGACCGTTAATAAATAGAGTTTTTGCAGTATTAGCTTACGGGGCAGGATTGGATGCAGCAATTATTGATGCTAAAGACAATGAACTTATAAGAATTTTTAAAATGCTGGATAATAATTGTCCACAATTAAGTGTAGACAATCTATATATCAATCTTTCAAATATGATAAGAGATTTTAATGATTTAGAAGAGATTAAATTTGACAAAAACAGCATAGAAGAGCAAAATATTATTAAAACAGCATCAATTTTATTGAATAAGAAAATATACTCTGATAGTTTTACACAGGTGTAATTTTATGATAAAATATGAGGAATAGATGTGACTATTATGAAAATCAAAAAACAATTATTAACTACTATTTTATTATCAACAATGGCTTTAGGAGTAACTCCGGCACAAGCCTTTATGTCACCTGAAGCAAGTATGCTTTATCAGCAGGCTTGTACTGCAGAACACGAACAAGATTTGAAAGAAGCTATCTCTAAACTTGAACAGGCTATCGCAATTTCAGGCGGAGATGCAATGTTATATACAAAACTTGCCGGCATCTATTCTGAAATTGATGAATATGATAAAGCTCTTGATGCTTATAACAAAGTTATAAAACTAAAACCTGATGATGCTTTTGTACATATCAGTATAGGCAGTATTTACGAAAATCAAGGAAAATATAAAGATGCTCTTGCATCTTATAACAAAGCTTTAGATATATTTCCTGAATACAAATATAATTATTTTAACATAGGTAATGCTCAGTATCAGCTTCGTCAATATAATGACGCGATTAAAAGCTACAATGCGTTCTTAGAAACTTATGCACAACATTCTGAAGCCAGAGAAAATCTTGCAGCATCATATCTTGCTATAAAAGATTACAAAAATGCTTCAAAACAATATAAGAGAATTTATGACAGAAGTCCTGAAAGTTTCAAGAATTATTCTGAATACGGAATTACATTGTTAAATTCGGATAACCCTGAAAGTGCAGCCGAAATGCTTGAAAAAGCCATTGAAATTGATGCAGAAAACAATGCTGCACATCTTGCTCTTGCTCAAGCTTATCAGGATATGGGCAAAAATGATTTGTCTTACGAACAATATCAGGTCGTACTTAAAAAAGTGCCTAATTTAAACACAGTTAGACTTGATTATGCTGATTTGCTTGCAAATATGGAAAAAAATACTGAAGCAATCGAACAGTATAATATGTACATCAAAGCTTTTCCAAATGATATAAAAGGGTATTCTCATATTGCTGCTGTGTATCAAACAATTGGAAATTATAGTAAAGCAATCGAAAATTATCTTGTTGCAGAATCTAAAGATACTTCAGATATAGAAATTGTTAAAAATCTTGCAACCTGTTATCACAACCAGAAAGATTATGACACAGCTTTGAAGTACTATGAAAAAATTCTTGCAGTTCAGCCTGATAATTTTGAAGTTAAATCAAATAAAGCAATCGCTCTTCATGCATCGAAAAAATATGAAGAAGCAATTAATGCTTATCAAGAATTATTAGCTGAAAAAAGCGATAAAACATTAAAAGAAAATTTAAACAGTGCATTAGTTTCAAGAGGTCATGAACTAATTGATGCCGAAGACTACGAAAAAGCTGTTACTAATTTCAAAACTGCAATAAAAGGCGGTTATACCGACGGTTATGTATATTACGGCTTAGCAAAGGCATACCGTGCAACAGGAGACAATACTAAAGCTTCTGAAAATTATGAAAAAGCAATTTCAATAGATCCTGACAAAACTTTATATTCAGCAGAATACAGTGATTTTATTTCGTCGTTGTATACTCCGAAAGTAAATGTTCAAACTTCGCAGGGACAAATTCTTCCAACAATAAGCATTTCAATGGAACCGGAAGATGAAACTCCAAAACAAGAAGTGAAAACTGTTGCACCTATTAAAACAACACCTGTTATTATGAAACAAAATGAAGACTTCATTCTGGAAGGTGACAAAAATTATAAAAATAATAATTACGATGCAGCAGTGAAAAATTATCAGGATGCCTTGCAATTAGTTCCAAATGATGCTGTAACACTTCTAAAAATAGGCAACAGTTATAAACTAAAAGAAGATAATACAAAAGCTATTACATTCTTCCAAAAGTCAATCATTGTTAATCCTGATTACACTGACGGCTGGTTTAATTTAGGAATTGCTTATGCTAACGAAAACAATTTAATCGAATCTCAAAAAAGTTTTGAACGTGTTATCTCATTAGATTCAGATTACAATTTTGGATACGCATATTATGCTCTTGGAATGGCTTTTGAACATCAGGGAAAAAATCCTGAAGCAATAAAAAATTATAAATTATTTATCAAACACAACAATGATAAAGATATGATTAATACTGTTCAAGCAAAAATTAAAGAGCTTCAATAATGATGAAAAAATTTTTTCTATTTGCAATAACAATATTTATGACAGTCTTTACCTGTGCCTGCGATAACGAAAAAGCACAAATCTTATTCAACAATCACCCGATTACACAGGAAACCGTCGCAACCACAACAAATATTTTTAAACCTGCAAATAGAATTTACTATCTTGTCACTCTACCAAAACCGGTTGAAACAAAGAAATTATTTATTCAAATTTTTAAAGTGGGTGGAGATAAAGATGAGCGATATGGTTATGATTTAGTTTGGGCAAAACATGTTAAACTAAAAGATGAACAAATATATTATTTCACTGATTATGTGGTACTTAATCAGACAGGAACATATATTATGAAGGTTTATTCTAAAGATAATCCAACAAAAATTTTAACCTATTCACAATTTTTTGTTAAAAATTAATGTATAAAAAGGAAGTAAAAATGATAAAAGAAAAAGCAATTGAATATTATAAAAATGGTTATTCATGTTCTGAAAGCGTTGTAAAAGCTTGTATAGATGAAGGTTTATGTGATGAATCTTTATTACCTTGTGCCACAACCTTTTCTGCCGGAATGTCTTCAGGATGTGCCTGCGGTACTGTTACGGGTTCACAATTAGTGTTAGGATATCTTTTTGGAAGAAATAACAAATTCGGAAATAATGTTACTGCCCGTGAAAAAGCTGCTGCATTGATTGAAGAATTCAAAAAAAGAAACAAAGTTACCTGCTGTAAAGTTTTATGTTCAGGACTGGAAGGCAGTGCAAGAAAAGAACATTGTACAAAATTAGTGGCAGATGCTTCTGAAATTCTTGAAGAACTTGTAAAGGTGAAAGTGTAATGTTAAATATTCTTGCAATATTTTTAGGCGGAGGTATAGGTGCTCTTACAAGATACTCAACAGGTATTTTGTGTTCAAACCTGCTTAAAACAAATCTTCCGGCGGCTACTTTTTTAGTAAATATTGCAGGATGTTTTATTATCGGAATATTATATGTTTTATTTGTTGAAAAAACTCAAATTCATCCGGCAGTAAAAACTGCTCTAACTATAGGTTTTTGCGGAAGTTTAACCACGTTTAGCACTTTTTCGCTTGAAATATTTGAGATGATTCAAAATAGTCAATTTTTCAATGCTGTAATTTATATAACAATGAGCGTTATATTAGGAATTGCAGCGGTTTTTCTGGGAGGTTATTGTGCAAAATTTTTATAAAATAGATAAATTAAATTTCTTAACAGCCGGTATGCCGCTATCTACCGGTAAAGCAGGTTATCCGAGAGCATTTGAAATAATTGAAGAAATGGGACTTGACGGAATGGAAGTCGAATTTGTTCATGGCGTTAGAATGTCAGAGGAAACCCGCCAGCTGCTGCATCAAATTCAGGAAGAAAAGAATTTTGTATTAACGGCTCACGGTCCTTTTTATATTAATCTAAATTCAAAAGAAGAAGAAAAAGTTGAAGCAAGTGTACAGCGTATTATTGATACTGCTAATACTGCAAAAGCTTTTGGCGGATATAGTATAACTTATCACGCTGCATTTTACATGGGAAAAGACAAAGAAGAAGTTTATCAACAGGTTAAAACTCAAACTCAAAAGATTGTTGAAATATTAGACAAAAATAATATAAAAATATGGATTAGACCTGAAACAACAGGAAAAGCAACCCAATGGGGAGACTATGAAGAAATCATTCGTCTTTCAAAAGAATTTGAAAGAGTACTTCCTTGTATAGATTTTTCACATATTCACGCAAGAACAGCAGGTGAATATAACACTTATGATGAATTTTGCAAGGTTCTTGACCGAATTGGTACTGAACTGGGCGACTTTGCAATCAACAACTTCCATGCACACCTTGCAGGTATTGAATACACCGCAAAAGGTGAAAAGCGTCATTTAATACTTGAAGACTCTGATATGAATTACAAAGATTTGCTCAAAGCTTTAAAATCTTTCGGGGTAAAAGGTGCTCTTGTATGTGAAAGTCCTAATATTGAAACTGATACAAAACTGCTTAAAGATTACTATATGTCTTTATAATAATCATTTACTTTACCTCATCTTCCCACTGGTATCTATTCTCTGATTTGAAAAAATCTTGAGGCTGGAGCCGCATATAATCCAAAATTCTATTCAGAACTCTTGTGCTAATTTGTCTTTCTGCTCTTTCGATATGACCGATATATTTTTCATTCAAATTAAGCAGTATTGAAAATTGCTCCTGAGTAAGTCCTTTTTCAATACGAAATTTACGTACTTGTTCGCCTATAAGTTTGTAGAAAAATGTATTAAAACTTGACATATTTTAATTATATTTGTATACTTATGAAGCACCACTGCTATAGATGCACTATTTCAAATAATATATAATATTTTAACTTAAAGGGGATAATATGGAAAACGAATTTGCTGATATAAAAATGAAAATTAGAGAAATTAAAAGCAGTTTAATTATTCTTCAACAGGCAGTCCAAAACGAAAACCAATTAATTTCATTTTCAAATATTGATGACCATTTAGAAATAATAATTGAAAATATCGAAGATACTTTGAATAAATGCGAAAACTTAAGCGAGCATCAATTTACTCTTCTAAATCAGTAAAATCAAATAATAAATTCATAGGAACATCAAGAATTTCAGCGAGTTCAACAAGTTTTGTCAAACTTATATTTCTTTCAACTCGTTCGACATGGCCTACGAATTTTGAATTAACATCTAATAATTCGGACAGCTTTTCCTGAGACAGACCTTTTGCAAGTCTGTATTTTTTAATGTTTTGTCCTAGTTTTTCAAATACATTTTCATCGTATTGCATACAAATTATGATATGAAGGATATCAAATAAGCACCACTATCACACAAGCACTATTGATATTTATTCAATACTATATATTAATGATATTTTTAAAGATATTTCCAATAATGTCGATAATAGTAATACAATTTATAAATTTGTAAAAGAGGCGTCTATGTTTAATTCTGTAAACAATCCTTTTGGGCAAAAAATTGAATCTGCAATTTCTACAGGTCAGGAAAAACGACAACAAAGACAGGACCAGCAGCAGGAAAAAGAAAAAAGATATCTGGAAAATGATGATAAAGATGAAGTTAAAATAGGAGGATTACCTATTTTAACAGAAGAAGATGTCCTTGCTTTGACCAGAAATTATATTGGCAATCGAAAATCTGAAAACGAAGGAAGAGAAAAAGTCATTGAAAAACTGGACAAATTTTTAGCAAAATTTGATGTCAAAAAGTTTATGAAAAGAAACCCGAATATGACAGCTGCAGATTTTCACATGGTAATGTATAATGAAACATCAGGATTATTAAAATAGAACTAATTATTAAAATTACCGGAGTCTTTCATCATAGTAGCAGTATCTTTTCCCGCACCGTCATTACAGTTAGCACAAGGAGCAGGCATTATACTTACTGATGTTGGCACCGGAGTTATCTGCAAAATTGGACGAGGACGTTGAATATGCATCCCTGGTTTAACAGGAGGCATCGGTGGAGTTATTAATTCAACTTCTGAACGTGAAATACCGGTAAGTTTTACTGAAAAAGGAAATATATCTTGTCCCCATTTGTTCGGTGCTTTTCTTCCATTAATATCAACCGCGAATAGTTTTAATCCGTGATTTTTGTTATCGACAAGAAGTATCATACTGTTATCAAGTACATAACCTGCAGAATTATCACCGTAAGATGTAAAACTACTTCCGGTTTGTTTCGGGTAATTTTCAGGAATACATCCACCCGTAATCGGATTTGTGTTTTCGCAAAATCTTGTAGCACCCATAGCCCTTACAAAATCATTAGTCAATTGACGACATTCACTGTTTGCTGACGTTTGTAAACCTATTAACGCTACAGCTTCACCTGTTCTTTCTCTTAATTCTTCGTTCGTCATACTTTCATAGCAATGATAAACTCTGCCTTTTTCAGCTTGAATATCTTGAAGAGCTGTTTCCATTTTTGCATAAGCTGTTCTAAATTCAGCAAGTCTTGCTCGCTGCTGTATAGCAGAACCCACTGTAGAAAGTGTTAATGCACCCAGTGCACCAATCAATGTCAAAGTAACCATAACTTCTGATAGTGTAAATGCAAAACGTTTATTAATTTTCATACTGCTAAATCCCATAAACAACCCTATATACTATATATTTTAACACATTTTACCAGTATCGTCAATTGTATGATTATAAAATTAAGCCCTTGGATGGGTTTCGTTATAAACTTCTTTCATGTGCTGCATAGAAATATGAGTATAAATTTGCGTATTAGAAATACTTGCGTGTCCTAAAAGTTCTTGCACAACCCTTAAATCTGCACCGTTTTCAATCAAATGAGTTGCAAAACTATGCCTGAACATGTGAGGAGTTACTTTTTTAGGAAGTTCAATTTTTTCAACAATTTCATTGATAACATTTCTTATCATTCTGGTTTGCAATCTATATCCGGTCTTATTAATAAAAACAGGAGTTGTATCAGTGATAGGTTCAAGTGTATAACCTTTGGCAATCATTGAACGTGCATAGTCAATATAACCCTGCAAATATGATTTAGCTCTGTCTGTAATCAAAATTATTCGTTCTTTAGAACCCTTACCAAAAACAGTAATTTCATTATTCTCTAAATTCAAATTGCCGAAATTCAAACCGCTTAATTCTGACACACGCATTCCGCTTGCCCAAAGAAGTTCCAGAATTGCTCTATTTCTATATCCTGCAGGAGTGTCAATATTTATATTACTTAGAATTTGTTCTATCTCATTCATTGAGAGGAATTTTGGCAACGACTTCGGTCGTTTGGGGGATATTAAGTTTTCCGCAGGATTATTTTCAACTTTTTTCTCTCTAAACAAGTATTTATAAAAGGTTCGGATGGATGCAATCTTTCTTGCAACTGTTGTTTTTTTGTAATTAAATTTCTGAATAAAATGTAAATATTCACGCATTTTTGTGAAATTTACATCTTCGCATTCTGTTTCATCCAGCCAAATCAAATAGCTTAAAATATCGGAATAATAAGCCTTTGCCGTATGTTTAGAAAAATTTTTCTCTACTAAAATATATGATTTAAAATTCTCTAAATCCTGTTTTGAATTACTGTTTAATACCATCTGTTTAACCTATTGCCTTTTTTTGATAACTATTATACAATATTTTTGTTAGATTTAGAATAGTTTTAAGCTAAAAAAGGTAGGAGAAAACATGAATTGTAAAAAATTGTTAGTCACATCAATGATTTTAACATCTTGTATTCTTTGTGCACCTCATTCATTGGCTGCTGAGCCTATAAAAGCTCAAGTATCTAAAAGTTACGTTGATATCAGCAGATTAATTGAATACAATAACTATGCAGATGCAGACCAACGATTAAAAGAAATTTTAAGTAAAAATCCTAATGATTTAGATGCTAAAGCATTACAACTAATTTCTCAGGCTAAACAATGGAAATTAGCTCCTGCACAATCAGAGATTGATAGATTATTGAAACAATACCCTAATAAACCTGAACTTCATTATGCTCAAGGTTTAGTTTATTTAATGAGAGAAACTTCTTCTGACGTTGAATATATTAAAAATATCTCAAATTTATCAAATGCTGCTATCCAGTCATTTGTTAAAGCTGTTGATTTAGACAGCACTTATTATCAAGCATATAATGCTATGGGTGTTGCAACTTTAAAACTTGGAAACACTAAAGATGCACAGGATTTATTCAAAACAGCAGTGAAAATAAATCCTCAATTTGCACCAGCTTATGATAATTTAGGTAATGTTGCAATGTTAGAAGGTGATTTAGACCAAGCTGAAAAATATTATCTTCAATCAATAAAATGCAACTCTCACAACCCTACTTCTATGTATCACATGGGACAGGTTGAATCCAGAAGAGGTAATTATACAAAAGCATTAACATGGTTGAACCACTCATTGCATATCAACCCGAATTCATCACCAGCATGGAACCTTCAAGGTGAATTATACCTTAAACAAGGTAACCAGCCGGCAGCAATCAATTCTTTCAAAAAAGCAATCTATGTAAAACCTGAAAATTCTAAACCATATATAAATTTGGCAGGTGTTTACGAAAGAAGATCTGACCATGAATTCGCTATGGAAGAATTAAAAACCGCAATTATCTTGAACCCTAACTACAAAGAAGGTATTTACAGAGTTGCTAATATGTCTTTGGAAACTAAAAAATACCCTCAAGCTCTTGAATATTATTCAAGATTGTTAGGTGATGCAACTTATAATAACAATGCAATTATCGGACTTGCAAATACATATTACGAAATGGCTAAAGATACAGCTGACAGTAATAAATTCACTACTAATAAAGATGTATACTTAGCTTACGATTATGTAAATGAAGCTATTCAAAGAACTCCAAATGATTTGAAACTTCACCTTGCAAAAATAAAATTGAGCAAGTTAACTCACCAGCGTGAATTAACTCACGAAAATCTTAATTACATTGTTCAATCAGCAAGCAACAGCTTAATGGATACTGTAATTAAAGGTGAAGCTTATCTTTCATTAGGACGTGAAAGAGATGCTGTTTACACATTTGAAAATGCAATCAATTTTGCTACAAGTGTTGATGATGAATTATATTTAGCAGAAATTCTTGTTCAGCATAAACAATTCAGAACAGCTAGAAAAGCTCTTCAAAAAGTTTTAATGGCTGATCCTGATAACAAAATTGCAGAAAATGGTATTCACTATATTGATTTATGTGAAATGAAATCAAATGAATTCTTTGAAATTGCTTTAAGACAATACAAAGAAGGAAATTATGCTTCAACTGTTGAATACTGTAACAGAGCAATCGACTTCTACCACAATGCACCATCAATTGCTAAGTTGAAAGCTCAAGCTTACGAAGCAGAAGGAAACTATCAAGGTGCTGTTAAATATTACACTCAATACTTAGCACTTGCACCAAACGCTTCTGATAAAGCTGCAGTTGTTCAAAGAATTGAAGTATTCAAAACAAAATTATAATAAATAAACTTATTATGAAAAAATTTGATATCAGAAAAACATTTGAAACATTTTGGAAAGAGCCTCTTAGTATTTTAACTGAGGGGCTGTTTCAAATAGTTAATATTGAATCAAATATATTTAATCAAGAATCAGCATTTCACGTAGATTTTGTTAACAATAAAACCCAATTAACTGTTGTGAATAATCAAAAAATGTACAATTTATTTCAAACAGTTCTTTATAAAAAGAAACTCAAAGAACAAAAAGAAAAGGCAGCCGCAAAATGAAACCTCACATGAACGCAGAATTTTTAATAAGTGCTGAAAAACTCAGCCAGTGTCCTGCTTATACACTTCCTGAATTTCCTCTTTTAGGACGTTCAAATGTAGGGAAATCTTCATTTATAAATGGTCTTGCTAATAATAAAAAGCTTGCAAAAACATCAAACAAACCGGGTAAAACCAGATTAATAAATTTTTTCAATTTTTCAAATCAATTTACAATAGCGGACTTACCGGGGTATGGTTATGCAAAAGTTTCAGCAGAAATTCAAAACCGCTGGCAGAAAAATCTTGAAGAATATCTATTAAAACGTGAACAGATAAAATGTCTTGTTCAGTTAGTTGACGGACGTCATGAGCTTCAAAAAAACGATTTTCAAATGAGAGAATGGGTTTTGTCTTATGATTTACCGATTATAACAGTAGTAACAAAAGTTGACTGTGTTTCCAGCAACAAAATCCAAAGTTCTATAGCACATGTACGCAAAGAATTTGGCGGAGAAATTTTCCCATTCAGTGCTGTAAATAACAGATATAATGAGAAAATTTTAGAATTCTTCACCGCAAAAGATAATATCGAGTAAATTTTACATAAACAATATTAGCGGTAAATATCAAAACGATATTTGTATAGGGGTTCGCGGGCAAAGCCCCTGATAACTCGAGCCATTTAATCAAGCGTGTTTTTCTTTTTCGGTTCTACTTTTTCTTTTTGCGTCGCAATCAAAAAGAAAAAGTGAACAAAGAAAAAATTCTTTTAAAATAAATTCAGTTCCTTCATTTCTTTCTCTTTGTAGCCACGCAAAGAGAAAGAAATAGAAGCAAAGAAAGAGAAACTGGCGACCGAATGAAACGAGTTATCAGAAACTACGTTTCCGAACCTTCCTTGGATTATCCTGCGGATAATATTGTTTATGAAATTAACCAAATAAAAATGCCTGAGTCTTTTTACATACATCCAGGCAAAATCATAATATTATCTTTTCCATACAAATTCGCGTATAACATTATGCTAAAAAATGTTATATGCACAACTTTTTTTATTTTATAAATCCCTTTGACATTTTATTTATTATTTATCATTCGATTTATATATACAGTATTAGCCATAAGGAGATATTATTCCATTAGACAGGTGGGTAATTTAATTAAAAGTATATTATTTTCGTGTTTTATTTTTATAATATAATTATAAAAAAGATAGGAGAGGAAAATGTATAATATAAAAAAAATAAAAGAAGATTTATACTGGGTTGGTGCCAACGATAGAAGAATATCACTGTTTGAAAGCGTTTATCCTGTACCAACAGGTGTTTCATATAACTCATATTTACTAATGGATGAAAAAACTGTTTTATTAGATACTGTTGATAAATCAGTTACACACCAGTTCATGGAAAATGTTGAACATGTTTTGAATGGCAAATGTCTTGATTATCTAGTAATTAATCACATGGAACCAGACCATTGTGCTGAAATTCCAACTATTGTCCGCAATTATCCGAATGTTAAAATCGTTTGTAATGCAAAAATTAAAACTTTAATCGAACAATTTTTTGATTTTAATCTTCCGGATGAACAATATGTAATAGTTAAAGAAGGAGATACATTAAATACAGGTAAACATACTTTGACATTTGTATTTGCACCAATGGTTCATTGGCCTGAAGTTATGGTTACTTATGATACTACAGATAAAATTTTATTTTCTGCTGATGCATTTGGAACTTTCGGAGCAATTGATGGAAATATTTTTGCTGATGAAGTTGATTTTGACCATAGATATATGGATGAAGCAAGACGCTACTATACAAATATTGTAGGCAAATATGGACCTCAGGTTCAAGCCCTGTTGAAAAAAGCTTCAGGAATTGAAATAGAAATGATTTGTCCGCTTCACGGATTTGTTTGGAGAAAAGATTTAAATAAATTCATTGACAAATACGTAAAATGGTCAACTTATACACCTGAAATTCAATCTGTATTGATAGCTTATGCCTCAGTATATGGCGGAACCCAAAATGCAGCAGAAATTTTAGCAGGAAAACTTGCAGAACTTGGAGTTAAAGATATTGAAATGTTTGATGTTTCAGTTACACATCCTTCTTATGTAGTTTCAGAAGCTTTCAAATATTCTCATATTGTGTTTGCTTCAACTACATATAATAATGGAATTTTTGTTAATATGGAAAATCTATTACACGATGTTGTTGCTCATAACTTACAAAACCGTAAAATTGCACTTATTGAAAACGGTTCATGGGCTTGTGTATCAGGAAAACTGATGACAGAACTGGTTTCTCAATTGAAAAATACTGAAATTATTGAAAACAAAGTTACATTAAAATCTGCATTAAATAAAAATCAGGCAAAAGAATTAGAAAACTTAGCAAAAGCAATTGTTGATAATATGGAAAAATAAAAGGAGACGGAATTATGTTAGACAAAAAAATGGAAGACGCATTTAACGATCAAATTAACAAAGAATTGTACTCAGAATACTTGTATTTAGCAATGAAAGCTATTTTCGCAGACCTTAACTTACCAGGATTTGTAAACTGGTTCGATGTACAGGTTCAAGAAGAAAGAGCTCATGCAATGGGTATGTTTGATTATGTATTTGAAAGAAATGGCTGTGTAAAACTTGAAGCAATTGACAAACCTGAAATAAAAGGTTCTACACCATTAGAAATTTTTGAACAGGTTCTTGAACATGAAGAATTTGTAACTTCAAGAATTAACGCATTAATGGATGTTGCAGAAGAAGTTAAAGACCGTGCAGCATTATCATTCTTAGATTGGTATTTAAAAGAACAAGTTGAAGAAGAAGCAAATGTTGGCGGAGTACTTGCTAATTTAAAACTAATCGGAGACGACAAAAAAGCATTATTTATGCTTGATAAAGAATTAGCAGCAAGAGTGTTTAATCCACCTGTTATTGGTTAGAATTTTATAAATATTTGAAAAGAAAAGTGGCAGAGATAATCTGTCACTTTTTTATTGTAATTTGTTTTACTAACGGGAGCTAAAAATAATAAGAATTGTGTATCTTTTGCACCTGATTATTTATATTACTTTGTCTTTATCCTATAATTATATTAAGGAATTAAAAGGAGTATGGGTATGAAATTTGTTATCAGAAAAGAGGATTTATATAACGGAATTAAGATTGTTGAAGGTGCTACTTCTCAAAAAGCTGTTCAACCTGTTTTATATAATATTTTAATCGAAACTTTAGAAAATAATTCTATTCGCTTAACTGCAACTGATTTAGTTTTAACAGTGATTACAACTGTTGATGCACAGGTTCAGGAAATGGGAAAAATAACTCTTCCTGCTAAAAAATTAAATGAAATAGTTTCTAAATTAGGCAACGATTTAATTACTTTTGAAACAGAAGAAAACGGAACTAATGTTAATATATCCTGCCAAAAATCTAAATTTGATATTATTGGTATTTCTGCAAATGAATTTCCGCCGGAAGTTTCTAATTACCAGATTGAGGATACAAAATGTTTTAATGTAGAATTAAAACCGTTCTTAAAAGGTATCAGACAGGCTGGTTTTGCTTCTGCCAGTTATGAAGTAAGTAATCTTTTATCAGGTATTGTTTGCGATTTCTCTGAAGGTCTTTTAGAAATTGCTTCTACTGATGGTAACAGACTTGCTCGTGTAAGAGAAAAATTACACAGTGAAATTTCTGAACCTACACAATTGATTATTCCTTCAAGAACTTTAAACGAATTTTTGAAAATTAGTTCTTATATTGATGAAGATTCAATTAAAATTTGCAAAGATAAATCAACTATCATATTTAAATCAGAAAAAACATTAACTATTTCAAGATTATTAGAAGGTCAATTCCCTAAATATAATCAATTAATTCCATCAGAAAGTCCAAAGCAGGCAATTGTTAATGTTTCTATGCTTCGTGCAGCATTAGAAAGAGTTTCTGTAATGGTTAACGATAAAACAAGTATAGTTAAAATGCATTTTGCAGACAATGAATTGACTCTTTCTGCAGACACTCCTGATGCAGGTAAATCAGAAGATAAAATTGATATTCAATACACAGCAGAAGAATTATTAATTGCGTTTAATTATAAATTTATTCTTGACGCATTGAAAATTATTGAAAGCGACGAAGTTGTTATTGGTTTGAATGCAAGTCTTTCTGCTACAGTATTGAAACCAAACAGCGAAGATGATTTTATCTGCTTGATTATGCCTGTACAAATCAGATAATCGCCGCCGGAGAACAATAAGAAGGCGAGATAGAAAAGCTAATAATAAAGGAAGTAATATGGAAACTATGGAAAAAGCAAATATTGATTGGTCAAATCTTGGTTTTGGATACTATAAAACTGAAAAAAGATTTGTATCTAATTTTAAAGACGGCAAATGGGATGAAGGTGCTTTAACATCTGATGAAAATGTTGTTATTAATGAAAGTGCCGGAGTTTTGCAGTATGCACAAACTTGTTTTGAAGGAATGAAAGCATACACTACAGTTGATGGTAATGTTGTTGTTTTCAGACCTGATATGAATGCAAAAAGAATGTATGAAACAGCTCAAAGACTTGAAATGGCTCCGTATCCTGAAGATAAATTTATAGAAGCAATTGAACAAGTTGTAAAAGCTAATTTGAAATATGTTCCACCTTATGGAACAGGTGCTTCATTATATATCAGACCATATTTATTTGGTTCTTCTGCTGTTATGGGTGTAAAACCTGCTCAGGAATATCAATTTAGAGTGTTTGTTTCACCTGTAGGTCCATATTTTAAAGGCGGTGCTAAACCTATTACTCTTAAAGTAAGTGATTTTGACCGTGCTGCTCCAAACGGAACCGGTCATGTTAAAGCTGGTCTTAACTATGCAATGAGTCTTCATGCAATAGTTACAGCTCATAATGAAGGTTATGACGAAAACTTATACCCTGATGCTTTAACAAGAACAAAAGTTGAAGAAACAGGCGGTGCAAACTTCTTCTTTGTAACAAAAGATAATAAAGTTGTAACTCCAAAATCAAATACAATTCTTCCATCAATTACAAGACGTTCTTTGATGTATGTAGCAAAAGAATATCTTGGACTTGAAACAGAAGAAAGAGATGTTTATTTAACAGAACTTTCAGAATTTGCTGAATGCGGATTATGTGGAACTGCGGCTGTTATTTCACCTGTTGGAAAAATTGTTGACCACGGAAAAGAAATTTGTTTTCCTTCCGGAATGCAAGAAATGGGACCTATTTCAAGAAAGTTATATGAAACATTGACAGGTATTCAGTACGGAAAAATAAAAGCTCCGGATGGCTGGATAAAAACAATTGTATAAATAATATAAAAAGGTTTGGATTTAATCTGAACCTTTTTTAATAATAAAAGGCATTATTATGTTAAACAGGTATAAAAATTTTTTGAAAGATTTTGACTTATTACTTTCTGTATTATTTGAAAATCATAAAAAATATATTCATTGCAAAAAAGGTTGTTCAAAATGCTGCAGTAAAGGTGATTACCCTTTTTCTCAACTTGAATTTGCATATATAACTCAAGGTTTTATAAATCTTCCTCAAACTACAAAAATTTTAGTACAGCAAAATATTAGAAATTTAATTCTTGATAAAAAAGAATTTAAAGGTGAAAGGTTTGAACATGTATGTCCATTTTTAATTAATGGTGAATGCTGTGTTTACGAATACAGAGGTTTAATTTGCAGAACCTATGGTATTTGTTATTATGATGATAAAAATGGTTATGTAAGGCTTCCTGATTGCGTCAATGAAGGTTTAAATTATTCTAAGTATTATGATAAAAATACTAAAATTTTACAAATTACAGATGTTCCAAAAGTTAACCTGAGAATAGATAGAGTTTTAGAAAGCGAATTAGCTCAAAAATATAATTTAGAACATGGCGAAATCAGACCAATGGTTGATTGGTTTGGAAGTAATACCTCAACTAATTAATTATTGTCTTACTTTATTTTCTGTACCGCTTTTAAGTCTTTTAATATTTTCTCTGTGCAGATAAATTACATAAATTGCAGCAATTAATGCATATACAATATAAGCAACAGGAGCGTTTAAAAACCACATAATTAATGGTGATAAAGCTAAAGCAATGATTGAACCTAAAGAAACATATTTAGAAATCCATGTAACAATACCCCAAACCGCTGCAATAATTAAACCAGCCTGCCAGTTAAGAGCAAAAATTGTACCCACACCTGAAGCAACTGATTTGCCCCCTGTAAAATTTAAAAATACAGATTTACTGTGACCTAAAATTACACAAATTGCAGAAACAACCGGCAATATTCCAATATGAGCAAATGCAGTAGCAAAGTATGCTGTAAGTGCTACAGGTAAAGCTCCTTTTAATGCATCTAAAAGCATTACTATAAAGAACCATTTTTTACCCATAACTCTTTTTACATTTGTTGCACCGGTAGATCCTGAACCAACAGTTCTAATATCTTGTCCTGTAAAAAGTTTAACAATAATATAACCTGTAGGAATTGAGCCAATCATATAAGATGCAGCTGCAACTAATGCAAATTGTCTTAGAATTTCTATATAATCCATTTCATATCTCCAATATTTCTTTTTATGATAAGTGATTATAACACATAAAATTATTATTGAAAATATTTATCATATAGACGTATTTCTGTTTAAAGAGTTTTTAATTAATATATAACAATATAAATATATAAATTAATTAATAATATTAATCATGATAGTAAGGAGTAAATATTTGTAGAAAACTCCTGAAACTATGAATATACTTTAGTTTTAGTAAATTAATGTTTTGTAGAAAACTTTTGAACTTTTTTGTATAAAATGTAGAAAACTTTAATTTAATTAATTCATTATCTTTTTCATGTAGAAAAGTAAAAGTTTTCTACATGAATCCAACACAGTTTTCTACATTTTAAATTTTATAGTATAATCAATTTCGTTGAGATTTTAACGGGGATATTTTTTATGGAATTAAGAAATACTATTTTTAAATACTGGAATATTATCGCAGAGTTTGTAAAAAAACATTCTGAAATATTTACAGTTTTAGGTTTAGGTATAATATTTTACTTTATATTTTTTCATGGAATTGGTACTTATTCATTGATGGATGTTGATGAAACAAGATATGTTGCAATGGCAAGAGATATGTTTCAATCTAAAGACTTCTTAACTTTATATTTAAATGGGGATTTTTTCTTTGAAAAACCTCCGTTATATTTTTGGCAGGAATGTTTGTCTTTTGCACTATGGGGTGGGAAAGTAAATGAATTTACAGCAAGATTTCCTGTTGCATTATTAGGTTTTCTATTTTCTTTTATTGTTTATTTCACTTGCAGAAAACGTATTAATAGAAGATTTGGTGTTATTACATCATTAATTCTTGCAACATCACTTGAATTCATTATGCTTGCAAAATATGCAATTCTTGATATTGTTTTAACTTTTTATATTGGACTTGCATTGGTTTGTTATTTTCAAGTTTATTTTTGTCAGGAAAATCATAAAAAATTCTACTGGTGGGCATTTTATGGTTTTACCGGATTAGCAGTTATGGCAAAAGGTATTCCGGGTATTGCAATTCCTTTTGGTACAGTATTTTTTACAGCTATAATGGCTAAAAAATTTAAAGAAATATTTAAACCATTATATTTAATTCCGGGGATGCTTTTATTTTTATTAATTGTTTTACCTTGGCATATAATAATGTTTAAAATTCACAACCCGTTATTTTTTAATGAATATATTATAAAACATCATCTTCATAGATTTTTGAATACTGCAAATAATGAAATTGGAAGAAAACAGCCGTTCTATTACTATTTTATGATAATTTTATGGGGATTTATCCCATGGATATTTTCAATGATTGCTATATTTATTGATAAAATTATAAATTGGAAAAAACAAAATTATATTGAAAAAATTAAAACATTTAATTTTGATTCACTTGATAATGTTCATAAAATGCTGGCACTTTGCTGGGTTGCGGTTTTGTGGATAATAATTTTCTTTACATCTTCAACAACAAAACTTGCTACGTATATTCTGCCTGTATATTATCCGCTGGCTTTAATAACTGCGTTAGTCTGGAAAGATTACGTTGAGAAAAAAGATCATGAAAAACCAATTAATATATCAGTAAAAATATTCGGATTGTTCAGTGTAGCTGCAGGAATTGCTGCAATGTTTACACCATTATATCTTCCAGCACAATTAGAAGATGATATTGCCGAAATAAGATGGTTTAGTTTAATTTGTCTTCTTGTTTTAGGTGTTGGAACTTTATTATTTGTTAAATATAAAAAATATATTGGTGTTTTTGTTTTTTATGTATTGTTTATGACAGTAGTTTCAGCGTTTGCAACAGAAGAATTTTTTGAGGTTGATTACAGATTCGGGCAACAAGATTTAGTATCTTTTGCAAAATATGCTAAAGATAATGATTATACGATATCTGCAAATGGTATGAACAGAAAATATTCATTATTATTCTATAATGATGAAGAAGTTGATTATAATCCTCAAGACATAGATATAAAAGCAATTCAACGGGATTTACAAAGAAAAAATAATATAGTAATTGTAAAAAATAAATATATGGGTAAGCTGAAAGGAAAAATAAAATATAAAGTTGTTAAAAAAGGCAGAAGATATACTATGATTATGGATGTAAAATAAAATTTTGAGCTTTGCAATATTGCAAAGCTCAAAAAATATGAGTTATATTATAATAAATTATTAAACTTAAACATTAGTAGTAAGAGATGGAGCAATTGAAATAAATTGTCTTACTAAATCAGCATCCCATTGAGTTCCTGCACCTTCTTTGAGGATAGCACAGGCTTTTTCTATAGGCATACCTTTTCTGTAAGGTCTGTCACTTACTAATGCGTGGTAAGCATCTGCAACTGAAACAATTCTTGCTGCAAGAGGAATTTCTCTACCTTTCAATCCTTCAGGGTAACCTTTACCATCAAGTCTTTCATGGTGATATTTAACAATAGGAATTAAATCTCTTAAAGCTTCGTTTGGTTCTAACACTTTTTCTGCACCAATTACAGGGTGTTGTTTCATAACATTCCATTCTTGATCATCAAGTTTTCCCGGTTTTTTAAGAACATTTTCAGGAATACCGATTTTGCCAACATCGTGTAATAATGCTCCAATTTTAATTCTTTCAACTTCGTTTTCAGGAAGATTAATTGCACGTGCAAGTGCTTCTGAATATCTTGAAACAGATGTTGAGTGACCTTTTGTATATGGATCTTTTGCATCAATAGCTCCGGCTAAAGATGTAGCCATTTCCATTAAGTGATTATGGTTGATTATTTCTTCATTATTAAATTTGTGAACAAGTTCATCTTCAAATTTAATACCAATTTGAGCGTGACGTTTTGCAAGTACTTCTGCAAATGAATCAAGTGCCATATCATCCCAGAAATTGAAGTCTGATGAACTTACAATTGCAGACATACCTTCTTTATAACCTTTAGCTTGAGATATAAACATTGCTTGTTCTGCAAGGATTAATAATTTTTCTTGATCCTGAGTACATTCAGGGAATGTAGAAATACCAACAGAAACTTTTACTGGTCCGACATCATCTACAAAACAGCAAGACAGACAATATGTAATATATTCTGCTAAATATTTTGCATCACGTGTATTTGTTTCAGGCATAATTATAGCAATTTCGTCTCCGCCGTATCTGCCGGCAGAATCATTTGCTCTTATGTTCTGTTTAACTTTTTCTGCAATAATTTTGATAACTTCATCACCTTTTGCGTGTCCGAGTTCTCTGTTAATTTTAGAAATATTATTAACATCAAACATTACAACGGATAATGGAGTTTCATTATCTTTGGCTTTTGTTAATTCTTTTGCAAGAATTTCTTGGAATCCTCTGTGATTATACAAAGATGTTAATGTATCTGTGTTTGCAAATTTGTTTGTTTGTTCCAAAAGCTGTGCATTGTGAATGTACATTCCCATAAAGTTAGATAGGAATGTTATTAAATTAGTGTTCAAATTAGCAATATTTTGTCCAACAATCAATACACCGATGCATTTATTTACTGATATCATCGGGAATATTACAGATGGAGATTTCATCAAATAAGGATTATTCAGATAATTGATATTATCTTTATCAATAATTGTTCTTGTTGTAAATGATTTGATAATAGGGTTATTTTCATCAGACATAAAGACTTTTGAACTATATGAGTTTCCTACATTGCTGTAAAGTTTTAGATTTATGCATTTTGATTTTTCATGCAATAAACCAAAACCTACAAAACCCCATTTTAACTTGTTTACAAATATATTATTTAATTGGGAAATCAAATCAACAACGCCTCTATTGTTATTAAAGACATCTGAAATATTTTTCATAATATCAAAATAATTAATAGAAACATAATTAGCTGTTGAACTTTCTAACTTGTTAGTATAATTTTTAGCTTTAGTTCTTGTAGAATTAAAGTTATTTATTGTTTCAACAATATTAGTTAAACTATTTTCTTCAACAATTGAGATAGGTTTAATTAACTTATTTAGTTTTTTCTGTACTTTAGAAATTTCTCCTGCTTTATCAATATCAGGAGTTTTTGGAACAGAAATCATTTTAGTATCTTCTATCGGACTTTTAACTTTTTCGATAGGATTGGATGCATTGCTTTTAGTTTCTGTTTTTATAGTTTTATTGTTTTGTTTATCGTTTAATTTCTTCAAAATACAATCTACCTACAATTTTTTTCTATAAGTGCAGTAAAGTAAAATATTTGTCATGAATATGTTAAATTTTTACATTACTAAACAATTCTACCTTATATAGTTGTAAAATCAATACTTCAAACAGATGGAAAAAACCACCTTAACACCCGAAAAATCCTAAACCTTTTTACTACTACATATATAGTATAAGCCATGTTTAATTGTTTTGCTAGTCCTAATGGCTAATTGTTAATTTCTATTAACTTTTTTAATATAATATGATAGTATACTTTGTAAGAAAAAGAGGAATATATAATGATTTTAGTTACTGGTGGTGCAGGTTATATAGGCTCACATACAACAATTGCATTATTGAATGCAGGTTATGATGTTGTAATTTTTGATAATTTAGAATTAGGTCATTCTGAAATAATTGAAACTTTGAAAAATATTCAAACAAAAGGCAGGGTTGTTAATTTTATTCAAGGTGATTTAAAGAATTTAAATGATATTAAATCAGTTTTTGAAAGACATAAAGATATTCAAGCAGTTGTTCACTTTGCTGCATATTCTCAAGTCGGTGAATCTGTTAAAAACCCTCAAAAATACTATTATAATAATGTTTTTGGAACATTAAATCTTTTAAATGCAATGATGGAGTTTGATGTAAAAAATATTGTATTTTCTTCAACAGCTGCAACTTATGGTAACGCGGTTTATACACCGATAGATGAAAAACATCCTCAAATTCCGATAAATCCTTATGGTAAATCAAAATTAATGATTGAAAATATAATGGATGATTATGATAAGGCTTACGGTCTGAAATCAGTAAGACTGAGATATTTTAATGTTGCAGGAGCTGATAGCTCAACAAGAGTTGGTGAATGGCATAATCCTGAAACACATCTTATTCCAAATATTTTAAAATCAACATTTTCTGGCGGTAAAACTTTTGAAATGTATGGTCAGGATTATGATACAAAAGACGGTACCTGCGTTAGAGATTATATAAATGTTGAAGACTTGGCAGATGCACATGTTCTTGCCTTAAAATATTTAGAAAACGGTGGCATTACAAATTTCTTTAACCTTGGAACACAGGAAGGAAATAGTGTTAGAGAAGTTTTTGCATCTTGTGAAAGAGTCACTAAAAAAAATATTCCGGTAAAAGAGATGCCGAGAAGAGATGGTGATCCTGCAATTCTTGTTGCTGATAACAAAAAAGCAAAAGAATTATTAAAATGGTCACCTGAAAGAACTTTAGAACACAGCATTAAGACAGCGTTTGACTGGGAGAAAACATTTAACAAAGTTAATGTTTAAAATAAAAGTTAAATAACACAAATAAAAGGTTCGAGAAGTCTTCTTGAACCTTTCTTAATATGCACTTACAATTCCTTGATTTAATTAGTTTTTTGAAGTAACTTATATCTATAAGTATTAACCAGTTGACTAATAACCAAGTGGCTAATAATTATTAACAATCAAGGGATTTATGGAAGAGAATAATATAGGTCTATATAATAAATTTTTGCAAATGTTCAAGGGAATATTATTAAATATATTCTCAATAACTGATGCTGATTATAGTCATAAACTTATACGAATTTTCTGGATAAAAATAAGAATTTTAAAATCTGAAAATAAAAAACGGATATTAATTGATTATTCAAAATATTCAGATATAACTCAAATTCCGCCTGCCGAAGGTTTTTTAAGAGATTATCAATTAGCATTATTATCTATTTTAAAAGAAATGGATAGAATTTGTGAATTAAACAATATCAGGTATTGGCTAAGCGGCGGAACATTACTTGGTGCTAAACGCCATAAGGGATTTATCCCATGGGATGATGATATTGATACCGATATGATGAGAGAGGATTATGAAAAGTTTGCAGATATTTTTAATGCTTGTACAACTAATCCTGATTTGTATTGTGAATTCTGGAGGGATGAAAACTCTTCTGCAACCTGTATTTTAAAAATTAAACATAGAAAAATTTCTCAAGCATTTGTAGATATATTTCCGCATGATTTTTATTTTACAAGTGTTCAGGGAAAAGAAAAAGAACAATTAAACAAAAAAATTAAATTTATAAGAAAATGTTTGAGTTTAAATCCTTTTAAAATATCAGACATATCAAAATTAAAAGAGAAATTTAATAAGATTACACAAAAAACAATTAATGAAAATATAGAGGTAGATGAACGTATAAAACCATCTATACACTGGGGAGTAGATTTTCCGCACAGATGGAATAATTGGATTTATGATTATGACCAGATTTTTCCTCTAAAGAAAATTGAATTTGAAGGGTATGAGTTTAACTGCCCTAATGATACCGAATTTATGCTTACAAATATATATGGAAATTATATGAGTTTTCCAAAGAGTATTTGTCCTCATCATACTGATGAAAATGCATTTTCGGAAGATGAAATTAAAGAATTAAATAAATTAAAGGGAGCAAATAATGGCTAAATTAAGCTTTTTAGAACATATTTTTTCAATAACTAATTATGGATATCATAAGCAAATTTGTATTATGGGTATAAAAATACGAATTTATGACAATGAAAGATATAAGAATTTTTATGATGATATTCCTGTTCAAAATAATAAAATTCTTTTCAAGACTTTTAATGGAGCATATACTTGTAACCCTAAATATATAGCAGAAGAAATTTTAAGACAAAATCTTCCTTATGAATTAGTCTGGGTTGTAAATAAAGATATTTTGAAATATATAAATGATTTTCCAAAAAATATACGTCTAGTTATGAAAGGTTCACCGGAAGATGTAAAAGAACATAAGACTTCAAAAATTTGGATAGATAATCTCCGTAAAGAATATTATGTAAAAAAACATATATTGAAAAAAGATAATCAAGTTTATATTCAAACATTCCATGGTTCACTTGGTATTAAAAAATCAGGCGATGATAATCCGCATAACAAATACAAATCATTTATGAAATATGCAAGATTAGATTCTGAACAAATAGATTATTTAACTTCTAACGGAACTTACACTACTGATTTCTTTAAAAGAATGTTCTGGGATAATGGTGAAATTCTTGAATGCGGTCATCCTAGAAATGACGTGTTTTTTAAAGATAATACTGAAATTAAGAAAAAAGTATATGAATATTACAAAATACCGTCAGACGCTAAGATAATAATGTATGCTCCAACATTTAGAGAAGATGGTGATATGAGTTGCTATTCTATTGATTTTGAGAAACTTATTAAAACTGTTTCTGAAAAGTTTGGCGGAAAATGGGTTGTTATGATGAGACTGCATCCGCGTTTAGTTAATTTAATGCAGGATTTTGCAGGAAATAAAGATTTTATTATAGATGCAACAAATTATTCAGATATTCAGGAACTTATGGTTTCATCAGATGCATTAATTACTGATTATTCTTCATGTATTTATGATTTTATGCTTTCCCGTAAACCTGGGTTTATATATGCAACAGATGTTGATAAATACAATAACGGCAGAGGTTTGTACTATTCTTTAACAAGTACTCCTTTCCCTGTTGCTTCAAACAATGATGAAATGATTAAAAATATTGAAAACTTTGATTATGAAACCTATAAAGATGGTGTTGAAGAGTTTCTAAAAGGTAAAGGCTGCATTGATGACGGACATGCATCCGAAAGAGTTGTTGAACTTATTAAAAAAATAATTAATGAAGCTCAAGAAAAAGAACAAGAAGAAAAACAGGAGGCTGCAATATGATTTTTGGAGCAATTTTAGCAGGCGGAACCGGTTCAAGAATGGCTAATCACGGTATTCCTAAACAATTTATTGAACTGTGCGGAAAACCTATTATTATTAGAACTATTGAAAAAATGCTTTCTGTTGAATCTTTTGATTATTTGTTTATTGCAATTCATCCGGACTATACGGATTATTTAAAAGATTTATTAAATAATTATGGTTTTGAAAATAATTCAAAAATTAAAATCGTTAGTGGCGGTAAAGAAAGAATTGATAGTATTCAAAATGTAATAAATGGTATATCTGAGCTTAGTACAAGCGATGATGATGTTATTATTATGCATGATGCTGTCAGACCTTTTGTATCAGTTGAAATTCTTGAAAATAGTATTAAAACAGCTTCTGAATACGGTGCATGTGTTGCGACTGTTCCTGCTGTAGATACAATGTATGTTTTAGATGAAAACGGTTTTATATCAGGATTTCCTGACAGAAAAACATTGTTTAACGGTCAGGCTCCCGATAGTTTTAAAGTCGGTGTATTAACAAATGCTCTTAACACTTTAACCGAAGAAGAAAGAAAAACTATTACCGGAACAGTTCAAATTTGTTCTGCTAAAGGTTATAAGATAAAAACTATTGCCGGTGATTACAAAAATATTAAAATAACTACCGAAAATGATTTATCTGTTGCCGAAGGTATTTTGAAAAAAGAGGAAGAAAATGAAAGCTTGTGTATTAAAGGATAAAAATAATATAGTTTATGAAGATGTAGAAACTCCATCTCCTAAAAAAGGTGAAGTGCTGGTTAAAGTTCTGGCATGCGGTATTTGCAGCAGTGATTTTAATAGAGTTTACAAAGACAGTGCATATTTTTTCCCAATAATACTGGGTCATGAATTTTCAGGACAAATTGTTGAATGTGGTGAAGGTGTAGAAGATTCTTACTTTAATAAAAAAGTTGTAGTTTTTCCGCTATTACCTTGTAATGAATGCGAATTCTGCAAAGAAAAACACTACGCACAATGTAAAAAATACAGCTATTTCGGCTCAAGACAAAACGGTGCTATGGCCGAATATATTTCTGTTCCTCTGTGGAATGTAAAAGTTATTCCTGATGACATGTCCTGTTCTGTTGCTGCACTTGGTGAACCTACGGCAGTTGCTGTTCATGCAGTAAATAAAATAGATAATATATCTGGAAAAACTGTTTGTATAAGCGGTTCCGGAACAATTGGAATATTAGCCGGTATGATTGCAAAATCAAAAGGGGCAGATGTTGCAATTGTTTTGCGTAACGATAGAAAAAAAGCTTTTCTTGAAAGTTTAGGATTTACTAAATTTGTAATGGGTGAAGATTTTGACAATTCCTTTGATGCAGTAATTGAATGTGTTGGTTCAAATTCGTCAATATCAAATAGTATTAAAC
The DNA here is from genome assembly GCA_950022495.1 of uncultured bacterium. Lineage (GTDB taxonomy): Bacteria > Cyanobacteriota > Vampirovibrionia > Gastranaerophilales > Gastranaerophilaceae > Zag111. Next base: position 34,380 of record CATLLJ010000004.1, read on the forward strand.
TTGTAAAATCAAGAGGTTTAATAGTTTTTGTCGGTAATCCTGAATCCGATGTTTCTCTTGATAAAAAATTATATTGGAAGCTTTTACGTTCTGAAATTGTTATTAAAGGTATATGGAATTCGTCATATAAATCAGAAGATGTTGATGATTGGGATAATGCTGTTGAATTTTTGTATAAACATCATAATGTTGCAAATCTTTTAATAACTGACAGATTTAAGTTGGAAGATGGAATAAAAGCTTTTGAAGAAGTTAAAAATCCTTCTCATATAAGTTTAAAAGGAGTTTTTGAAAATGAATAAAAATAAGATCTCTGTTTCGTTAATGTGTGCGGATCCGTTTAATTTAAGTAATAATCTGGTTAGTTTTGAAAATAACGGGGTTGAATATTTGCACCTTGATATTATGGATGGCAAATTTGTACCTAACCTAGGACTTGGCAGTGATTATATTAAAGCACTTAGAAAACATACAAAAATTCCGTTTGATTATCATATTATGGTAAAAGATCCGGATTCCGTTATAGATTTGCTTGATATTAGAGAAACTGATATTGTGTCAGTTCACTATGAAAGTTCATATCAAATTCAAAGAACCTTAGAAAATGTTAGAAAATATGGATGCAAAGTTATGATTGCAATAAATCCAGCAACACCGCTTTGTGTTTTGGAAGAACTAATTTATTACATTGACGGTATAAATCTTTTAATGGTTAACCCTGGTTTTGCAGGACAAAAAATGGTTGATAACTGTTTGAAAAAAGCTGATAAAGTTGCACGCTGCATAAAGAAATTCAAAAGAAAAGATATTATTTTTGAAGTTGACGGAAATATCAGTTTTGAACACGCAAAAACATTAAAAAATTATGGAGCAAATATGTTTGTTGCAGGAACATCCAGTGTCTTTTCAAATTTGGATGATCTTGACAGTTCTATTGTAAAACTAAGACAGGTAATTGGTGAATAAACAAAGTTGTCTGGTAAAGGTAGATGTTTTAGGTTTGAAATATAAAAGGATAATTTTGATAATATATGAGTACATTTTTTCAAAAAATAAAATTAAAACTTGATGAAAAATATGGTGATAATGAGAATTATCATAGTTTATCGCAAATTTTGCCATATTTTAGACCTTATATAAGCCGAACAGTTCTTGCATTAGGTTTGGCAATTCCAATAGGTGCTTTAGATGCGGTTATTGCATTGTCTTTAAAGCCTTACATGGATATTGTTATGCTGGATAAACAAATGCAGTCGCCATGGTATATTCCGCTTTTAATTATAATATTTACAACTATTCAAGGGGTTTTGAACTATCTTGCAACTTATATGAATGACTGGGTTGGCGGTAGGGTTACAAATGATTTGAAAATTGATTTGTATAAAAAACTTATGCATCAGAGTTCAAGCTTTTTCGATAAGCAAACTTCCGGAAAAGTATTGAAATCGTATAACAATGATGCCGATAAATCTTGCAGCGGACTTTTGACAAATATGAAAACCTGCATATCCAGATTGTTTTCTTCAATTTCTCTTGTCGGCGTGTTATTTTACAATTCATGGCAGTTAGCAATTATAGCTGTTTTTGTTTTAACCTGTGCAATGGTTCCATTGATGAAAATTAAATCCACAATTAAGAATGTTTATAATAAATCCGAAGGTGAAAATGCTAAAGTTTTAACAACTTACAACGAAGCTTTTGCAGGACACAATATAATTTCCGCATATAACCTTTATGATTTGAAAATTTCTCAATTTAAAAAACTTATTAATACAGTTTTTGGTTTAAGAATTAAAATAACCCAGCATGTGGGCTGGCTGTCTCCTATGATGCATATTATTGTTTCTATCGGGATAGGTGCTGTCATCGGGTTAGGAAGTTATTTGATTGTCAAAGGCAAGTTGTCAGCAGGTCAATTTGTATCATTCATTACTGCGTTGATAATGCTTTATACACCGATTAAAGGGCTTGGTAACAATGCAAAAAGTATGACTACATGCTTGTGTGCAATGGAAAGAGTTGTTTCTAAACTAGATAAAAAACCGGCGATTAAAGATAAAAAAGATGCAGTTAATTTCCCTGACTTTAATGACAAAATTACATTTGAAGATATTAATTTCTCTTATGTAAAAGATAAACCTGTGTTAAAAGGTGTATCTTTTGAGGTTAAAAAAGGCGAAACTATTGCTCTGGTTGGTAATTCCGGAGGGGGCAAAACAACAGTTGTAAACCTTTTGCCGAGATTTTATAACCTTAAAAATGGAAAGATATGCATTGATGGAGTTTCAATCAACGATATTAAATTAAATTCATTAAGAGATAATATTGCAATAGTTTTTCAGGATAATTTCTTATTTGAAGGTTCAATAAGAGAAAATATTATGCTCGGAAATCTTAAGGCGTCCAAAGAACAACTTAATGAGGCGATAAAAAATTCTTATCTTGAAGATTTTATTGCATCTTTACCGGAAGGTTTGGACACTCAAATCGGGGAACGCGGGGTTCTGTTATCCGGCGGACAAAAACAAAGAATCGGCATTGCCCGTGCGTTTTTGAAAAATGCACCAATTCTTATTTTGGATGAAGCAACTTCGGCTTTAGATAATCAGGCAGAACATATTGTTCAGCAGGCAATAGACAACTTGATGAAGGATAGAACAGTTTTTGTAATTGCACATAGACTTTCAACTATTCAAAATGCTAATAGGATTGCAGTTTTAAATAAAGGCTGCCTTGTAGAACTCGGCACACATGATGAACTTTTAAATATTCCAAATGGTGAGTATAAAAAATTATACAATATGCAATTCGGATAAAAATAAAAGGTCTGTCAACTTGACAGACCTGAATTATATGTGAGTATATTTGATTCGTTGATTAAGCCATTAAGGCATCTAGTTGATTAAAAGCATCTTCCATCATAAATCCCATTCTTGTTTCAAGGGATTTTTTATCAGGATTAGTTCTTGCTAAATCTGCATTAACTGTGGCTAAATCCATTGCTGGTGCTGTTTCTGTTTTTAGAATATTACCAACACGACCAGCTTGTGCCGGAGTTACTTTATAATCAAAACCTAATTCTTTTAATATTGCTGTTGTATCAGCTGCAATTTCTTTATTTTGTTTAACTGCTACATCTGCATTGATGTCAGTTGTACCGGCAACACCTAATAAATCTCTGCCAAGTTCTTTAGTTTCAAATGACAATAAAGGTTGTTTAACAGTATTTGCTTCTGCAGCTTTTCCTGATTTTCCTGCTTTAGCCGGTGTGTAGTTAGTATTTACATTTGTTGACTTTGGTAAATCCATTCCGTATCCACTCATTTTTCGAATCTCCTTTATACTCACATACTCTCTTAGTAAGTTTTTACTATTAAGTTTTAAATCGTCCTATTTTAGATTTTCCATCTGTATATATATAAAGTATTTCTTTGTTCATTAATTGCTTCAACTGATTAACATGTTAACATTTCGTAACATGTCGAAACATGCTTGTAATCATGATTTTCGGTAAATTGTTTTTTTATGCACATCTATATAGGTTGTTATAAAAAACATTATAGCCCTTTGGCTAATAGCAATATGGCTAGGTAGTGTTAAGATAAAAATGAAAGGATTATATCAATGTATTGTAACGGAATTAAGATTAAGAATTTAACAGAAAGAGAAATTGAAGTTTTAGAATATGTTGTACAAGGAAAAACAAACAAAGAGATAGCTCAAATATTAATGGTTACCCATCATACAATTAAAGCACATGTTGCTTCAATAATAAGAAAAATAGGAGTTAAAAACAGGTTAGAAGCAGCATTGGTTGCAGTGTCAAAAGGTCTTGTTAATCATCCTCAAGACTAAGTACTGCCATAAATGCTTCTTGTGGAACTTCCACACTGCCTACAGATTTCATTCGTTTTTTACCTTTTTTCTGCTTTTCAAGGAGTTTACGTTTACGGGAAATGTCACCGCCGTAACATTTTGCAAGTACGTTTTTACGCATTGCTTTGATATTTGTTCGTGCAATTACTCTTCCGCCGACTGCTGCCTGAATAGGAACTTCAAAAAGCTGTCTTGGTATAATATCTTTTAATTTTGCTGTAAGTTTTTGTCCAACATAGAAAGCACTGTCTTCGTGACAAATTACAGATAATGCGTCAACAACCTCTCCGGCAAGCATAATATCTAATTTTACAAGTTTTGAACGTTTGTATTCGCTAAATTCATAGTCCAAACTTGCATAACCTTTTGTTCTAGATTTCAATTGGTCGTAAAAGTCAGTAATAACTTCACTTAACGGAATTTCGTAAGTTAAATCAACACGAACTTTGTCTAAATAAGTCATGTTTTTAAATATGCCGCGTTTAGATTGGGATAAATCCATCAAAGTTCCGACAAATTCGTTAGGTGTAATAACCTGAACTTTTACATAAGGTTCTTCAATGAAATCTCTGTATTGAGCGGCAGGAAGATTTGACGGGTTGTCAATTTCTACGATTTCGCCGTTGGTTTTATGAACCTTGTAAACAACAGACGGTGCTGTTGTAACCAGTGATAGGTTGTATTCTCGTTCCAGTCTTTCCTGAGCGATTTCCATGTGAAGCATTCCAAGAAATCCGCAGCGGAAACCAAAACCTAATGCACTGGAGGTTTCAGGTTCAAAAGTGATACTGCTATCGTTCAATTTTAATTTTTCAAGTGCTTCTTTAAGGTCGCTGTAATCTTCATTATCAACAGGATACATACCTGAAAATACCATTGGCAGAGCTTCTTTATAACCAGGTAAGGCTTCAGATGCAGGATTTTCCACATTAGTAATTGTATCCCCTACAAATCTTGTTAATTCTTTAATAGAACCGGCAAAATATCCTACATCACCGCAGGTAAGTTTTTTAACAGAAACCCTTGCCGGTGTTTGATAACCGAGTTCAACAACTTCGTATTCTTTACCGGATGCCATAAATCTAATCTTGTCACCCACAGAAATACTTCCGTCTACAACTTTAAAATAACATACAGTTCCTAAATATTGGTCATAAATACTGTCAAAAACCAATGCTCTTAAAGGTTTTTCTGAATGATCATCAGGAGCCGGAATATAATTTACAACAGCTTCCAGAACTTCATCAATACCAACACCAGTTTTGGCACTGACAGGAATTGCCATTGAAGCATCAATACCTAGAATTTCTTCAATTTCTTGTTTTACACGTTCAACATCGGCTGACGGCAGGTCAATTTTATTTATAACAGGAATAATTTCCAAATCTTGTTCAATTGCAAGATAAACATTTGCAAGAGTTTGAGCTTCAACACCTTGGGTCGCATCAACAATAAGCAATGCACCTTCACAGGCTGCAAGGGAGCGTGAAACTTCGTAAGAAAAATCTACGTGCCCCGGTGTATCAATCAGGTTAAGTTCATAATTCTTACCATCTTGTGCTGTGTAGTTCATTCTTGCGGCATTCAATTTAATAGTAATACCGCGTTCACGTTCAATATCCATTGAATCAAGCAGTTGTTCCTGCATATCACGCTGTGCAACAGTTCCTGTCTTTTCAAGCAAGCGGTCTGCAAGTGTGGATTTACCGTGGTCAATGTGGGCAATTATACAAAAATTTCTTACATTATCTCTTGTTTTCATAACTATGATTATATATGAAAAATAATTGTTGTAAAATAAGCAGGTAAAAAGATTGAGTTATAAACAGTATTCCATAATATAATCATCCATTACAAATCCGTTTCCAATATCTGTTACAACAGAATCAATCTCATGAAAATTCCATTTTTTATAAGCATTAATAGTATTTGTATTGTATTTGTTAACGGTTAATATGATATTTTTATAATTATTTTCTTTTGCGAAATTTTTAATAAACTCAAAAGCTTTTGTGCCCAGACCTTTGTGTCGGAATTCCTTTTTTATATATAATTTTGAAAGAAAAAGGAGGTCTTGCTTTTTGCTTAAACCAATGTAGCCTGCATTATCACCATTTACATTAATAAAGAAATATATGTAATTTTCGTTTTCAATTTGATTAGAAATAGCATTTTCTGACTGAAAATTTTCTACCATATAATCTATTTGTTCGGGTGTTAAAATTTCTACCCAGTATTCATGCCAGATTTCTGATGCAAGATTTGCAAGTGTTGTGATATTTTTTACTTCAATAAATTCAACCATAATTCAAATATATCATAAAGTTTTTATAAAAATGAACTTTTTTTCGTAAGCTTCGTTTATTAGACATAGAGGTTAAAAATTTACTATCGTGTATACAATATGAAAGGAATTAGAATGAAAAAATTATTAATTGCAGCAGGAGTAATCGCGTTAACAGCAACAACACAAAGTTTTGCACAGGAAATTTCTGTACCACAACAACCTTCTCCATGTCCGGAGACTCATGAGTTTGCAGGTCCTGAATTTGTACCTCCTATGAAAATGCATAAACCGCATTTTGATGTGAATAAGTTTGAACAGGATTTGAATCTTACTGATGCTCAAAAAGAACAGGCTAAACAAATTAGAGAAAAAGATGCTGAAGCAATGAAACCTTTGTTTGAACAAATCAAAACAAAACGTCAGGAGATTGAACAGATTTTTAATGAACGTTTGACAGTGAAAGAACGTCAGGAAAAGTTAGAACCAATTCATAATCAAATTAGAGAATTAAAAAAACAAATTCGTGATATAAGAATTGCAGGTAAAAAAGAGTTTGAATCAATTTTGACAGACAAACAACTGAAAAAACTTGAAAAACTAAAAGCTGACGCAAGACAAAATTTTAGAAGACCAATGCCGCCGAAAGGTATGCATAGACCGCATCCAATGCCTATTGAATGCAGATGTAATAAAAAAATGCTTGAAAACTAATTATACTAAAAAACCGGAATTTAATTCCGGTTTTTTAATTCTAATAATTTTTTAATGCCCAAACGTCATCAGGAATTACCCATCCCGAGTTTTTTATATATGTCATACACCAGTAACCGTTTCCACCCGGAGAACAGCTTGATTTCAGCTGGTCCTGCGTTTTACTTACTCCGGCAGGGACAAACCCTTCTTCTGTCATTGTCATCAAGAATGTGTCAATACCAAACTTATTAGGCTTTTTATCACCGTTAACATCAATATAAATTTTGATACAGGTTGAAGCTGTTGAATCTACTCCAAAGATTGTTCTTAATTGAGAGTTATTTCCAATATCAATTGTGACCATTGTTCCGTTGTTCATAATAAATGAAACAATTCCGCTTCCGCATCCATATCCTGCACGGCAATCTCCAAACGCTCCTCCATTTAACATTCTTGTTGCTCTTAAGGATGGCCAACAGCCTTTTGTTCCGTAACATACTGTTGAAACATTCAGATATGGGAGCATATAAGAATCAAACCATTGTTTTATTGCTGCATCACTGCCGTCTGCGACTTGAGGATTGAGGTCCACTCCGTCTGCAATCATCATTTTGTTAACCTGAGCTAATATAGAATAATCTTCTTTTAATTTGGTTTCGATTTCTCTTTTTGACACCTTTGAAATTAATGTCGGAACAGTCATTGCTGCAACGACTCCGATTATACCAAGGGTGATTAGAACTTCCGCTAGTGTAAAACCAAATCTCGCGGCAATTGGCAGCGAAGTTGCGTGGGTAACACCTTCTGCAAGAGTAAAACCAGATTTCTTCATATTCATAAAAGCTCCAATATTAGACTAATATATTAGGTATTATAACTATATATTGGGTAGATTGTCAATATAATAGTTATTAAAATAGCATTATGAATCAAAATACTATTGTTAAATTAGGGTTAAAAATACGGGTTGAAAGACAAAAACAAAAAATGTCTCAGGAAAAACTTGCAGAGCTTGCTAATTTAAATCGAAATTTTATAGGTATGATTGAACGCGGTGAAACAAATGTCACCGTTAAAAATTTAGAAAACCTTGCAAATGCATTGAATCTGCCTATACAAGAATTGTTTAATTTTATTATTTAGTTTTGTGTTACTAACTGTTCTAAATCATCTTCCAGTAAACTTTTTTGGAACTCTTCGCATTCAATAATCAAATCAAAGATTTCAGAATACTTTTCACTATGCAGAACTTTTGACAAATCATCAATTCCAATGAGTTCTATATTGCAGTAACTGTTATTTTTGTCTAAAATTCTTATAAATCCAACTTCTTCATAAAGTTGCAGTAGTTTTTCAAACACTTCTATTGATTTTCCGAGAAAACTTGCACAGCGGATTAAATCAATACTTCCGTTATTGTTGTGTGCAGCAAATTTTACCATACCTGAGAATGTTTTTAAGAATTCCTGCTCATCCAGAATTTTAGGTTCGTAATTCATAAAGTGAATTCTTGTTGGATTTGCCTGCTCTAAAATACTTTCAAAAGTTTTTCTATCAGCAGGATAGTCAAAAAACATTATAACGTCGCATTGTTCAATATGATTTCTATTAAAAGTTCTCGATGAAATTTCTGGATAAGTCTTTATTGTTTCAAGCACCTGTTTGCTTTCTGCAAATGCACGTATGTTTAGTTTTGAAGTCTTTATATAGTCGTTTACGTTTGATAAAATACCGGTTTTATTTCTGTTGTCGTAAATTTTATATTGAGGTTGATTTTGAATTTCTTCTTCTTTAAGTGAATCAGAATGTATATCATCAATAATCATTTGTACAGAAATATTTCCGTTAAATTCATTTATTTGCGGGTGAAAAGCCATATCAATACTATCTCCGCAGCCTAGCGAAATATCTCCTTTTTGCCACCAGATAGATGTGAACTCGTAAGCGTCTGCTCCGACAGTAAGTCGAAGATGTGAGTTATCTGAACCCATTAAACGTTTTTGTTTAACTTTCAAATTGTTAACTGCAAAAATAGGACTTGGATTTGAAGCCCCAAAAGGTTCCAATTTAGAGATTTCTTCAACAAGATTGGTTGTTATATCTGAAGGCTCAACCAATAAATCAATTTTAACAAATGGTTTTAAATCTTTTGTTTTAGTATATTCTTTCACTGTATCGCATAAAGCTTTTTTGACTGTTTCAAATGAGGTTTTTTCTCCTGAAAAACTTAAACCGGCAGCCAATTTATGTCCGCCAAATCCGTTTAATAATTCTGAATTTGCACTTATCACATCATATAAAGGGACACCTTCAATACTTCTTGCAGAACATCTGTACTCATTTTTTTCTTTATTATAGTTCATTAAAAATACCGGTTTATAGTATTTTTCAACAAGTTTAGAGGCAACAATTCCAATAATACCGATGTGCCAGCCTTCATTTGCAAGCACAATGGCTGAATTTTTATTTCCTTCTTTTTGAACCATTGCATCTGCCTGTAAAAATACCTCCTGACACAAGGTTTGCCTAACTTTATTTAATTCGTTTAATGTTGCAATCGCCATTCGTATTTCTTGCGGATTGTCTGAAATTAAAACTTTAAGAGCTGATTCAACAGTATCAAGCCTTCCTGATGCATTAATTCTCGGAGCAACTCCAAACGCTATATTTTCGGCAGTGATTCCTTTTGTAATATCATAACCGGCACTTTCCAGTAAAAGTTTTAATCCTTCATGCTTTCCTCTGGAAATTAAATCAAGTCCTTTAGTTACAAGATATCTGTTTTCCCCGAGTAACGGTACAATATCCGCAATTGTTCCAACTGCTACAAATGGAAGAATTTCATATACAAATTCAACCTTGTTATATTTTGTCAAAAGAGCCTGTGCAACTTTAAAAGCAACACCGCATCCTGCAAGATATGTTAAATGTTCAATTTGTTTAGCTGTCAGATTTTCTGATAATGCGTTCGGAGATTTCGGGTTGATAATTGCATAAGCTTCGGGTAGAATTTCCGGAGCTTCGTGGTGGTCTGTAATAATTACATCAATGATTTTGAAACTATTGATAAATTTTACGGCTTCAACGTCAGAAATACCGCAGTCAACAGAAATTATAACTTTAGGTTTGATTGTTGTCATCAATTTTATTAGAGCTTTTGTGTCAAATCCGTGACCTTCGTTCTCTCTATCCGGAATAAAATAATGAACATTTGCTCTGAGGTATTTTAATGTTTGGTATAAAACAGAAGTCGAAGTTACACCATCAGCGTCAAAGTCGCCGTAAATAATTATGGTTTCATTATTATCTATTGCTCTTGAAAGTCTTTCGACCGTCTTAGCCATGTCGGTAAATACATCCGGAGATGTTAAAGTCATTTCAAGAGGGTTCAAAAATTCTCTTATTTCTTCATCTGTCTTTATTCCGCGTGAAAACAGCAATCTTTTAATCAAAGATTTTTCATTAGTTTCACAACTATCAAATATCCATTCTTTTCTCATAATCCCAAGTCCTTTAATCAAAATAATAGCACAAAATTGCAGATATTAAATTATGTAAATTTCTTTTTCATTTTAGAAAAATGAACTAAAATGTTGTTACCTGTTTACAACTATAATGGAGGAAAATATTTATGAATAAATTTTCAAAAGCATTAGCTGTGGCTATGGGAATGATTGCTGTTTCAGCAGGTGTTGTTTTTGCCGAAACAACTTTTACACCATTGAATTTTAGTGACAGTACTACAGTTGCACCTGTTTCTGCAACATCAACATCATCTTCTGCGACAGCAAAAGGAACTGATTTGTTAGACCCAAGTCAAGTTACAGCAGGTACAAAAATGCAGAATTCAATTTTGCAGATAGATAACGCACAGGTTGAATTGAGAAATAAACTTCTTAATTATAAGAATAATTTTGCAGAAATAGATTCTCGTTATAATACAACTAAGGCTGAAAGAAAAGCTGCACAAAAACAAATTAAGTATGCAGAAAAGAAAATTAAAAATTTAGATAATGCTAAAAAGAAAATCAGAAAGAATTTTCAAAGAAACATGAACATATAGTTCAAAAAAATCTTATTTAAAGGAAGGGAACTACCTGTAATATTGCAGGTAGTTTTTTTCAAAAAATAAACACTTGATTTTAAAAAATGTTTATAGTACATTTGTTCATGCGAAAGGGAAGTAAGATTTCCACGCCGAAAATAAGGGCTGCTAGCTCAGGTGGTTAGAGCGCACCCCTGATAAGGGTGAGGTCGGTGGTTCGAGTCCACTGCGGCCCAGATAAAAAGAGGATAGGATATTTTCCTAATCCTCTTTTTTTGTTGTTTTATATTTAGTGGACGAGAACCACACAAACCGGGAGGTTTGTCTTGGTTTGAACGAGGAGCGAGCAGAGGGCGAACGGTCAAGGCGTTGAGCCTTGCCGAAAGACCCGTTTATTGCGAGCGACTCAAGACAGTCCACTGCGGCCCAGATAAAAAGAGGATAGGATTTTCCTAATCCTCTTTTTTTATTGCTTTTATTCAGTGGATGAAAATTTTATTCTCTATGATATTATGAGCCCCAGAAACAGGTTTCGGATACTCCTAGATGTTTTGCTAACTCTTCTTTATTAGCAAATTCAAGAGTCTCTATTTTACCGCCATTATTAATTTGTGCTTTATAAGCATCAGTAAGTTCACCTGTTGGACCTTTTACCCGTTCAAAATGAATTTTTTGATTATCAATATGGAATGTACCGTACAAAGGTTTTTTAAGTCCGGCTTCCATATTATTAATATAATTTATATAAGAAATTTGTCTGCCTTGATTGTCAATGTATTTTCCGTAATTGCGTTCTGATAATACGACGCCGTCTTTACCTAAACTCCAACTGCAAACACCGGTTGATGGTTTCTTGCCAAATGTTTCTTGATAAGTTCGGCGTGTATTGTTTGCAAATTCAATCCTTTGACTGTTCCTGACTAAATTTCCGGTATTTTTATCATAAAATCTTTCTCTTGTTATTGTTGAACCGTCTGCGTAAACTTGACTGGCAGTTTTACCGCGTAAACCTCTGTATGCGGCGTTATATCTTAAATCCATTTCTACAAATGGAGTTTCTGCAATTCTATTTTTTGCGGATAAAATTACTCCTTTGTTTTTAGCAAATCCTTATATCGTATTTGATGAACGTGCATATCTTTGCATAGCTTGTGTAAATGTTTTGTCTAATTGTTGCAAAGTAATTCCTTTGCTTAATGTCATCATGATCCCCATAAAAATTTCCCCTTTATAAATTTGTAATATATTTATAAAGTTTTTTCGTAGAAATTGCTAAATTATAAAGAAATATAAATTTTAAAAATTATATTTACCCCTAAACTCTTCCATACATATCTTCGTAGCGGATAATATCGTCTTCGGAAAGGATGTCACCTTTTTGGATTTCAATGATTTCCAAATCTTCTTCAAATGGATTTTGAAGAGAATGTATTGCTTTAACACCAATATCAATACTGTGTCCAGGAGATAAAATGTGATCTTTGCCTTCCAGTACAACTTTTGCCATTCCGGAAAGTACTACCCAGTGCTCACTTCTGTGATTGTGGGATTGCACTGATAATTTTTGTCCGACATTTACATGAATAATTTTTGTCTGGAAACCCTTTCCCTCTGCTATAACAGTGTAAAAACCCCATGGGCGGTAGACAGTTTTGTGAACTTTTTGGGTTCCGTCATGTTGTTCTTTCAGAGTTTCGTAAATTTGTTTAACTTCTTGAGTTTTGTCTTTTTTGCAGGCAAGAATTGCATCTTCTGTTTCAACTATTACAGTGTCTTCTAAACCGATTGTTGCAACAAGTTTTGACGATGAATAAATAAATGAATTTTTTGAATCTTTATCTAATACGTGACCTACAAATACGTTGTTATTTTCATCTTTCGGGCTTACTTCGTAGATTGATTTCCAAGAACCTAAATCTTTCCAATCGGATTGGAGTTCAACCATCCTGATATTTTTACTTTTTTCCATAACGGCATAATCGATTGAAATGTTAGGCATTTTTTCAAATTGAGTAAATGGAACGGTCTTTTCTGAACAGCTTAAATTTTTTGTAATTTTTGCAATTTCAGGAGAATAATGTTCAAGCTCATTAATTATTGTTGAGGTCTTGAACATAAAGATACCGCTGTTCCAGAAATAATTTCCGTTTTGAATATATTTTTCAGCAGTTTCGGAATCCGGCTTTTCTGTAAATTCAGTTACTCTGCCGTCTTCGCAATGAATATAGCCAAATCCTGTTTCAGCATAATCAGGTGTCACGCCAAAAGTTACAATAAAACCTTGTTCTGCAAGTTTTTGTGCTTCCTGTACTGATTGAATAAATTTTTCATCGTTTGTAATTTGTAAATCTGACGGGACAACTAAAATAATTTCATCGTCATTAGATGTTTCTGCAATGTATTTTACTCCCATTGCTATAGCGGGAGCTGTGTTTTTAGAAATCGGTTCGGATAAAATAATAGAATTCTGGCTTAATTCGCCTAATTGCATTCTAACATTTGCATTGTGCTTTGTATTTGTGATGCTGATAATATTTTGAGCAGGAATAAACTTGTTTAATCTTTCAAATGTTGATTGTAATAAACTTTTTTCAGCACATAAGTTAAGTAACTGTTTCGGGTATAATTCTCTGGAAAGCGGCCATAATCTGCTTCCTGAACCTCCTGCTAAAATTATTCCGAACATACAAAGCTCCTTTTTATTCTATTACTTTAATACTATTATACTATGTCAACATGGGTTGGCAACCGGATGAAATATATAATAGAATTTAAATTATTAAGAATTGTAAATGTGAATTTAAAACTTTATCAAATCTGCTTATAATGCCCGATATGATTGATATGATATGATATGATGTAGTGCGGTGCTAGCAAACTTTTGAAAAAAAGTTTTTTTACATCTTTGTAAGACAAATTCAATTATCTATTTTGGGGAAATGAAACTTCGTTTAGTAACAAATTTCACTTGTTACTGCGGAGAATTTTGTCTGCAAAAATGGGAAATTTTTTTAGTAAAGGAAAACAGTATGACAGAAAATTATTTATGGCAAAACATTGGTAATCAGGGTTACAATAAATATGGAAAAGGTATCATTGGACCGGGAAGTAAGGAATCTATCCAAAGAGCAGTGAATTTTCATGCAGGTGTTACACCGGGTACAAAATTCCCTGTTACTGATCCAAAATTAATTACTGAAATTGAAGTTTTGTCAAAACCTACTCATATCAATAATCGCTGGGGTGGTTTTGGTACTGATTATAGAATGAAACCGGGTGAATTACGTATGACTTATGGTCAACAAGCTGTTGACTGGATGCATGAACGCTGGCAAAAATTTGCAAAAGCTAAAGGTAAAAAGACCTTGTTAGATCAAGCCGGCAGTGTTGATGTAAAATTGATGGAATCTACTCATAGAGATGCCAGAACAGGTGAATATTTAATTGGTAAATTGCGTAAATTAGGCGAAAAAGTAAAAGCAGTTAAAGACGCAAATATAGGTATTACTATTCCAACTGAAGAAATGACACATGTACTTACTTCAGAAGCCGCCAAAGCCGGTGGTGCTGCTACTAAATTAAAACCGGGTATGGTAATTGCTCATGATGCACTTGGTGTTTATACACCTCCATTAAAAACATTGTTGAAAAAGAATAAACCTGTAACTGAATTAGGTCAAGCAATTTTCAAAAAACTTCAAAAATTCCAGCATATTCAAGAGGTTGCAAAAGATTATGCTAAAAAAGGACTTATCCCGAAAGAAAGTGCTGATAGATACATAAATATGGCATGGAAATTTGTTCAAAAATGGGCAAAAAAAGTAATAAAATAATCTAAATATATTTAGTAAAAAGACTCTCATAATTGAGAGTCTTTTTACAATTGTTAATAAAAGGTCAATTAATCAGCTTGTGATGTTTTATACAAATCAGTGTAGTGAATGTGTGAAAAGGAAAATAAATGATTAATCCGGTAAATGTTAACCCTATGGTTCCAATTGCGGCACAAAACGGTGCCCAAAAAGTTATGACTGCTCCACAGTCTGTTCAAGCTAATAATGTTCCTAATGCTGATATGAGAGGAGCAGATGCTCTTGCCTCTTATAATCAAACAATGGTGGCACCAAATGCACCTAAAGTAATCGAACCAACTCTTCCGACAGTTTTACAACCTGAAGCAATTCACGGTATGCAGGGAGAAAGAATTTATTCTTCATCAGGTGAATTAAAAGCTATTGGTGTAAATAACGGCAAGTCTACAACGATTTATACTATGGATATGATGGCTCCGGAAGATGCAATTAGTAAAATTGAAACTTATGATAATCAAACCGGTAAATTGATAAAAGTTCAAAAAAATTATAACTTGATTGAAGAAGGTAAATTGCCTCAAACATTCTATACAGAAATTTCAGAATTAAACTCTGACGGTAAACTTGCAAAATCTACTATTTATACAGATGGAAAACCCGAACGTGTCAGAGAATTTGAATATGGACCTAATAATTATACAAAAACTAAAATTCTTACTGACGCCAAAGAAGGTTTGTTAATTGAAGAAGATTTTGGTGATGCAAAATTAAATAAAATGACAAGATTTGATGAAAAAGGTCAAGTTAAAATAGTAGAAACTCATGATTTTAATAAAGCTAAATTTGAAACAGTACATTATAGTAACGGCTTCCCTTCCAGAATTGTAAACGAAACAGAATCACCTATACCTAATACAACAGGTAGAGATCCGATGATGGATAGGGATTTAATTCCTGCAAAACCTTATATTTTAGGTTATGATCCAAAACAGGTTCAAGGGGAAAGAAAAAATTATTCAAATGGTGCTTTGGAAAATATCTATACAGAAACAGCTACAGGACCTATCTTGTATAATTTCAAATTGGACGGTACTCTTGAAAGCATTTTAGATGAAACTAATCCTAACAATAAAAAATTTGTAGCATATAATTATGACTGCGAAAATTCATCTTATTCTGTAAAAGAACAATTGGCTGGCAATGTTTATAAATGTACAGTTTTCTATGAAGATGGTTCTTGCGAAGTTGATATTATTGATGATGCAAATAAAACTTCTAAATATGCTGCATATAACAAAGAAGGCAAACTTGGTTCATATATAGAACGTAGTAATGGCGAATCTTTGTTGATGGTATACAACAAAGATGGTGAACTGGTTTCAGCAAAACGCAGAAAGGAATAATTTTATAACAACCAAATTAAAGCGGAAACATCTTGAGATGTTTCCGCTTTTTTATATCTAAATATTGATTTTGCGGATATTTTTTAGTAAAATATATTCAAAAAGAGAAGGAGAAAATATGGCTCAACAATTTAATCCACAAGGAATGAATGCACAAAATATAAAAAAACGCTATGCAGTTTTAGTTTTTATTAAAAGTTCAACAGCACCATTAGTGCTATATGTAAAAGATGCTCAGGTGCTTTATGATGAATTAATAGAAAAAATGCAATCTCCGCAAGCAGTTTTAATTGAAAAAGAAACTGAAGGACCATTGAAAAAAGCTTGTTTTCTTTCTAATCAAATTGCTGCAGTTGCTATTCAAGAAGAACAATATGTTTAATTGAATGATATTCTAGGTTCGTTAAAAAATTTTTAATACTTAGAATTGCAAAATAAAAGAGTTATTTGACTTATGGAAAAAATATTATTACTTGAAGATTTAGAAAATGCCGAAAATAAAACGCTTTACTGTACTTTTGATGAAGAAGTCGAAGGTATAGACTGCGTTGGACCTATTCATGCCGATTTGACAGCAAGGTCTTTGGGCGATTTTGTACAAATTACCGGTCACGTTTCCGGAACAGTTAGACTTGAATGCGATTTATGTCTTGAAAAGTTTGAACATAAATTAGATTTTGATATTGACGAATTGTATTCAAAATGCTCTCTGTTCGGGGATTACGAGGAATCAGGACTTGAATTTGAAATCAAAGACGGGCAGTTTGTAACTGATTTGGAAGGGCAAAAAGAGATAGATATTTATGACTTATTGTATCAATCTGTAATATTAAGTTTTCCAAATAAAAAAGTTTGTGGTATTAATTGTAAAGGGAAGGAATTTCTCTCAGAAGAAAATATCCCCGACCCTAGGTTGGATGTCTTTAATAACATTCAGATTGACCTAAAAAAATAGTTAGTAAGTACAGAAAATAAAAAAGGAAAAAGACAAATGGCAGTACCTAAGAAAAGAACAGGACATTCTGCTCAAGGCAGCAGAAGAGCTAATTGGAAAGCTACAAAGCCTGAAACAACTAAATGCCCTAATTGTGGCGAAACAGTTTTAACACACACTGTATGTACAGCATGCGGAACTTACAAAGGACAACCTGTAAAATTAGCAGATAAAGAAGCAGCTGCAGCAGTTGCAGAAGCTCCTAAAAAAACAGCTAAAAAATCAACTAAAAAAGCTGCTCCTAAAGCAGAAAAAGTTGAAGAAACTAAGGTTGAAGAAGTAAAAGCAGAAACTGAAGAAGTTAAAGCTGAAGAATCTGTTGAAGAAAAAACAGAAGAATAATTTTATAATTATGAGAAGCGACAATTTAATTGCCGCTTCTCGTTAATTTAAATACGGATGACTTGGAGAGAGAATAAAGTATGGCAAGAATAGCAATAGACGTAATGGGCGGAGACTACGCACCGAAGGCAATTATGGAAGGTGCTTTATGGGCTGCACAGGAATATGGTGTAGGCTTAGAGCTTGTTGGTCAACAGGATGCAATTAACGCAGAGCTTGAACGTATAAGAAATGCGGGTTGTATCTATTCAGATTGTGGTACTAAAGGTCATAAAAGAAGAATTAGAATTGACGTCGATAAAATAGATTATACAATTACTCATGCTTCAGAAGTTATTGGAATGGGTGAAGCTGTTGGTCAGTCAATTCGTAAGAAAAAAGATTCATCAATTGTTGCTTCAGTCAGAGCTGTTGCGGAAGGCAGATGCGAAGCTGTTGTTTCTGCCGGTTCAACAGGGGCTGCAATGGCAGCAAGTTTATTTGGATTAGGACGTATTCATGGTGTGCAAAGACCTGCAATTGCGGTTACTTTGCCAACAATGAAAGATCCTGTTGTACTTATTGACGGCGGTGCAAATAGCGATTGTACTGCTGAAATGCTTGCCCAATTTGCAGAAATGGGTGTTGCTTATGCTCAGCATGTTGTTGGAATTGAAAATCCTAAAGTGGGTATTTTGAGTATCGGAGAAGAAGAAGGCAAAGGCAATGCCCTTGTTAAAGAAACTTATCCGTTATTAAAAGATATGCACGAAAAGGGTTATATAGATTTTGTAGGAAATATTGAAGGAAAAGAACTTTTTATAAATAAATGCGATGTTGTTGTTTGCGACGGCTTTGCAGGAAATGTTGCCTTAAAAGTTACAGAAGGTACTGCTTCAATGCTTTTAAAAATGATATCAACCGAATTTAAATCTGATTTTATCGGATGTATTATCGGATTGTTAGCAAAACCTTTCTTGCGTCGTATTCTTAAACGTATCAATTGGGAAGTTTTTGGAGGCATGCTTTTGCTGGGTGTTAGAGGAATTTCTGTTATTGCACACGGCCGCAGTTCATCTTATGCTATGAAAAACGCTGTAAGAGCTGCAGTTAGAGTGTTGAATAAAGATATTAACTCCAGAATTGCAGAAAATATTAATAGATAGGAAAAAATTATGTCAAAGAATTTGAAACCGCTTAGAATTGCAGGTGTTGGATATAGCGTACCGGAAACTATCGTAACAAATGACGATTTAACAAAGTTGTACGAAACATCTGACGAATGGATTTATACAAGAACCGGTATAAAAGAAAGAAGAGTGGTTTCTGGTAACCAGAACGCTGTTGATCTTGGTAAAGAAGCAGCGAAAAAAGCTATCGAAAAATCAGGTTTTAAACCGGAAGAAATTGATTGCGTAATTGCAGCAGCTTCTGCACCGCCTCAACTATATCCGGCTTTAGCTTGTAATATTCAAGCTAGACTTGGTATTCCTGATTTTGTACCGTCATTTGATTTGACAGCTGCTTGCACAGGTTTGATTTATGCATTGCAGGTTGCAAGAGGTTTGATTGGCTCAGGTTTATATAAAAATATTTTATTAATTGCAGCTGATAATAATTCAAGACTTGTTGACTGGGAAGATAGAGGTTCTTCAATTCTTTTTGGCGACGGTGCTGGTGCAATGGTTGTTACAGAAGCTGAAGACGGTGTTGATGATATTTTATCATTAGATGTTAGAGCAGACGGAAGTATCGGTCAATATATTTATCTTGATACACCTGGTAAAAATTGTCCGCTTGTTGAACCTTGCGACGAAGGTGATGCAAAAATTCACATGGCAGGACGTGATGTTTACAAATTTGTTGTAACTACATTACCAAAATACGTTGACAAATGTATTGATGAAGCAGGTATGACTGCGGCTGATATTGACTATTTGATTCCGCATCAGGCAAACCAAAGAATTATTGAAGCGTTGCAGCAAAGACTTGAATATTCAGACGAAAAAGTTATTTCAAATATTAAATACTATGGAAATACTTCAGCAGCCTCTATTCCGATTGCGTTAGTAGAAGGTGTTGAACAAGGAAAAATCAAACTTGGTTCAACAGCTATTCTTTGCGGATTTGGAGCAGGTATGACATGGGGTGCTGCAGTAGTAAGGCTTCGTGAAGGTATTTGCTAAGGGTAAATTCTGAAAAAATTATTTATTTAGATTAAATTTAACAATACAGGAGTATAAAGTATGACTAAGAAAATAGCATTCGTTTTTCCGGGACAAGGGGCTCAATCCGTTGGAATGGGAAAAGATTTATATGAGAATTTTGACTCTGCTAAAAAAGTTTTTGATACAGCAGATAAAGTTTTGGGAAAAAGCGTAACTTCATTATGTTTTGATGGTCCGGAAGAAGATTTGAAACAAACTGTTAACACCCAGCCTTCTATTGTTACAATGTCAATTGCAGCATTGGAAGCTTTTAAATCAGAATTAAATATTACACCTACTTATACAGCAGGTCACAGCTTAGGTGAATATTGTGCAATGTACGCATCTGGCGTAATGGATTTGGAAACAACAATGCTTGCTATCCAAAAAAGAGCTGATTTAATGGGACAGGTTAAAGGCGGTGCTATGGCAGCTATTTTGAATGCTCCGGCAGGCAGCCTTGATGAAGTTTTGGAAAAAGCTTCAAGCGTTGGTTACGTTGATGTTGCCAATTATAATTCTCCTGCTCAGGTGGTTATCACTGGAGATGAAGCCGCTGTTGCTAAAGCCGGCGAATTATTGATGGAAGCAGGTGCAAGAAGAGTTGTTCCTCTTGCTGTTTCAGGTGCTTTCCACTCTAAATTTTTAGAAGATGCAGGAAAAGAATTTGCTAATTTTGTTGAAGATTTAGACATCAGCAGTGCTTCAATTCCTGTTGTCACTAACGTTGATGCGGCAGCGACTATTTCTGCAAATGATTTCAAAAATAAAATGCCTCGCCAGATTTATTCATCAGTTCATTGGACACAAACCATTGAAAACATGATTGAAAACGGCGTTGACACATTTGTTGAAATCGGACCGGGAAAAGTTCTTTCAGGTTTGATTAAGAAAATTAATGTTGAAGCTAAAACATATAATGTTTTTGATAAAGCATCTCTTGATGCAACCGTTGCTTCATTAAAAGAAGAAATGGCTATTGTTTAGAAAGTATGGGTTCGTCCCTATAAATTTATAAGGAGAAAAAATTATGACAGAAAGAAAAATTGCTTTAATTACTGGCGGATCTCGCGGTATTGGTTTAGCTTGTGCAAAAGAACTTGCTAAAGCTGGATGCGATATTATTATTAATGATATTTGCGATGCTGAAAAAGCTCAACCGGCTATTGACGAAATCAAAGCGTTAGGCGTAAATGCTTACTTCTATAGCTTTGACGTATCAAACCACGAAGCAGTTAAAGAAAATGTTGATAAAATGATTGCTGAACACGGCAAAATTGACATCTTATTAAATAATGCAGGTATTACAAGAGATGGTTTATTCTTAAGAATGGATATGAACCAATGGGAAAGCGTTATTAAAGTTAACTTAACATCAGCTTTCTGTGTAACTAATGCAGTTATCAAATACATGTCAAAAGCTCGTCAAGGTTCAATCATCAATATGTCAAGTATTGTTGGTCGTCACGGTAACGCTGGTCAAGCTAACTATTCAGCTTCAAAAGCCGGTTTAATTGGTTTCACTCAAACTCTTGCAAAAGAATTTGGTTCAAGAAACATCAGAGTTAACGCTGTATGTCCTGGTTTTATCCAAACAGCAATGACAGCAGAACTTCCTAACATCGACGAATACTTAAAAGCTATTCCGATGAAAAGACTTGGTACACCTGAAGATATCGCTAAAGTTGTTAAATTTTTAGCATTAGATACTGATTATGTAACTGGTCAAGCAATCGAAGTTGCTGGCGGATTGATGATATAATTTGAGAAATCAAATAAAGAATTAAAAAGGCGGCGGAACATTTGTTCCGCCGCCTTTTTATTATGGATTGCCACGGGGGTAAATGTAATGTAATTGAATACACCCGTTCGATTTTCCCTTGCAAGGACAATACACGAAATGTCATTGCGAGCGAATGCGAAGCAATCCAGAATTCCGTTGGGCTTTTAGCCCAAGCTACTATATCCAATCTTTTCTTTGCTTACGTTTCTTTCTCTTTTACTCGCAATAAAAGAGAAAGAAATGAAGGAACAGTATCATCGTATAAAAATAAGCTGGATTGCTTCGGTGTTAAATGTAAAGGTAATTTAATACCCGTTTAATTTTCTCCTCGCCAATGACAATACACGCTATGTCATTGCGAGGGCATTAGCCCGTGGCAATCCAGAAGAATGGGCAACACCCCCTACGGCACTACGTGCCACTTTCCCCTATATGGGGCAGATTAGTAGGTTGGGGTAGAAATTCAAACCAAAAACTTTTACAAATCAACTTTTGAAACATCGGTCAGGGTTGCAAAATCCATATCTAAGGCTTGTGCAATTTTTTCAAGTGAGGTAATAGTTGGTGATACTCGTCCGCTTTCAATTTTCCAAATAGCATTTCTACTTAGCCCCGATTTCAGTGCTAACTCTTCTTGCGATAGTCCGTATTTTTGTCGCTCAAATTTAATTTTTAAGCAAATTTTTTCACTTATCATGTTTACTTATTCTTTGTCTTTTAACACAAGTTCCATATTTAAAGCTTCAGCAATAAGTTTCATTTCACAATATCTTATAGTATCCCCTCGTAATTTTTTTGATAGGGTATCAAGAGAATAATTTTTATCTGAATGCTCAGTAAGATATTCAGCCAAATATGTAAGGGTTACCCCTTTTTTACCAACTAACATTTTTACTTCGTTTATCGCTTTCATATTCTACTATTATAGGTTAATTTCTAATTATAGCCATATAACTCTAAAAAAATCTTGACAAATATAGTAAATATACTCTATAATTAGAACATATACTCTAACTAAATTAAGATAAAAACTAAGGAGAAATTTATGCTGGAAAATGATGAAAAAGAAATAAAGGAAATGATGAATACATTTTATGAAAACTTTCATAAAAATCATTTTGTTGACAGGGATTTTGAAGAAAGTTTGAAAGATATTGCCGGTGACTGGCATTCTGATTTTTGTGCATTATTTGTGATTCTTGTTTTTACTGTTCACAGTCTTAAAACTATTATAAATAACGACAAGTTACCAAATTCAACCCGTGAAAAAGCTGAAAATTACCGCACAATTTTTCAAAAATTAATTGCTGATTGCAGTCGAATTACCAAGAGTGTTGATAGTCTATTTGTAAAATTTCTTTAAGTCAGTTGCAAATTTATCTTTAAATAGTATAATTTAATAGAGTAGTGTATTACACAACAAATAAGAGGATAAAAAATTATGAGTACATTAGAAACAGTAAAAAAAGTTGTAGTAGATCAATTAAGTGTTGATGAAAAATTAGTTACACCTGAAGCTCGTTTTACAGACGATTTAGGTGCTGATTCATTAGATACAGTTGAATTAGTTATGGCTTTAGAAGAAGAATTCAAATGCGAAATTCCTGATGAAGACGCAGAAAAAATTCAAACAGTTCAAGATGCAGTTTCTTACATCGACAGCAAATTAGGTAAGTAATTTATCTCACGAATTGAATTTTTAGAATTATTCAAACTGGATTTTATATTTGCGAGAGTGAGATTTTATATTTCATTCTCGCATTATTTATTATTATAGGGAAAAAGGGATATCTTAAATGAGTAAAAGAAGAGTAGTAATTACAGGATTGGGAGCTGTTACACCTTGCGGTATCGGTACCGATAAATTTTGGAGTGCTATGCTTGAAGGTAAAAGCGGTGTTTCTGTAATTGAAAGAATTAATACTGAAAAACAATCTGTAAAAATCGCAGCTGAAATCAAAGATTCTGATTTCAATCCTGAAGATTATATGGATTCAAAAGATTCTAAGAGAATGGATAGATATACTCAATTTGCAATGGTTGCTGCAGATGAAGCAATTGCAGATTCAGGTATTGACGAAGCAGACATTGATCCATATAGAATTGGTGTTATTGTAAGTTCTGCTGCCGGCGGTTTCCAAACATTTGAAAAAAGCCACATGGCAATGATTGAAAAAGGACCTACTAAGGCTTCTCCATTCACAGTACCTATGTTGATTGTAGATATGGCGTCAGGTCGTATTTCTATGAAACATGGTTACAAAGGGCTTAACAAAGTAGTAGTTTCAGCTTGTGCAACAGGTACACATTCTATTGGTGATGCATTCAGAAGCATTCAGTACGGAGATGCTGATGTTGTTGTTGCCGGAGGCTGCGAAGCTACGATTACAACTTTAGGTGTTGGTGCGTTCACTGCTTGTCGTGCTTTATCAAAAAGAAATGATGAGCCGGAAAGAGCTTCCAGACCTTATGACAAAGACAGAGACGGCTTCATCATGGGTGAAGGTTCAGGTGTTCTTGTTCTTGAAGAATATGAACATGCTAAAAAACGTGGTGCAAAGATTTATGCAGAAATCGTTGGTTACGGTCAAACTGCTGACGCACACGACATGGTTGCTCCGGATCCTGAAGGAAACGGTGCATATAAAGCAATGGAATTTGCAATGGAAGATGCCGGTGTAAAAGCTGCTGATGTTGATTATATTAATCCACACGGTACAAGTACAGGTTTGGGTGATATTGCTGAATCTCAAGCTATTGCAAAAATCTTTGGCGACAAAGATGCAAATCCAAACTTACTTGTAAGTTCAACAAAAAGTATGCACGGACACATGCTTGGTGCAACAGGTGCTGTTGAAGCTATCGTTTGTGTAAAAGCAATTACTGACGGTAAAGTTCCGCCTACAATCAATTTGGACAATCAAGACGAACATGTTGCAAATCTTGATTATGTTCCTCACAAAGCGAGAGACAAGAAAGTGCATGTAGCATTATCAAATTCTTTTGGATTTGGCGGTCACAATGCAACTCTAATCTTCAAAGAAGTTTAGTTTAGCAAAGGTATAATTTGAAGGAGCGATTGTTCATTTATGAACAATCGCTCCTTCTTTGTCGTTAAATTAATATATTGTTGAATTTCTAATAATTTTCAGTAAAATGTAGAAATGAGGTGTGATATGAAAAAGATTATATTAACTTTTGCGGTTGTTGTTTTTTGTGCCGGTTTGAATGCATACGGGGCACAGGGGTATGTTTTCACACCCGAAAATACTAAAGCTGTTGTGAGTTATAATGAAAGTTTGCAGTTAAAAAATATTCCATACGGTAATTATTTAAAATATTATAATTTTAATTCGGATAAGATAGATGCGGAATATGTTAAACTTTCAGGTAATGAGGAGAAGAATTTTTTAAAAACTCTTTCTAAAACACAGGAAGAAGATTATAAATATGTGAAAAAAATCCAAAAACTTATTGAAAAAGGCGATTGGAACAAGGTTTTTGAAAAATATCCAAACTATCTTCCTGCATATTTGCAGTGTTATAATCTGAATTATCAGAAAAATAATTACAATGAAGCTATAAGACTTTTAAATAAAATTCAATATTTAGATAAAAAAGGGCAGATTGTTCGGAAAGATTTAGTTAATCAGTCTTTTGGGATTTTGTATTTTGCCACAGCTCAGTATACTAAATCTTTAAATTATTTTATGATGTATGAAAATACAAATGATGATTTTGTAACTTCGTATATTGCACATTGTTATTTTGCTCTCGGGAATTATTCTAAAACTATTGAGTACTGTAAGAAGTTAAACAAGCTTGAATATCAGGACAAAGAGCTTTTGTAT
Source organism: uncultured bacterium (assembly GCA_950022495.1). Taxonomy (GTDB): domain Bacteria; phylum Cyanobacteriota; class Vampirovibrionia; order Gastranaerophilales; family Gastranaerophilaceae; genus Zag111. The sequence goes on from CATLLJ010000004.1 coordinate 59,652, forward strand.
CTTGCATATTTTAATATTCAAAACAATTTTGAAGCGAATAAACTGGCTCAGGAATTGTTAAAAGAAAATTATAATTTTGAGAATTTGATGCGTATACAGCAAACAGTAAACAGCAGCGAAACGAGGCTGGCTTATGCTTATAAAGCCCGTACTGTTGCACAGGATGATAATCAGATTATGGAAGCAAACGCTGTTATTGCGGATATTGAGCAGGCAAAACTTGATAAAGCTGTATCAAAGTTGTCTTCTTTTGTAAAAATTTCAAAATGGGTGGATATTGAAAAAGAAATTCCGGCAACTATTTCCGCTGCAGAAGTCACACAAAAACAGGATGAATTTTTCAATACTGCGAATTTATATTTGAAAAAATATAGCGGTCAGCAGTTAACCAATGCGTTTAATTCTTTGAATGATGATTTTAATAATTACGTTCAGGATAAAAAGAATGAATACTATCAGCAGCAGCAGCTTGAAGCTCAAAAAGCACTTGTAATTGAGCAGCAGCGTAACAATATGCTTCAGCAGGAAATGATAAATGAGCAGCGGATACGAAATTATCTTGAACGCCAGCATTTCTATTATATGTCACGACCGTATTATGTTCATCCGAGATTTTATCGCTACTGGTAGGTATAGCAAAAAATTATCTTTTTGAATTTAATATAAGTATGAATCTCATAAATACTACAGTTATTTCCCAGAATATATCTTTATTTTCTAATTGGGTTGACTCAACACCGGTGCCTAAAATGGTTGATACTGTTACTTATGATTTATACGAGAGTGATAATCCGTTCAGGCATAAATTTAGTAATAAACAAATAAAAAATGATACGCTTAGGCATTCTGCGAATACAACTGCTGCGGTTGGTGCAGAAGCTTTTTCGTTGTTTGCAAATCCATATTATTTAACCCATAAAATTATAAATTTACCTGCGTATATTCCTGCATCATATAGAAAAGTTGCAGAAATATATTCAAAATATTCAATGAACAAAACCGATTAGGATAGAATTAGTTATTTTTTAAATTGTCTAAGGGTAATAATGTATCCAGTGTAACTCCAAGAGCCAATGCAAGGTTTGCAATAACCAGAGTTGTCGGGCATGCCTTTCCGTTTTCTATTCTTGATAAATACTCAGTTGAAATGTCTGCATATTCTGCAACTTTTTCCTGAGTATAATTCTTCCGTGCTCTTTCTGCTCTAATATTAGCTGCAAAAATTTCTACAATTTTCTTTTTATCCATAATTAAAATTTTAAAATATTTGACATAATATTATAATGGTTTATAATTCATATAAGTTGAACTATAGATTAAGTTACATGACATATAATTAATGGAGTTAAGATGAAAAAGATTTTATCAGTTATTATGCTAAGTTTATTGTTACAATCTCAAATCTATGCTGCAACCATCCCAGAGGGAACAATGGTTGTTGTGCAGCCGCAAAAAGGGATTGATGCTGACAATGTAAAAACAGGTGATAGAGTTAATTTTACGGTTATTCATCCTGTTAAAGTTAACAACGAGGTTGTTATTAAATCAGGTAGAGAGGTTACTGCTGAGGTTGTCAAAAAGAAAAATAATGGCATATTAGGTATTCCTGGTGAGCTTGAACTCGGTAATTTTGAAATGGCAGCTTCTAATAATGACATAATCAGATTAAGAGGAACTGTTGTAGATAAAGGTGAAGGCAGGTACTGGGCTAATGTTGGGTGGTTTTTCCTTTTCCCAATTCTTTTTGTAAAAGGTGATGATGGTAAGATTCCTGTAAATTCTACTCACAGATTGTATACTGTTGAAGATATTAATCTGTAAAATCCAGTAATTTATTTATATCAATTAGTAACGCATGTGAAAGTTCTAAAATTTTTCCGAGTGACATATTTTGTCGTCCGTTTTCTACACACGCGACGTAGTTTGTGCTGACTCCGAGAATTTCTGCAAATTGTTCTTGTGTCAAATCTTTTTTGATACGTTCAATTTTTACATTCTTTCCGAAGTTTTTTAATAATTCCCTTTTATCCATTTATCATAATTTTAAATTAATTGTGCTATAACTTGTACTATGTTATAATTTATATAATCATTAGTTATAAGTTATAGTTTGGAAGATTTACAGTGGAAAAGATTAAAAATATTGAAATAATGCGGTTTTTATTTGCATTGGTAATTGTATGCTGTCATATGCGTCATGGGGTGATTAATATATTTGGGGATGACATTCCAATGTATAATAATATAATGACCGGTTTTCACTGGAGCAGACTGCCGGTAGATTTTTTCTTTATAATTTCAGGTTTCTTTTTGTTTTTGACAACGAATTTTAATCAAAATTATGCTGATTTTGCAAAGAAAAAATTACTTAGATTTATGCCAACTATTATTTTCGTGTTAATACTTATATATATCATTTCATTATTTACGCCAATTACATTTTTGAAATATGAAAATGTTTTTACACTGTTAAATATTCAAAATGTCGGTTTAACTCTTAGGAATGGTGATATTCCTGCTTCTTGGTTTGTTTCATCTTTATTCTGGGGATTATCGTTTTATTTTTATTTGTACAAGACAGTTGAGAAGAAAGTTTTTAATTTGATTACGGCATGTATAATATTTTTCTGTTATTCAATGTGGATTCATTCTGAAGGTCTACAATATATTAATGTTGCTTATGTTTTTAATATTGGAATGATAAGAGCATTCGCAGGTATTGGAACAGGATATTTTCTTTCTATGATATATAAAGATAATATTCAAAAAGTAAAAGAAATGACATTAAATATCTGGCAAAAGTTACTATTTACAGCTTCTGAAATATATTTATTTTTCTTTGTATTTTATTATATATGTTTTCATAAAATGAATTATGATAATCCTTTAATTATGGTCATTGCTTTTACTGTATTATTCTCGTTATTTGTGATTAAAAAAGGTTATTTTTCAAGATTGTTGGAAAATGATGTATCTGTATTTTTAGGTAAATTTGCATTTGCTATATTTTTAACCCATCAATTTATCAAAAATTTATGGAAATTTTATGTTTGTAAAGCACATTATCAATGGGTAGTTTCACATCCTGTAATAAATATAGAGCTGTTTTTTGCAGTAGTTATTATATTTGGTGTATTCACATATTATTTTGTAGAGAAACCTGCAACAAAATATTTAAAAGAGAAGTTATTGAAATAAAATATTGAAATTACAAGAAGGCGGCGAGAAATTTCTCGCCGCCTTCTTAAAAAATATATAATTTATTATAATAATTCTTTCAAATAATTTGGAAGTGCAAAACGTGCATTATGATATTCTTTGTTGTAAATTTTACAAGTTGGAATGATTTCTGCCGCACGTTCGTCGTTGTAGTATTCTAAAGGTTTAACATCAACTGAACAGAATGCCCATGCCCAGTATCCGCCCGGATAAGTAGGGATATTTGAAGTGTAAGTAGCAACATTCGGGAATACTTTTTTCAGTTGAACATACATTTTTCTTACTGATTCAGCTTGTGCAAAAGGTGATTCTGATTGAGCAACCATAATACCGCCTTTTTTCAATGAATTTTTAACATTAGTGTAAAATTCATCTGTAAATAGACCTTCACCCGGTCCCATAGGGTCAGTTGAATCTATTAGAATAATATCAAATTCATCTTTTTTATCTTTAATGTATTCAATTGCATCTTCAACAAGAATTTCTACTTTCGGATTATCGAGTTCACAAGAGATTGTCGGTAAATATTTTTTACAAGCTTCAATAACCATACCGTCAATTTCACAAAGCACAGCTTTTTCTACTGTTTTGTGTTTCATAACTTCACGGATTGTACCGCCGTCACCACCGCCAATTACAAGTACTGATTTTGGGCAAGGATGCTGCATCATAGGAATATGTGCAATCATTTCGTGATAATGATATTCATCGCCTTCTGTTGTCATCATTAAATCATCAAGTGTTAAAACTCTGCCTAGCTGTGAATCTGTTTCAAACACTTCAACTTTTTGAAATGGTGAATTGTCAGAAAATAATACATTTCCTGCTTTAATTGAAATTCCGTATCCACCGGGGGTTATTTCGTGATAATATCCGTTTTCTATACCATTTTTCATTCTTATTTTCCCTTTCTTATTGCTAAATCTGCATAAAAACAAGTGTTACGTAAATTTTCACGTAACACTATGCTATCATATAAATATTTGTTTTCAAATGTTATATTTTTTATTGCGGTATTAAAGATTCGTCGGTGATTTTACCTTGAACATCCGGAAATCCGTTTATTCCAAGAGGATATACTCCGCTGCTGAATTTTATAGCTTTCTGACCGTTTGTTAGCGTAATTTGTGTTCCTGTGCCCAAATTACCGGTTTTCATTGTATAAGTATCGCCATCTTGCCAGTTGTTCATTGTGTCTTGATAACTTGTCATATTTCTATTAAGTAGGTCATAACTTTTTAATGTATTGCTATATTCATTTAATTTTTCAAGCCTATTGCTGGTTCCCATTAAGTGTGATGAAGCATTCTGGTAGATATCTATCCAACTCATATCGGCACTGGCTCCCGGGATGCTATCTATAATAGCTTGTCTTTGTCTTCCAAGCTCGTTTAGTCTTGTTTGTGCAGCTTGATAAGTTGTATCATTTTTAAAATCATGTGGTGTAGTTGATTTATTTTGTTGAGCTGGAGTTGTAGTAGTTGGCTTAGTTGGTTTTGTGTGTATATCTTTAATTTCGTGTGCAAAATCCGGTAAACCTAAACTGTTTAACGTTGGTTGATAATATTTGCCATTATATTTGAATGCCCGTTCTCCATTTGGTAAAGTTGTTTTTTCAACAGTAATAATTTTATTATTCTGTTGCATTTTAAACGAACCATCTTTCCAATTTGCCATCATATTATTATAGGTTTGCTGGCTTCGTTGTTCCGGAGTTAACTCAGGTGCAGGCTTCGGTATGTTAATTTTAATATCTTCAGGTTTTATTGTCGCCGGAGGTATATCAATTAATCTTGGTTTTTTCTCTGAGGCAGGTGCAATTACATCAACTTCTAAAAGCTGAGGAATTCCGTCTTTGTCTAAATCTAATCTAGGAATTTTTAAATCGGCATCTGCGTAGAAATATCTTGTGCCGGCTTTTAGATTGCCATGGTCACGGCTTAGAGTTTTTAATTGGTCTCTATTTGCACCTTCAATCATTACTTTTGCGGATTTAATCATTGCAGGTGTAATATCTTCTTCTTTATAACCCTGTTCGATTAATGCACGTTTTGCAATTGCAGTATTGGATTCCCCGCGATTTACATGGAATTTTGATGCTCCAAATTCTGAATCTTCAATAGGTTTTCCTGAACTATCAAGGAATTGTACATCGGTTTCATTTTCGCCTTTGTCATTTTGGGTAACTGTCGTGACGAATTTGTTACCGTTTCTGTCAAATTTAGTTGAAGAAGTTCTTTTTCCATCACCGGAAATTTCAGTTTGTTTTGTTAGTCTTCCATTATCATCGTAGGTGTATTCAATAGAATTCTTTTTGCTTGGAATATTTCCGTCAACAACTTCTCTGGATGGTCTTCCTGCTTGCATATCCTGTTCGCTGGCAAAGGAAAGTTCGTGCTTATGCTGTGCACCGTTACCATCAGGCAAATTGTAGGATTCGTTAATGCCTGTAATACTTGTTCCATCACTGCCATATTGACGGGTTACTGTATGTTGAATAGTTGTTCCGTCTTTTTGAGTAGGTTCTGTAGTTGTAGTTGATTTGATGGTTTTGCCATCAGATGCATAAGAGGTTACAGTCTCTTTACCGTCTTTTATTTCGCATTTTTCAAGTAAAACATTATCTTTAGAAAACTTTTCATAACCACCTTCTTTTGGTATAGAATATGTGCCGTCTTTATATTCGGTTTTTGTTACTTTACCCTGTGCGTCTTTGTATTGAATAGTACCGGTTTCAGGGTCTTTTACAATGGATGTTCCATCGCTGTTTGTTGTAACATTTCCTCTTGTATATGAGCCTCCTTTATGGAATGTTGTGTCACCTTCAACGTAATCTCCATTGGCATAAGCATTTTGTTGATCTGCAATAGATTGAAGAGCTTTAAATGCGTCTTGATTTAAGGCTTTTGTTGTTTGGTGGAAGTCTCTTGCCGAAATTTTATCATCCCGTCCGCCGGTTTCTTTAAGATACCGTGCTAAGTTTTGTGCTTCGCCCGCATCAATAACACCATCGCCATTAGCATCAATTTGAACTTCTTTACCGTCACTTCCTTTAACTTTCATGTTAAAAATTGATTGGTTTTGGTCAGTTTTTACAAGCCCTTGAAGTTTGGACAAATCAACAGTTTTATCTGACCCCTTGATTTTTATTTCACCTGTAGGAGCCGGAGTATTTGATGTTGGAGTGGATGTTGTTTGTTGTGGTGTGGATGTCGTTGGTGTTGTGGCTGTAAAAAATTGACATCCAAGGTTTAAATTGAATGACATAGTAATCCTTTATAGTTTGTATTTGTTTTAAATATCGGATTTTTGTGTCATTTCTTTAATATTTTCTGTAAATATTAAGTAGTATTAATATATTTTTGGCAAAATAATACCGTATTTTAAAATAAACTAAAATACGGCATATATTATTTAAAATATTTGTTTCTTAAATTTTTCCCATAACATGAATATGAAGATGGAAAACTTCTTGACCGGCTTCTTTTCCTGTGTTGATTTGTGTTTTGTATGCTTTTAATCCAACTTTTTTAGTTACATCTTTTACTGTTTGCAAAAGTTCAGCCATTAATTTAGGGTCTTCTAATTCGTTTAACGAAGCAATATGTTCTTTCGGACATACAAGCATGTGTACAGGTGCTTTTGGATTAATATCGTTGAACACAACAGTGTTTTCTGTTTCGTATACGAATTCTGTGCCAAAGTCACCTCTGATTATTTTACAAAAAATACAATCTTCACTCATCATTTTCTCCAAGTTTTATGAGATTCTTCGGCTTGAAGTCATTCTGAGCGAAGCGAAGAATCTCATAAATTACTGCCTCAGAATGACAGACAGATTTACCTAAGTTTTTTCGCCAGTGACAATCCCGCCGGTAATGGTAAAACTACGTTTTCGTAATTTGGATTAGCGTTAATATCATCTAAAAATGTTTGAACTTTTGAAGCATGTGATATAACGTTGTCGCATGCAATATATCCGCCAATATTTAAATGTGGTTCAATAAGGTGGAAAAATTTTATATATTGGGCTTTGTTTGCATCAATAAACGCAAAATCTACTTTAAAATCTTCCGGTAAATATTCTAATATTGTTGCAGCATCTCCTTTTCGGGTTTCAATAATATCTGCAACACCGCATTTTTCAAAATTTTCTTTTGCAACATCGAGCCGCTTATCATAAAATTCAATAGTTGTAAGTTTTCCGCCGGTTTGTTTTAAAGCCTTTCCAAGCCAGATGCCTGAATAACCGTTTGAGGTGCCGACTTCTATAACACTTTTTGATTTTGAATCAACTATCATGTTATATAAAAATTCTGCGGTCACTCTGGATATATTCCAAAATTCTTTTTGTGTTTTTTCCAGTTCTTTTAAAATTTCTTGAGTTGTATTATCAAAAGTTTCTATAATCATTTTATTGTTTTAACCTTATCAGTAACTACAATTGAGCGGACAGGAACATCTAAAGGACTTGTTTTAACAATTTCTTTAGTTGTTGTATCAATTACAGAATACAAACCTGAACGGGCATTAGTAATCATTATCATTTCACTGTTTTCAATTGGTGTAATTGTTGTTGCGAAAGCGTTTGTATTTAAGAATAATTTATCTGTAATCACATCTTCTTCAGTGTTTAGAACTTCAACAAGATTTTCGCCTGCACCCAGAATGTATAATTCTTTATTATGTGCATACAAATCAACAGGTTTTTCACAAACTTCAAGTTCTGAAATTAGTTCTAAAGTTTCGTAATCAACGATTGCCAATCTGTTTTGAGTACGGCTTATTACATAAATTTTACCGTCAGTGTATGCAATTTTTGAAATATTCGGGAATGTGCCGATATTTTTTAATTTGTAGTTGTTGTCCAGTTCAATTGCCCAGATATTATTTTTGTTTCTGTCTACATAAAATAGCTTGTTGCCATCTTCAGACAATGTGAATTTTTCGCAAAGTCCGTTGATTTTAAGCTGCCTTTTGAGGGTCATTGTTTCAAGATTGAATACATATACGCTTGAATTTGAACCGCTTGTTATATATGCAACTTTTTTATCATTGTCAATGATTATTTGCTCAGGATGAATTTCAAACGGAACTTGTTTGATAACTTTTTCATCCATAAGAGAAATTATATTCATAACTTTTGAATCAAAGTATGTCACAAGCAAAAATTCACCGTTGTAGCACTTTAAGTCGTTAATTACGGCATTTTGTTCAAGTGCATAATTCGGTAATTTTGTGTTTGAGTCAATAACCTGAATATTTTTGTTTGTTCCTGTTGCAATGTAGAAGGTTTTACCGTTTAATTCTTCAACCGGAGAAATGCTGTTTGTTTTACCGACTTTTCTTGCGTTATTGATTTTTAAACCTGTTTCTTGAGTTATTGCAATGTCAATATTACCGATAATCCCTTTTAAGGTTTCAGGAATAACAAGTCCTTTTGGTAATAAAATATCCTGCGGCAAAAGTCCTGATTGAATTTCGTCAGGAGGATTCATCAAATTGATAACTGTTTTTTTGCCGTTGGTATTTATAACTTTTAATAATGAATAATTATTGTTGAGAATAACCATATCAGGTTTTTGTTTTAATGTTTCGTTTGCAGGGTAAGTTGTTTTTATGCCGACTTCGTCAACTTTTTCAACTTTTGAAGGAAAAATCGGCAAATACATTGTGTTATCAGGCAATACAATTACACCATCAAAACGGAAATTTGTTTCAGGAAATGTCTGATTCACGAAATCCTGTACATCTTGCGGAACTTGTTCTGCAAGTGCGGCTCCGGATGCTGCTAAACATAAAACTAAAGTCAACAATAATTTTTTCATTTATTTAAAAACTCCTTTAACCTTTGACATTATAGATTTTGGCGGAACTTTGCCGGTTTCAAATTCGTATAATTCCTTATATAAAGCTTCCTGTTTTTTGTCTAACTTTGTAGGAATTTTAATTTTAAGAATTACTATGTGGTCGCCTCTTTGAGATGGTTTTGAAATTATTGGTATACCTGCACCTTTGATTTTAACAAGATTTCCGTGCTGAGCACCTGCAGGTATTTGAATTTCTTTTTCACCGTCAAGAGTTTTGATTGTTACAGTGTCGCCGATAACTGCCTGAGCAGGTGAGATTTCAAGTTCTGTAAATACATTGATGCCTTCACGTTTGTAGTAAGCTGAAGATTCGACATGAATAACTACAAATAAATCTCCGTTTGGACCGCCGTTTATTCCGCAGTCACCTTCTCCGGAAACCCTGATTTTAGACATATTATCAACGCCTGCAGGAATTTTGATTTCGATTTTCTTTTCTTTGTTAATTTGACCGTGTCCCTGACAGGTTTTGCAAGGTTTGTCGATAATCTCTCCTGTTCCGTGGCAGTGTGGACAGGTTGTAATTTGTGCAAAGTTGCCAAGAGGAGTTCTAGTCACAGTTTTTACCTGACCTGAACCTCCGCACTGCGGACATGTTTTCTTTTGAGTTCCTTTTTCTGCACCTGTTCCGTGGCAGTCAGGACAGGTTTCAAGATGGTCAAATTTTATTTCTTTATTTATTCCAAACGCAGCATCTTCAAATTTTAACTTAATATCATATCTCAAATCGTCGCCGCGTTGAGGAGCGTTCGGGTCAATTCCGCCGCCAAATCCAAATCCGCCGAATCCGCCAAAGAATGATTCAAAAATATCGTTCAAATCGCCAAAACCGCCTGCAAACGGACCGTTTGTATCAAATCCAGCATTTTTTAAACCGTCTTCACCGTATCTGTCGTAGGTTGCTCTTTTGTTCTCATCAGATAAAGTTTCGTAAGCTTTGCCGAGTTCTTTAAATTTTTCTTCAGCATCAGGGGCTTTGTTTACATCGGGGTGCAGCTCTCTGGCTTTTTTCCTGAAAGCTGATTTTATTTCGTCTTTTGAAGCATCTTTTGATACTCCTAATATTTCATAATAATCTGCCATATCCTCTTTTTACTTCCTTTTCTACTATATCCCTTGTCTAAGGGTATGTTAGTGGGGATTGCCCGTTTAACCCGCAGTTGCAACATTAACAAGAGTTGGTCTTAGAACCTTGTCGCCCATTTTGTAACCTTTTTGTAATTCAGCGATTACAGTATGTTCAGGGTGTTCGCTTGTTGGAGTTTGCATAACTGCTTCGTGGAAATTAGGGTCAAATTCTTCCCCGATGGCTTTAATTTCTTCCAAGCCCAGTTTTGACAAAGAATCCCAAACCTGTTTATGAACAAGATTAAAACTTTCTTTAACTTTTTCGCAATCTTCAACACCTTCAAGTGCTTTTTGACCGCGGTCAAAGTTATCAAGAACTTCAATCATTTTTTTCAAAGTTGATTCAGTTCCGAACTTGATTAAATTTTCACGTTCTTGTTCCTGACGTTTTCTGTAGTTATCAAAATCTGCTGCAAGACGAATATATTGCTGGTTTAGTTTGTCGTATTCTTCTTGAAGTTTGTTATCTTGAACAGCTTCTTCTTTTGTTTCTTCAACAGGAGTTTCGTTTTCAGTTGAAGCTTCAATATTTTCATCTTTAACTAATTCGTCGTTTTTAAACGGATTTGAATTATTTTCAGTCATTATTATATTTCCCTTCACAACATTATATACCTATATTATAAGGCATGAAAGCAAATTAACAAGTGAAATTTATCTTTTTTTAATAATTGAGGTTCGGGGTTATTTTTTGTAAATATCTTCAAGAGAAATATTGAGAGCATCGGCAATAGCAATAATGGTTGTAATTTTCGGATTAGCATGAGCGTTTTCAATTTTGCTAAGATGCTTTTCATTAATATTTGCTATAGCTGCCAGCCCTTCCTGTGATAAACCGGCACGATTTCTTTCAGCACATATATTTCTACCAACTATTATAAGAATTTCATTCTCATCCATACTTGTATATTCACATATTGACAAATGTATTAGTACTGCTTTAAGATGGAATTAGGTGTGCTTTAGAATAACTTTCTACACTTTAAGGAGGGGTTATGTAGTCTTATTTGTCCATAACATTTAAAATATTAAAAATTTCTCGTAGTTTATCAGAACTGAAATCAGGTAAAAGTCGTTTGATTTCATTAATATAATTGATATCTGCTTCTGTAAAAACTTTAACTTTAGGACTAAGTAAAAATGATGGAGTTACATTAAAGAAATTGCTAAGAGCTGCTAAAACTTTACTTGAGACAAATGTGCTTCCTGTTTCAATTTTAGTTACCGAATGTGATTGTAACCCCAAAAACTCTGAAAGTTGTTCCTGTGTTATTCCCCTATTAATGCGAAGTTCTTTAACATTGGCACCAATGATTTTTTTAATATTTTCACTATCATACATAAACTATATATTAGTTTATTTTTTTGTCCCTTGCTATTACCTGTTATTCGTAAATAAGAATATCAAGGTATAAATAAAGATTTAAAATCAATAAATGACCATTATATTCATATAAAATTACGTAAAAAGGAGGTATACAAAATGAACGAAAAAATTTTATTACAATCAGAAAACAGAGAAAAAGAAAACAGAACACTTGATATTCTGGTAAATCTGAACAGTTATCTTGAAATAGCCGCTTCATACGTTGGCAACAACGATAACAACAAGGAGTTATTCCATAGGGCTATTAATCGACAACATGCAAAAAGAAGTAAGAGAATTGATGGAAATCAACAGTTTATTGGAAAGTGAGTAGAATATATAAGGGGGTTCGGGGTAGAAATCCAAACCTACAAATGTACAAATCTATAAGCTGGATTGCTTCGGGGGTAAATGTAAAAGTAATTTAATACACCCGTTCAAGTTTCCAATCGCAATAATGTAACTTCTTTTATGGATTGCTTCGTCGTTTCACTCCTCGCAATGACAATACGAGCTAAGTCATTGCGAGGGCTTTAGCCCGTGGCAATCTATTAATTAAATAGCTCGAGTTATCAGGGGCATCGCCCCCGAACCCCAAAGTTAGATTGAGAAAGGTTCGACCTCCACGAAGTGAACAATAAATGTTATGCGAAACAACAACAAAAGCGAGTATTGTTTGAACGACTAGGGGTAAATATATTAGGTAATTAGACTCCGTATACCAATATTGGTAGCAATGTACCCACTCCGGTGAGGAGTCAGGGTGACACCTGAGTGAGTTTACTCGCTTTGGGTTGAGCATTTACAATTTATTAGTGAACGCAACGCTAGCGAGCAGAGGGCGAACGGTCAAGGCGTTGAGCCTTGCCGGTAGACCCGTTTATCGCGAGCGACGCAAGACAGTGATAGGAGAAAGTTTCTTTGCTCCACGTTTCTGTCTTGGATTTTTGCGAGTCGGACGGCTCAACGCAGTCCTCCTCTGGACGAGTTTCACTCTTTTAAAAATCCGCTTTGCGGTCAAAGAAATGTGGAATAGAAAACTATTTATCAGAAACTACGTTTCCGAACCTTCCTATATCCGAAATTAGCAGTTTGGGCTTTCTGCCCAACAGCTCGCTTTTTTAAATTTCATTATTTAACAATATTCATTCAAAAAACATGCACTTTTGTGTTCCGGTTCAATATCAATCAGTTCCGGAACTTTTTGTGTGCAAATATCCATACAAAAATCACATCTCGGGTTGAATTTACAGCCATCTATTCTTTGTGACAAAGTTGGGGGCTGACCTTTTATTGTTTCAAGCTTTTCACCCCTGTTGGACGGCAAAGCCTTTAAAAGTGCTTTTGAATACGGATGATTAGGGTTTGCAAAAAAAGTATTATTAGGGGCTTTTTCCACAATTCGTCCTGCGTACATTACTGCAATATCATCACAATTTTCTTTAACAAGTGCTAAATCGTGTGTGATTAACAAAATTGAAGTCTCGTTATTCTTCTTAATTTCGTTTAATAAGTGCATTATTTGGGCTTGAATTGTCACATCTAATGCGGTTGTCGGCTCGTCTGCAATTAGGATTTCCGCGTTGCAGGCAAGTGCCATTGCAATAATTGCACGTTGTTTCATTCCGCCTGAAAATTCGTGCGGATAATTATTAAATCGGGATTTTGCCGATGGAATTTGTACTGCTTCAAGTGCTTCTATTGCTTTTTTTTCAGCCTCTTCACCGTATAAATGCTGATGTATGTTTATAATTTCTAACAACTGGTCGCCAATTGTGTAAAGCGGATTGAGAGATGTCATTGGATCCTGCGGAATTAGTGCGATTTTACCTCCGCGAATATTTTGCATTTTTTTTTGTGATTTTTCCAGAAGATTTTCGCCCTTAAACAAAATTTCTCCGGATGTTATTCTGGCAGTTTTCGGAATTAAATTTAGAATACTCATAGCACTCATTGTTTTGCCGCATCCAGATTCCCCTACTATTGCAAGCATTTTGCCTTTCTCAAGTGAAAATGAAACATCAAAAAGTGCCTGTCTGAATACTTCTTCGCATTGAAAGCCTAAATTTAAATTTTTAATTTCCAAAATCGCCATGATATTTAGAATTATATCTACTTTTGACTTTCAAGTAAATAGGTTAACAAGTTATGAAATTAGAAAATATAATTTTGAACATTCTTTTCAAACTTGCTCAAACTAAAAATATCGTTATAATAGAAGGTATGACAGATATTGATAAGAGCGATTTAGAAGAGTTAAAACAACGGGTTAAAAAAAAGCTTGATGAAACAAGTTTGTATTCGTACAAAGGAACCGTATCAAAGCTTTTGGGTTTAACGGTTGAAGTTAAACTGCCGGGGTTAAAAATCGGTGACCTGTGCTATATTGAAACCGCAACGGGTGAGCAAAAACCTGCTGAAGTTGCTGCATTTAAAGGTGAAGTCGCTCAATTATCATTACTTTTGGATGGAAACGGAATTGGTCAGGGAAGTTTGGTAACAACTTCAAGACAACCGATTACAATTCCAATCGGGGATTTTTTATTAGGGCGATTGATTGATCCTTTAGGTAATCCTATAGACGGAAAGCCTCTTGATACAACCAATGCAACATGGAAACCTATTGAAGGACCTCCTCCGGGACCGTTTGAAAGACCTATTATTACAGAACAATTCTCAACAGGGGTTCGAGCAATTGACGGTTGTATGACAATGGGCTGCGGACAGCGTTTGGGATTATTTGCAGGTTCAGGGGTTGGTAAAAGTACACTGCTTGGTATGATTGCAAGAAATTCAGATGCAGACGTTAACGTTGTTGCACTAATCGGAGAACGCGGCCGTGAAGTTAAAGAGTTTGTTGAAGATGCTTTAGGCGAAGAAGGTATGGTTAAATCTGTTCTTGTATGTTCAACCGGTGACCAGCCGCCTTTAATTCGTCAAAAAGCACTTTTAACTGCAACTGCGGTGTGTGAATATTTCAGAGATCAGGGTAAAAAAGTTTTCTTGATGACAGACACAGTAACACGTTGTGCAATGGCCGGGCGTGAAGTAGGGTTGTCCCTCGGTGAACCTCCGACAATGAAAGGTTATCCGCCATCAATTTTCTCATGGCTTCAAAAAGTTCTTGAACGTGCAGGAAACAGCCCAAGGGGTTCTATTACCGCATTGTATACTGTACTTATGGAAGGTGATGATATTTCGGATCCGATTGTAGATATTGTGCGTGGTATTGTAGACGGTCACATTTTCTTATCCAGAAAAGTTGCCGAATCAAACCATTACCCTGCGATTGATGTATTGGGAAGTATTTCCCGTTTGATGAGTGCGATTGCTGCTCCTGAACATAAACAGGCGGCAGGTAAACTCCGTACGATTTTGTCTTTATATCGAGAAAATAAAGACCTTATTGATGTAGGTATGTATCAGCCGGGTTCAAACCCTCGACTTGACGTTGCGATTGAAATGGTTCCAAAAGTAAATGCATTCTTGCAGCAGAGAACATCTGACAGCGTTACTATGGAAGGTACTATCAGCCAGCTTGTTGAAATGATGCGTGGTGTTGAGATTTAATCCGTTTTTGTAACAATAATCAATAAATGCTTTGCATGAGTTTGACATGTTTTTTTGCTTAATTTACTATCATGAACAAGAGGAAATGAAGTGAATATCTTCAACTGTAGCCGCAGCCGTAATAGTCGGAACACTCAAAAACCACCTTATTCACGTGCAGTTTGAAAAGGGAAATAGAGTTTTTTGAAGTGTCCTCTAGGCTTGGAAGTCAAGAGGATTTTTAATGTCATTAACAGCAGCACATACACATACTACAAAAGTTGGAACATGTCCGCACGGATTACCATTAGGAGCATGTCCGATTTGTAACGGTATGGCTGGCGGAAATTCCACAACAAAACGTGATATTCCGCGTAATGTTGGTGAAATGTCTTATAATCAGTGTGCTGCTATAGGTGCAATGCTTCGTGCTCAAAAAAATGCCAGACATCAAGCTCAAATTGCCCAGCAAAATCATTTGCAGGCTATTGCGGATTTCCAGAAAAGTATTGCAAATACACACCAAAGACTTATGACTCTTGCGGCTTCTATTTCTGAAACTATGCCTGCTGTTATTGCAAAACCGGTAAATTTTGTTTTAACAAATGTAGTTGGAAAAGTTTTAAATTTTGTACAAAATATTCCAAATATAATTGCAAATATTTCGCAGGCTATTACACAAAAATTTGCGGATATAACAGATAAATTAACTGCAATTTACGGCGAATTTAAAGCAGCTGTTCAAAAAAAAGTTTCAGAGTTTTTATCTAATGTGAAAAAGAAATTAAAATCTTTATTTTTTGTTTTCGGAACGCAGGAAACGGAGGATGAAGAGAAAAAAATTGATGAAGCAAAAAGGACATTTGAGCTAAAAACTTTTATTCACACACTTGCTCAAAAACTTAAAAACCAGAACCAAAAGGATATAGAAAAGGATGAACGTAGTACCGTTTAATGACGGCGAACTGGTAAGACAGCAGAGAAATCTTACTAATTCTCAAAGAAAAAATATCCAAACCACCAGAGAAGGTGTTTTGGTTAATAATCTGATTAAGGATAAAGAAGTCAATTTATCTGATACAAAAGATTCATACCTGATTTCTGATAGTGTTGATTTGCCATTAGAACTCTATAAAGATAACAAAATTATTGATAAAAAACTTGTGCCGTTAAGTGCAATTGCATTAGGTGTAATGTCAACAGTAGCAATTATTACGGGTTTTGCAAGACAAAGTGCGAAAATAGCTAAAAATCTTCCGAGTGAAAAATGGCTTCCGCCGGTTACACGTAACGTTCAGTTGAGTAAAGAAATGCACCAACTTGTTTATCAGTATATCCAAAATCCGAACAAAAAAACTTTACTGGCAGGGCTCGGGGTTTTAACTTTGTCAACCATGGCGTTTATGGGCAAGACGTTTTTTGACGGTTATAAAGATATCTGGGTAAAGCGTAAAGAAGCAAATATTCAAAAAAATCTTCAGGAGAATTTGATTTCTGTTGAAACGCAGTCATTTTCTGGAAAAATGCAGATTATAAGAAGTATGTTATCAAAGCATGCTGCGGATTTTGAAAAATATATCACTCCTGACGGAGAGAAAATTCTGCCGAATTTTGGCAAAAACAAGTATTCAATGCTTACATTTACATCAGAATCTAAAAATTCCAATGAAAAAAAATCAAATTTAGGTAATATTTTACTTGGTACATTCACGTTTGCAGGAATTATCGGGTTAGGATTTTTATCTATGAGAAACCTTTCAAAAGGTAAGGCTTATTTACAGGAAGCTGCTGAAAATTCTAAAAATTTGATTAAGGAATACATTAAAAAGTCAGGTGAAGCATCAAATGAAGTTGATAAGGATTTGTTAGAGCATATGTTCATGGCTATTGATGATGGTTCTGACACTATACGTGCATTTATAAAAGAACAAATTAATTCTGTTAAATGGTCGAATTCTAAAGAAAAAGCCGATTATTTAAATAAAATTCTTACCAAGTTAAAAACATCTACAACCAAAGCAAATCCGAATTATGCAGGTGACGGAACTCCGCGTCCTGCATTTAACTCGTTTGTAGAGGATTATAGAGCATTTTTCTATAACTGGCTTTTAGATACAAAAAATCCGCAGTTCCAGCAATTATTCTTTGGTATCACAGGATTAACTGCGGCAAGTTATGGCGGTAAGCTTGCAGGGGATGCGATAAAAGATGTTCAGGTTAAAAAGATTAATGCAGAAACTGAACTTGAGCTTCAAAAAAGGCTTGTATCTACTGAATTGAGGAATTTCAAGTCAAAAAAAGATGCTGCGATTACGCCGCTTGTGGAAGAATTTTACAAGCAGGTAGACAGCGGCAAGCGGTCAAAAGAAGAATTAAAAACAATGGCAGAGAATGTGTTGTTTGAGATTAAGAACGGCCCGCCGTTTGTGTATTCATAAAATTCAAATTTATATGGAGGAATCTATGATTAGGTAATATTTACATAAACTATGTTAGGGGTAAATATCAAAATGATATTTTCATAAGGGGTTTCAGGGGAAAATCCCCTGATGACTCGAACCATTCAATCAAGCGTGTTTTTCTTTTTCGGTTCTACTTTTTCTTGCTTGGGTGTTCGCATTAAACGGCGTTGCAGTCAGGGCTCAACGCCCTGCCTTTCAGCCTCTGCTCACAATCCGCTTTGCGTCGCAATCAAAAAGAAAAAGTGAACAAAGAGAATATTCTTTTTAAAATAAATACAGTTCCTTCATTTCTTTCTCTTTTATTGCGAGTAAAAGAGAAAGAAACGCAAGCAAAGAAAGAGAAAAACGCGACCAAATGATACGAGTCATCAGAAACTACGTTTCCGAACCTTCCTTTGATTTGCATTGCAAATAACATAGTTTATGTAAGATTTCCCAAATCATAATAGGAGAAAATATGATTCAACAACTAACGTTAATATCACCAAATAACCAATACCAGAAACAGTACATTTGTAATTCCTGCCAGCTGCCGGCAGCTCAGAGAAATTATTGCGTTTTTGATAAAAATGAAGTCGATTACTTTGTTAAACAAAAAGAAAATGCACTTCCTTATTTAGCTGATATTCTACAACACTCAAATAATGAAGCTCAAATTACAGAAACTCTCTATATTATGGATAGAATGATTGATGAAGGAACAAAAGGAATTGATAAATTGTATCCTATCTTTGCAAGGTTTAACCAGACTACATCCCCGAATATTCAAACTTTTCTGGCAGGTATCTATAGAAAAATTCAGGTGCCGGATGCCTTTGGACCTCTGGTTAAAATGCTAATCCAGAACTCAATGCAGCCTCATAATCCAAATCAGCCATTCGATCCGAATGAGGAAATTGGCGGTGCTATTTTAAGTTACCTGTCAGATAGATTTAGAAATTCTAATTAAAGAATTAGTAGTTAATTTTCCAGCCGTCTCTAACCACTCTTTCAAAACAGCCGGCAGAAGATGATACTCCGCAATTATCAGCACCACTTTCATCAAAATCTACAAGGGTTCCATCGGTTTTAACTTCTAAATAAAAAACGTCATATCCGGTAATATTAGGCTTTTCCGGACCATTGATATCTATATTAAAGGTAACATTTGGTTGTCCATTTTTTATTCTGTAATTCTGGCAGATAGTTGCTCCGCTTGTATTCTGAATACAATATTGACCGGCAAGACTACCGGCATTTCCTCCTGTAAGGTTTGTATATGCATCAGCATCATCAGGTTTTTTGTTAGAACCTACACTTACACATAGTTTTGCTCTAGCTGCATCTGTATTTGCGGATAAAACATTACAATTTTCTTTTACTGTTTTAAAGTAATTTCGTAAGAAGTAGCAGGCACCTTTTGGATTTGCAGGATCTGTACAATTGCTTGAAACACCTGCTGTTGTTTGATAAAAACTGTCAGCTTGTTCATCTGTCATTATTGCCCTTGTTGCATCAGTTATTTGAGAATATGTTTGCTTAAGTTTAGCTACATAAACTTTTTTTCTGTAATTTTTCATTACTGCAGGTACTGTTAGAACTGAAATAACTCCAACAATTGCTAATGTAACCAAAACCTCTGATAGTGTAAAACCCTTTTTCATAATCTCAATGCCCCGTGATACGTATTTATATATCAATTATACAACTTTTTTGAGAGGTTTTCAAGTCTAAAAGATAAAAGGCAGAATGATGTATATCATTCTGCCTTAGTTTTTATTTGTTTATCAATTAAACTGAAGCTAATTCTTTGCTTCTTTCTAATTGTAAAGTAACTGTTGTGATATCACAAACAGAGCTTGGTCCGAAGTACTGAACAGCACCCGGGAATAAGTATCTGTCATTCATAGCCCAATCTTCTCTGTTGTCTTGAAGTTGTTTGAATACAGGACCATCAAGTCTAACAAGAGCTTTTTGGATAACAGGTTTCATTTCACCGTGGCGTTTTTCCATGTTCATCATCATAGTAAGAGGAACACCGCCTGCAATCCATTGGTCAGCAGGTTGAGTTAAGTTTCTTACAGATGATAAGTAACCTGTTAAACCGAAGTTAATCAATGCAAATGCATTGAAACCAAGTGAATAGCAGTAGTCAGCATCAAAGTTTGAAGGGAATGCACAACGACCTTCATATCCGAAGAAGTGTGATTGTGCTGAGAATTTACCGCTGAATTGACCTGCAGATTTCATTTCATCTAATCTTGAAGAAATCATTTCGATTAATAATTTTTCTGTTTCAATTTTAGAAACTTGAACGTTACCGTGCGGGTCTCTGTCTGCCAATAATTGAGTTTTGATAAGTGCCGGTAATGAAGCGTATACCTTAGCATTTTCAGAAGAAAGTTTGCTTTCTACAATGCTGAATTTTTCTGAAGCAGAAGCACTTGTGAAAGATGAATCTGATTCTAATGAAGCCATAATGTCATTCAAGTTAGAAATCATTGAACCCATTTCAGGAATGAATTCGATTAAACCTTCAGGAATTACTGCAATACCGAAGTTTTTACCGCTGTTAGAACGTCTTACAATAATATCAACCATGTAATCAATGATTGAAGATAAAGACATTTTCTTAGCTTCAACTTCTTCAGAAATTAAAGTTACGTTTGGCTGAGTTTGTAAAGCAGCTTCTAAAGCTACGTGAGAAGCACTTCTTCCCATAATTTTGATAAAGTGCCAGTATTTTTTAGCAGAGTTAGCGTCACGTTGAATGTTACCGATAAGTTCTGCATAAGTTTTTGTAGCTGTATCAAAACCGAAAGAAATTTCGATTTGTTCATTTTTCAAGTCGCCGTCAATTGTTTTAGGACATCCGATAACTTGAATGCCTGTATTGTTTTTAACAAACCATTCAGCTAACAATGCAGCGTTTGTATTTGAATCGTCACCGCCGATGATTACAACTGCAGAGATGTTCAATTTTTTGCAAACTTCAAGAGAAGATTTGAATTGTTCTTCTGTTTCCAGTTTAGTTCTTCCTGAACCGATAATATCGAAACCGCCGGTGTTTCTGTAATCGTTAATGAATTCATCAGTGAATTCTACATATTTGCCTTCAATAATACCTGAAGGACCGCCTAAGAAACCGTATAATTTGTTTGAAGAATTAGCATTTTTCAATGCATCATATAAACCTGCGATAACATTGTGTCCGCCAGGAGCTTGACCGCCTGATAGGATAACACCAACATTTCTTACTTCAGATGAATTTGAAGAAGATGATGAATTAAATGTTACGGTTGGTTTGCCGTAAGTGTTTTCAAATAAAGCTTGGATTTGCTCTTGATCTCTAACTGATTGAGTTGCAGAGCCTTCAACCAATTCCAGTGAGTTTACACCGTTTTGTAAACTTGAAGGAAGTTTTGGCTGGTACTGTAATCTTTCAATTTGTAATGGTGAAAGTTTTTTCATTTATTTAGTTCCTTTCCTTTTGTAACCCTTTTACATGCTACATTCTACTATAAAAATAAGAACAATAGTACATTTATAAAAAAAGAAGCTGTTCTTGAACAGCTTCTTTTTTTTGAAATTTAATTTTATTTTTAAGCTTTTGCTTTTGACTTGTCTGCTAATTCGCTGTCAACTCTTAAAAATACAGGATGAATATCTTCTTTTGAAATCAATTTACCTGTTTTTAGATTTGATGTTGTTACATTTTCTAACTTAGTAGATAAATCGTAAGACAATTGTTTTGCCATATCTTCAGCAATATTAGGACAATAAGGGTAAATCAATGAAGATACAACGCACATAACTTCAAGTACAGTTGCAAGAACCTGTCCGCATTCTGTCATTTTTTCTTCTTTTGCAAGTGTCCAAGGTGCATTGTCTGTTACAAATTTGTTTGTAGCATCGACAAGTGAAATAATTTCTTGTGCAGCTTCTTGAATTTCAAAATGATTGAAGTGGTTTTCTACAATTTTCACTGTTCCTAAAGCTGTTCTTAGTAAACTTTCAGCTTCTTTTGAACGGTTAGTTAAGAATTCTTCTTTAATTTCACCGTCAAAGTATTTTACAAGCATTGATAAACTTCTGTTTAACAGATTGCCCATGCTGTTTGCAAGGTGAGCATTAACTTTTTCTTTGAAATCTTGATCTGAATAGTTTCCGTCACGTCCGCATGGTGCTGATGTTGCCATGTAATATCTGAACGCATCAGGATGAGCAAGTTCAAAATTTTCAAGAACAGATGTTGGAGATACAACGTTGCCTAAAGATTTTGACATTTTTGTTTCATCAATTGTAATCCAGCCGTGAGCAAAAATATGTTTTGGTAATGGTAATTCTAATGCCATCAAAATTCCAATCCAGTAAATGCTGTGGAATTTCAAAATATCTTTCCCGATAACATGAACATCAACCGGCCATAATTGTTTAAACTGTTCAGAAGGATTTTCTGTATCGTAACCGATTGCGGTGATGTAGTTTGAAAGTGCGTCAATCCAAACATAGATTGATTGTTCAGGGTCGTCTAATACGTCAATACCCCAGCCTACATTTGCTTTATTACGTGAAACAGAAATATCTTGAATATCTTCCAGCTGGTTCAGAACTTCGTTTGCTCTGAAACTTGGTACGATAAATTCAGGGTTTTCTTTGATATGTTTAATAATTGCATCTTTATATGCTGATAATTTGAAGAAATAGTTTTCTTCTTTTACAATTTCCGGTTTTTTCAAATGGTCAGGGCAAAGTCCGTCCTCGGTTAAATCTTTTGGATTTAAGAAGCATTCACAGCCTGAGCAGTACAAGCCTTCGTATTCGTGTTTATAAATGTCGCCTTTTTCAACAAGTTTTTTAAATATTTTTTGAACAACTTTTTCGTGGTCTTCATCAGTTGTACGGATAAATCTGTTGTATTTAACATCAAGTGCAGCCCACGCATCTTTGAATTTTTGAGCATTTTCGTCACATAATTCTTTTGGAGTTTTGCCTTGAGCAGCTGATGTTTTTTGAATTTTAACACCGTGTTCGTCGGTTCCTGTTAGAAAAAACATATTATCGGTTCTTTGAGAATAATGTCTTGCGATAATATCTGTAAGAATTTTTTCATAAGCGTGTCCGATATGCGGAGCTCCGTTAACATAATCAATTGCGGTTGTTAAATAATATTTATCCATTTAATTTTCCCTCTTAAATTTACTATTTATAATAAAATCCTATCATAAAGTTATAATTTTTGATATATAACGCAATTTTTGAATATAAAAATACTTTATATATAAGTAGGTTGAAAATAAAGGAAAAGTATTATGTTTGGAAATTGGGTAAATTCTCTGGATAGTCTTGCTGCCGGCGGCGTAATTGATTTTGACGCTCCTTCATATTTGTTAGACCAGCCGGCTAGATACGTTGGTCATCCAAAATTTTCAGAATTACCTATGACAGAGTTATCTTTGCTTCCTGAAGGCGTAAAGTTGAAAGATTTGCCCCGTGTGGATGAATTTAACAACTCTAATAAAAATCTCGTAACAAATCTAAGCTGGAAAAAACGAGTTTTCGGTCTATTAGCCGGAGCAGGTGCAATTGCTCTTGCAGTTTTAGGATTTAAAAAGTTTGGTCTGGGAAAACTTTTCGGAAAAGGTAAAAAAGTTGTAAAAAAAGCCAAACCGAAACCATCGGGTAAAAAAGCTAAAAATATTACATCAGGATTGAAAAATTTTGGCAAAAAAGTTTGGAGTTATATTAAGACTCCGTTTACGTGGATTGGCGGTAAATTTAAAAAGAAAACCCCGTAATTTTTATAAACTAAAAGGTCAGGTATATTACCTGACCTTGTTATTTTTAAATTTTAATTATTATTAGTCATTAATTACTTCTAAAAGTCTTTCCCATACTTCATCAATTGAACCGTCGGCATTGATTGTTCTTAAAACTCCTCTTGTTTTGTAATAATCAATCAGTGGAGCAGTTTCGCGGAAATATGTTTCAAAACGTGCGTGTGCGGTTTCTTCGTTGTCGTCTTTTCTTTGAACCAATACAGTTCCGCATTTGTCGCAAACTCCTTCAACTTTTGTAGGTTTTGTTTTTAAGTTATATATTTCTCCGCAAATCGGGCATGAGCGGCGATTTACAATTCTGGAAACTAAAACACTTTCATCAATATCAAAATAAATTGCTCTAAAACTTGTTTTGATATCGCCGTTTATATCAGAATTTATTTGTTCAAGCATGTCTGCCTGCTCAATGCTTCTAGGATATCCGTCAAGAATATAGCCTTCATTACAATCATCTTCTGATAATCTATCTTTGATAATTGAGCCGACTAAATCCACAGGAACAAGATTACCTTTGTCAATAAAAGATTTTGCAATTTTACCGTTAGGAGTTTCTTTTGCAATTTCTGCTCTTAGTAATGAACCGGTATCAACATGCGGAAAACCTAAGTATTCTGCTAATTTTGATGTTTGAGTTCCTTTGCCGCAAGCCGGAGGTCCTAAGAAAATAAGTTCTTTTTTCATGATGTCACTCTTTTCTATATTAATATAACTTTTTTGATTTTTAACAATACCCATATTATTATCTTCTTCTCTACTCTTAATCCAATTAACAGAACAATTGTACACCAAGCCCAATTTTAATTCAACAAAAATAGTAAATAATCAACATAAAGCAATACAGAGCAGTTGGGGGAGATGCTCCAACTGCTCGTCTGATAACATATATTATTGTATAAAATAAGCTGGATTACTTCTGCGGTAAATGTAAAAGTAATTTAATACTCACGTTTGATTTTCCCCTCACAATGACGTAAATATGTATTGTCATTGCGAGGGCTTTAGCCCGTGGCAATCCATTAAAATCAAAGTTGAATTTACTCGTCCATTAAAACAAAATCTTCACCAAGTTCTTCTTCAAGCATTTTTGCAAATTCAGAGAACTTTATACCAAGAGCTTCAGACATTCTCCAAGCAGTAATAAGATGAATACTATATAGACCACGTTCAATTTTACTAACATTGCTTTTGTCAAAGTCATATTCCATTGCAAGTTTGTTAATAGATAAACTAAGTTTTGTTGTACGATTTTTACGTATTACATTACCAACTGCTTTTTTGAATTGTAAACTTTTATCTCTATTTTGCATTTAATAATCGTAGTTGTTATATTATATGTAAGTGTGGCTTATAGACCAACAAAATGATATCTAAAATTCAAAGAAGGTTTTAGGATGAACATTTAAAGCTTTTGCGATATCTATCAATGTACTTGTCGGCAGATTTGATTCGCCTCGTTCAATCATTCCAATGTAGTTGCGGCTTTTTTCAACAAGTTCAGCAAGCTTTTTTTGCGACAAATTTTTGGATTTTCTCACATCGCTAATATTTTTACCAATAATAAACAATTTCATATTTTTGTTCATATTTGTACCTAGAGTGTTTAAAAGATTATTTATTGTAATCTTCAAAAGATCTCATAATTTTGTATAATAATTGCTTTTTGTTTATGGAGTATTTACTGTACATTTCTTGTATTTTTTTATCAAGTAATTTTTCATTACTTAAATGTTCATATTCAAATAGTTCATTTGGTTCAATTTCTGCACCTTTGATAATGCTGTAAAGTGCTTTTAAAGAAGGTGTTACTTTACCGGTTTCTATTTTACTATAGTTAGATGTATCAATATTGGCTTTTTCGCATAAATTCTCTTGAGTATAACCTTTTCCTTTTCGTATCTCTTTGAGTCTTAAGCCAAAATTTTTCTTGTTAAAATCCATATCTATATTTTACCTATATGCAGGTTTCTACTTAATAGCAGACTTGCCTATTTTTATGTTAAAATTTGGTTATTTTGTGTTAAAAAATTGCAAATAAATAAAGTTTTATTTTAATTTATTGGCAATTTGACAAATTTTATTCGTTTATTTTTTTTAAGATTTCAAGCACATTTGTTTTTAGTTTTGTTGAAAGAGGCTTTATATATTCCTGTATTTCAATATCAATAGCTTCTTTTGAGTTATTACTAAATTTAAGAAAACTCAAAAATTCATTAGGCTCAATATTCAAAGTTTCAACAAGTGTACAGAAAGTTGTGAACGATGGGTAATTTTTGCCATTTTCAATATTGCTTAAGTTACTTTGGTCAATATCAAGTTGTGCACTTAATTCTTCTTGTGTGAGCCCCAACTCATCTCGTTTATTTTTGACAATTAGACCTATTAATTTTTTACATTTTATATCATCCATTCTTATAAGTTTATACTTGTTTATTAAAGAAGTTAATTGTGAATTCGCATAATTTGCATAAAATATGTTTGTAATGTATATTTATTGTATAGTATGCAAAATTTTTGAATATAAATTAGCAAAGGAGAAAAATGAACGAAAAAATTTTATTACAATCAGAAAACAGAGAAAAAGAAAATAGAACACTGGATATTCTGGTAAACCTGAACAGTTATCTTGAAATAGCCGCTTCATACGTTGGCAATAACGATAACAACAAGGAGTTATTCCACATAGGGTTGTTAATCGACAACATGCAAAAAGAAGTAAGAGAATTGATGGAAATCAACGGTTTATTGGAAAGTGAGTAGAATATTTTAAAATAAGCTAGATTGCTTCGTCGTTTCACTCCTCGCAATGACAATAGGAGCTAAGTCATTGCGAGGGCTTTAGCCCGTGGCAATCTATTAAACACTTAAGTTGAGCAGTTGGGCTGAAACAACCTTGTTCTACTTTGACACCCTCCCCTTTACTTTCCTCCCATCAAGGGCGGGCAACATGTGAGTCGGGGTTTACACCCCAACAAAATACTTATAGATTTTATGTAAACATTTTTATTTTGAGCTAAATTTATGCTATTATTTTTCTATGAATTTTGAAGAAAAAACACTTACTTCTAAGGTCGTTTATGATGGTAAGGTCATTACTGTTATAAAAGATGATGTTGAAGTTGCTGACGGTCACAAATCTTTTAGAGAAGTTATCCTGCACAGCGGCGGTGTGGTTATTGTCGCTTTAAAGGATTCTACAACAATTTTGCTTGTTAAACAATACCGCTATCCTTTAAAGCAAACAGTTTTGGAGCTTCCGGCAGGCAAGTTAGAAATTGGCGAAGATCCCGATGAGGCTTGCAAGCGTGAACTTGAAGAGGAAACCGGTTACAGAGCAAAAAGCTGGAAGTCTTTAGGTTATATCAATACAACACCGGGAATTTGTACGGAAAAATTGTATTTGTATCTTGCTTCAGATTTAGAATTTGTCGGCGAACATCCGGATGAAGGCGAAATTATTAAGTGTTATGAATATAAATTTTCTGAGATTTTCCAAATGATAAATGACGGCACAATCAATGATGCAAAAACAATTTGTGCACTATCCCGTGCATTTTGTGGAGGATTTACACATGATTAAAATGATTGCTACTGATATTGACGGAACTATTTTGAAATGGGGGTTAGAATTTACTCCTGCAATGAAAGATTGTGTTGAAAAACTAAAACAGTCAGGAATTAAATTGGTTCTTGTCACCGGCAGAATGCATTGTGCCACATTGCCTGTTGCAAAAGAACTCGGGCTTGATACTCCGATAATTTCTTATCAGGGTGGCTTGATTAAAGATTGTGAAAACAATACACTTTATCAAAAAAATTTATCAAATGATTATGCAAAAGAAATTATCAAATGGGCAAGAGAAAATAATATTCATATAAATTTGTATCTTGACGATAAACTTTATGTTGAGCAGGATAATGATATTGTTAAATCATATACCGACGGAAAATTTATTGATTATACAGTGTGCAATTTTGACGATTTGGAAATTGAGAATGTTAATAAAATTCTTGCAATAGATTTAAATGATGCTGAAAAAGTTACGGGCTGGGTAAACGAGTTAAAAGAAAAATATCCGGATTTATATATTGTGAAATCAACTCCATATTTCTGTGAAATCGGCTGCAGTGATGCAAAAAAATCACTTGGGGTTCAGCATCTGTGTGAAATGTGGGGGATAAAACCTGAAGAAGTTTTGACAATCGGCGATCAGAACAATGATATTGATTTAGTTCAATGCGGCGGAATAGGTGTTGCTATGGGAAACGGCACACCCGAATTAAAGGAATGTGCCGATTTCATAACTGATACCGTTGAAAATGACGGTTTTGTAAAAGCTGTCGAAAAATTTGTTATTCCAGTTCAGGAATAGTAAATTTAACTCCGCATCTTGAGCAATAGATTTGTAAACCATCTTCATCAAGGTCTACATCTGCCAGTCCCATTACTCTTGTTTTTCCGTTTTCGTCTTTTGTAACTTTGAATTTAAGTTTACATTCCGGACAAACTGCGTAAGTAATATCGCCAACTTTTGTAATTTCAGCTTTTGGAGATTCTTTTACTCTTTTTTTAGAGGGTGTGGCATCATTTATACCTTCACCTCCGCAATAATGATCAACAAATTCTGCTAAAATATTACCTAAACCGCCCATTGGAACATAGTTTCTAATTGGTTCAATAACAACAGCGTTACCATAAGCAATAACTTCAGCGGTTCCGCCTGTGCCGTACATTACAGGGGTGATTTCAAAACGGAAATTAATAATAGCATTAGCACCGATTCTTCTTGCAGAAGAAACCATTCTGTCCCAGGCTCTTTGACGAACTTCGTCTGACAATTCTGTATATGATGTTAATTCACCACCGGTTACGTTTTTACAGCCCATCATTGTATCTTGAACAAAGTCTTTTGCTCTCATTGAGATACCCCAGACAACACCTTTGTAATCCATTACCTGATAACCTTCAAAGGTTTCTTTTTCGGTTACAAGAATTCGGCTGCCAACTTCGGGTCTGGTTCCAGCCAGTAAGTCTTCACGATTAATCATAATTCCATCCTTTCTTTATTCATTTGTTTCATAATTATGTTTGAATATTCTTCTTCTAAATCTAAAAGAGCCTGTTTTTGCTTAATATATCCTTCGCAGGTTTTACCTTCAACAAGTTTTTCGCAGCCTTTGCAGATGCGGTCGCCGCTGCGTTTTTTGTTATAAATTGTCCGTAGAATTATAAATACAAGAATACTTCCAAATCCTGTGTATATGTTGAATTTGAAACTAACAACAAAAAATGCGGCAAGAAAAATTCCGTCATAAAATCTTATAAAATCTTTGGTTAATCTGCGGAATTTTGAATAAATTGTTGGATAAGAAACTACAAAGGTCAAAATAAATCCTGCTAAACCTAAGTAAAAAAACTTATCAAGGTGTACGCTCTTGATTGATGTAATACAAAGGATTGCTGATATTAGAAATCCTGTATACAAAATCAGACAACTTCTACATACATATAATCCAAAAATTTTCAAAGTATTATCTTTATATCTTTCACATAATGGTTTATGCAAAAAGATATATTTATAGAAATGTTTATAAAACAAAAATCTGTATAATAAGGCTTTATTTAGTCTTGTCAGTAACATTTGAGTCATTAGTCTCTTCCAGATTAGCACCGCAAACTTTACAGGTCATGGATTCCATGTTTTCAGAACGGAATGATTCACCGCAAGACGGACATTTATAAAATTTTCGAGATCTAACAGATTTGATAAATCCGATAATACCTATAATTATTATTAAGGTCATTAAACCTGTGGTTATAAAATCAGAAGTATCAGGCTGTCTTGTATATGTGGTTTTGCTATTAACTTCAATAGTAGTGCTGGTTTTAGCGTTATTATTGTAGTTTTGTGAGAAAACCGGACGCGTTGTTGTTACAGTTTTTCTGTGAAATGTGGTCATATAAATCTCCTTTTATTTTTATTGTATACTTTTCATTTATTTTTACATCATATAAATTAAGGACATTCCGGAGGGTCGAGTCTTGATAAGCATAAAGGACATCTTAACGGTAATTTCTTTTTGTATTTGAAAGTTCCGCCGCATTTAGGGCAAAGATAGTCTTTCTTTTTTGTTGCGATGATAAAAAGAATAATACCCCCGATAATTGAACCTATTATTGTGCCGATAATAACTATGTAAATAATCAGTGAAAATACAAAGGAATAAATTTTGTATGGATAATAAATAGCCATATCAACATCTGTATAAATTGGTGTTGGTGTTTTTGTGCAGGTTGAATGAGGATTTACTTGACGAGTTACAACAGGTGCTGTCATACTTTCCCTTTATATTCTATTTTATTATTATAACATATAATGCAAAAGTATGCTATAATAGTAAAAGAAAGGTTTTTTTATATGTATAGAATTGGTATCGGTTATGATATTCATAAATTAATTGAAGGCAGGGATTTAATTATCGGCGGGATAAAAATTACGCACGAAAAGGGGCTTCTCGGACATTCAGATGCGGATGTTTTAATTCATGCAATAATTGATGCGATGCTCGGGGCACTTGCACTTGATGATATTGGAACTCTTTTTCCTGATACCGATCCAAAATATAAAGATATTGATAGCACAGTACTTTTGAAACATGTTTATAATCTTGTTCAAGATAAGGGTTACGGAATTGTAAATATAGACAGCAATATTATTGCACAGGCTCCGAAAATGATGCCGTATATTCCTAAGATGAAAGAAGTATTGTGTAAGATATTAGATATTTCGCCTGACGACTTTTCAATTAAAGCAAAAACGAAAGAGCAGCTTGATGCAGTCGGACAAAAACTTGCAATAGAAGCAAATGCTGTTATATTACTCGAGAAACGTATGAAAAAAATGTATTAAAGAAAGTCGTCTGTTAAAGACGACTTTTTTTAATTGTTCTAATTATTTTCACTGTACCAGTCGATATTTCTGGTTACATACATTATTACTGCTATTATTATGAATAAACCTAAACTTCCGAACAGTAATGATAAATCCTGCAAGGTTAATAGAATATATAAGAAAGCATATAATACTGTCATAATTCCAGCTATAACAAACGTAAATAATAAATTTTTACCTTTTGTTATGACAAAATATGTATATAGGCTTATTAAACTTAAAATCATCAGTGTGGATATAATATATGCATATAAAAATGGTATAAATTCAGACAAAGATACAAGTAAAAGATAAAATATCAGCATTGCAATGCCCATCATTAAATATTGAAGAGGATGGATAGGGTATTCTTTTTTAGAAGTAATTTCAAAGATAAAGTAAGCTAAAAATGTCAGAACTAAAAACAAGAAGGCATATTTGACGGCTCTTATTGCCATTCTATAATTATCAACAGGAGTTAAGAATGATACAGTCAAACATGGTATATCCAGATTGGAACTTGCTATTGACGGAATACTCCATTCTGCTTCAAATTTATTCTTTTCGATTTTTCTTGATACAGGCAAAAAATCACCTTCAAAACTTGGATTGTCCCAGTTGCCTTTGATGGTCATTTTATTGTTTTCACCATCAGGAACCATATTAAAACTATTCAAACCCCTTATTTTGTATTGAACCTCAAACGGTATAGTTGAAGCTGAAGTAGTTAAGTATTTAGAATATTTTATATTATTATTTGTTTCCAGATTTCCGTTTAATAATTTGAATTTCGGTTTTTCAATAAAACCTTTAGAATCACTTACATTTAAATCCAAATCTGCTTTTATATTTTTTAATACTCCTGCCGGATTTTTAAAATTTCCTTTAACTGTAATTTCAGCAGTATAAACCGGAACGGTAAAAATTCCTTTTTTTCTTAATTCTGTTTGGATATTAACATTTGTATTATAATCTTGCGGTTTTAAATGTTGATACATAGAATTATCTTTAACAGGAATATTTAAACTTAAAGTTGGTGCATTTATTTTTTGTACACCTGCCCAGGATGTGCTTATATTGTTAACAGCCTCTTCTTTGTATGATTCGCGGCTTGTTACAATACCTGCAAGAAATCCTATTGGGATGAGTAAAACTAATAATACCCCCAATATTACACAAAATTTTTTCATTTTAGACTTTTCCATAATACCTCCTTGTGAGTTGTATTAAATTTTATTATACACATTATTACCCGATTGGGTATAGCCAAGTGTCTATTAAATTTAAACATCACAAATTTAGCTTGTTACAAGCCTATTCGCGGAGTTCATAGAAATGTAAATCTACATTTCAGAAACGTCAGGTAAATCAATTCTTTTTAATCTTTGTTCTATACGCCTGTACCATTTCAGGTGTTGTTTGAAAAGAATTTTGTAGTCATCAATATTTCCCTGAGAAATATTTCTGAATTGTTCATCGCAGATTTCTGTCAATTTTGCTTCTAAGAATTTTGTATAATCTTTTCGTTCAATATTAGGGTCAGTTAATTCAATACGTTTACCAAAGTCTACAATAACTTCCGGTCTGTTATCTCTCAAAAAACAATAATCAATAGAAACAGGAATTAAATTAACTTTGCCGTGTTTTTTAACTGCATTTTGTGCAATATAAGTCAAACCTGTTTGGAATTTAAACGGACGAAAATGAGGCGGTCTGATAATTCCTTGAGGGAAAATACATAGAACATTTCTCAAATCACTCAACAAATCTACTGAATATTGAAGAGCTTTAATTGCAGATTGAGCAGATTTTTTATTAACTGAATATGCACCACCGCGTCTTAGTAATGGAAATCTGTTAAGTTCTTCAACCATTAAACGGATTTCTTTATGACAAATTCTGTGGGTAATATTGTATAATACAATTCCGTCCCACCAGTTGCAATGTGGTGCAAAAAGAATTGTCGGATATTTTTCATCACGTTCTTTATAATTTTCTACACCATTATATCTGAATGCATAAAATCTGTTTTGAAGCATATTAAAAAAGAATAAACTTGCAATAGTTAACCAAAAACGATTTGTTTTTGCCGGTTTAAACTTTTCTTCTTTATTTCTAAGTTTTGTCGGTGGAATGTCCGAATATAATTTTTCCTTAGTTGCCATAAATATATTTTACCCCAGTAACATTAAAAATAAAACTTTCGATTAAGAAAACTTAACTTTTTAATAATAATCTTCTCAAATTAAAAAAGCAAGTTAAACAGTTGGACAAAAATAAAAACTTTGTTCAGGTCAATTATAATTGATATTATCATTAGTGCAATGTGCTTAGTTTATGTTATACTTTTTTTGAGGATAAATGGAGTAAAATAAAATATGAAAGAAAGTTATTTTCCACAAGAAATAGAAAAAAAATGGCAGGGTATTTGGGAAGAAACCAGAGCTTTTAAAACTTTGGATGAATCAGATAAACCTAAATACTACGCATTATCAATGTTTCCGTATCCGTCAGGAAAACTGCACATGGGACACGTTAGAAACTATACAATTACAGACGTAATTGCAAGATTTAAAAAATCAAACGGATTCAATGTTTTACATCCGATTGGATGGGACAGCTTCGGGCTTCCTGCTGAAAACGCTGCAATGAAACACAATGCAGACCCTGAAACATGGACAGATGAAAACATTGCTTATATGACAAAACAATTAAAAATGTTAGGTCTGTCTTATGACTGGGATAGAGAGGTTACAACCTGTAAGCCTGATTATTACAAATGGACACAGTGGTTGTTCTTACAACTTTATAAAAAAGGTTTAGTTTATAAAAAAGAAGCCGCAGTTAACTGGTGTAACGAATGCGGTACTGTTCTTGCAAACGAACAGGTAATCGACGGCAAATGCTGGAGATGCGACAGCGTTGTTGAGAAAAAATACTTATCTCAATGGTTTATTAAAATCACGGAATATGCCGATGTATTATTAGAAGATTTGGATAAACTTCCGGGATGGGGCGACAATGTTAAAACAATGCAGGCTAATTGGATTGGTAAATCTAAGGGGGCAATTTTTAAATTCCCTGTAGTTGATGCTCCAAACGGTGAAGAAATGTATGTTCCTGTTTATACAACAAGACCTGATACAGTATTCGGTATAACATACCTTGTTGTAGCACCTGAATACAAAGATATTGAAAAACTTACAACTGCTGAAAATAAAGATGCAGTAGAAGAATACAGAGCAAACGCACGTAAAATGACTGAAATCGAAAGACTTTCAACTGATCGTGTAAAAACAGGTGTTCCTCTGGGAACTCATTGCCGCAATCCGTTCAATGGCGAAATTTTCCCTCTATGGACAGCAGATTATGCATTGGTTGAATACGGAACAGGTGCAGTTATGGCGGTTCCGACTCACGACGAACGCGATTTTGATTTCGCTAAAAAATACAATATGCCAATGAAAGTTGTTATTGAGCCATCAACCCCTCACCCTAACCCTCTCCCACAAGGGGCGAGGGAACTTACCGAAGCTTACACAGAACCTGGTGTTCTTGTAAATTCAGGCGAATTCAATGGAATGAAAAATAACGAAGCTAAAAAAGCTATTACAAAATGGGCAGTTGATAAAGGTTTTGGAGAATTCAAAACACAATACAGACTTCGCGACTGGTTAATTTCACGTCAAAGATACTGGGGTGCTCCGATTCCTGTTGTATATTGCGACAAATGTGGAATTCAACCTGTGCCGGAAGACCAATTACCGGTAATGCTTCCGAAAGATGTTGACTTCTCTGTTGCAGGTAAATCTCCAATTACAACTTCAAAAACATTTAAAGATACAGTTTGTCCTGTTTGCGGCGGACACGCAGTTCGTGAAACAGATACAATGGATACATTTGTATGTTCAAGCTGGTATTATTTGAGATACGCTGATGCTAATAATTCAGAAAAATGTTTTGACAGAGACACAGTAAATCACTGGTTACCTGTTGACCAATAT
Source organism: uncultured bacterium (assembly GCA_950022495.1). Taxonomy (GTDB): domain Bacteria; phylum Cyanobacteriota; class Vampirovibrionia; order Gastranaerophilales; family Gastranaerophilaceae; genus Zag111. The sequence goes on from CATLLJ010000004.1 coordinate 93,998, forward strand.
GTCGGCGGTATTGAACACGCAATTCTTCACCTGTTATATTCAAGATTTTTCACAAAAGCATTGCGTGATTGCGGACTTTTAGATTTTGATGAACCGTTCAAAAATCTTTTAACACAAGGTATGGTTCTTAAAGACGGTGCTAAAATGTCAAAATCTAAAGGCAACACTGTTGACCCTGATGAAATCTTTGAAAACTATGGTGCTGATACTGCAAGATTATTTATTCTTTCAGATTCTCCTCCTGCAAGAGATTTTGACTGGTCAGATGCAGGGGTTGAAGGCTGTTATAAATTCTTGAACAGAGTTTGGAGACTTATTTCAACAAATGCTCAAAACATAACACTTGATTACAAATTGAACTTCCCGCTTGAAAAATCAAATGATGATTTAGTTAGAACAGTTCATATTGCAATTAAAGGAATTACAAATGATATTGCGAATGATTTCCAATTTAATACAGTAATTTCTAAATATCGTGAACTTACAAATGCAATTTATGATTGGCAGTCTAAAAAGTCTGAGTTAAATGAAGAAGACAAACAGGTATTGAGTTTTGCAATAGTATCATTGATGAAACTTATGTCACCTGTTGCAGTTCACTTAACAGAAGAAGCCTGGCATGAGTTGGGCGGTGAAGGTTCTATCCATGAACAACCATGGTGCAAATGGGATGAAAACCTGGCAAAATCAAGTTCAATAACTTTAGTTGTTCAAGTTAACGGAAAAGTTAAAGATAAAATTGAAGTTGATGCAGGTTTAAGTCAGGATGAAATGAAACAAGTTGCTTTAAACAGTGAAAAGATTAAAGCACAAACTGACGGTAAAACAATTGTTAAAACAATTGTTGTTCCGGGAAAACTTGTTAATATCGTTGTTAAATAATAAATTGAATCGGGTTAGATATCATCTAACCCGATTTTTATAATAAATGTTTAAAAAATTTTTTAATAGCATTCCAATTAACAATATGCTCTTGAGGTAGATTTTTGCCTATTTGTAAATACATACAAAGTTCACCGACTTTTAACCAGTGCACATTCTTTTTATATTTTATACATTTATCTAAATATTTATTCACTTTAGAATTATTTGATTTGAAACCAAGTTTTCTGTAAAAAACATGAGGAGGTCTGTAAGGATTAAAAATACTGCTTGCGACAAGATGAATTCTACCATGACAACCTTCATTTTTACTTTCGTTTTTTGCTAAATTTATAAAGGTAGTTCCAATATTTTCATTAGAATAATATGAATGAAGTTCATCAATAAAAAATGATTTGTAATCATCGTTAATGGGGTAAAAAGATTTTCTTATATTTTTGCGGCAAACCATTGGACCGGCAATCATTTTACCAAGATATCTGCCTGTTTTTGTATCACACATTCGATACTCGTGTGAATTAAAATCTGCTGCAGTAACTACATCTTCATATACAATTCTAACTACAGGTTGTTTGTATATCAATCTTTCAGGAACAGATCTTTGAATTGTGCTTGCAAAATTATTCATAATTACATTATTCCTGCACTTTGTTTCTTAAACTAAAGTAGTGTGAGATTGATTTTATTATTCTTTTTAAAAGAGGGGTTTTATCTTTAATTTCATACTGAATTGGCGGATAAAACATAGGCATAGTCTTAAAATCCATATAAGTTGCATTTTTACCTTGTTGTACAAATACATCAAGTTGTTTGTCTATACTCCGACGACCTGTGTTCATGCCGAATTTTTTGTAAAATACATGAGGGACCTCTTCCTCATTTTTTAAATTACTTGCCTCTACATGAAATCTGCCGTTGTAGCCTAATTGTTCACTATATTTTGTGGCAAAGTTTAATAATACGGTTCCAAGTCCTCTTCTTGGATGATCCATTGAATCCAGATAGGATATATATAATGAGTTTACCCATCCCATATCTCGTCTGTAAACTTGTTCCGGATAGCAATACATAACAGCTTTTTCTTTAGGATTTTTTGTAGAAACTGCTGTAAAGCAATCCTCATTTAGACCCGAAGAGTATTTAGTAGTATGTTTAAAAATGAAATGGTCGGGTATTTTTTGTAAAGATTGTCTTGTTATAAAATAATTTTTTGGATATTTACATTTTAACATTATGATTTATAGAAAACATATAAAAATAATTTTTGTTATAATAAAAAATTTTGTTAAAAAATAATAATATTCAGTCAGAAAAGATATTTTAGAGTATAATTATAAGAAGAAGTAGAGATTATAAATAGTTAGGGAATAAAATTTTGAAAAAGAAATATCATTTTATCGCAATAGGCGGAGTAGGAATGAGCGGACTTGCAAAATACTTACTGCAAAACGGTTTTGAAGTTTCCGGCTCAGATATAAACGACAGTAAATATGTTCAAAACGTAAAAAAATTAGGTGCAAAAGTCTTTATCGGGCACGATGAAAATAATCTTCCTGATGATTGCATAGTAGTTGCAAGTACAGCAATCCGCGAAAGCAATCCTGAAATGCAAAAAGCAAAAAGATTAGGACTGCCAATTTACCATCGTTCTGATTTATTAGCGGAAATTTCCAAAAATGAAGAGTATTTTATCGGTTATTCAGGAACCCACGGGAAAACAACAACCAGCGGACTTTGTTCTTACGTAATGGAAAAAGCAGGACTTAAACCATCATATATTGTTGGCGGTATTATTCCGGAAATTAACGCTAATGCTAATGCTGCACTGGATAAAATTTTTATCGCTGAACTTGATGAGAGCGACGGAACAATTGTAAAATATTCTGCAAATCTTGTTGTTGTTAACAATTTGGAACCTGACCATTTAGATTTTTATAAAAACGGTCTGGATTCTATTCTGGAAACTTTTGAAACATTCTTATCTAATATCAGAGAAAATGGTATTGTTCTTGCAAATACTGATAACGAAGGTGTAAAAAGGCTTGTTAAGTATTATACAGAGCACGAACTCGGGCATAACGCAAAATTTATGACATATTCTATCGGCGGAAATACTGACTATTGTGCAAAAAATATCAATTATGCAGAAGATTTTACAACCTTTGATATTATGTATAAAGGTGAATTACAAACAACATTAAAAATATGCCTGAAAGGTGTTCATAATGTTTATAATTCGCTTGCTGTATGGGCATCACTGCATATTGCAGGAATTGATATGGGATTGGTAAACAAACACTTTGCAACATTCAGCGGAATGGGAAGAAGATTTCAAAAAGTCGGCGAGTTTGACGGAATTTCAATCTATGACGATTACGCACACCATCCGACAGAAATTAAAGCAACTTTATCTTCTTCAAAATCATTTAAAAACAGAAATGTTATCGCTGTATTTCAGCCGCACAGATACACAAGACTGCAAAATCTTTGGAATGAATTTATGGGTGCCTTCTCTGATGTAGACAGAGTGGTAGTAACAGATGTTTATGCAGCATCTGAAGATCCGATTGAAGGTGTAAATTCTCTTGCTTTCACAAACGAATTGAAAGAAAAAATTGAGGTTCCTTGCGAAAATATTTCAGGCGACATCAAAGAAGTTGCGAAAAAATTATTCCCGACACTAAAATCCGGTGATATTGTAATCGGATTAGGTGCAGGAACCATCACAAACCTTGGCAAAGAATTGTTGGCTTTAAATGAGGAGAGAGTCAAAGTTGGAAAATAATTCTGAAAAAAACTTTGATATAAAAATTCATACGACATTCAAAATCGGCGGTAAAATCGCAGAAGTATTTTTTCCTGAAAATATAGACGAATTTATTAAAATTTTGGATGAAAATGAAGACATAGAAGTATTCGGAAATCTTTCTAACACACTGGTTTCAAGTAATGGTTACGAGGGCAGAATTATCCTTACAACAAAAATGGATAACGTAACAATTGAAGGAAATAAAATAATTGCCGACTGCGGAATAAAAGGACCGAGGCTTGCCCAGCTTGCTTGCAGTAAAGGATTGTCAGGATTTGAATTTATGATTGGTTTCCCCGGTTCTATTGGCGGAGAAGTTTTCATGAACGCTTCTGCAAATTCACAGGCAATCAGTGACAAATTAACAGCAGTTACCTGTTATTCAAAACAGCTTGGAATTGTTAAATATTCAAAAGAAGAAATGAATTTCGGCTACAGAAGTTCTAGATGCCAGAACGAAGATTTGATTGTTTTGCAGGCAGAATTTGAACTTGATGAAAAAAATCCGATTGAAATTCAGGCTCGAATGAATGATAATTTAAAATTTCGCAAATCTCATCAGCCTTTGTTATCACTTCCAAACTGCGGCAGTATATTTAAAAATCCGGACGGTGATTCTGCAGGACGACTTTTGGATTCTGTCGGTGCAAAAGAAATGAAATGCGGCGGAGTCAGAGTTTGGGAAAGTCATGCAAACTTTATTGTTAACGATAAAAACGGCACTTCCGCTGATGTTTTGAATTTAATGTTCCAAATGTACACAAAAGTAAAAGAAACTTATAATATAGAATTAAAACCTGAAATAGTTTTTTTAGGCGGAAAAAATAAAAAGGAAAATGAAATATGGCAGATATTGAACAAAAAATAGATAAAAATGCTAAAATTGCAGTGCTTTGCGGCGGAATGTCTTCAGAAGCCGAAGTTTCAAGACGTTCAGGCAAAGGATGTTTTGATGCATTGCAAAGACTTGGATATACAAATGCTGAACTTGTTGAAGTTGACAAAAATATTGCTCAAACTTTAAAAGAAGGAAAATATGATTATGCGTATAACGCACTTCACGGAAAATACGGTGAAGATGGATGTATTCAAGGTATTTTGGAAATTCTTCAAATCCCATATACCGGCTGCGGTGTAATGTCATCTTCTGTCTGCATGAACAAAGAATATACAAAAAGAATTCTTTCGACCTGCAAAGATATCCCTTTAATCAAATCTGTTTTTGTTCAAAAAGGTGATGACGTTAAAGAAAAAACAAAAGATTTGAAATTCCCTGTATTTACAAAACCTGTTTGCGAAGGTTCAAGCTTTGGTATGACAAAAGTTGATACTCCTGATGAACTTGAAAAAGCTTATCAAGAAGCAATTAAATACAATGATGATGTTTTGATTGAGGAATTCATAGAAGGTGTGAGTGCAACAGTAGGCGTTTTGGAAGGTAAAGACGGATTGTTTGCAACAGAAATTTTGGAAATCAGACCGAAAAATGAATGGTATGACTACGAAGCAAAATACACAAAAGGTATGACCGATTTCATTTTACCTGCTGAAATATCTGAGGATATGACAAAACGTGTTAAAGATATTGCGGTGAAAGCATTTAAAACCGCAGGTTGTGCCGGTGTTTCAAGAGTTGATTTTCTAATAACAGAAGATACACCTTATGTTCTTGAAATTAACACATCTCCGGGTATGACCGAAACAAGTGACTTACCTGCACAATCTGCAGCTATGGGGATTAGTTATGATAACCTTGTTCAAATTATATTAAACGGAGCTGGATTAAATAAATAATGAACGAAGATGACAACATAATGAAAGAATTTGAAGAAGAATTGCAAGATGAATTTGCACTTCCGAAGCATTCTGTAAAACACAAGCAGACTGAACGTAAAATTCGTAAAAAGCGTAAAAAACTTAATCGGTTAAAATCGTTTTTAAGAAGTGTTTTACTGATTGTGTTGTTGTTTGTGATTTATGAATTTGTAAAACTTCCTCAATGGTACCTGCCACAGGATGTTTTCAAAAAGTTTGATAGTAATAAAATTGAAATTGTTAACAATAATATTGTGCCGGATGCGGTTGTCTACAGTTCTTTAAAGAATATTTATGTGCCGAAACTTCCGATATTTTTAATGAGTGTAAAACCTATTAAAAAAGAATTATTTAAAATTCCGGTAATAAAAAATATTTATGTAAGACGTTATGGATTTCCTGCAAGAATACAGATTATTCTTAGAGAAAGAATTCCTGTTGCAGTTATAAAAACAGATTTGAATGCTAAACCTGTTGCATTTTTCACATCAGATGGAATTTTGATAGCTAACAAAAACTATATGGGTTTGTCTAATTCAAAATCTTTATTAACTATTTTGACCACTTCATCTAAATTAGACAAAAATTGGACTGTTAAACGGGTTAATTATATTGAAAAAATAGTAAAAGCAATTGAAACTTATTCTGGAGAAAAAGTATCTTATATTGATATGCGAAACCCGAATGATGTTTATGTCAAAATCGAAAAAACAAGTATCAGACTGGGTGCATTAGACAGTACGGTATTTGAAAGAATAAAGAGGATATATACAATTCTGCCTCAAATTAAAGATATGGATAGCCGGATTAAGTATATTGATTTAAGCTGGGATAAGGTAAATTATTTAAAATTGAAAAAATAATTATGAGTTTTAATAATAAATATCAAAAAATACGAAATTTGGCAGAGGGTGAATTATCAGCAATAGAAAAAAAAATGGTTGAAGCTGTTTCTATTCGCGAACCTATGAATGCTGATATTGTTCAATTTTTAGCGGCACCTTCCAAAAGAATTCGTTCTGTTCTTGCAATTTTATATGCAAGGGCATGCGGTGAAATTTTGTCTGATAAACAATTGGAATTTCTGGCGGCTGTGGAACTTGTGCATAATGCCTCTTTAATTCATGACGATATTATTGATGAAAGCAAGTTTAGACGCGGTGTTGAAACTATATATTGTAAATTCGGTAACAAATTAGGAGTTATTGCAGGAGATTATCTATTGTCTGCGGCGATGGAAAAGATTGTTAATATAGGTTCTATAGAGATTTTTTCAAAGTTTGTACATACTTTGAAACAGATGTGCATAGGAGAAATTAATCAGAATTTTGACAGATTTAAAATTGGTACAATTGAAAATTACATTGAAAAATCAAAAAATAAAACGGCATATCTTTTTGAAACCGCACTTGAAGGATGTATGTTTTTAGCACAAAATCAATATGATTTACCTGAGATAAAAGAGCTGGGTTTGAACATAGGAATTGCGTTTCAAATAAGAGATGATATTATCAATCTGACGAATACAGATAAATCAAAACCGGTTAATAATGATATTACAGAAGGAATATATAATGCTCCTATTATATATTCGGGTAGTATTGAGGATTACACATCAGGTATTGAAAAAACACGGGCTTTGTTGAATAATTATATAAATAGAGCGGTGCAGCAGGTGGAAAAACTTCCTGATAACGATTACAAGGCTGCATTAGAAGAGTTTTTGGAGCTTTTGAATAATGAATAAAATACAACAAATTTGGCTAGATTATAAAACAAGATTAAACGAAAAAAGAAAAGCACAATGGATGAATTTCAAATCCAAATTACCTGCTGCTATACAATTGAAATTAGATAAATGGGAAGAATGGTATAGCAATTATAAAGAAACAGCATTGTGCGAAGTAATAGAAACAGTTGTTTTTGTTCTGGTAATGGTTATTATAATAAGATTTTTTGTCGGCGAAATCCGCTGGATTCCATCAGGTTCAATGAAACCGACACTTGTTGAAGGTGACAGAATTGTTGTTGAAAGATATTCCAGATTTTTCTCCGGTCCTGAACGCGGTGATATTATGGTTTTCTATCCGCCATCAACAAAATTATCCCGAGAACCGTTACCATTACTTGCAAGATTAACAGGTATTTTATGCAAAGATGTTGCTTATATTAAAAGAGTTGTTGGAATGCCTGGTGATACAGTTGAAATTATTCCTGAAGAAAACGGTTCTGCTTATGTTTATATCAATGGCAAAAGATACGAAGAAGACTATATCAAAAGTGTTTATGAATATCCGTCCTGTCCTGATAAAAATACTGACCCTCTGATATTAATGAGTGATCAGGTAATGAAATGCGGTCCTTTCAAACTTGATGAAGACAGTTATTTTATGATGGGTGATAACCGTGGAAATTCACAGGACAGCAGATACTGGGGCACTTTAAAAAGAGACCGTTTTGTAGGTCGTGCAGTTGTTGTATTCTGGCCTTTAAACCGTATGAAAGTTCTTCACAGATTAAAATAAGTGATAATATTTCATATAATTAGCCATAATATCTGAACTCATTCCATTTGCAACATTTGCTTTAATGGTTTGTTCTTTATCCTGACTGGTTTTTTCGTCAATTTTGCCGGTTTCATCATGCTGTGGTTGAATTTCCTGCTGGCTTTGCACCTCTTGAAGCTGTTCCATCATTTCTTCAACCTGTTTCATAACCTGAGAATGTAATTGAACATCTCCCGAATAAGAACCTGTTGATTCAATACCTGCGGTTTCTAAATCCTCAAGAACCTGTTCCCAGTGTGAGTAATTAGTAATATTTGTACCCTGTGCCTGTGCAGCAGCTTGTGCTTTGCGTAATTCGTCGATTGATTTGATTTCACCTTCACTCATAATGACGGCTCTCCTAAATTTTATCTTCTTATCTATAATATATAAGTTAAATTTTAATTAGTATTTTCAAAATTTAAAATTTTCGTAACAAAAATTTATATGATTTATTTCTGCAGGATAGTTCCAAAATTTATAATTATTTTATTAATAATTGTTTTCCTCAAGATAAATTTTTGCAAGAGCTATATCAGATTTTGTTGTTACTTTGATATTTCTATAATCACCATCAACAATATAAACATTTTTACCAAGAAATTCCACCATACCAGCATCATCTGTAAAGTTTTTGTCAATCAAGTTTTCATGTGCCTCTTTAATAAGTTTGTATTCAAACGCCTGCGGAGTTTGTGTATTATAAAGCTTAGAGCGGTCAATTGTTTTGATTATTTTACCATTTTCATCAACTTCTTTAATTGTATCAACTGTTTTGGTCATAACAGAGACCGCTTTTTTTTCAATAACTGCCTTCATTGTATTTTTAATAATTGAAGGAGTAATCATTGGTCTTGCACCGTCGTGAATAAGTACATAATCGCAATCCAATACTTTTAAACCATTAAAAACAGATGATTGACGGGTATTTCCGCCTTCAATGATTTGAATATTTTTGTATTGGTTAAAAATTTTTGACAAAACACCAATAATAGATAAATTTGCACAAATTACAATATTTTCAATATTAGATTGGAGAAAAGCTTCAACAGTGTATTGAATAATTTCTTTGTTGTTGATTTTTTCAAGCAGTTTATTTGTATTCCCAAATCTTGATGAGGTTCCGCCTGCTGTAATTATTGCCCCGAATTTCATTTGTTATTCTCCCAGTGATTAAAAATCTTATTTTCAACATCTTCTTTTGTAAAATGTTCTACTGTGCCATTTATTTTTAAATTCACGCCCAGTCCTTCTTTTACTTCGCCAATAACAGCACCGAAAGGACAATCCTGGGCAACCGCGGCAACAATTTGGTAATCTTCACCGCCAAAAAGTACTAAATTCTGCCAGTTTTCAAACTGTTCTAAATCTTTGTCATGCGGAATTTTATCAAAATCTATATCCAGCAATACTCCGCTTTCATTGGCAATTATTGACAGTGCATCCATCAAACCGTCTGATGTGTCCATCATTGCATAATCTTGTTTAACGGTTATTGCAATATTTTTTCCGAATTCAACTTGTGCTTTAGGTTCTAAGTGGGCTTTGATAAATTTTTCCGGTTTATTTTTCTCTTCAAGAAGAAGTTTCAAACCTGCACCGCTTGAGCCATGTAACCCAGAAACAATAATTTTGTGTCCAACTTTAGCATTTTTTCTGGAAGAAATTTTTCTTCCGGCAGTTGACCCGATTGCACAAACAGAAATAAAAATTTTGTCTCCGCCTGTTATGTCTCCGCCTACAATTTTAATACTTTCGCTGCATGCTTTTTTACAACCTTCATAAAATTCTTCTATGAATTTATTGTCAATATCCTGCGGTAAGGATAAAGAAACTGTCAAATATTTAGGTTCCGCACCGCTTGCGGCAATATCTGAAATATTTACCATTACAGATTTATATCCCAGTTGAAACGGTGTAATTTTTTTACGCAGAAAATGCACATCTTCAACCAGACTATCCTGTGTTACAACTATACCCAAATCCTTTAAATACGCACAATCGTCTCCGATATATTCAGATTTGAGAGTATTTTTTATTATTGAAATAAATTCTTTTTCTTTCATAGTAATTAAACTATATCATGTTCAATAAGTGAAATAAATTCTTTTACTAAGTTAGCATTTAATTTTTTACCGCTGTCCGCTTTAATAATTTCAAGAGCATCACGTGTAGAAAGTTTTGCTCGATACGGACGGGGTTCGATTAATGCAAAATATTCATCAATAATTAAAATAATTTGAGATGTTAACGGAATATCATCTGCTGCAACTTTGTTAGGATAACCTGAACCGTCCCAGTTTTCGTGGTGGTGTTCAATTATTGGAAGAATATCTTGAACATAAGAAATTGGTTGTAAAATTTCACGTGCTGCAATAACGGGATGGTTTTTAATAGTTTCTCTTTCTTCTTCTGTCAGCGGTGTAGATTTTTGTAGTAAATCTTTTGGCAGCATTAGATTTCCAATATCATAAAGTAAAATTGCAATTCTCAAGTTATCAATATCTTCTTTTGAAAGGTCAAACCTTTTTGCTAAACTTACAGCCATTAAGACTTTATTTTTTACTGCACCTGCTGAATGCATCGGATTATACATTTTAGCAAGCATATCTGCTACTGTATATAGTGATTCTTTTGATAGTTCGTCTTTATTTGCAGGAGCTTTAAGTTTTAAACATAGCTCTTTTGACAGATGTTTTGCCATTGGAACTCTATTTTTAGACAGAATATCAATAAATGTATTAACTGCGATTTCCTGCCATGAGGTTTCAGAAATAGGTTTTGCAATAGTAACTCTGTTTCTTCCTTCTCGTTTTGAAGTATACATAGCCTGATCGGTAAGTTCGAGAAGTTCTTCGACATTGTCGGTATGTTCAAAGTATGTTGCGACTCCTAAACTTCCGGTGATATGTCCGATAGTTTCAATTTCAACATGTTCAATTGATTTACGGATTCTTTCTGCTGCTATCATTGCACCTTCAGATGAAATACCCGGTAGCAATACGTTAAATTCTTCGCCGCCGATTCTTGCAGGAACATCGACTGAACGGGCATTTGATTTTAAAACATTTGCGATAGTTTTAATTGCCAAATCACCGTAGAAGTGACCATAAGTATCATTAATTTTTTTCAAAAAGTCCAAATCAATTCCAATGACTGAAAATGGCTGCTGTTGACGTTTCGCACGTTGAACTTCTTTTTCTAAAGCTTCTTCAAAATATCTTCTGTTATACAAACCTGTTAAAGCGTCTGTAACTGCCTGTTCACGAACTGCCTGAAATAAGTCGGCAATAGTAATAGACATTTCAATTTGTTTTGCAAATAATCCCAGAAAATCCATTTCTGCTGATGCAAGTTCTTCTCTTGCTGAAAATACGCAGAACCATCCGAATTCATTGTTTTGAGTAATTAATGGAACAACAATAACTGATTTTACAGGCTGGTTTGCAGATGATGTAATTTTTTGAACAGTTTCATCCGGAACATCAGGTAAAACAGCTTTTAAGGAAAGATCAATGGATCTTGTCTGAATAATAGTTCTTTGTCTCATTGTATCGGCAAAAACACTTTCGTCAGAATAGTTTAATCGTCGTGTTTGAATACCAGGAGAACCTATAAGGTTGTTTAACCTATCAATTAATCCATCATTTGACTGTGCAAGAATTTGTAAAAATACACCTTCATCATCAACACATTTGCGAATAATACAACAGTGCATATATCCGAGTTCGCCCTGAGTACTGTTAACAATTGCTTCCATTACGTTTTCTAACGGGGTAGAAGAATTCATCATATCCCAGATGTGCTGAAGGGTAAACATACGTTTGTTTGCGTCATTTAATTCTTCAGTACGTTCTGCAATCTCTTTTTCTAACTCAAGATTACGTTCATATATTTCAAGGTAATCACGTTTTTCGTGATAAATATTATGTTCTACTTCAGAGACTTTTCTTGTAACTTCTTTAAACTTGTCAAATAAGCCCATTTTTTTTCCTTAAAAAGAGTCCAACTAAGTACTCATGATAACACTTTTTTATGAAAATATCAAGTTGTGAATAAAATCCAAAACAACTTTTGGATTAGGAAAATTTGTACATGCATTTTTGTACTTACTGAAATGACAGTGTTTCTTAAAACATGGCTGGCATGGAAGACCTTCTCCGCCAAGAGCGATGTACTTTTCAGGGCTTCCAAGAGGTGCAAGAATATTTTTCGGAGTGCAGGTAAATATTGTTATTATTGCAGGTTTTCCTGTTGCCCATGCAAGATGTGCACTGCCGCTATCCACAGTTAAAACCAAATCTGCTCTTGAATATAATTCAATAAGTTCCATTAAATTTGTTTTTCCTACAAGATTTAAACCTCGATTTTCACTAATATATTGAATTAATTCGTTGTCTTTTTCTGTACCTGTGAAAATAAGATTACATTTTTCGGTTAGGTTTCCAACTAAGGTTTTCCAATTATCTTTGTCCCAGTGTTTTGCATCCCATGTCGTTGCCGGAGAAATAACCACAATCGGCTTTTTATTATCTAATTCTGCAATTATATCATCAATTTCTTGAATTTCATGGTTATTTCGCGGAGGCAATGATACTTTGATATTTTCAATATTTATTCCAAGATGCTGTGCATATTTAAGATAATTCATTACAATCGGGCCGTCAGGGTTGTACGAAATATCTTTAACCCATTCATTGCCAGCAAGGAATGCTAATTCTTTTGCTTTTTTTGAAGTAATTCTTCGCTTGGCACCGCAAAGCAGCAGCCACCAGAAACTTTTTTGCATCATTTGAGCATCAATTGCTATATCATATTTTTCAGCTCTTATTTGTTTTAATATGCTGAAAAATTCTTTGAAATTTTCTATAATCGAACCTTGTTTTCTCCACTTGTAAAGTGGAACAAATATTGTTTTATCAACGCAAGGATTATTTTCAATAACTTGAACACCTCTTTCTGATACAAGCCAGTGAACTTCATAACCTGCATCTTTTAAGGCATTTGCTAATGGAATATTAAAAATTACATCCCCGAGAGATGATAATTTTATAAGCAATATTTTTTGTTTTTTTCCTTCCATTTTGAAAAATCCTCTGAAGTTCATTATATGTTAAAAGAGTTCTATCGTCCAGCAAACTTATAAAACAGTTAGAAATGTGATATATTTATCTCCGTATTTTTTTTGTTTTAACATCTCAAATCCTGTAAAATCAACATCTGTTACGTGTTCCAGAATAATAATTCCTGTGCAGATTTCTTTAACAGCATCAAGGCTGCTTTCATAAATTCCTGAAAAATACGGGGGATCAATGTATACAACATCAGGTTTAAAACCTTGCGGTAACTTTTTGCAGGCTTTTAAACTATCACCTAATATGAGTTTTAAATAATTATCTTTTTCATATTTTTTGAAGTTTGATTTAATTATATTATAAACTTTTTTATTTTTTTCAATGGAAACAATTTTTGAAAAACCTCTGGATAGTGCCTCCAATCCCATAATTCCCGAGCCTGCGTACATATCTAAAAAGCTTGAACCTTCAAAATCAATCATTGCCTGCAAGGTATTGAAAACACTCATTCTGACTTTTGATAAAGTCGGACGTGTAATGTTTTCATCCGGTGCGGTAATTTTTTGTCCTTTGTACATTCCAGCCGTAATATTCATATATGTAAATTATCATAAAATAATTCAATTAAAAAGATGATTAAATTACTAATATGTCGGTTTAAAATTAAAGAACTGTTGTGGAGAAAACATGAAAAAGATTTTAATAATTCTAGGTATACTAATTTTTATCAATCTGCTTATAATCACAGCAAGCAGAGTTATTGCTGCAGAATCAAATACAGCAATCCCAAATTCTATTACAGCAAATCTTTTTTAGTATTCCATTTTCCAGCCGGCATTCATAATTTCGGTTAAACAACCGGAAGCACGGGATGAAAATGTTCCTGAGTTGCCTGTACAAGTTGAAGCTGCGGCATAGACTTTCGGGTCTCTGGAATTTGAACCAAAGTCTGCAACTGTTCCATCAGATTTGATATCAACTGCAAATGTATCACGACCAATCATATTTGGTTCAGCAGTACCGTTTACGTCAATAATAAGTGTAAGAAGGCTATTTTCATATTTACCGCAAATAGCTGCTCCATTTGTAGTCTGGATACAATAATCTTTTTTATCCATAGCTCCTGCAGCACCTAATGCGATTGAAACATAACTATTTGAAATACATTGATTGTTTCCAGTACCGCAATTTCTTTTTACGGTTTTGAAATATGTATTTAAGAAATAACATGGTACATTACTGGATGCGGTACATTCATTGCCGGTAGTAGCAGTTTTTATAATAGCTTGAGTTTCATAAAAATTATCAACGTGTTCGTCATTCATAATTGCCTGAGCTGCGTCAGAAATTTGTGAATAAGCTTTTTGAAGCTGGGCTGTATATAATCTATTCTTGTAGTTTTTCATTACACCGGGAATTGTTAAAACAGCTACAACTCCGACAATACCAAGTGTAATTAAAACTTCTGATAGTGTAAAACCTTTTTTCATATATAATCCTTTCAAATTAATATTTCATTACCCAGTTATCTTCAATAATTTTGTTCAAACAGCCATGACCGTATATATCTTTTGTGTTTGCATTATTACAGTTTGCCGGATTAACATGTGACATAACTTCTTTCTTAGCAGTATCTATTCTAAATCTGAACATATCACGTCCGCCGACATTTGGTCCATCTGTTGAGTTTACATCAACTGTAACAACACATTCAGTTAATGTTTCACACATTAAATCAATAGCTTCTCCGCTTTTTAATCTAGCGTATGCTGATGCCGGTAATTGAAGTGCCTGTCCGGTATTTGAGCCCATTTTTCTATAAGTTGTTGCAAATGGTCTTGCCCCGTCAGTTATAGCTTCACCTGAAAGTTTAAAATATTTATTCAAAAATTCAGCTTGTTTATCAACTGCACCGACTTTTGCATAAGGAGTTTGGTTAAAATAAGAAACATTATTATCAATGCAAGCCTGTTCCATTGCACTTGAAAGAGCTTCATAAGTTTTCTTTAATCTTGTTGTGAACAATTTATTATGATAATCTTTCATAAAGCTCGGTAATGTTAGTGCCGCAATGACTCCAATTACAGTCATTGTAATTAATAATTCGCCAATAGTAAGGGCTTTTCTCATACTCTTATCCTGTTCCCGATTGCAACCTATAAATCAATTATACAACTTTTTTCATTGCTTTTCAAGTGTAGGAAAGTTTTTGAAAATTCATACTATTAAATTTTTTATTACTATTATGGTATATAAATAAATCTTATGATAGAATATGTTTGAGGATTGAAGGGAGTTTAGAATGTCTAATACACGAGCTATTATAATTGTTATTGATTCAATGGGAATAGGTGCAATGCCTGATTGTAAAGATTTTGGTGATATTCCGGAATGTAACACTTTAAAACACGTTTGTGAATTTAATAAAGGTTTAAATGTTCCAAATCTTGAAAAGATGGGGCTGGGAAATATTCAGGATTTTGATGGGATTAAGAAAGTTGAAAATCCAATTGCAACTTATGCAACTCTTGTTGAAAAATCTAAGGGAAAAGACACTACAACAGGTCACTGGGAAATTGCAGGAATTACATTAGACAGACCTTTTGCAACATTTCCGCAAGGTTTTCCGGCTGAACTTATTGATAAATTTATAAAAGAAACAAACTGCGGCGGTGTCCTTGCAAATTGCCCTGCCAGCGGAACAGCAATTATTGAAAAACTAAATGATGAACATCATGCAACCAAATTTCCTATTGTTTATACTTCTGCAGACAGTGTTTTTCAAATTGCAGTTGATACAGATTTAATTCCATTAGAAACGCTTTACAAATGGTGCGAAACTGCGAGAAAAATCCTTACTGAAGACGATTATTACGTATCAAGAGTAATTGCAAGACCATATAAAATTATTGACGGCAAACCAACAAGAATTTCAAAAGACAGACGAGATTATTCTATTGAACCAATTGCACCGACTTTATTAAATGAAGTTAAAGATAACGGTGGAAAAGTCATCGGGATTGGCAAGATTGAAGATATATTTTCAAAATCAGGTATTACACATGCTATTCACACGGGTTCTAACAAAGAAGGGTTAGAACTGACATTGAAAGCTGTTCGTAATGAATTGCCGCTTGAAGATATTGCTTATATTAAAGGTCAAACTTACAATGATACTGAAATAATTTTTACTAATCTTGTAGATACTGACATGCTTTACGGTCATAGAAATGATCCTAAAGGTTACGGGCAGGCAATTGAAGAGATTGATACATATTTAGAACCAATCATGGATGCAATGACGGATGATGATTTGTTGATTATTACAGCTGATCATGGATGCGACCCTACAGTAGAAGGTACCGACCATACACGTGAAAAAGTTCCATTCCTTATGTATTCAAAAGTTTTACCATCAAATGGGAATTTAGGTGAAATTGATGGTTTTGACGCTATTGCAAGTTTTATTAAAGATTGGATTTAAAAATTGTTGTAGAAATTTTTTAGTTTTTGTTATATAATTCTGTTGTGAAAATTTTTCACGGGTTGTAAATATAAGGAGAAAACAAAATGACAGTTAAAGTTAATGATAGTTGTATTGCTTGCGGTGCTTGCGAATCAATTTGTGATGCAGTATTTTCAATTGAAGACAAAGCAGTTGTTAATGAAGCTGCTGTAGCTGATAATATTGATGCTGTTAAAGAAGCTGCTGATGCATGCCCTGTTGCAGCAATCGAAGTTGAATAATAAATATATTCAATTACAAATTTAAAAGAGTGCTAGGAAATTCCTAGCACTCTTTTTTTATATAAATCATTTATTTTTAAAAATTACAACCTAATGCAAGAGTTCTGCCGTTATTTTGTGCTTCATCAAGTGCTGCACTGTTAGATAACATTTCAATTGACTCGCCGTTTGAATCCATAATACCAAGAATTTGACAATTCATGTGGCTGTTACTGTTAGTATTGTTCATCAAATTATTAACTTTATTATTTAATTCTTCTATTTGGACAGTTAAATTATCAATTTCGCTATTATTGTTATTTTGTGCGTATTGGTTATTTTGAATTTGCTCTTTTGCACGGTCAAATTTTTGTTGATTATTTTCTTTAATTTTTACTTCTGAAGCATCTTTAGTATTTGTGTAAATTGCTGCTATTACAAACACAAATAAACATAAAAATATAATTGTTAGCATTTTAAACTTGTTATAATTATCCATAGCCTCTCCCCTAGTTTTGGTGTAATAACATATTAGCATAAATGATTTTAATAGGGCTAATATATAAAAATAAGTTACATGATATTATTCATGTAACTTATTTTATATATTTATTTTAATTTTAATATAATGTAGGTGTTGGGCTACCTCCATTGTCTCCGCCTTCTTCACCAAGTGCGTACGTTGTCATCTTTTGATTAGTGTCGCTGCCGCCTTCTTCGCCAACGGCGTATGTTGTCATTTTTTGATCTTTAGGAGCCTGTTTAATACCTTCACCTCCATTTTCTTCCGGAGAATAGGTAACTTTTAAAGCATCTTTTGGAATAGCCTGTTTAATACCTTCACCTCCATTTTCTTCCGGAGAATAGGTAACTTTTAAA
>CATLLJ010000004.1:111829-175835 GCA_950022495.1 uncultured bacterium
GCATCTTTCGGCAGTTTAATTGGCGGGTGTCCTTCACCGCCTTCTTCGCCAACAGCCATAGTTGTTAGCTTTGCATTATTTTTTGTCTGTTTTTTCTTTGGAGCATTTGTCATTGCACCATCATTAAAGTTAACAAATGTGTTATCATCCGGATTAGATTCGATACTTAATCCTTTTACTTTAAATTCAGCATTTGTTTTTTCTGTTTTTTGAGCTTTTTCAGATTTTTCAAATGAAATATTAGCAATTTTTTTTGCTGCATTCTTAATACTTTTAAGTTCTGAATTCTTTTTAGGGGACATACCATTGCCGTCTACTCTTACCATTCAGTGCTCCTTTCAATTTATACATTGATATATTACGGAATGTTTTTTCAAAAACTTTAATATTATGATTTTTTTGTTACAATTTGAAAAATTTTAATAGTGGCGTATATTAAAAAAGAGGTGAGAACATGATAATAATTATAGGTAGTGATGAAGATTTTCACGCAAAATATGTTTTAGAAAATCTAATAGAACAAGGTCACAATGCAAAATATTTAGATACCAGAGATTATCCATTAATTAAATGGTCTCCGGAGAGAGAAAATGATTATATAGTACTTGATAATGAAAAAGTTTATATTAATGATGTTCAAGGTCTTTACTGGAGATGGTATTATGGTATAAATTATGGGACTTCTGATATTGTTTATAGAGAAAAATTATCTGCTCTTGAAAGTTTTTTGACTTCAATTGAAGATATTAGTTATAACTCTATGCAAGCTGTTGAACTTCATTATAAAAAAGGTCTTCAAAGCAAAATTATGCAAAATAATGGAATAAGAATTCCAAGAACAATTGTTACAAATGACAAAGATGTAGTTGCAGATTTTTATATAAGTAATAATAAAAGTATAATTTATAAACCTGTCAGGGGTGGTGCTTATACCCAAAAATTTAAAGAGGAAGACTTATTACGTACAGATTCTCTAATTAACTGTCCTGCACAATTTCAAGAATTTGTTGATGGGGTTGATATTAGAGTTTATGCATTTGACAGCGGAGAGACTTTTGCGGGTGAGATTATTGCTGAAAATGTTGATTTTAGACAAGATGAAGACGCAATAATAAATAAAGTTGAATTACCGGTCAAAATTCAAGAAGATTGTTTGAAAATTCTTAAATTATTAGGACTTAAGTATTCCGGAATAGATGTAAGGTTAAGTAAGGATGGAGAATATGTCTTTATTGAAGCAAATCCCGCACCGATGTTTTACTATTTTGAAAAAGTTACCGGACATCCAATCACGCAAACTCTTATAAATAATCTTATTAAAGAAAAATAACAAAAAGGACGGATTAAAAAATCCGCCCTTTTTTGAGAGATTTTGGGGATTAAACTGAAGCGAAAGATGTTGCCTGGCTAACAACTGATTCTAATGCTTCTAAAGCATCAGCAGGAAGTTTGTCAATACCAGCTTTTTCAGTTTCTCTAGATTTAACGAAATTAATTCTGTCGTTCATACGAGCAACGAATTGTTGAGCATATTCTTTGTTAGAGAATGATGCGTCAAAACCTTCGATATCCATAATTTCGATATCAGAGAAGTTTTCCCATTTATGGAAATTAGCAGTTCCTTCAACGATAGCTTCGATGATACCTAAAGTGTGTTTAGGCTGAACTTTTGTTCCCATGAATTCGCCTGTGTTCAAGATATAGCAATCAACGCCATCAGCGATTAATTCTTTGAATCTTTCGTAATCCATTGATAGAGGGTAAACTCTGAATGGGTTAGCGTAAGGTTCAACAACTAATGCGTTAGGGTCAACACCTGCAGCAAGTCTTTCTGCTGAAGAACGTTTTGTAGCTAATGTAGCACCCATAGCAGAACCTAATGAAGCACCTGACAATTTCAATACAGGAGGAATTGTAGGGTCTTTCATTAACCAGAAAATAGCATTGATTGGTTCGTTGATTCTGTCAACTCTGTTTGGTGACCAAAGTTTAGATTTAACAGCACGTCCGTTGCCGTTTCTGATATCTTCTGTAACTGAAACAACTTTACCGTCAGCTAAAGCGATAGCACCGGCATTTTGTTGAGTTAAGATATATTTGTTATCTTCACATCCGATTGGATAATCTGCAGTTTTATCGAAGTAAGCAGGTTCCAAAGCGATTGTGTATTTGTCTTGCATGTTAATAACGAATGCATCATCGTGTAAAACAGTGATGTTGTATTTGTTGTTGTGTTTTGCGTGAGTAATAGTTGATTTACCTGAACCAGATAGACCGAATACAGCAACTTGGAAAGATTTTCCACCTTCTAAGTTGTAACGTTTCATACCACCGTGGCAAGAAGCGAAACCGTTACGAGCAGCACAACCCCAGGCAAGAGTTAATGTACCTTTTTTGTGTTCGCCGAAGTATCTCATACCTAAGATACAAGCACAGTTGTGTTCTGGATCAAAGAATGTCAAACCATAAGGGAAGTCAGGGTGTGACCAATCAGGATCAGAGAATACAAAGATATCTCCTTCCGGATATTCTTTAGATTCAGCATACATTTCAGCATAAGCTTCGCTGATGTATTGGAAGTTTAACATCCAAGAATACATAATGTTTTCAAATCCTTCAGGAATCATCAAGTGAGCTTTAATCATGAAATCATTATCCAAACCAACAACTGCTTCAGTTTTGTACATTAATTTATCACGAGTACCATAAATAGCTTCACGGATAATTGGTAATAAATATTTCATATCGCAGTTTGGTTCGCCAACGATTTTTCTAGCTGCTGCACAACGTCCAACAACAGTACCATCGTTGAATAATAATTGGTTAGCACCTTGAGGTAAACCTAATTTTTCAGGTTTGTAAACAGGCATGCCTGTTAATTCAATTGTACCTGAAGATGTTTTAGCTAACTTGTAAGCTTCTGATACAGATTTAACTTCTTCAACATTGTTGCCGAAGAATGGAGCTGTAATAGTAGCACGAGCAGCAGACATCAATTTTTTCAATTCTTCTGAATTTGTAAAGAATTCTTTTGTTGTCATAATCTTTCTCCTTTTTGTACCGAATTAATATATTAAGTGTAAAAATTACATTTAACCTATATATAGTCAGTGTACTACAAATAAAAAAAGTAAACAAGTGGGTTAAACGGGGGAGATAAAAAAGAGCCATTCAAGAAATTTTCTTGAATGGCTCTTTCAATTCGACTGTCAATCAAATTTGTTTAATTAAGAAGCAACAGCAACTTTCATAGTTTTTTCAATGATTTCGTTGAAGCTGTCAGCTTTTAATGAAGCACCGCCGATTAAAGCACCGTCGATATCAGATTTAGCCATTTGTTCTTCGATTGTAGAAGGTTTTACAGAACCGCCATAAAGAATTCTGATAGAATCAGCAGCAGATGAACCTGCAACTTCTGAAACAACGCTTCTAATCATTTTGATGACTCTGTTAGCTTCTTCAGCGTCGCAAGATTTACCTGTACCGATAGCCCAGATTGGTTCGTAAGCGATAACTGATTTAGCAACATCTTCTGATGAAATACCTTCTAAAGCTGCTCTAATTTGAGACGCGATATGAGAATCTGTAACACCAGCTTCTCTTTGTTCTAAAGTTTCACCACAGCAGATGATAGGGATTAAACCGCCGGCTAAGATAGCTTTTGCTTTTTTGTTAATCATTTCATCTGTTTCTGAGAAATATTGTCTTCTTTCAGAGTGTCCGATGATAACAAATGAACATCCTGCATCTTTTAACATTTCAACAGAAATTTCGCCGGTGTAAGCACCAGATGATTCCCAGTGGCAGTTTTGACCTGCAACATAAAGTTTAGAACCATTGCATCCGCATCCGCAAGGGATTTCAGAAACTTGATTTAAAGATGTGAAAACAGGTGCGATTACAACTGTAGGAAGTTGAGGTGCATCGAATTTTGAAACGAAAGATGAAATTCCTTCATATAAAGCTTTAGCATCGCTTTGAAGAAGGTTCATTTTCCAGTTACCTGCGATAATAGGTTTTCTTGACATAATAAAAATCTCCTTTTTAAATACCACATTTATACAGTTGCATTCTATATTAAACAAGATTTTAGTGCAACTCCTCGCTGGAGTGGGTATTCTGCTACCAATATTGGTATAAGGTATCAAATTGATTTAATATATTTACCCCGTCATCTTGAGCTGGCACGAGCAGGGGGCAAGAACGTAGTGGAGTCGCGTTTAATGCGAGTGCCAATAACGAAAGATCTCATAATTTTTGAGATTCTTCGGCTATAACCTCAGAATGACTGCTCTTACGGGCACCCTCCCCTTTATTTCCCATCCCATCAAGGGCGGGGAATAATCATGCAGGTTGGAGTAGAAACCCAAATAAAATTTCTATTAAATAACAGGGCGGATTCTTTTAAGAATCCGCCCATGTTATAGTTTTATATTTTTAATCTTTTATTAAAAAGTTCCTGCTGGTTTTTTCTGAGGAGTTGCACCTGGAATTGATTGCCAGTTTGCTGCCATGATTTTTTTGAATGATTTTAAAGCTGTATCTTCAAGTTCGCCTAACTCTTCAGCTTCCATAATCAATTCTCTTAATGGCATCAACGCTCTAGGGTCTCTTAAAACACCTAATGCAGCGGCTGCACCAGCTCTAACTAATTCGTTTTCTGAACGGTTTTTCATAACATCAATCAATGCAGGAACTGCTTTTGTGTCATTTAATTTACCTAATGAAGTTACTGCATAAATTCTTACGTTAACCCATTCGTCATATAACATATTGATGATTTTATCAACAGCTTTTTTGTTGCCGATTTCACCTAATGCTCTTGTTGCATCACATCTTACGTTAACTTTTTCGTGATCTAATGATTCGATTAAAGCATCAGTTGCAACGTCACCGATTTCGATTAAAGCATCAGTTGCAGTGATACAAACTTGAGGGTTTTCATCGTTTAAAGATTCAACAAGCGGTTCAACAACGATAGCACCGCCTAAACGACCCAATGCACGAGCTGCACGAACTCTAACGTCAACGTTACGATCTTCA
The DNA here is from genome assembly GCA_950022495.1 of uncultured bacterium. Lineage (GTDB taxonomy): Bacteria > Cyanobacteriota > Vampirovibrionia > Gastranaerophilales > Gastranaerophilaceae > Zag111. The sequence continues at coordinate 116,873 of CATLLJ010000004.1, forward strand.
CGTAAAGATTCTATTAAGTGAGTTGTAGCTGCAGAATCACCAAGTTCACCCAATGCTCTTGCTGCGTATAATCTAACTGAACCGTTTTTGTCATGTTTTAATACATCGATTAATGGTTCAACGGCTTTAGAGTCACCCATTTCGCCTAAAATACGAGCAGCATTGTATCTGACTTTTTCTGAATTACTTGTTCTTAAGTCATTCAATAATTCGTCAAATGATTTTTTTACCTGTTTTTTCTTACTGTTCACACTAATTGTCATTATTTTCCTCCGACACTACAATAAAATATTCACACCTTACTTTTATATAAAAACATTTTTGCGAATATTATTGCCTTTTTTGTGATATCTTAGTTAACATTGTTTACAATTCATAAATGTTATTGAAATTTTCCTACTAGTTGTACCTTCAAGTGCCAGAGATTTGATTAAGGGTAATACTGACACTTATTTATATTGTACTACTATAATAACACATTTTTCGTCTTATTTCATCAATTTTATAAAAAATTTTAAAAAGTTTTATAATTGTTTTTTTAAATATAAATGCAATTTAGTAATAAATAAAAATAATGTGTAACAAAACTTAATATTGTACTACTCTCCTTTGATAGTAATAATAAATTCTGTTCCAACCCCAATCTGGCTGTATACCTGGATTTTACCGTTATGTTTGTCTATAATCTTCTGGCTGATTGCCAATCCCAATCCGGTACCTACTCCTACACCTTTTGTAGTATATCCTGCGGTAAAAATTTTATTTAGATTTTCTGCAGGTATTCCGGAACCGTTGTCTTTAAAGTGTACGATTAGGTTTCCGTCAATATATTCAGTTGTAATGATAATTTTACCCTGTTCGGTAATTGCCTGACATGCATTTACAAGTATGTTTGTAAAAACCTGATTTAACATATTCGGGTAACATTTTATTGGCGGTATTTCTCCGTAAATTTTTTCTATTTCAATTTTGTTTTTAAGTTCATGTCTTATCAAATCTAATGTTAAGTCGATTTCTTTATTTATGTCTGCTTCTTGAAGTTCTGCTTCATCAAGACGTACAAATTTTTTGAGTGAAACGACAATATTACTTATACGCTGAATGGCTTCTTTATCAATAGAATTGATTTCATTAAACATTTCTTTCAAATCTTCCTGTTCGATTTTTGAAATAAGTTTAGTGATTATTTCGTTATTTGATTTAATGGACGCTACAGGCGTGTTGATTTCATGGGCTACTCCGGCGACTAATTGACCGAGAGATGCCATTTTTTCAGAATTTATTAACTGAAGCTGTGTTTCTTTTAATTCTTCCAGTGCGACTTTTAAATCGCGGACGTTTTTAGCATTTTTTTGATATAGTTCAGCTCTTATAATGGCGTTTCCAAGCTGGGATGATACAGCATCAAGAATTTCTATTTCTTCATTAAGTTCTCTTTTTTGATAACTGAGTAAAATCAGTACGCCAATCATTTTTTGCAAATGATATACAGGTACAATAATACGTAATACGGAATTTTTAAAAGGCTCGGCGTTTAAGTGTTCTTTTAAAGAATAGCTTATTGAGATATTATTTGATTTTAACTTATTTATTACGTGTTCATCAAAAGAAATTTCGCTATTTTTTGAGCTAATATTATTTTCGCCGTACATTTCTTTGATTATGAAATTATTGTTGTTGTATGAGGCATAATAAGCTTTAAAGCAGCCAAACATCATTGCAAGTTCTTTCAATGCAGAATTTAAAATCATAGAAATGTCCATGGATTCTCTTATGATATTTGAAACTTTGTTAATAAGTGCTATTCTGAAAGCTTGAGATTGTGCCTGCTGGCGGATTTTTTGTAATTCATCGTTTTCTTCTTCAAGTTTTGAAAGTTTATCTTTATAAATTTCCTGTTTTTTCTTATTGTCGTTCAGCAGGATTTCGGAACTAACATCACGCAGTACGATTATTGTATAAGCTTTGCGTTTAATTGCTATTAAATCGTAGTAACAAGTTTCTGAATTTGAGGAGGTGTATGTAGTTCTTGCAAAAAAGTTTTCTTTAGAAACGATAGCTTGAAATACAGGTGAAAACAAATCAATATTTTCACTATCCATCGGACACATTTCAAATGTCATTTTATGTGCGAATTTTCTTATATCACCAAAGTTCCGGAAAACATTACAAAACACATTGTTTTTAAAAACAACTTCTTCATAATTCCTGATGATTATAACCGGATCCCTGTATTGATTAAAAAAATCAAACTTTTTCATAATAAAATTATAATTTGTTTCTTTATTACGGGCAATTTGTAAATCAATATGCTACATTATGCTATTCATTTTCATGAAATAAATTTTCAACTTTTGTATTTAGAGTGTCTGCAATCGCAAAAATTATTCCAAGGCTTGGAGCTTTCTCTGCTCTTTCAATGCAGCCGATATAATTTCTAGCACTGGAAATTCTGAATGCAAGTTCTTCTTGTGAAATATTATGTTTCTTTCTTGTTTTTCTAATATTATTGCCTAAGTTTTTGTATAAATGATAATATTTATTTTTGTTTTCACTCATACAAACTATTGTTAAATATTTTATTAAAGGTATCTACCACCTGTTTAGGTGCATTAATGGCGATTATAAAGACTAAGAGTTTCATCTATCAACTTTACCATTTCATTTCTGAGTGATTTTGGAGATATTATTTCACAATTGTATGAATATCTCATAAGTCTTTTTAGTAGTTTGTCAAATGGTTCGTTTTTATTGATAATTGTCAGATTGCCGTTTTTATCATATCCGTCTGAGTATTCATTTTCTTTAACTTTGTATGTTTTAGCAAGTCTGTTTTTTAATTTGTAAACAACAGTTGTGGTTAATTCTGTCGAATTTGCTATTTGAGGTTGCTTAATAATAGATAAAATATTTGAAATAGGAATATCTACATTTTCTCTTTTAACTATGTCATATATTCGTAGATATACTTCCTGCGGTTCATATAGAATCTCTTTAGGTGTGCATTTGCATCTAACTTCCTGACTGTTATGTATATAAAAAACTTCTGTTATATATTTGTCCTGACATATTTGCTGGCAATGTTTAATTTTTTCTTTCAAATCAGAATAGAAAAATGAAAAATCATAATCTTTTTTGAGACTATTCAATTTATTTTTGTCGTTAATGTTCATTCTCTGCATAAGAATTTTCAAAAAGTCTTCTAAATTTTTTGTAATTTCGTTATCAGGAAAATTGTTTATTGATTTACTTAAAATATTAATTGATTTCAAATCATCGGATGAAAATTGCATTGAATATAGGCTGTTTTCAAGTGTGAATTTATGATTTTGTTTGGTTATTTGAACACCAAAAATCTTTAAAGTATTTATATATTTATTTAAAATTACCTGAATATTATTAGTAGATTGGTCTATACCATCATTGAAAATTTCAATAACATTTTTATAATTTGCCTCGTCTTTGTATAAAAGATCAATTAATTTAAAAATTTTGAGACAACCATCATTTAATTTTGTACTAATTTTCAAAATTATAACCTTCTTTCATCTGCATTAAATGATTAATAATTTCTTCCTTAAAGTTTTGTGGTTCAAGAACTTTACTATGGTTTGTCAGTGATAAAATTCTTTGAGTAATTTCAAATTTATTTTGTGATTTTATTTCAACAATTAGTTTATTTTTATTTTCGTCAATAATTTTTTCACAGTTTAAAAGTTCAAAATTTGAAAAATCTTTTTTATAAAGTTCGTATTCTACAGTAATTGTCGGGACATTTAATTTTGTTTCTTTAATATTTACTCCGATGATTTTTATTATTCGTGAAACAAGCAGGCTGTAGTAGTTGTTATATTCTGAATTTATTCCGCAGACATATAGTTTGCCGTTAGTTATTTCAAGTTTATCTACAAGTATAGTTATATTTTTTTTGCCTGAATTTAGAGAATTATATAAAATTATTATTTCCGTATGATTTTTCTCATAATGTAATAAATCATTGATTATTTCAGGTTGAATATTATTGAGCGGTGATATGTTTTTTAATTTAATTTTTAAATCTTCGTTGGTGATATATTTAGAAAATTTTTCAAAAAAGTTTTGTAAACATATTAAATCTGAAATTTCAATTGATTTTGAAATAGCTGTATAAATTTTCAGAATACTATTAGCTTGATTTTCGTTAATTTTAAGTTCAAATGGGTGTGTATCTATTGAGTAGTAAGTGATTCCGTCTATGGATTTTCTGCTTATTTTACAGCCGATTTTTCTCAATGAATTAAGGTAAACTCTAAGTGTATCAATAGAAACAGACTCATGCAGATATTCATGATTTTCAATTGCATACTTGAGTTGTTCATAAGATTTTGGACCTTCTAATAGCAGCGTAAATATGAGTATGGACTTAAATCCGGTAAAAGACATGAGATTATATGTTATTTTTTTATTTTTCATAAATTCTTTCATCGTCTTTTCTCTCATTCTTAAAATCCAATCTATCACAAACTTTCAGTAATTTCTAATCTTTAACATTCCATGCCGCATTTTTTTTATGTAATTTATAAAAGTCAAACAAAAAATGTATAAATTTTTACATGTATTCATTAAGTTTTCTTCATTAAGATTTTATAACACGAATTTTTTCTTAGAGTTTCAAGGGGCATGGTCAAATGTAAAAATTTAATAATATTTTTTTACTTGTAATCGTTAAAATTTAGGACTACAGTAAAAGACATAAAGAAAGCCGAATTAAAATCAAAGGTTGCCAGACAAGCGGAAGGAATAATTACTGAAAAGTAATTAAAGAATAGAAAAGAATAATTGGACAGTAGAAACAGAGGTGATGGTGAAGTAGTCCAAAAGGGAAAAGAGATTATTGAGGTACAGTATTTTAAAACTGTGTGATTAGGGATATTTTTTAGTTTACAATATGAATTATTTGTATATCTAATTTGGGAGTTTAAGTAAAAAGCTTAGAGAGAGTGATGGATAGTTGTAAACTTTTTAATTAGTTCGTGCTTGCATAAGTACGGGCTTTTTTATATGATGGTTTTATGGAAGAGTTAGAAGTTAAAAGAGTTATTGCATTAATGTCAGGTACTTCTTGTGACAGTATTGATGCAGGTTTGTGCGAAGTTTATCCTGATATGTCTGTTAAACTTATCAGCGGTATTAATTATAAATATTCTGAACATATTCGTTCTAAAATATTTCAAATTTTTAGAGGGGAAGCGTCAGTAAAAGATTTATGCCAGATGAATTTTGCAATAGGAGAATGTTTTGCAAATGCGGCAAATGTTTTAATTCAAGAGTTTGGAAAACCTGATTTTATATCAAGTCATGGTCAAACGGTTTATCATTATCCTTTTGATGAAAAAATTGATAATGTTAGTTTAAAAAGTACTTTGCAAATTGGTGAAAGTTCGGTTATATCACAGCTTACAGGTTGTATGACAGTTTCTAATTTCAGGGAAGCTGATATTGCACAAGGCGGTCAGGGTGCACCGTTAGTTTGTTTTGCAGATGAAAAATGGTTTAAAAACAGTAAATGTAAGGGTAAGAATTTTGCAATACAAAATATTGGTGGAATTTCAAATGTAACAGTTGTCTCTCAAGATTTTGATACATTCGGGTTTGATACCGGTCTTGGTAATATTATGATTGATTATTGCATGAATAAATATTTCTCACTTCCTTATGATAAAGACGGAGAAGTTGCAAAATCCGGTATAGTTTCTTACTCATGGTTGGATTGCTTAATGCAGGATGAATACTATTTTATGGAACCTCCAAAATCTACCGGAAGAGAATATTTTTCTCCTGAATATATTGAGAAGGCTCTTAAATTTGCACCGGAAGATCCGAAAGATATTATTGCAACAGTTACTGCTTTAACAGCCAAAACTATTGCATCTGCCTATGAAAGATTTATTTATCCTCAAGTGGGAATTCATGAGGCTGTTGTTTGCGGCGGAGGTGCTTATAATCCAACTTTAATGAAGTTTTTAAGAACATATTTACCATCTTATATAGATTTAAAAACTTGTGAAGATTACGGTATTTCTAATAACTTCAAAGAAGTCATGGCATTTGCACTATTAGGATATTGTACATATTATGGTATTCCTAACAATCTTCCTTGTTGTACAGGTGCAAAAAAACGTGTTGTTATGGGTAAAATATCTTATTAATTAGATTAATGATTTAACAGCCAGTCCTATTAATATTATGCCGCCTGTTATTTCAAGATATTTTGATGGAAATTTTTTAACGAAATTTCCAGTCCAAAATCCTGTTAATGACATTATGAAAGAGGCAATCCCTATTATAAGTGTTGAAATTAAAAGACTTGTATGTGTAAGTTTTATTGTTGCACCGGAAACAAGTGCATCAATACTTGTTGCAATTCCTAAGCTTATCAAACATTTCAAACCTATGCACTGTATTTCTTCCTGTTTTTGCTGGAATGATTCAAGGATAAATTTTGCTCCGAGTATAAAGAATATTCCAAAGACAATCCATTTGCTGAAAGGTACAATTAATTTGTATAAAGATTCTGTGCCGATGTACCCTATTACCGGCATGAGCCCTTGAAATAATCCCATAATTAATGCAAGGTTTATTGAATTTTTTGTTCTATTGCATTTAAAAATAATGCCCTGTGAAAAAGAAACTACAAGACAATCAATCCCCAATGCTACTGCAAGTAATATTATATCAATTAAGTTCAATTTCTACCTCAAATAATCTTTCCCAGGGGTAAGTGTATTTTGCATTTATCTCTGTATTCAAAACTTCACTAACAATTTTTTCATAATCTTTCATTTTGTCTGAAAGATTTTCAATGTTCGGAGTTGTTAATGATTGGCGAATATTTGCCTGATATGCCCAGTCATCCAAAAATCTTGTAATCTGGAGTTTTTTAAAAGCATCAGTGTTATATTTTTTAGCAAGATATTTAACCTTCGCACCGCAGATAAGACTTCCTAAGGTATTTGCAGATGTATTCCATGCTGAATAACCGTAGAAATTCTTATCATCAATTTTGTTTTTAAATAATTCTTTTACAAAATTATTATCCGCTCCATTTGCAAATCGAACATCAGCAATCATATAAGGTTTATCAGGTGAGCAGAAAGTTTTTGAAAAACTTTCTGTGTTTACTTTCATGACAATTTCACCCTGTTTTTCGCGGAAATTATTAATATATATAATAATATCAGCTTTCTCTGGCTCTGTAACTATTCCTCCTGCAAGTTCAATTTGTCCAAGAACGGATTTTTCTATTGAAACATCTTCGTAGTTAGAGATTAAATCTTTTTCATCCGGTTCTAAAAATATCGGGCAAATTTTGATTTCGCCTTCAATAGCACGAGAAAGAAGACTCAGTGGAATTTCGTCTGCACCTGTTTTTGTAAATCCGCCCATTTGTTCAAGAAGTTTTGCTTCCTGAACATTAAATCCGAATTCTGCACAGTCATCTTTTGAGAATATTAATGTGTCAAATAAGCCTTGTTTTTGCCATTCCAGATAAATTTTGTTTATTTCAAAATTACGTTTTCGTGTTTCTATATAATCGTCAAGAATATCTGAAGGAATTATATTTGTTATGCAGCTTTCGCAGCCGAGTTTGTGGGTCTGGTATGAGTAATCAAAAATCTTTTTGCCCCATTTTGACCAGTATTCTTTTTCCTCTTCGTTATAGTTATTGTTAGAAATTCTCATAATACTTGAGAATGCATATATTTTACATTTTTTTTCTAAAAGAATATTTTTTAAAGTTTCTATTCTGGATTTGATTTCTTCAAATGTTTCAGGGCATCGTCTTGACGGAATTAATCCGCCGTATGCAAGTGTATCGAGCGATAAAACAATTGCATCAAGTTCGGGAAGTGATTTTAACCATTCAAAAAGTTTATTAATATCAGCACACTTTTTTAAATCGCCTAAAAACTTTCGGTCAGGGATATAGAATTCAATTTCCTCATCTATTCCTGCAATAATTTCAGGCAGTGTGTAACATACCGGTCTGTTATCTATTGGTACAAATCCTATTTTCATAATATAATTGTAGTCTAAATTTTAATTTAGGCAAAGGAGTTTACATTATGGAATGCGATAAAAATCCTAAAAAGATAAAGTCTATGTTTGATGAGATTTCCGGATATTATGATTTCATGAATAATTTTATTTCTTTAGGAACGCATTATTTATTAAAGTTTCTGGCAATAAGAGAACTTGATATTAAGCCCAGAACTATGATTTTGGATTTGTGCTGCGGAACAGGTGATTTTACAAAAATCATATCTAAATTTTATCCCAGAGCAAAAATTATCGGCTTGGATTTTTCAGAAGAAATGTTGAAGTTAGCAAAAAAGAAAAATCCAAACGGGGTTTTTGTTAATGGCGACTGTACAAATATTCCTTTTGGAGATGAGGAATTTGATTATATAACAATGGGATTTGGATTGAGAAATATTCAAGACAGACAAAAAGCTCTATCTGAAGCCTATAGAGTTTTGAATAAAGGTGGAAAATTTCTGCATCTGGATTTTGGATTGCACAATAATGCAGGTAAAATTTTTAATATAATCGTTCCGGTTATCGTAAGAATTTTTAAAGGTAATTTTAAACATTATGAATATTTATTAGCCTCAAAGGATTCATTCCCTGAGCCGTTGGACTTATGTAAAGAGTTTGAAACCGCAGGATTTAAATACGTTAAAAGCTGCGGTTATCTGTTTAATTCAATTTCGGTTTTAATTGTGGAAAAATAAACAGGTTAAAATACCCTGAATTTATTCCCGCCGCATAGAAAATCGCTTAATCCTTCAAATGTTTTTTCAAGAATAAATTCAACTGATTCTTGTGTATCATAAGCCATGTGCGGTGTAATAATGACGTTAGGTAATTTGTTTAGCTCCTGTACAACTTTTGATTCTTCAAGGCACATGAGTGAGCTGCGTTCTAGTTGTTTTACGTGTTCTAAACAATTAGGATCTACACAGGCAACAACATCAAGTGCTGCACCGTTGATTTTTCCAATTTTAATATATTTCAAAAGTTCTTCAAGATTTACAAGTTCACCTCTTGATACATTTATAAAATATGAATTATCTTTCATTTTTTTTAGTTGATTACCTGATATCATGTGATAATTGTCTTCAGTAAACGGTGTGTGCAAAGAAATTATATCGGCATTTTCTAAAACTTTATCAAGATCAAGATATTCAACATTATATTTTTGTTCAAGTTCTTTTTTAGGATACGGGTCATGGGCAAGAATTTTCATACCAAACCCATGAGCGATAGCACAAACTCCTGCTCCGATAGCTCCGGTTCCAATGATTCCGAGGGTTAAGGTGTTAATGTCTCTCCCTGTGTAATTTTTCTGAATGCAGGAGCCGCTTTTAATAGCCTGTATCGCAGGGAATAATTGTCTTATTAGTGCAAGGATTAATGTATAAGTAAACTGTGCAACAGAAGTATTCCCGTATTTTTCAACGTTAATTAAAGCAATATTATTTTTTGTACAAGGTTCAATCATGATATGGTCATATCCGGTTGAACGTGTAGAAATAATTCGTAAATTTTTAAATTTTTCCAGTACTTTATCAGTAATATCCGAGGTTATAAAAATGCTGATAATTGTTGTATTTTCTAAATCTTCTTCTGATAGGTTATTTACTGTTTCTTCATTAAGACTTTCTGTAAAAAATTTTATATTAAATTTGTCGAGATTTTTATTTTTTTCAAAGAATGGTTTTTCGGATTCTCTTAAATCAAAAAACAACATTTTGCATGACATAATTATTTCTCCTTGTTTATTTAACTATTATTTTTTTTCAATGTTAAAAATCTATTGTACAAAGGTATAGGGTTCTTGTTTTGAAAGATTAACCAAAACTCTAATGTTAACTTAAACAAAAACATTTATCTTTAAATAGAAAGGAGTTTATACATGAATCATGATTTAATTGTGCGAGAGCCTGAGTTATATTTTGATAGTATACATCAGGAATTAGATAATTTTTTAAGAGATACCTTTTTTACACATTCTTTTGGTCATCCTTTAAATATAATTAAAAATTCTATAATGCGTCCGGCAGTAGAGGTTATACAGAATAAAGATAATTACAAAGTTAGGGTACAGCTTCCGGGTGTTAAAAAAGATAATATCGAAGTTGAACTGGATAACGACTTTATGACAATTACTGCAGTTACTCAAGAAGAAAAAGAAGAAAAACAAGAAGCAGAACATAATGCCAGATACCACACTTCAGAATTCCGTTATGGTAAATACCAGAGAACTATTTCTTTCGATCAGCCGATAAAGACCGAAGAAGCAAAAGCTAAATATAAAGATGGTGTTTTATGTATTACTATTCCAAAGCAGAATATTGAAGCTACAAAACCGAAAAAATTAGCTATCGAAACTCATGAATAAGTTTTTGTATCCTAAAAGCCGAGTTCTCCCGCGACATTTGCGGGCATGCAATAGTGCGGCTGGATATGAAACGGTTGTTTTGCCGGGGAGCATGAACCGGTGAGTGCGACAACCGATAACAGAAACTACAGACTGTGTATTATTTTCAGTCTGTAGTTTTTTTGATATTATTAGTCAGGTGGACAATCAATCAGGCTATATTAAAAATATTTTACAAATCTTAATGCGGTTCAAAATCATGCAAAACCATGTCATATCATGGTTTACACGGGTTAGGAAATCTGTATACCATGTCAGGACATGGTTTCAGGGGGTGATTGACTCGCGAAATATAGGCTATAATTCAAGTATAGCTTGTTGTTACAAAACTTCATAACAACATGTTCCGCCCTTGAAAAAAAACTCTTATTTTCTATAATGAGTATATGAAGTCGAAAGACATTGATATGACGGCTTTAGGGGAGATATATCGATATAGTTAGTTTGGGATATCGATTTGTTAATCAGATAAGTGGAGATTATATAAATTGTTTAGAAGTAGGGATATGGGAAGAGCAGTTGCAGTAAGAAGATGGACGACTACTGCACTTGAATGTTATAAAAGAGGCTGTAATTGTGAAGGTTGTTTCTATAGAGACTTTTTCAGCGGTTCATCTCAAAAATGTCAAATGAAAGCATCTGTTTTAGAATTAGTTAGAGTTATTGGAACTCCGGATGTAGAATTACCTCAATTTTTAGCAGATGAATAATTAACCGGAACTTTTTAAGTTTGTTTTAGAAATTTTAAGAAGTCACCCTGAACTTGTTTTAGGGTATCTTATATAAATAATGCTAATTTACCCTTTAAAAATTATTAAATCTGTGTTATACTGACAAAGCAGTATTGAAAATTGGAGGTTTTAAATGCACATTCATGTAAACGGTAGAAACATTGAAATTACAGAAGCTATTAAAGCGTATGTAAAAGAAAAAATCGGTAAGGTAGCTACACGTTATGACCAAATTCAAGGAATTGACGTTGTGTTATCTGTAATTAAAAATCCTTCTGCAGAAGGTAAACACATTGCTGAAGTTTCTTGTAAGATGAGCACAGGTGTTATTCGTTGTGAAGAAGCTGCTGAATCTATGTATGCAAGTATTGACCTTTTAGCTGACAAGCTTGCAAGACAAATTACAAAATTTAAAGACAAAAATATTTCTTCAGACAAAGCGTCTATCAGAACAGAAGTTCAAGCTGAAGATGAAGTTGAAGAAGTTGCTGAAGTAAAAGCAATGGAAGACTAGTTTTTACAAATCAATCTTAATAAAAAACGGAATACTAGAAGGTATTCCGTTTTTGTATACTTGTATTATGCCTAGGGCTGATAAGCGACTGAAGATTAAATCTTATGCATATTGTCTACGATTTCTTTTTTCTGAACCCAGATTTCCATTCCCATTTCTTCGCCGCATTTGGTGAGAGATTCTTTGATTTCTTTGAATGAATACTGGGATTTTGATATGTTGCATAGCATAAACATTACAAAGTGCCCTTGCATTAAAGTTTGTTTGATATCTTCAATATTAACGGTTAATTCTGCTAATGTTGCAGTTACTTTTGCAACAATACCAACATTATCTACGCCGTATACAGTAACGATTATCTGATCTGACATTATTTATCCTCCTTAACAGTTTCAACGGCTTCTACTGCGGCAGGAACTGTTTCAGCTTGTCTAAATATAAGCTTGCCAACATTATGTTTTAAACAGTATGTTCTTAAATCTTTTAGGATTTCCGGAGCAAGAATGTATAGAACAATAATATTTGGTACGCACATTGCAATCATCATTGCGTCAGTAATATTAATAACAGATTCAACATTCATTACTGAGCCGATTACAATAAATACACAATATAATATATTGAATGTTAAAACTCTTTTCTTACCTTCACCTAATAGGAATGTCCAGGCTTTCTGTCCGTAATATGCCCATGAAATTAATGTTGATAATGCAAATAAGATTGCGATTATTGATAGGATAATCGGGAAGAAAGGAATAACTGATTGGAATGCATTAGATGCAAGCTCAATACCTGAAATTTTGCCGATTTGAGTGTTGTTAAGAACTCCTGAGAAAATAATTGCAAAAGATGTAAATAAGCATAAAATACCGGTTAAGAAAGTTTCTAATAAAGCAACAAAACCTTGAGAAACAGCTTCTTTAGTTTGTGCAGTTGCATAAACGATTGCCGCAGCACCTGTACCGGCTTCATTTGATTGTACAGAACGTCTCAAACCAATAATAATGGTTCCGAATACACCGCCTGCCACAGCAGTTGGATGGAATGCTTCTTTTAATATTAATAAAATAGCACTCGGGATATTTGCAAAGTTTGCACATATAACAACAAGACCTGAAACAATATACATTACACACATTGTAGGAACAAGAATTGTTGTAACTTTAGCTATACTTTTAATACCGCCTACAATAACCATACCGATTAGAATTGCTACAATTAAACCAAATATCCATGTATATCCATGTAGGAAACTGTTTGCACCGCCTGTAATAAATACTAACTGGTGTGCAGATTGGTTGATTTGAATCATGTTTCCGCCTGTGATACCGCCGCCAATACAAAGAATTGCAAAGATTACAGATAACGGCTGTCCTAACCAACGCATATTTTTTCTGGTCAAACCGTGAGCAATATAGTGCATCGGTCCGCCTGATATTGAACCGTCTGTATTAAATCTTCTATATTTAACAGCAAGAGTTGCTTCCACGAATTTAATAGACATCCCAAGAAGTGCACCTGCAAAAATCCAGAATGCAGCACCCGGTCCGCCGATTGAGATAGAAATTGCAACACCTGCAATACTTCCTATTCCGATTGTTCCGGAAAGAGCTGTAGCTAGAGCCTGAAATGATGAAACTTCACCGCTTCCGTCTTTGTTATCGGATGGTTTTGCAATAATATCAATGGCATGTTTTAATCCCCAGATAGAAATTCCTCTATAATATATAGTAAAGAAAATACCTGCGATTAATATCCAGAAGATAATAATAGGGATTTTAGAGCCTGAAATTGAAATTGGAAAGAATATTAAACTGGCAACAAAGTCAGATATCGGTGCAATATGTTTGTCCATAAAAGCATCAATATTAACTGCATTTGCAGCCTGAATTGTGCTTAAAAATAACATTAAAAAAGTCATCAATTTTTTCATTTTTTATTTATTCCTTTCAACTGATTCCAGATAGGTTAAGTTCCCTAACAGGGGTAAATCCAACCACAATTACTAATATTATAGCAAAAACATTTTTATATGAACAAAGCTGAAAATAATTTGTTACACTTCTTTTAAAATAATTGTAAACAATTGTAACAAGTCTAAGAACATGTGAAATTAAGGGTTTTGCCATGTTTTTATATATTCAAGAATACAAAATGAGAGAGCAATATGTCAGTAAACGCACTGCCAAAATTTAATAGAGGCGGCTTGTCTGGAACAACGTTCGGACAACGTTCTTCTGCGAAGACCACAAGCGGTACTTCTAAGCAGAAGGCTCCAAATAGTATTTCTGTGTCTGCTAAACATTACTCATTAAAGAACAAAAAGAATTCAAAATATACAGCGGGTACAGAAATTTCCAGAGGTCAAACTGCTGATTATACTGCACTAAGAAGACAAAACAGCACCAGAGGAGCAAGATTCTCCAGTGGTGTAGATAGTTCATTTATGACTAATGCTGCAATTAGAATGGGCATGATACAAGGTGCCTATGGTATGCAACAGGGCGGTATGACTACCGGAATGGCAATACTTAATAGTGTTGGTACAATTGCACAGGGTCTATTTGGCGGAGTACAACAATCTCGTTCTGTTGCACTTGATGCTAGCATGAACAGCCTCGGCGGCGGTAAGCTTGGTATTGGTGATATTGTAAATAATACAGAATTGAGTTCAGTTGCAAATGCAATGGTTCAAGCTAATGATTCTACTACATTGAGTAGTGCTATTGATAAAGCTCAAACTGCATTAGATAAATTTAGTGAGGGCGGACCAAAATTGAAATCTGCCGCACAAGACGCAACCAGAAACCTATCTTCACTTGAAGGTGGTATGAAAACAGCTTCTAATGCTGTAGATACCGCAGGTAAAGCTGTTAGTGATGCTAAGACTGGTGTCACATCTGCTGAAACAAGTAGGACTAAAGCTCAAAGTACATTGAGTAATGCGACAAGCAAATATCAAGGAGCAACTAAAGCTTATGCTAATGCTAAAGCTAGTGTCGCAACTGCAACATCTGCTGATAATGCAGCTAAGGCTAATGTAAATACTGCAAAAGCTACGCTTAATAGTACTCCAAAGGAGATAACTATTACTAATGCTGATGGTTCAACTTCAACAAGACCAAATCCTGCTTATGCTCAGGCAGAACAAGCTCTAAAACAAGCTGAAGCTCAAGCTGATAAAACTGCTAAGGCATTAGATAAAGCAAACAAAGAATTAGCTGAAGCCGAAAAAAATGTTGATGCAGCAGAAAAAGCAAAAGTTGATGCAGATACAGATTTGAAAGAAGCTATTGAAGGATGCGAAAAAGCTGAAGAAGGCGTTGCCAAAGCTGAACAACAAGTTAGAGATGCAGAAGTAAAAGAAGCAAAAGTTAAAGATGAGTTTGAAACAGCAAAACAAGCATGTGAAGATGCCAAGAAAGCTATTTCTGACTACAAAGATTTTGAACAAAATGCTACAGCTTTGAAAAATACAATTTCAGAACAAAGAGATAGGTTGAAAAAAATGTTGAAAGCTGAAAAGAAACAAGGTTCTACTCCGGCTAACAATAACAAAGGAACACAAGGAGCATCCGACAATGGTCCTGTAATGACAGCTGAGCAATTTAAAAATAAATTGACTACAGGAGATGGAACTGGCATAACTGGCTTCAAAGATATCGGTACAGCTGTTTGTGGTCAAGGTCCTGATGGAAAGATGGCATATTATATGAAAGGTGGTTCTCCATTAGATCAAGCAACATTTGAGAGCATGGAACGTATTGCTAATCAAAAAGGTGATGCTACCGGAGTTAATACCGGTCACGGCCAGTTTGGCGGTCGCGGAGCAGACTTAGTGGATGCTTAACGAACAGTTAACAAACTCTTTACATTTCATATAAACTATAGTAAAATGAAATCAACAAAGCAGTATTGCATAAAAAAAGAACGGGTACCCCGTTCTTTTTTTCACTAATTAGGTTAGTAATCCTTCGTCGCGGAGGATTGGAAACTAAAGGCAGGTGTAGATGAAACAAGATGTAAACAGGTTAGAAGTATTAGAGGCAATTACGCCTTTGATTGAAAATACGGCTATGCGTTTCAATCTTATTCCAATCGAAATCGATTTTTCTAAAGAAAACCACCGCTGGTATTTGAGAATTTATTTATACTCAAAAGACCACGGAATTACTCTTGATGATTGCGAAAATGTTACCCGCAGCCTTGAAGGTTTCTTAGAAGAACTTATTCCTGTAAAATACTATTTGGAGGTTTCATCACCGGGTCTTGAGCGTAAATTCAAGTCTGAAAAAGAATTTATAATTTTTAAAGGCAGAAGAATTAGTTTGAAACTTAGAGAACCATTATTGGGTGAAACAGAAAAGATTTTTAAAGGTGAAATCATTGATTATGATTTAAACGAAGGTTTGACATTCTTTAGGTTTGACGATGGTTCAGAACTTCAAATTCCTAAAGAAAACATACAGTCAGCAAAATTATATATAGATTAATATAAACGAAAGGAAAAGCAGATGATTAAAATCGGTGCAGGAAACTTAAATGAAGTTTTCGAAGAGTTAGAAAGAGAAAAAGGAATTTCTAAAGAAGTTGTTATTTCTTCTTTGTGCGATGCAATGGTTGCAGCATACAAAAAACACTTGAGAATTAAAGAAATCGCTAATGTTGAAGCATTTTTGGATGAACAATCAGGCGAAATCGGTATTTTCAAAGGTAAAACTGTTGTTGAATCTGTTGAAGATGAAGATAATGAAATTTCATTAGCAGAAGCTAAAGAAATCGACGAAGATGTTGAATTAGGCGACGAAGTTAAATTAGAAGTTACACCTGAACAATTTGGACGTATTGCTGCTCAGGCTGCAAATCAGGTTCTTACTCAAAGAATTAGAGAAGCTGAAAGAAACCTTGTTCTTAACGAATTCTTAGATAAAAAAGGAACATTGATTACAGGTATAATCCAAAAAGTTGATGATAGAAGAAACGTTATCGTTAACATTGGTAAAACTGATGCAGTTATGCCAAGAAAAGAACAAATTCCTGGAGAGTACTACAAACCTGGTAACAGAATCAGAGTTTTTGTTCTTAACGTAAAAGAAACAACAAGATTACCTCAAGTAATTGTTTCTCACGCACATTCTGAAATCGTTAGAGAATTATTTGAACTTGAAGTTCCTGAAATTGAAGACGGAATTGTTGAAATTAAATCAATTTCCCGTGAAGCAGGCTACAGAACAAAAATTGCTGTTTGGTCAAATGATCCGGAAGTAGATTCAGTAGGTGCTTGTATCGGACCTAGAGGAAGCAGAATTCAGACTATTGTCGGCGAATTGAAAAACGAAAAAATTGATATCGTAAGATATTCTGAAGATCCTGTTGAATATATTGTTAATGCACTATCACCGGCAAGAGTTGTATCTGTTGATATTATGGCTGATGATGAGTTTTCTCACGAAGCATTAGTAGTTGTTCCGGATGATCAATTGAGTTTAGCAATCGGCCGCGAAGGTCAAAACGTTAGACTTGCTCACAAGTTGACTAACTGGAAAATTGATATTAAATCAGTTTCTCAAATGGAACAGGCTGAAACTCAGAACGTAAGCAATTACGAATATGAAGAGGAAGTTGTTGATGAATCAGTAGAAGATGCAGTTGATTCAGAAGAACTTCAAGCTGAGATTGAAGAAGAAATGAGCCAGCAAGAAATCGATGAAGAAGACATCGAAGAAGGCGGAATTTCTGAAGAATCAGAAGTTGAAGAATAAATCATTTCATAAAATACTGAAAAAATGAAGCCATATTTTTGGCTTCATTTTTTTGAAACATAAACAATATTATTTCCAGTAGCCAATTTCTTTTCTTTTGATTGCGACGCAAAAGAAAAGAAATTGGCGGAAAGAAAAGAAAACACGCTTGATTAAATGGCTCGAGTTATCAGAAACTCCGTTTCCGAACCTTCCTTTAGCCTATGGGGGTTCGGGGGCTAAGCCCCTGATGACTCGTTTCATTTGGTCGCGTTTTTCTCTTTCTGGGTTTGGGCATCTTTCTCTTTTACTCGCAATAAAAGAGAAAGATGCCCAAGAATGTTCCAATAATATTGTTTATGTATTTACACTAATCCTTCTTTCAGGGCTTTGACGGCGGCTTGGGTTCGATCATCTACCAGAAGTTTTTGTATTATATTACACACATGGGCTTTGGCTGTGTGAGATGAAATTGTTAATTCTTCTGCGATTTCGTTGTTAGATTTCCCGTCAACTACAAGCTTTAAAACTTCATATTCTCTTTGTGTAAGGTTGGAATGCTGTTCGCGGAACATTGCACGTGACATTTGACGTTGAGGAACAATGCCGCGATTTTTGTCGCGTAAAATGGGCACTGCTAACGGATCAATCCACATTGCTCCTTCTTTAATTGTTTGGATAATCATTTTTAGAATATCTGTATTTATATCTTTCATTACGTAAGCACAAGCTCCGCATTCTAATGCGTCGATTACTTCCTGCTCACTGAGATGAGAGGTTAGTATAATAATTTTTGCGTTTGTGTTTAATTCAAGGATTTTCTTTGTGGCTTCGATTCCGGATATATCGGGCAATCCTATATCCATCAGTGTTACATCCGGATGCGTTGTTTTGAATTTTTCTATCGCGTCTTTGCCGGACTGGGCTTCGGACGTGACTTCTAATCCTTCTTGTTCTTCAAATAATGATTTAAGTCCTACTCGCATTAATTTATGATCTTCTACCAAAAGTATTTTTATCGAGGAATTTATCATAACTGCTCCTTTATTATTTTTTCTAATTATAGGAGTCTCAATTATTTTCTATAAACCAGATAGTGTTCATGTGTTCGGGCTATTCTTTTAAATTTTTTATTTTGAGTTTTAATTTTATTTATTTTTATAAAATTTTTTGTATAGTTATTGGTTTTAAAAATGTGTTTGTTATAAAATTATTAGGATATAAAACACAGGGATAAATATATGAAATACTCCAAATATTCAGCAGTAATAGTAGGAAGCGGGATTGCAGGCTTGTATGCCGCGTTGAAAATTGAACAGCAATTAAATTTGCCTGACGGTATTCTAGTTGTTACTAAATCAAAACTCGGGGAAAGTAATTCTTATTATGCTCAGGGTGGAATGGTTGCGGTATTAAAAGAAAATGAAAATGATTCTGTTGAATCTCATGTAACTGATACAATCAAAGCTGGTGCAGGTTTGAGTGAATTAAACACAATAAAATTTATCAGTGAAAATTCAGATAAAGTTGTAAAAGATTTATTGACTTTTGGTGTAGAATTTGACCGTGATGAGGATGGTAATTTTACATTGACCAAGGAAGCCGCACACAGTGTTAACAGAATTCTTCATTCCGGCGGAGATGCAACAGGCAGAGAAATGGAAATTGCTCTTTGTCATACTTTGCAAAATAATAAAAATATAAATGTTTGCGAAAACACAATCGCTGTTGAACTTCTGGTTGATAATAATACCTGCGAAGGAGTTGTTCTGTATAATGAACAGACTAAAGAGTATGAAACTGTTTATTGCAAAACTTTGATTATGGCAACAGGCGGACTTGGTCAGTTGTACAAATACACAACAAATCCGGCAGGTGCAACAGGTGACGGGTTTGCTCTGTGTTATAATGCCGGTGCAGTTTTGCAAGATATGGAATTTGTACAGTTTCACCCGACTGCTCTTGCATTTGACGGTGCCGAAAACAGATTTTTGATTAGTGAAGCTGTTCGCGGCGAAGGTGCAAAATTGTGTGACGAATTCGGCATGCAGTTTATGGCAAAATATCATGAAAAACGTGAGCTTGCCCCGCGTGATATTGTTGCACGTTCTATCTATTGTGAAATGAATAATAATGGTGACCCATGTGTTTATCTTAATGCGACCGGAATTGGAGAAGAAAAACTTTTAAAAAGATTCCCGACGATTGCTAAAAAATGCAGCGAATACGGTATTGATATTACATCTGATTTTATACCAGTAGCTCCTGCAGCACATTATTTTATGGGTGGGGTGAAAACTAATTTGAAGGGCGAAACTTCAATCAAAGGACTTTATGCGATTGGAGAAGTTTCTTCAACAGGACTTCATGGCGGAAACAGACTTGCAAGTAATTCACTTTTAGAATGTGTTGTTTGTGCTTATGAAGTTGCATTATTCCTAAAAAATACTGACCTATCTTTTGATTTGCCGTCAGTTGAAAAGTTTAAAAATAATCTTGAAAAGTATGAACAAAAAATCTCGGAACCAGATTTTGATGTAAAAGAATTAAAATCAGAACTTCAGGATTTGATGTGGAATAATGTTGGTATTTTCAGGAATGAAAAAACTTTGAATTTTGCCATAGAAGGGATTGAAAAACTTGAAGAAAAATTTGGCAGAAACGATGTTTGTTTGTCCAAAGATGAATATGAATTAAGAAATATGCTGATAACTGCAAAACTTATTGTACTTTCTGCTCTCAGAAGAAAAGAGTCCAGAGGTGCACATTATCGTGTTGATTATTTGAACACGAATGAGGTTTGCGAACACAGTATGTTGAATAAAGTAAAAGGAGAACTGAATTTTGTTAAGTAATTTTTATGTAGAAGATCATGTTAAAAACGCATTGATAGAAGATATCGGATTTGGTGATGTTACAACCGAAAGTATTGTAGGCGAAGATAAAATTTTTAACGCAAAGCTTGTATCAAGATGTGAAGGCGTGATTTGCGGTTTGGAAGTTTTTAAAACTGTATTTAAAGTTTTGTCAGACAAAGTGAAAGTTGAATTATTATTTAAAGACGGCGATAA
The DNA here is from genome assembly GCA_950022495.1 of uncultured bacterium. Lineage (GTDB taxonomy): Bacteria > Cyanobacteriota > Vampirovibrionia > Gastranaerophilales > Gastranaerophilaceae > Zag111. The sequence goes on from CATLLJ010000004.1 coordinate 137,413, forward strand.
AATCAAAAAAGGTGATGTTCTGGCAACTTTAACAGGGCCGGGAAAATATTTGCTTTTAGGTGAAAGAGTTTCATTAAATTATATTCAGCGTATGAGTGGAATTGCAACTGAAACTAATAAATATGCTCAGGCTATAGGTGAATTGCCTGCAAAAATCGTAGATACAAGAAAAACTACACCGGGTTTCAGAGCATTTGAAAAATATTCTGTAAAAGTTGGCGGCGGAGCTTTACACAGATTTAATTTATCCGACTGTGCAATGATTAAAGATAATCATATTCAAGTTGCAGGTTCTGTGACTAATGCTGTGAAACTTGTGAAAGAAAACCTTTCCCATGCTCATAAAATCGAACTTGAATGTGATACATTGGAGCAGGTAAAAGAAGCACTTCCTTTAGGTGTTGATATTATTATGCTTGATAATATGTCATTTGAAAAGATGGAAGAAGCTGTTCAACTTATTGACGGCAAAGCTGTTGTAGAAGCAAGCGGAAATGTTAATTTGAACACTGTAAGACAAATTGCAGAATGCGGAGTTGATATTATTTCATCCAGTGCAATTGTAGCAAAAGCACCAACACTTGATATTGCATTAGATATGTAGTTTGTGTTTTTAAGCAAAAAAATATGAGCATTTACATTTTTTTGATGTAGATGCTCTGGTTTTATAAGAGTACAAAATGTATGAAGAATTTTATCCCTTCATTTTTTTCTTTTGATTGCAATCAAAAGAAAAAAAATGGGTTATTAGAAATAATATTTTTAATTAAACCAAAATAAAAAGGTTAGATTTTATACTCTCTAACCTTAAATAAGTTCATTAACCGAATACATATAACCCCTTAAGTTTTTTTATTTCTGTTTAATGATTTGTTCTAATGTTCCTCCATTATTTCCTTGAAGTGTTGGGATTACAGCTGATGGAGTTGTTGTGTCTGTTGTTTGATTAACCGCAACTGTTTGTTCTGTGTTTACACCAGTGTTATTTCTTTGTGTAACTTCATAGGATTTAATTGAACGTTTACCTGTTAACCTTTGCATAAAGTTATAATAAGCTTTCTTAAAGCCTGTTGAATTATTTTGTCTTGTTTCAATATCAATCAATTCGTCTCTTGTGTGAGCTTTTAGTGGTGTTCCAACTGATGATCTTGTTAACATTTCACCTAATGTTGTATTTGTTAATGTAATCCAGCTCATTCCAAGAAGTGATGCGTTATATTGATTTCTGAATGTTGAGTTGAACAGGTCGATTAACAATGTTTGGTAGAATAATCTTGAACCTTCCTGCACAAATCTTTCTTTGAATTTAGTGTTAGCACCGTCTTTATCATTACCGTTTGATTTCAACATTACCATATTATAGTTATCTGTCATTAAGAACCAGATTGTAGCGATTGATGCTGCGGTTTTTGCTAGGTTTGATAATTCTGCATTTGATACGCTTGATAATGAATCTACGTTGAACGCTTTTAATAGATTTACTTGAATATAATCTTTAAATTGTTCTGGATTTAAGTTTTTCTTTAATGCCTGTTTTGAAATTTTTTCAAAACTATTTGCAAGTGCGGTAATATCTTTTGTTGGAGATTTTGGTTTTGCTTTTCTAAATACACTCATTAGTTTTTCATCAATCATCCAGTATGGTAATGTAATGGTGTTCCAAATGAATTTGAATGGTGCAATTACGAAATTAACGAGAGGTTTAACTTTTTTATCTTTTTTACCTAAATCAATAATTCTCTTACCGTCTTCTGTTTTAAGTGCAGTTTTACCGACTTCGCTGTATTGATTTGCAAGTTTTTCAAAGCCGTTTTCTCTTAAAACTTTTACTACTGCATCAAATTCTTCTTCTGGTACGGTAAATCTTTGTGATGTTAATTTGTTATATAAATCTTTGAAAGGTTTAAAGATTACTTTTGATTGGAAATCTTCTACTGCATTTTCTAATTTTAATTCTTTTATTCCAAGTTTTTCAAATTGTTCAGGATTATTCGCTTTGATATTTTCAAAATATTTTAATGCTGCTTTTTTAACTGCAGGAATATTTTTGAAACCTTTAATTGAATATCCTATACCAAGAACTGCTGCTGAACCTTTCATCAAAGTATTGAATGATAATAGGGGTTTTTGCTGTTCTTTTTGTTTTGGATTATTGTTAGTTCCTGTTGAAGAAACCTGTTGAGTTTTATTTTGAGTTTCAACTGGTTTAATTTTTGCTTCAGGAGCATGCAATTTTTCATTTTCTCTTCTTGCCTGTTCAGGACTTAATCTAAAAATATGTTTTCCGTTTGAGATACGTGAGAACATTTCTGTTACAAGAACTGTTATACCTGTTGTTAATACAATACCGGCTTTTGATTTGTTAATGAATTTTTGGAATGCACCCATTGTGATAAGTGTTAGATATCCGCTTGTTAAAATTCTGCTGACTTCTTGTTTAAATCTTGTTTTTCTTTCTTTTTCAGCAGCTTTTGAATCGTCATCCATCATTCTTGATAAGTTGTAAGCATCATTTGCTAAGAATATTGCAGGTGGAAGACCTGAAACTAATCTGTTTAATGATCTTTCGTGTTTGGTATCGTAGTTTCCGGATTTAGGATCGAACATTTTTAATTCACTCTGGAATATGCTGGAACCCATTTTTGTATCAACTTCAGCTGTTATTTTTGCCATTTCTTCTGTTGATAAAGTGCTTACATCTCTTCCAGCAGATTTTGCAAATGCTTCAGCTGCACTCTGGATTTTCATATCTCTAAAGGTTATTAAACCTGTCAGAGAGTTTACTTTTGCTTCAATTTTTGAACGTTGTCTTATATTTTTGAAAAATGGTCTTTCTAATGTTCTTGCTGACCAATTTTTAAGTCCCGGAACTTTGCCTAATAATGCAACTGCACCTTCAAGCATGTCGCCCGGTAATATTTTGAAAGGATAAAGCATTCCATCTAAGGCTAAATGAGGAATTGTTTTTTTGCTTATTGTAATGTTATCTCCGTCAATTTTAATTAAGTTTGATGTAGTATCCCCATGTTTTACTGTGATATCCTCTAAAAGTTCTCTTCCCATTTTGCCTATATATTTGTCGGCGAATTCGAGGAATTCTTTTTTGCTGTAAATTTTTTCTAATTGTTTATAACCTAAAGAAAGACCTTTAAAACTTAAATCTTGATGATTAGTTTTTAAAGGTCTCTTAATATCTAAATTATTAAATTGTGAATTAATTTTTGGAGAGGAGAGAAGGGTCTCTGAATTTGGAGACATGTACTCCTTTTTGTATCGTTGTTTGTCTATTCGAAAATTTGTTGCACTACTTACTATCATTTTTCACATCCGTTTTTTTGTATTTTCATTCATACTAAAACAAAAAGCAAGATTTTTTTGCTAAAATTTTACGTAATTTAACAATTGCTAAAATGTAATGTTTTAATCAATATTTTCTTAGTTAAATTTTTTCAAAGGTTATATTATAACCTAATATTTCCGATATTTCTAATACTTCGTTAAAAGAAACGGTTCCGCGTTTCAACCTGTGTGACAAATTTTGCAGGGAATAATTTTTACCTGTTTTTTCCTGCATTTTCTCTGCCAAATCTTTCATTTTCATGTTTTCTTGAGCTAGTAATGCTTTTATTTGTTCTCTGACTAACATTTTCATATATTAATTATATTTTATAGTATATTAGTTGACAATTAAATCGATTTTGATTATTATAATATCTATATAAGTCAACTAATATTTAATAAAGTATATTATTTAATAATAATTCTTAACAAAAAAGGAAATTTATGAAAAATCTTTCAGAAAAAATTTTACATAGTAAAGCAGATGAAATTATGAGAAAGACATACAAAATCCAAAATATTATTCAAACAATACATGAGGCGTTGATTTACTGTTCTGATAATACAAATGAATGTGCTCATGTTCTGGATGTATTTGGGTATCTTAATCCTGAAATAGATTTATTGTTAGATATGCAGGATGAACTTTCGACGGATATTCTTTCATTATATGTAGAGGTCTAGTTACCGCACAGACGGGAAGAAATATCTTACTCCGTCATCTGATCTCCAGCGGATGTATCCGGTTTTTGGGGTTCTGTCTAAATCCATTACGCTAACCAGTGCCCAGTTTCCGCGAATTACATTTAAATTTATTTTTTGTGGCATGTTCATGACAGATATTGTTTTTGCTAAATCTTCCGGAGATGATTTGATATCTTTGCAGGTTTCAGGGGCACTTTTTAAAAGGTTAAGCCCGTATTTTTTCCCGTATGTATTGTAAAATCCAATCCATGTCATGAATTTATAAGGATCGTCTTTTTTTATCCAGCCGGTTTCGCCTGTTGATTGGTTATAAACAATTTCTACCCATTCGTCGATTACATCAACAACCTCAACAAGAGCAAGTTCTTTTTTAGGAATAAAGACTTCAAAAAATTTCTCCGCCCCTATTGTGTCAGGGAAAAATTCATCATTGTTCCAGCGAATCCTGTATAATATATGAGAATTTTCGTCGGGTTCTTTGTATATAGTAATATCATTACAAACCTGATATAAACCTACTGTTCGCACTGAAACTATATTCGGTCTTACAGGTACAATATCTTTAGAGTAAGCAATTTGTCCTGCTCCGAACAATAATGTGAATACAAATGCGAAAAATATCAAAAGTTTTTTCATAAAATTACTCCCTGAAAGTTATTTGAGCGTAAGTTTTTTGTAATTTTTCTCTAACTGAAGTCATTTGTTGTTCAATGATTTCATCTGTTAATGTTGCGTTTTCGTCTTGCATTTTAATTCTGAATGCAACACTTTTGAAGCCTTCTTCAACATGTTCTCCTTGATATACGTCAAAGATTTCAGAACCCTTGAAAATATTTTGTTTAACAGATCCTTTGATAACTTTCTGTATATCATCAAAAGTTACATCATCATTAATAATAAACGCAATATCACGTCTAACTTCAGGGAACTGCGGAATATGTTTGAATCTTGGAACAGTTTCTTTCACCGCTCCGATAAGTTCTGTCAAATCAACTTTGAATAAGAAGGCATCCTGATTTAATTTTAATTTATCAATTAGAGTCGGATGTACCTGTCCGAAGTAACCGATAGGCTGCGGTCTTTTGCCTAAAAGCATAATAACAGCAGTTCTATACGGGTGAAGAACTTTGTGAGTTTTAGCAAGTTCAGTTTCTTCAATTGGAACAAGTTTGATACGTCTTGAAACTTCCAAATCTTCAAACAGATTTTCAATAATACCTTTAACTGTATAGAAGTCTGTTGATGTTTTAACCTGCCATTTTGAGTTTTGAACTTCGCCGGTCATAACACCTTGTAAAACTCTTGTTTCTTTAATTCCTGTTGTTTTTTCATCAGCTTCTCCGACTTTTAAGTAAGTTTTTCCGATTTCATAACCCCAGAAAGTTTTTTGACCGTTATCGAAGTTGTATTTCATACAGTTTAGTACGCTTGCGGCTAAAGTCTGGCGAAGCATTGAATATTCTTCACTTGCAGCATTTGTAACTTTTACTGCGTTAGCATCATCATAAGTGATTTTGAACTTGTCTAGCAATGATTTACCAATAAGTGAACTTGTTTGGATTTCATTCAAGCCTGCTGAAAGCATAAGTTCATGAACTCTTTTTAGAACTCTTTCTTCTAAAGTAATCACAGGAGTTTGTGATTTTGAAGGAAGGGTCGGTGCGATTTTGTCGTAACCGTTAATTCTTGCGATTTCTTCAATTAAGTCAATTTCTCTTGTCACGTCGTATGCTCTGAAACTTGGAACTGCAAATTTAGCAGCAGCTGCATTTCCGCCAAGTTTTTCAAATCCTAAATTTTCAAGGATGTTATCGCATCTTTCAGGTGCAATTTCACAGCCTAAAATTCTTTTTACTTGCGGATAACGGAGAGTAATTTCCAATGGTTCAAGTTTGTTTTCACCGTCTTCCACAACTCCGATAACTTCTGCATCTGCATATTCAACAAGTAATTGCATTGCACGCATAAGAGCAGGTTTAACTGCTTCAATATCAATACCACGTTCAAATCTTGCACTCGCATCGCTTCTGTAACCTGCACTGCGTGAAGATTTTCTGTTGGATACAGGTGTAAAGTATGCTGCTTCTAAAGCGATTGCTGTTGTATTATTATCAATTTCAGAGTTTTCACCGCCAAATACGCCGCCTAAACAAACCCCTTCTTTTTCGGTTGCAATAAGAACAGAATCTGTTGTTAATGTTCTTTCAACACCATCTAATGTAATAAGTTTTTCGCCTTCTTCGGCACGTCTAACGCAAAGATAACCGTTTAATTTGTTATAATCAAAAGCGTGAAGCGGACAGCCATATTCAAGCATAACGTAATTTGTGATATCAACAACATTATTTATTGCACGTATTCCAGATGCTACAAGCCTTTTTTGCATCCAGTCAGGAGACTGTTTTATTTTGATATTTTTCAATAAACCTAAAGAATAATATGTGCAGACATCTTTGTCTTTAATTTCGACTTTGAATATGTCTGTTGTTAAGTCTTTTGTGCATTCAATCGGATTAAATTTCAGAGGGGTGTTGAATAATGAGCTTAATTCTCTTGCAACACCGATAACAGACATCTGATCGCCTCTGTTTGCAGTTGGGGCAATATCAATAACCGTATCTTTTTCAAATCCTAAAACATCTTTAACGTCTTCGCCTAAGCCTACGTTAGGGAAAATTCTGTTCAAAATTAAAATCCCGTCTTCTTCTTGATATCCACGCTCAGATACCCCGAGTTCATCTGATGAGCAAAGCATACCCTGAGATTCTACCCCGCGAATAACAGCCGGTGTAAGTGTAAACATTTCGCCTGTTTTTCTGTCCAAAACCTGAGAACCAACGCTTGCGTATGGAACAACTTGACCTTCTGCAATATTTTGAGCTCCGCAGACAACTGTTTTTAAACCTGAACCTGTATTAACAGTTACAAGGTGTAATCTGTCAGAATTCGGATGGTTATCTATTTTTTCAATTTTAACAGTTTTTATATTTGTAAACATTGGTTTAACTTCTTCAACCGCTTCGACTTCTAATCCGCTCATAGTAAGCTCGTGAGCAATTTGAGCCGGTTCAATGTTTGATATATCAACGAATTCGTTTAACCAATTTAAAGATACTTGCATTTATTTTTCCCTCTTAATTATTATTAATCCTATATGTAGCTATATTTTATTACAAAAGTAATTGCTTGTAAAATATTTGTAAATTTTCCCTCTTGAAATTTAGGCAAAAGTGTAGTTTAATTAGTGTAGTCGGACACTTAGGAACGGTTATTATGCTAGAAATTTCAAAAACACAGGACGATGGTTCTCTAAAAAGTTTAAGTTTAAATGAAGCGGTTTCCGGTTCCTGGTTCAACCTTGTTAATCCGACAAGAGAAGAAATTCAACAGGTATCACTTGTTCTTGGTCTGGATGAAAGTTTCCTGAACAACTCTCTGGACGCGGACGAGTTGTCACGTATGGATTTTGAAGATGGTAATCTTTTAATCATTACCAATGTTCCTGTTATGGATGACGAAGGTAATTTTGATACTTTGCCTTTAGGTTTGATTTTTACACCTGAAAGTGTGATTACTGTTTGTTCTCACGAAAATAAAATTATAAATTCATTTAACTCTGATACTGCTAAATTCTTTGATACCCGTCATAAAGCGAATTTTATGCTGAGTATCTTGTTTCGTGCAGCAAAATTTTATTTGAGATATTTGAATATAATTAACAAACAAACTGAAAACATTGAAGATTCATTGAAAAAAACTACTCATAACAAAGCTTTGTTTCAATTGATGGAAATTCAGAAATCTCTTGTTTACTTCACAACTGCATTGAAAGATAATCAACTTGTGCTGCAGAAGCTTTTAAGAATGGTTCATACCGAAAATTTACAGAGAATTTTGAAATTTACTGAAGATGACATTGATATGTTAGAAGATGTTATTATTGAAAATAAACAGGCTTCTGAGATGGTTGAAATGCATAGAACAATTCTTGAAAGTATGATGGATTGTATGGCATCAATCATTAATAACAATTTGAACCTTGTTATGAAATTCCTTGCTGCAATTACAATTATCATGTCTATACCGACAATGATTGGTAGTTTCTGGGGTATGAATGTCCCTATGCCGTTTGGTGAAAATCATTTTGGATTTTTGATTGTTATTACAATTTCTGTTATTGCAACATGTATTGCTGCATTCTTCTTTAACAGAAAAGGTATGATGTAGCTATATGTTTTTAACCGTAAGTGCTTTGATTGCAAGGATTGTTTCTAATCCTGCGGCAAACGGAATTCAAAAATATCTGGCAAAAGATAATTCTGCCATAACCGTGAATTTTTATTCATTTTTATTTTTAAGTTTGTTTTGTTTGATTATGATTTTGTGCGGTTTTGTGCCATGTAATTTTTTAAATTACAGTACAGAATATTATTTGTATGTTATTCTTGCCGGTATTTTATGTACTTTAGGCTCTGTTTGTTTAATTAAAGCCCTCCAGCTTGGCGAAATGTCAGTTTTAGGACCGATAAATTCTTATAAATGTGTCGTCGGACTTATTGCAGGTTTTTTATTTTTAAGTGAAGTTCCGACAATTTTTGGTCTAATAGGAATGCTATTAATTATACTTGGAAGCTGGTTTATTTTTGATACTGTACAAGAAGGCGGATTTTTCAAGATATTATTGAGAAAGGACATTGTTTTAAGATTTTGTGCTTTATTGTTAACCGGATGCGAAGCAGTGGTCTTAAAAAAGATTATTTTAATGTCTTCAGTTGCAGAATCCTTTATATTGTGGTGTTTTATGGGATGTATATTTTCACTTATTCTGATGTTTATATTTAGAACAAAATTATGGCTAAATTCTAAAAAATCAGTATTGTTATGTTCGGGTATTGCATTGTGTCTGGGGGTAATGCAGTATTCTACAAATATTGTTTTTGAAAAACTTAATGTTGGTTTGTCACTTGCATTATTTCAATTGTCAGGCATAGTTGCAGTGATTTTAGGTTATAAGTTTTTTAATGAAGGGCAGCTTCTTAAAAAGATAATTGGTTCAATAATTATGATAGCCGGAAGTTGTTTAATTTTAATGAGGTAACTTTACTTTAATGTGTTCTATATCATTAAAGTCAGAAGGTTTTGCTTTTTCTTCCTGTGGACCAAGCAGAACAATTGATTCAACTTTTGCAGTTGCACGGCGGCTATTTTTAGGAAATTTCGTAATTGGAGTATGTGCATAATTTTTTATTAAGTTTGCCACTCTAATTTTGTCTTCAGTTGTTAGATTAAATGACTGAACTTTAACATTACGAATTTCGCCGGTTGAAGTTACAATAAATGAATAGTAAAACGTTGAACCTACTTCGTAATTATCAAGACTTTTTATATACATACTGTCGTCAAGAATTTTGTTTAAAAAATTACTTTTCCATTGGTTCCAATTAATATTCTGGTAAACATATTTATCATAATCGTCTTTTGGTTTCGGGTTATTTATTTCGTCTTGAATTCGTCTTAATTCGTTTTGTTGATTTTGATACTTTATATAATTTGGATCAGATTCTGTTTGCTGGTTTTCATATCTCGTAGATTGGTTATTAAAAGATGAATTATTTGAAAACTCAGAATTGTTATTTGAGAATCTGGTGTCTTGATTACTAAATGAACCATTATTATTAAATGAACCGCTATTGTTAATGTTAACCTGCTGGTTATTTATATTTGAAGAGTTTATATCTACTGATTGATTTGTTAATTTGGAATTAGCCATATTTATTGACATATTTTCGCTTTGTATTTCCGGATTTTCGTTATTAAGAACAACATTACGGTTAGTAATTCCGACTTTTTTTCGTGTAGACGTATCTGACGACAATACCAGTATTGTCGTCAGTATGAAAATTAATAAACCACCTATTATGTATAAATATTTTTTATCCATTTGTGTTTCTAATCCAACATTTCTAATAATTTGTTGTAATTATTGATTTTGTACATTGTAGAACTTAACAAATTAGTTTCAGCAATAAGTAAAGCTGTAGGTACAAGTGCTGCAACAAAACTTATGAACATTCCCTGCAGGTCGCCGCCGATTTCAGTTACAAAATACGAAATGTTCATTGTAAACTCAATCAAGATAATAAAACATGCAATAAACATAAGTCTATTTTTTGTCCTTGTCATTTTTCTTATAGAGTCTATACCCAGAATAGTCACGCCGTGGCTGCTATAATCATGAAAACCATCTAATTTAATAATTTCTGAGCCTTTTATTTGTTCTGAAATTGTAAATGCTGTTACAAATAAAAAGAAGGCACCTATAATTAAAAGAGTTGCAAGAACTAAGAATATAGGGCTAAATCTTATACCTGAATATCTTACCCAGCCGGCTGCTTCGGAAAAGCATGCTGCCAATGTGTTTGAAACACCGTAAGCAAGGAAAGGTGCTGTTATTATACCTATAAATGCTTCTACAATCATTTTTAATTGATTGTTCAGTAGATTTCCTTTAATATTATTTATTTTATTTTGACTTAATTTGTTAACGTAGGTATTTATCATTCCGCGATAGCTTTTCATTACAGATTCAAAATCTTCTCGGTATTCACAATTAGCTAACTGTGAATTGTATTCTTTCAACTGGTGGCTGAAATATCCGCTTGCAATTGAGACAATTGTTAATGCTCCAACAAATAGCAATGATATAAATAATGATGCAACCATTAGTCCAGGAACATCTTTATAATAGAATAAGTTTAGTATATATACGATAAACATTAGAAGTGAACCGGTTCCAATTATGAATTTAGGCATGAGGTTGCTTTCACCATATCTTTTTGTCTGATTAGAGTTCAATAAGGATGAAACCCCGTATTTTAGTGCAAATGCAATCCCAAGGATAACTATTGAAAATCCAATCAAGCCATGGATGTTTGTAGTTAGGTTTAAAACAGATGATGAACTGTCAAATTTTAAACCCAATAGAAAATTTGTCATCCCAAATGCTGAAACTACTGACAAAATAAATATTGATGCATTTAATAACAATGATGCAATGTTCAGTGATCTGATTGAATTTTTCAATTCAGTAATTTTATATCCAATTTCTTTGATTATTGCAATTCTGTTGGTTTCAACATCATTATTAAAAATATCTTTCGCCGTTTCTTGTTTTTGTTTTGCACCAGATATTGTCTGCACATTTCCATTTTGTACCGGAGCATGTGAATGCTGTTTTGCTCCTTCTGTTTCCACATAAATATTGTCGGTTAAGTTTTTAACACTAACATTAAAGTTTCCTGAAACAAGTACTTTTGAGAAAGTTTTATTATTGTATGTGTAGTCGCTGTTGTTCATTGAATTAACAAGAACATAGTTGTTATATTTTGAAGAATAAATCAATTTAATGATATCGTCAGATTCAAAATCGGAGATATTAACATCGCAGTTATTTTTTCCAATGGTAATTGTAGCTTTATCTTCAAAGTGCTGGATATTATCCAAATATTTTATAGTTACTTTCATGCTTTCTCTCCGGTTATTCTTATATTATCTGCCAATGGCTGATAAGAAGTTTCTTAATGCTTTATCTGCTGTAATTTCAGTTCCAATAATTAAGTGGTCTTCACCTAATACAGGAGATAATTTTTCTTTAACCATATCCAATTTTTCAGGTGCAGCAAACAAAAACATCATAGAGAAGTTTCCTGTTTTATCTTTAATCTCTTGAACTTCATCAGGAAGAGTATCCCAATTAATCTGGTTTTCAACTTTTCCTTCGTTTTCAAGATCGCCGATTACAACAACTGCCGGAATATAACCTGCTTCTTTCATATTAATTGCATGGTTAAACGCTTTTTTTAGAGACAACCCGTAAGCTGTGCCGTATTCGTTTGAATCAAACTGGGTAAATTTCTCCATAGATTTTCTTATTTTAGAACCGGCTTGCGGAGTTCCTTCATAAATTAAATATGAATCTTCTGAAACTCGCAGCATCTTGATATTATCTTCAGGATCAAGCATTGAACATAATTGCTGGATTGTTTTTTTCTGTTCCGGAAGCATTTTTTGATTAGATGCTGAAGAGTCAACAATAAGTATTATTGATGCTTTATGAAATTCATCAAATTTAATTCTAGACAGTCCAAATACTGCTGCACATAACAATATAATAACCAGTATTGAAAAAAGTATAATTTTTAATGTATTACTCATACTATAAAAATAACATAAAAATACAAAAATCGTAATCATTTAAACAGTTGATACAATAGAAAAAACGTCCTGTATCTATAGATACAAGACGTTTTTTTAAGATAAATAATTTACAATTATTAATTAAAATATCTTTTTAAAAGACCGTCAAAACCTTTTCCGTGACGAGCTTCATCTTTAGCCATTTCGTGAACTGTATCGTGAATAGCGTCATAGCCTAATTCTTTAGCTCTTTTTGCGATTGCAAGTTTGCCTTCACAAGCACCGTGTTCTGCATCAGCTCTTAGTTCAAGGTTTTTCTTAGTTGAATTTGTAACAACTTCACCTAATAATTCAGCGAATTTTGCAGCGTGTTCAGCTTCTTCAAAAGCATATCTTTTGTAAGCTTCTGCAACTTCAGGATAACCTTCTCTTTCAGCAACTCTTGCCATTGCAAGATACATACCTACTTCTGTGCATTCTCCGTTAAAGTTTGCTCTTAAACCTTCCATGATTTCAGCATCTTCAACTTTTCCGTCGCCTACATTATGTTCGCAAGCGTAAGTTTTTTCTCCGCCGCCGATTTCTTTAAATGTTGTTGCTCCGCATAAAGGGCATTTTTCTGGAGCTTTGTCAGCTTCTGTTGACCAACCGCATACTGTACATACGTATTTCATAATCTAACCACCTTTCTTAATTTACTCATATTACACGAGTAATTATAGCAAAAAGATTTTACATTACAAGTCAAATTTTGTGCTTTAAATATTGGCACTTCCTTCATTTTTAATTTTGTCAATTACGTTTTTAGAACCGTCAATTTCTTTTGTGTAATTTAAAACAAAATCACTTGCTTCATTGTCTCTTGTAATTGCTTCTTTGATTGATATTATATCTTCCATTGACAATTTTGTTATTGCATCTTCAGAATCATCCAGAAATAATTTTTTAAATTTCTGCTGTACTTCATATTCAAACCCCGGAAGGTCGGATTTAAGCGAATACCAGCGGTAGAAATGATGCAGAAAATAGTATTTTTCAATCTCTCCGTGTCTTAAAACAAACATTGGCGGAGTTTGTAAGCGTGGCATTCTCCCTGTAATTATTGACAGATAAAGTGCTCGTATTCCTTTTTGTTCGCAGATTAAACCTTCTTCTTCCTGAAGAAATCTTAATAATTTATCTGCCCTGTTTATTCTGTAAACAGGAGTTTTTGTTGTTTCTATGTATCTTAAAAGCTCGTCAGGATTGCAGTTTGTTTTTTTGACAATTGAACTTACATTGGTTTTAACTTCTTCAATTTTTTTTAAGGTTTCAGTGTTGAAAGTTACGTCAGCAGCTTCCCCCAGAATGCGTTTGGAAGTTTTGTTAGTAAAGCTGCTTTTAGTTGTTCGTTTTAGTTTTTTTTGCAGATTTTTTTCTTTTTGTGCAAGAAGAAAATATTTGATTTTTTTAACAATATTTTTCATAGCAGAATTATAAATTATATTTTCAATTATTGACACATCTAAATATATGATAAAGTAAAATGCATGATAAAATTCTGGATTGCTTCGCATTCGCTCGCAATGACGTACACATGTATTGTCATTGCGAGGGCATTAGCCCGTGGCAATCCCTTAGATAACAAATTATTTCTTTGCTTCTATTTCTTTCTCTTTGCGTGGCAACAAAGAGAAAGAAATGAAGGAACAATCATAAACTAATGCTCTAATAAATTTATTACATCAACATCTAAAAATTTTGCAATATCTTCAAGCTTATCAATTGTAATATTAACAGTTCCACGTTCAAGCTTGCTTATATATGAATTGTCAAAACCAAGCGTTAGAGAAAGCTCTTCTCTTTTCAAACCTTTTGCTATTCTATATTTTTTTACATTTTTTGCAATGTATCTTCTTAAATCTTGACTCATATTCCAATTTTGTGATATTAATGAGATTATTAACAGGAATGACATTCCATAATTAAGGAGATACTCGTTGTTAAAAATTGCTAATACAAGCTAAATATATCCAAGTATCTAGTGTTCTAATAATTTTACGATATCAACATCAAGATAATTTGCTATTTTTTCAAGTCTATCAATTGTAATATTAACAGTTTCACGCTCAAGTTTACTTATATATGAATTGTCAAAACCAAGCGTTAGAGAAAGCTCTTCTCTTTTCAAACCTTTTGCTATTCTATATTTTTTAACATTTTGTGCTATGTATTTTCTTGAATATTGACTCATATTCCAATGATGTTGTATAAACAGAAAATTATACAGGAACGACATTCCAGAAAAATGTTTATTATGATAATTTTAAAAATATGAAAGGAAAGTTATGGAAGCAATTTTAAACGAAGAAAGATTAAAGGAAATGAGAACAGAAGATGTACTTGCAAAAATATGCACCTATCTTTACTTTGCAGATTTAGCAATAAGCAACATGCCAGAACCGTTACAAAGTCAAATTTTACATCTTGGATTATTAATTGATAATATGAACAATGAAATAAAAACACTAGCACCATACTATGAAGTGGTTAATACAGTGTGTAATGAAGAAATTTCATAATATGTTGAGTTTTATGTGTTGAAAATCCTGTCGCCAGCATCTCCCATGCCTGGCACAATATAACCCTTTTCATTCAGGTGATCATCTATCGCTGCTGTTATTATTTCTATATCAGGATAATGTTTTTGGATGTTTTCAATACCTTCCGGTGCCGCAATAATACATATACATTTGATGTTTTTTACAGGAATTCCTTTTTGTGCATACAAATCAATTGCCGCAAGAAGAGAATTTCCTGTCGCTAGCATCGGGTCAGTTATATAAATATAAAATTTCTCAGGATTTGGAGCGTCCATCGGAACTTTATTGTAGTACCAAACAGGTTTTAATGTTTTTTCATCCCTATACATCCCAATATGACGGATTGTTGCCTGCGGCAAAATATCGATTGCCTCGTCCGTAAAAATCAACCCTGCCCTGAGTATTGGTGAAATAATTAAATCTATATCAGGGTCAACAGTTTTTGCCTTGAATGTAGTCAAAGGAGTTGTGACATCACGCTCAACAAGCGGAAGGTTCTGGGCAGCTTCGTACAACAAACATCTTGTAATTTTTCTGGTTGCAATTCTTACACCCTGACTATCAGTGTTTTTATCTCTCATTGTGCACAAATTAAGAAGCACAACAGGATTATTAATTACCCTAACCTTACTCAAGTCCATCACGTTTTCCCCCGTTTTTATTTATAAATTTTTGTTTAAATTTCTGTTTGGTATCAAGAATTGCGTCAAGATTTTTTTCAATCATAATTAAACCTTCTGTTGCATCAGCAGGAGTAATCATATTATGTTTAACATCATTTTCAAAATCAAACTCTCTGCCGGCATGGTCCAGTGTTGTAATTATGGAATCAAGTTCTCTGAATATATCATCAAACAAACTCATAACCTTGCCAAGTCTGGTAGGATTTTTAGAAATAATAATTTTATCTTTCGGGGCACCTTCAACAGGTGGGTAAATTTCAAGTGCCTTGGAACCGCCGAGTCCTGATGCTTCAACTGTTGCAATAGAACCGACCGGAAGAGTTAATCCCTTCTGGGTTATGACAAATTTTATGTATACGTTTGAAGAAACAACTTGAATTTTTTTAATATGTCCAATCTGTACACCTAAAAATTTAACCGGAGAACCAACAATAAGCCCGTCAACATCTTCCATAAAAATTTGATAGCTTTTATATTGCTTCTGCACTTTATAATGGTGATACCTAATTCCAAATACTGCAACGGCAACTATTACAAGCCATATTACAAATTCAATCCATGCATACACTCTGACATTATCAAGTTTCTTCATACCTAATATTATACATAAAAGCATTTTATTTAGAAATTATGTTATTTAACTTTACGTATTTTTGTAATAAATTGATGGAATGTTTAACCTGATAAAATCAATATTTTACGAAACACTTTCATACTTTGTGCCTGAAAAAATGGTATACAAAGTCACCGGCGAATGCAAAAAATGCGGCAAATGCTGCAATTATATGTACAGTTATGACACTTATACAGAAGAAGAATTTAAAATAATGCAAAAAATCTTTCCTACGTATAAAAGATTTTATATAAAAGGAAAAGACGAAGAAGGAAACTTAATATTTGCCTGCAAATTGGTAACACCGGAGGGTTTATGCTCGGATTACAAACACCGTCCGCGAATGTGCAGAAGATATCCTGCAAAAAGAGTCGCCTACCCTGCAAAACTCCATGAAGGCTGCGGTTATAAAGTTAATATAAAGTCGTTCGATGACTATTTAGGAAAATAAAAAATTTTCAATATCTGCAGTTGTATATTACAGCAGAGTTATGATTTCGCCGATTTTCTCGCCGTGGATTGTTTCTATATCGTGCGAAACTTCAATATTGCCCCAGTGCAAATTATTAATTAAATCTATTGTCAAAATTTCTCTTGCCTGCATATTTGAGTCACAGATTTTTACAATAAAACCTTCTTCAAGTTCAGTATTCACAACCACACAAAGTCCGCCGGCTCCAACTTTAGAAATTAAATTGTTTGATTTTTCTATGATTTTTGTGTCTGTTCTGTCTTCTCCGCCGATTGTGTAGGCATGTTTCAAAAACGCGTTTTTGATTTTTTCGTATTTAGGATTGCAGAATACATTCAAATATCCTTTTACGATATTTGCAAGCGGCATTGAATGGATTGGAACTCCGCAGCCGTCTTTTGTTATAGGATAATCTTTTTTTACATCGCATAATTCATAAATTTTGTTTTTAATTGCAATTTGAAGCGGATGATTAATATTATCATAATTATCCATATCCCAGTCGTTAAGCTTGCATAAACCGAGCATCATTGCATGTTTTCCTGAACAATTGTTGTGAAGAGCGGTTGCTTTTTCGCCATGGATAAGCAGGTCATCCTGTGCTGTTCTTGATATTGGCTGGTGGTTTCCGCATTTAAGTTTGTCAGGACTGATTTCAAATTTGTCTAAAATTCCTTTAACAATATCAACATGAACTTGTTCGCCTGCGTGGGATGCTGCACAAATTGCGATTTCTTCTTCTGTCAGGTTAAATTTTTCATCCAGTCCGTAATCAATTAATAGTGCTGCTTGAAGCGGTTTTGCACATGATCTTAAATAAAACGGATAATTTTTATCATCACCTACTGTTTCTAAAACTCTATCTTTATTTGTGCGGACAACATATCCGAAATGTTCTTGTTCTATAAGCCCGTCTCTGTTATATACAACCAGTTTTGCAGGTTCTGTGTTGATATTATTCATTGTCATTATTTCTCACCATTGTTAGTAACTGATTTAATTTCATTTTTAACTGTTTGTTTTCATGTTCTAGCAAGTCGATTTTTTGTTTGTAATCATCTGATAATTTGCTGTAAACTTGTTTGATTACAGGGATTTCATTGTGGTCAAGTACAAATCTTTTCTTTGCTTCTTCTTTAAGTGCAAGGATTTTATCAAGTTGAGTTTTTGTGATTAAACCTGAATCGATTAGGATTTGACCGAATTTTTTATTATTTTTTTCTTTGTCAATATTATCAATTGCACCGTTTAATTGTTCTTCTGATATAGTGCCATTTTGAACAAAATACTCTCCGGTTCTGTATTTGCCGACTATAAATCCTGCAATATTTAGAATTTGAGAATTATCAGGGATTTCTATATAGCCTTCATCAACGCAGAATAGAAAATAGTTTGCAATTTCCTCCATTGACATATATGTATTTAATATAATTTCTGAAATGCTGTAGTCTTTGTCGCAATAATCTAATATATTGTAAATATTATTGTCAAAGTTGGATTTCTTAAAATCAAGTTCACATTTACCTTTGTAGGTCAAAACAGGTCTGTAAGTTGCAAAAATATATGTTACGTCGTCTTTTTCGTCAATTTCTTCTGACAACTTTGCGTATATGATTTCCTTAACCCATTGTGGGAATTCTGATATTTTTGATAAAAACTGGCTTAAAAAACTTTTTCTCATATTCTGCCTCTGCAATTTAGTTTTATTTTATCATTAAATTACTTTTTCTTCAATATTTTTCAGGGTAAAAGTCGAATGTAATTTTAAAAATTTTTATCAGGCATTTTGTTGTGTTATTTTGTCTAATAATTTTACTGCAGGTGCATACCCCGGAAGCATATTTAAGCAGCTTTCCAATGATTTTCTAGCTTTTGGAATATCTTTGTCATTGTAATAAATATATCCTAAAAGGTAATGTAATTCGGGATCAGTGTAAAATTTATCTTTTGCCATCATTAAATAATACATGGAAGCATCCATCAGATGGTTTGCCCAGAAAACACGCCCCATGAATTTGTAACATTCAGGATTGTAGAATGCCATAAAGTCTGTATATTTCATTATGCGTTCAACGTAATTACCTTTGCAATAAAGGATTAATATATTGATATCAATTTCTAAGAAATTTCTTATTTCAAAATAGGTTGGCTGTCTGGAAATTTCGCTTTTTAAAAGCTGTATAAGAAACAGTCCCCAGTGTGCCCTGATATCAAAATTTGCAGATTTTGCAAAGAGTTCCTGAGCTTTATCAAGTTTGTCTAAAATAATATAACAGTATGCAGCTTCGGTAAAATAACCATGACTTTCAAAAAATGTTTTGCAACCTTTTATTCTGCCGGATAAAAAATCTTTTTTTACTCTTTCATATTCTGTAGGCATAAGATTATTCTTAATTCTATCCTTATTCTGCTTTATTTAAGTCATAGTCAAAATCTAGAAGTTTTGCATCATAGATTGAATCATCATTGTTTGAATAACTTCCGGAGATACTTTGCTTTCTGCATTTGAAAGTTCAGGAAGCAGATTTGTTAAATCATTTTCAGAACTTTTTTGGCTGTCGCTTCCTAACAGCATTCTCAATTCTTCGTATTCTTTTTGAGATTTAACATATTCAGGATCTTTTGATAAAGCTTCCATGTCAGACGGAGTCATATATGCTAATTTGATGGTGTCAGAGTCTGATTTCTGATTATCAAAAAGTTTGATATTTTTAAGGTCGAAATTCTTAGAATCTTCACCTTCTTGAGCATTATTGATAGTCTGTTGAATTTTCTTCAATTGAAGTTGTTTGTATTCTTTGTTCAATTCAGGAGATAAACCGTTTCCGTATGGTGCATTGATAAAGTTATCAAGTTTTTCATCCTGATTACCAAACGGAAGATTAGGTTTTTTGTTTTTCTCTTGATTGTTAGGATCGGAGTTGTTGCCGCCGCCATTATTATTGTTGTTATTATCTTCTTTAACAACCGGTGAAAGTTTATTTTGAAGAGTTTTGATATTTCTGTTAACTAAAGTTTCAGGATCAACCGGTGTTAAATCCATGCCTTTTGCCATTTCAGCATAAGGGTAGATAAGTTCCGGTTCATTAACGTTAGGGTAGCATTTTTCTTCATCTACACCCATAACACAGTTACGTCCGTTGGTTGCATATTTTACAATCATGGGATTGTCGTTAAGAGAAATAACTTTTTCGTATGCTTTAATTGCATTTTCTTTATCATTTACTTTTGTGTAACACATTGCAAGGTAGTAAAAACCAAGTGTATCATGAGGATTTAATCTTACATAGGCTTCACATTCTTGTAAGCAGCCTGCAAAGTTACTTTGTTTATATTTTTCTATAATACTTTCAAGAGTTGGATTTTGGTAGTAATAAGGACCTTTTAACCATGCTGCTGGAGTTTCTGGATTGGAATAGATTTTTCTTGCAGATTCACGTAACGCATCATTACGGCGTCTAGGAACTTCAACTCTTTGAGGATTTAGAGGATCATATTCTTCTAATGAGTCAGATGGAACATCTGAAATATCAGAATTTGAAGATGACATTGAATTTTGATAGTATTCATCCATTACAGATTCACGGGTGCCGTCACTTCCGCTTGACACAGCCGGATGTGTATCTTCGTAAAGGTTATAGCTTTTTAATGGATTTGTAAATCCAAATGCTATTGAAGATGTGGTGTTTAGTACCATTACTGCTGCTAATAGTAAACCTATTTGTCTTTTCATTATATCTATCCTCTTTAGAAATTTTTTATATCTTCTGTGTCAAGGATATTATATGATATTATTTTTTTGACGTCATAGTCTAAATGAATGATATTATCAATTTCTCATTGCAAATTTACAGCCGCAATAATTCTGTCTGTACAAATTTAGTTCTTTAGAAATTTGATTTGTTTTTAAAAATCCGTCATTTTTTCTGAAATTTGTAGAAATGTAAGTTAAGTTCATTTCTGAAGCTATTTTTTCCCCGATTTGCGTAAGTTTATTATAATTTTTATGCGGACTTATTACCATTGATGTTGTGAATTCATCTATGCCGAATTTTTTTGATATTTGTGCAGCTTTGGTTAGTCTGAGTTCAAAGCATTTGTCACATCGGGCACCTTTTTCGGGTTCATTTTCTAAACCGGAAACATAATTATAATAAATTTCTGGTTCATACTCTCCTTCGATAAATTCAACATTAAAATGTCTGCACAAAGTTTTTTCTGCTTCTAATCTTTTTTGATATTCGTCTTCGGGGAAAATATTCGGGTTATAAAAATAAACTACAACCGAATATCCCATATCTTGTAATAAAGATATGGGATAAGCTGAACATATACCGCAGCATGCGTGTAATAATATTTTTTTATTAGAACAATTTGTTTGGTTTTGCACCATGTTTTTCAACCCATTTTTTCATTTCATGGTAGCCTTTTACACCCATGTCAAAATCGTCGTCGATTTTAAGAGCAGGTGTTCCTACCATTTTTTTATTCACGGCATAATCAATATCATCTTGAATAATTTTGTCTACCTTTGAACTGTAAGCATCTTTTTTAAGTTTGTCCATATCAAGGTCGAAGCCTGAATTTTCTAATACTTCAAGAATTTCTTCTTCTGTTGTTGGTTTTTTGTCAAAGAATAATGAATTAACTTCCCAGAATTTACCTTGAAGCTGTGCAGCTTCTGCATAGTGTGCCATTTTGCAGGAACCGTGGTGGAATTCTTGTTGTAAGTATTTATTACACTCGGTATCTAAAGGCATTGCGTGGTGTTCAACACGTAAATTCTTATATTCGGTTGTTAATTTGTGAATCATAATGTTGCAGGCATAGCACATCGGGCATTTGTAATCTGAAAACACATGAAGTACAACTGCATCTTTTGCATCACTGCCCAGAAGATTTCCTTTAACAGCATATTTGTTTGTTGTTGCTTTGGTGAATTCGCCGTATTCTCTATCAAATTTCAAAGCCGGAGAAAATTTTGCAGTGGTGAATGTCCAGCCTAAAAATCCGCAAGCACATAACATAACAATTATAAAAGCAACTCTGTATGGAATTGGTTTTAGTGCATCAATAAAGTCTTTCCAGCTTTGTTTGATTGCTCCGATAAATCCGCCTTCAAGATCTGTTACTGCAACCAGACCTATACATAAGTTTATTACATAAGTCAGTGCACACATTACGCATAATTTGTGAATTCCAAATAAACTTACGCATAATAAAATCATGGAAATTGTAAATGAAATCAAACCTAATGATGCAATATAATGGAATTTGTTTTTGAATACTTCTAAGAATTTTAGTCCCGGAATATTTTTTAACTTGTCTACACCTAAAAGCATTAGGATAAAGAAGTATAAAAACATTCCCCAGTAGGCTAATGGCACCCCGAAGAATTGTGATTCAGTTGTTCTTGCAACCCCGTCGCAGTCAACAAAGTCGCTGACCGAACAAAAACTCGGCAATGCATACTGGTTAAAATTAGCTTCATAATATATATATGCTAAATCAACAGTTATAATAAAACCGATTAAAACCAGCATGATAATCATTATATTTTTTCTTGTATTCAAATCTTTTTTATCATTTTCCATTGTATATTCTCCCTTTTCTCTAAACCTATATTACATTTATATAGATAATTAATCAACCAACTTAATATTAACTCAGGATTACTCCATTCGGGTATTATCACCAGTGTTCAAAATTTTAAGTGGAGTTCTTTTATTTTTGCAAATTAAATTATCCATGATAAGATGGGTTTATGAAAAGAAAACCAACAGTAGCAATAGTAGGAAGACCTAACGTAGGTAAATCAACATTTGTAAATCGTCTTGTGGGTGCAAGACATTCAATTGTCGACGATTTGCCGGGGGTTACCCGTGACAGAATTTATTTTGATGTTGAGTGGCAGAATAAAGGTTTTACTGTTATTGATACAGGCGGAATTATTCCGGGTGATGATGATGATATTATGGTATCAATTTTTGATCAGGCTAAATTAGCTTGTGAAGAGGCTGATAAAATCATTTTTCTTGTTGACGGGCAGGCTGGTATTAACCCTGTAGATTATGATATTGCTAATATTTTACGTCAATCAGGGAAACCAATATTTTTAACAGTTAATAAATGCGACAATCCTGAATCTTTAATGATGACCAGTGATTTTTATGCATTATCTGTAGGTGATCCTATTGGTATTTCAGCACTTCACGGTTCAGGCGGTGTCGGCGATTTGTTAGAGTTAGTAACAGAAGATTTTGAAATAACAGAAGAAGAAGAGAAAGATAACCGTATTAAGATTGCGATTGTCGGACGTCCGAATGCAGGTAAATCTTCTATCGTAAATGCTCTTTTAAATACTGATAGAGTAATTGTTTCTGATGTATCAGGCACCACAAGAGACAGTATCGACAGTTATGTAACTTATAAAGATAAAGAATTTATTATCGTTGATACAGCAGGTATCAGAAAAAAATCCAAAGTTGATTATGGTGTTGAAAAGTTTGCAGTAGATAGAGCTATTCGTTCTATAAGAGAATGCGATGTTGCGTTGTTAGTAATTGATGCAAAAGAAGGTATTTCTGATCAGGATAAAAAGATTTCGTCTATCATTACCGAAGCCGGTAAAGGTATTATTGTTGCAATAAATAAGTGGGATTTGATTGAAGATAAAAAAGCAAATACAATCAATCAATTTGAAAAAGAACTTTCAATGCAGATTCCGTTTTTGAGTTACGCTCCAAAGATTTTTATCAGTGCTGTTACCAAGCAGCGTTTAGGACAGATTTTTGAAGAAAGTGAACGCGTTTATGAACAGTGCACTAAACGAATCTCAACAGGGCTGTTAAATAAAGTCATTAATGAAGCTTATGCACTTAATCCGCCGACAAGCTTTAAAGGTAAGAGATTGAAAATTTATTATATGACTCAGGCTGCTGTTCAGCCTCCGACATTTGTATTGTTTGTTAATAATGAAGAATTACTGAAAGACAGCTACAAAAGATATTTGGAAAATAAGCTTCGCGAAGCTTTTGGCTTCTTTGGTACGCCTATAAGAATTTCTGTTCGTCAGCGTGGCGGCAAGGGTTAAGTTTTATACAATAAAATTTTGTGAATTTTATTTATAACCTCTTGTCTATAATTATTTAAATGATACAATATAAGTAATAAAAGAGGTCAATTTTAGTTATGATGAGTCAGTCGAAAAAATTATCCATAGCTTTTTACTGGCATATGCACCAGCCTGTATATCAGTTAACTCCGAATGGAGATTATTTAATGCCTTGGGTAAGACTTCATTGTGTAAAAGATTATCTTGATATGGCTTTATGGGTTGATAAGTTTCAGAATTTGAAGCTTAATTTCGACTTTGTGCCGGTACTGTTGGATTCTATTATTGACTATGCAGAAAAAGGAGCTCATGATATCCATTCGAGATTGACTGTGACTCCCGATGAAGATTTAACTCATGAAGACAAAATTTTTATTTTAAATAATTTCTTTGACTCTAATTATCAAACAATGATTTTGACTAACGAAGAATATCATAGACTTTATCAGATTATTCAGGTGAAGGGCACAAATGACACCGAAATTTTCACTAATCAGGAATACTCTGATATTATGGCATTGTTTAACCTTGCCTGGATTGATTCGTCTTTTAAAACCTCTAACCGCGAGTTAAAAAGACTGGTTAAACAGGGCAAAAATTATACCTTTGAAGATAGGGTTAAGATAATTGATATTCAGCGTCAAATTATCAAAAAAATTATTCCTACCTTGAAAAAATTTGTTAACGAAAACAAGATTGAAATAACTGCAAGCCCATACTATCACCCGATATTACCGATATTATTAGACTATAAAAATATCAAAAAAAATGCACCTGTGGATGATGAGATTTTTGGTCTGAAAACTGAACTTGATGCAAAAATTCAGACAAAAATGGCACTTGACAGAGTGGAAGAAATTTTTGGCAAACGACCAAAGGGAGTTTGGCCTTCTGAACAGTGTGTTAACGGTAAAACTCTTGATATGCTCAGCAATTTAGGTGTTGAATGGACTATTTCTGATGAAGGTATTTTGTCAAATTCTATTAATTTTGAATTTGTGCATGATTTTAAAGGGTATTTGAAAGAACCTTATCATCTTTTAAAATCGTATCAATATAAAACAAAAAATTCTGATATCAAAATGATATTTAGAAATTCTACCTTCCATAATCTTATAAGTTTTGAATATTCTAATCACAATCCTATTGCAACAGCAAATGATTTATATGACAGAATTAAAGTTATTCAAAGTAAAATTTTGTCTTCCCCTGACAAAGATCACCTTTTAACAATTGCATTGGACGGTGAAAATTGCTGGGAAAATTATATGGAAGATGGTGCATCTTTCTTGAAAACTCTGTATACATTGATTACGCAGGATGAAACTTTAGAAACAGTTTTAATCAGTGATTATCTTGCAGAATCAAAAGAACATAAACCTCTAAATAAAGTTGCTTCTGGTTCGTGGTTTAATAGAAATTTCAAATTATGGATTGATGAACCGGTTAAGGATCTGGCATGGACATACTTGAAACGTGTTCGTCAGGATTTTTCAGAATTCGTAAAACGAGAACCGCTTAATCCTAATATTGAAATGGCTCGAAAAGAATTATTTATCTGTGAAGGCAGTGACTGGTTCTGGTGGTATGGAGAACCTAACGATTCCGGACGTGATAATATTTTTGACTTTATTTTTAGAACTCATTTGAAAAACATTTACAGATATCTTGATTTAGATGCCCCGAAATATTTGGATGAGCCAATTACCAGTATTTCTCCTTCTAAACCGTCACGATATCCTCAATCTTTGATTACTCCTGTAATTGACGGTAAAAATATTCAGTCAGAAGATGATATCTGGAACAATGCCGGATGTATTGATACTCCGGATGGTCCTGTATTAAGAGAATCAAAATTATTTGAGAAAATTAGATTTGGTAATGATGAAAATAATTTTTATTTAAAATTTCATTTAAATAAATATATTAAAGATAATCCAAATTTATCAAAAAGAACATTCCAAATGTATATTTATTTGAGAAAATCAGGTAGAAAGCAAGCTCTTGCTCCTGTAAGATTGATTAATAAAACTCAAAATATACTGCCGATTTCTATGGAAAAATTCCACAATGAACTTCAAATTGCCATTAGAAAAGATGAACTGCAATTTATGCGTTTGATTAAGGCAATTCCTGGTGACATGTGGGTTCTTGATAGTGATAAAACTATACAAACCGCTTATGATGAAGTGTTAGATTTAAAAATACCGTTTGATTTATTAGATATTAATAGCGGTGAAACACTTGAGTTCTTATTTGTAAATGCAAATTATGGTGTTAAAGATTTTTATATCCCGAATGAAATGGTTTTATCTGTTACCCGTCCTGCATTTGCTGTAAAAAAATAATTAAGAGCGGCAAAGCAAGTCTTTTGATATAATGCCAATTGCAAAGATTTGTATTGCTCCAAATAAAATTTCCATTTTAATTCCCCTTGTTACATGATAATAAAGGTAATTTGTACACTAAAATTGCTTTCGTATTAAGTTATATTACATATTATAAACAATTGATTTAAATAATTTGTCTATTTTACAATAAGAATTTTTTAGTGTATAATTGGGTTTAAGAGGGGTTTTATGCTAAAAAGAGAGAATAAAACAGATGTAATAGTTGTTGGTGCAGGACCGGGTGGAATTTCTTGTGCAATTACTCTTGCCAGAGCAGGAAAAGAAGTCGTACTGATTGAACGAGGATTGTTTGCAGGAAGTAAGAATGTTTTTGGCGGTGCAATTTATACGCAGCCGACTAAAGAAATTTTTCCGAATTTTGAACAGGAAGCACCATTAGAGCGAAAAAATATCGAACATAACTATATGATTCTTGGAAAGTCTGATTCGACAACTATTTCGTATAGAAAAAATGATAATGCCAGTTATTCTGTTATCCGCGGCAAATTTGACCGCTGGGCTGCTGAAGAAGCCAGAAAAGCAGGAGTAATTCTTGTTGAAGAAACTGTAGTTCGAGAGCTTATTAAAGAAAATAATAAAGTAATTGGTGTAAAAACAGAACTTGAAGAATATTATTCCGATATTGTTGTTCTGGCTGACGGTGTGAATTCTCTTCTTGCAAAACAAATTGGACTCAGAAAAGAGATTGAAACACGTGATGTTGCGTTGAGTGTAAAAGAAGTTCTTAAATTTGATAAAGAAACAATTAATCAACGATTTAATTTGAAAGATAATGAAGGTGCAATCGGCGAGATTTTTGGCGGACCTATGCTTGGTTCTCTGGGCTTAGGTTTTATGTATACAAATACTGATTCTGTAACAATCGGGTTAGGAATTACCCTGAATGACCTTGTAGAAAAGAATTATAGACCTTTTGAAATTCTTGAACAATTAAAACAGCATCCTAAAATTGCACCGCTTATTGAAGGCGGAGTTTTGAAAGAGTATTCCGCACATTTAATTCCTGAAGGCGGTTATAAAAAAGTTCCTACACTTTGTGATAACGGGGTTATGGTAGTCGGTGATGCTGCTATGCTTGTTAATAACCTTCACTGGGAAGGCACTAATCTTGCAATGATTAGCGGTAAAATTGCCGCAGAAGTTGCAATTGAAGCACTTCATAGTGGTGATTATTCTAAGAAAATGCTTTCAAATTACGAAAAAAGATTGAAAAATTCTTTTGTATTAAAGGATATGAAAACTTACCGTAACTTGATGGATATTGCACATCAAAGACAAATGGCATTTTTAAGCTATTATTTGCAGAAAATAAATGCATTTTTTGAAATGTTTACATCTGTTAATGGGGTTCCAAAAAGAGAAAATTACTGGAAATTTATCAAAAGTATTTTTACAGATAGAAAGATTTCCGAACTGTTTAAAGATATCTGGGCACTTTTAAGATTAATTTGGAGTATTTTAGTATGAATATAGATAAAAAACTTTATACCTTGAAATATTCACCTGATACAGAATCTCATTTGAAGCCTGACATGGAGCAGTGCAAATTGTGTATAAGCAGATGTTGTACTTATATTTGTCCAGCCGAGGTTTATGAATGGAATGAAGAAACACAAGAGTTAATTGTTAATTATGAAAATTGTTTAGAGTGCGGAGCTTGTAGGATTGCCTGTGAGCGAAAATGTTTGGAATGGCAATATCCTAAAGGTACTAAAGGGGTTACGTTTAAACAAGGCTAGGGAGTAAGGGTAAATGTATTAAAGATGTCATTCCGAATTTGTTTCGGAATCCATGCAAGAGTCCCTGTTTTGAGGGAGATTTCTTAGCTTATATTCTGAAAAAAATTTGCAATATTATTAAACAAATGTTATAAATAATTTAGGATTATAAAGGAGATGAGAAGATGAAAGAAGAGTATTCACAAAACCACAGACGCTGGTATGACAAAGATCCTGTATTATCAGAAGCAGTTAGAACATTAGAAGAGACTGATGATCAAACTCAAATTAGAGTAGCATTAAATTTAATAAAAATTATTATTGAACACAACATTGAAGATGAAAAATTTGAAGCAGTTGATGATATTATTAACGCTGTAGGTTCAGGTCTTGACGACAATAGACGCGGACGCTGGTATGATATTGATACAACTCTTAGAACAGCAATGAATATGCTTCAAAATTGTCCTGAAGATACTCAGAAAGTTATTGCTAAAGAGATGGCAAATCTTGTTCTTGAGCAAATCAAAAAAGAGGATGAAGAGTAATATGATGAAATTAGTCGTGGATGTAATTTCGGGGGGGGGGTAACCTTTTAAAGCCTGTTTTCGGGGGTTTTGGGCAGTTCTTTAAAGGACCGACCTTCAAAACATCCGGTTTTACATTAGCAGAGGTATTAATTACACTTGGTGTAATTGGTGTTGTCGCCGCAATGACAATGCCGGCTTTAATAACCAAGTGCGAAAAGATAAAAACGGAAACACGATTAAAAAAATTTTATTCTTTAATAAATCAAACAGTTAGGATGTCATCAGTTGATAATGGGGATCCTGACGGGTGGGGATTGTATGATGGCAAAGGTCATGATTATAATTTTCATCTAAATGTTTTGAATCAGTATTTTTTTCCATATATGAAATACTCAAGAGTTGAAAATTGCAAAACTGATGCTGATAATAATAATACGGCTTGTGTCTATTTTTTTGACGGTAGTGCAATGAGAGTGAAGTTTGATCGTTTTGGTGGAACGTTTAATTATTTTATTGATGGAGATTCTTCTCATAAAACTGCAAAAAATTGGTTTTATTTTGAATTTCACATGGTTGGAGATGAGAATTCTTTTGTTGCACAGAACAAAAATTATATTGTTCCAAGAGGCTGGGTTCATGGTATGGGGAAGGTTCCAACAACAGTGCCTGAGTGTATGATTAAGGGATGTAATAAAACTAATATCAATTTTTGTACTAAATGTATTGAGTTGAATAATTGGAAAATTCCTGATGGTTATCCATGGTAAGTTTATAATGTCAACTAAATAAAGGATATCTTAAATATATGTTTTCGTTATCATATATGTATGGATAGTTATAACCCAAACGAAGAAGACAAAGAATTAAAAACAGTGGGATTGGAATTGATGTTTCTCACCCCTGAAAAATGTTCGTCAGAAGACGGCATTACCGCTGTTGAGCTGGCAAAAATTGTTAATTTGCCGCTTGAAACCGTAAAAAAGAAATTAACAATACTAAAAGAAAAAGATATTGTCAGAGTTAAAGGTATCAATCCTAAATACTGGAAATTTAATGAATATAATTTTCAGAGAATGGATGAAGATGATGAGATATTTTTACTTTTATGCAGTTTTGATGATGTTGATTTTGACAAATATTTTTCATACTAAATACGAAAGAAAGAGTATGTATTTTCAAATTTAATATGATATTATAATATATAATAAGAGACAATTAAGGAGACAGAATGCAAACCAGTACAAATCAATATATTAAACCTCTTACAACTAAGATTAATTCTGCCGGAAATCTTGAAATCGGCGGATGTGATATGGTTGATTTGGCTGAAAAGTATTCAACACCTTTATATGTTATAGACGAAGAAACTCTGAGAAGTATTTGCAGGGATTATAAAAAAGCATTTGAGAAATACCCGAAAACACGTATGATGTACGCGTCAAAAGCATTATGTACATCTGCAATTTCAAAAATTCTGGCTGAAGAAGGTTTTGGATTTGATACAGTATCAGGCGGAGAAATTTACACTGTTTATAAAGCAGGAATTGATATGAACAGTGTTTTATTTAACGGCAGTAATAAATCTTATGACGAATTGTCGCTTGCTGTTGAAGTTGGAGTCGGCAGGGTTTCTGTTGATAATTTCTTTGAACTTGCCCTGTTAAACGAAATTGCACAAAGCAAAAACAAAGTTGTTGATGTACTTTTGCGTATCACACCAGGGATTGAATGTCATACTCATGAATATATTCAAACAGGTCATTTAGATTCAAAATTCGGTTTTGACCTGACACAGATTGATGAAGCCGTAGAACTTATTTTAAATGAATATAAAAATTTAAAGCTTCACGGGCTTCATGCTCATATTGGTTCGCAGATTTTTGAAACATCAATTTATGCTGATGAAATTGAAATTCTGGTTAAAGAACTTGTAAGGCTGGATGAAAAATTCGGCTTGAAACTTGATGAAATCAATATTGGCGGCGGCTTAGGCGTAAAATATACAGAAGCTGACGTTCCTCCATCAACATTTGAAATCGGTGAAATTATTATTAATAAATTGAATGAAGTTATTGAAAAATATAACATTGAACCGCCGACTGTATTTTTAGAACCCGGTAGAAGTATAATTTCAACTTCCGGTGTGACATTATATACTATAGGCAGTTCAAAACAGGTTCCTCATGGAACAAAGTATGTTGCAGTTGACGGCGGTATGGCTGACAATCCAAGACCTTCTATGTATCAGGCTGAATATTATGCAGAAACTGCAAATAAAAAAGAAGATACTACAACTGAAAAAGTTACTATTGCCGGCAGATTTTGCGAATCAGGCGATATTTTGATTAAAAATATTGAACTTCCAAAATTGGATGAAGGCGATATTTTATGTGTTTATAACTCAGGTGCTTATAACTATTCAATGGCATCAAACTATAATAGAGTTCAAAAACCTGCAATGGTTCTTGTGAATGATTGCAAATCTGATATTATCGTTCAACGAGAAACTTTAGATGATTTAATTTCGCACGATGTAATTCCTGATAGGTTAAAATAATGATAGAAAACTTCCTTACTTTATTTCAAAATTTAATAGGTAACTGGCACCTTTATATTAAGGACACTTTCGGATGGAAAAATATTTTGGAAGTTTGTATTATTGTTGGTGTTTTAATGATTTTTTATCAAAAATTTATTAAAAATACTCATTCCGAAAAGTTTGTAAAAGGTGCATTTGTTCTTGTATTTTTATGGATAGGCAGTGAAATCCTTGTAGCATTAGATTTAGCTATTCTCGGCGGATTTATTCGTTCAATAGTAATATTTGTTGCCTTGAGTTTGATTGTTATATTCCAGCCTGAACTTAGAAGATTTTTGGGATATTTAGGTCAGATAGATTTCTTCAAGAGATTTTTTGAAAATGATAAAAAGAAGAAAGATGACAAATCTATTGATGTAATAAAAGAGATTATTGAAGCGGTTAAATATCTGTCAAAATCTCACACAGGTGCATTAATAGTTTTCCAAAAAGATTTAAGCAATACTTACCATGATGTTGGTACAATATTAAATGCTGATGTTTCAACAGAACTATTGTTAACAATTTTCCATGTGAATACACCTTTGCATGATGGTGCTGTTGTCATAAGCGGTCAAAAAATTATTTCAGCAGGGGTGCTGCTTCCGTTAACAGATGATCCAAAATTAAGCTGGAAGTACGGAACCCGACATAGAGCTGCAATTGGGATGACAGAATCAAGTAATGCGGCATGTCTTGTTGTTTCAGAAGAAACAGGTGATGTATCAATAACTTTAGATGGTTCTTTGAAAAAATATGACGATATTCCGACATTAAAAGCTGATTTAGAAAATATTTTAGGCGTTAAAAATATCGAACAAGAAGAAAAGAAAACATTATTTAATTTAGAAAAATTGATTACAATCAAGAAAAATGGAAAGTAAAATGGCACATAATACCGAAATTTCAAAAAAAGGATTATTCTTGAAATGGGTTAAGAACATATTGTTTTTAACTTTAGGTGCTATTGTAACCGCATTTGCCCTGGAAGCTTTTCTTGTTCCAAACAATATTATTGATGGCGGAATAATCGGTATTTCTATGATTATCAGTCATATTTCAAAATGGAATCTGGGTATTCTGGTTTTAATTTTGAATGCTCCGTTTATTCTTCTGGCATTCAAAAAAATGGGGAAAAAGTTTGTATTTCAAACAGCTTATGCAAACGTAATTCTTGCATTATCTATTAACTTTTTTCATCATTATAAAGTTACCGGTGATGTCCTTTTAGCAACAGTATTCGGTGGGATAATTCTCGGTGTCGGCGTAGGGCTTATTCTGAAAAATGAAGGTTCTTTGGACGGTACTGAAATATTATCCTTATTAGTATCTAAGAGGTTTGGATGCTCGGTTGGTGAATTTATTATGGGCTTAAACCTGTTTATTTACCTTGTTGCAGGAAAAGTTTTTGGCTGGGAAAGTGCAATGTATTCTATTATGACATATTTTATAGCTTCTAAAGTTATAGATATTGTTATGGAAGGACTCAACAGTTCAAAATCAGTTAGAATTATTAGCGATGACTCCTGTGCGATCGGTCAGGCATTAATTGAAAAATTAGATATTAGTGTCACTTATTTGCAGGGTATCGGCGGTTATACCGGTCAGGATAAAGATTTGATATACTGTGTAATTTCACGTCTGGAACTTCCAAAAATGCTTGAGATTATAAAAGAAATTGACCCGAAAGCTTTTGTATCAGTTGTTGATGTTCACGAAGTTTACGGCGGCAGATTTAGAAAAAGAATTGATAAAATTTAACAGTATAGACAATTTAGAAAAAATATAATATACTAAATTTAAGAAGAGATAAAAGGAAAATAAGATGGCAAAACATAGTGATACAGTTCCAATAGAGGTAACAATTTTAACTGCAGACCACGATATTAAAGGTGTGGTTCATGTTTCTAAATATACAAATACAAATAGAGAACTTACTGATTTGTTGAACGATAAAGAAAGAAGATTTCTTGCAGTAACTAATGCAGAAATTTATCCTCGTGTAGGAAATCAGTCTCCTAGAAGATATAATTTCTTAGAAATTCACATGGATTATGTTTTAATGGTTCATCCTACAAGTCAGGCTGTATTTAGAGATTCAGGTAAAACTCAGGAAGATATTTCAAGATTTAGAGAATTAAGATTGAAATTAAATCAGACAAAACCGTTTTAAGTTATAAAATCTTTAATAAAAAAGCACTCCAATAAATTTTGGGGTGTTTTTTATTTTCTTTAATGTGTAAAATTCGCTGTTTATTTAATCCTTAATTTTTTATTAAGATATCTTAAAATTTTTATGTTTATGTTAGACTGAAAATAATAATTAACTTGGAGAGGTATTCACTAATGATAAAATGGTTGTTAAAACTTTTGGGCGATCCCAATGATAAAAAAGTCAAATCAATGATGGGGATTGTTGAGCATATAAATGCTCTTGAACCTGAATTTGCAAAAATGACAGATGACGAATTGAGAGCAAAAACTCAGGAATTTAAAGATATTCTTGCAAAACGACCAACCTCAAAGAACTTTAAAGAAGATTTAAAACTGGAAAAAGAAGCTCTGGATAAAATTTTGCCTGAAGCTTTTGCAACTGTTAGAGAAGCCGGAAAACGTGTATTGAATATGCGTCACTTTGATGTACAGTTAATCGGCGGATACTTTCTTCATAACGGTCATATTGCAGAAATGAGAACCGGTGAAGGTAAAACTCTTGTTGCAACTTTACCTGCATATCTTAATGCTTTAACCGGTAAAGGTGTTCACGTCATTACAGTTAACGATTACCTTGCAAAGCGTGACAGTGAATGGATGGGAAAAATCTATAGATTTTTAGGTTTAACTGTTGGTGTAATCCTTTCAAACGGAGACGGTGCAAGAAATTTTGAAAATAAAAAACATGCCTATGAATGTGATATTACTTATGGTACAAATAACGAATTCGGTTTTGACTACTTGAGGGATAATATGGCAAACCATCCTCAAATGTTGGTTCAAAGACCATTTAATTATGCAATCATAGATGAGGTTGACAGTATTCTTATTGATGAAGCAAGAACACCGTTGATTATCAGTGGTCGTTTAGCTCAATCTGCTGAAACCTATCAAATGATGGCTAAAATTGCACCTCAATTGAAAAAAGAAGTTGATTACACAGTTGACGAAAAAAATAAAAATGTTATTTTGACAGAAGAAGGTATTGATAGAGCACAAGAACTTATCGGTGTAAAAGACTTATTTGATATTCAAACCCAATATGCTCATCATCTTTTACAAGCATTAAAAGCAAAAGAATTATTTGTAAAAGATACTGATTATGTTGTTCGTAACGGCGAAGTTATGATTGTCGACGAGTTTACCGGTCGTTTAATGGAAGGCCGCCGCTGGTCAGATGGGCTGCATCAGGCTGTAGAAGCAAAAGAAGGTGTTGAAATTCAAGACGAAACACAAACTTTAGCTAGTATTACTTTCCAAAATCTTTTCAGATTGTATCCAAAACTTTCAGGTATGACAGGTACTGCGATGACAGAAGAAGCAGAATTTGGTAAAATTTATAACCTTGAAGTTACATCAATACCTACTAATAAACCTGATATTAGAATTAATTATCCTGATGTTATTTACAAATCAGAAGTCCAAAAATATTTAGCTGTAGTTAATGATATTATTGCACAGCATAAAGAAGGCAGACCTGTACTTGTTGGTACAATTAGTATTGAAAAATCTGAATATGTTTCTGCTTTACTGAGACAAAAAGGTATTAAACACAACGTATTAAATGCGAAACATCATGAACGTGAAGCTCATATTATTGCACAGGCAGGACGCTGGGGTGCAGTTACAATTGCAACCAATATGGCAGGCCGCGGTACTGATATTTTGTTAGGTGGTAATGCTGAATATCTTGCAAAAGCTGATTTGGAAGACCACGGAATTGATGAAAGTACTCCGAATTATGAAACTTTTAAAAATGAAGCTTTAGAAAGAGCAAGAAAAATTACAGAAGAAGAACACGCCAAAGTTGTTGAAGCAGGCGGACTTCACGTTATTGGTACCGAACGTCATGAATCCCGTCGTATTGATAACCAGTTAAGAGGTCGTGCTGCACGTCAGGGTGACCCTGGTTCAACAAGATTTTTCTTGTCATTGGAAGATAATTTGATGAGAATATTCGGCGGTGAAAAAATTACCCAATTGATGACAGCTTTAAACGTTCCTGAAAATATGGCGATTGATTCTCCGTTGATTACAAAACGAATTCAGTCTGCACAGAAAAAAGTCGAAACTTTCCACTTTGATATGAGAAAATCAGTACTTGAATATGACGATGTTATGAATATTCAACGTGAAAAATTCTACCGTCAACGCAGAAAAGTTTTAGCAGGTGTCGGATTGTATGACGATATTTTATACATGATGGAACGCGAAGTTGATAGATTGATGAGAAGTTATATTTCTCCAGAACAAAAAGTTGAAGAATATGTATATGAAGATTTGCAGACGATGATTAAAGAACTTCATTCAACAGTTCCTCAATTGGCTTCAACTTTCGATGTTGCAGATATTCAAAATATGCGTTTTGAACCTATGTATAATAAAATTAAAGATTATGTAATTGAAGCATATAAAAATCATGAAATTGAAATAATTAATTTCTATAATCAGGTTGTAAGTGATTATAACGCAGGAAATGAACTTCAAGAGGCATTTGCATCATCCAATATTGTCCGCAGTCTTGAAAAAGACGTACTGTTGAAAGTTGTTGACAGCAAATGGATTGACCACCTGCATAACATTGATATGTTACGTGACGGTATTGGCTTAAGAGCTTACGGTCAAAAAGATCCGCTTATTGAATACAAAAAAGAAGCTTATGATTTATTCAATAAAATGATGTATGAAATTCAAAGTGACACTGTAAAACACTTATTCCGTACAAGATTTGGAGTTCAAATTGTTCCTAATTCGTCATCTGTACCCGAAGAAAGTGATTATGATGTCATAGAAGACTCTGATGCCGAGTAATTAGAATTTTTTAAGACGATAAATCAATTTACGCAAGTATTGTAAAGTCTGATTAGCAATCTTTTTAAAATGGATTTTCTTACTTTCTTTTATGATTTCCTTTGTCGTGAGAATTCTATCTCTAATAGGAAATGACATTTGACTGATTTGATCTTTATTGTTTAAATTCAAACAAATATCTGTCGGGAAAAAATCTGCCATGTCACTGGCATAAACTTTACCGTTGCAGTCTATTATTAACTGTCCGTATATATTATTAACAATTACCCCTGTCGGATTTTTAGTATTTTTTAAGTGAGCTTTTTGTGCAATGATATATTCTTTATCATAAGGTTTGAAAAGTTTTTCCATTCTTCCGTATGCTAAAACCCTATGTGTGGCAATTTGTGATGTCTTTTCATCAAATATTTCAAGATTTTTTCTGATATTTTCTTCACTCATGCCGCTAGAAATATATCTTGCTTTCAATTTCTCTCTAATCTCGGAAATTAATTGCCTGTGAGCTTCCAGTTTATAATTCTCATTACAATTGGCATCAACAGGTAATGCTCTATTTAAAAATCGGAATTCCTTTTTCCCGAATAAAGGAGTGAAGGTATAAAATGCATTTGCCATTCTGTCTGTATATATATTACGGAATTTTTGAGCTTTAACTGGATCTGATTTTATATATTCTACATATTTTGAATTGATTTTGTGGAATGGATTTAATGAAAGGTTTATTCCTACAAATTCACTTTTTGCAGTTCCTGAATGAGAAAGCATGTACTGAACATATTTTTCTGCACGCTGTTGTAATTTTGTATTTTTCGGAGTCCATCCTGCAGTATCAAAAAGTACAGATCTATGCATATCAGTGTTTATTTTATGAACGATTTCCATCATGTCATGTTCTACACCATGCTTATCTTTTATTGTTATTTCCATAGAATCCGCATCAATAAATGGAACAATTATCGGTCTGTTGCTAATTGGATTTTTGTGTTTTTTAGTAAAGCCAAGTCTTTTATCAAGCTCTGCAAATCCTTTAGTTATCTGTTCAAAATCTTCCCAGCTCATTGCTTTAATGTGAGAAGGGTCAGAAGTTCTAATCGGCTTAGCATCTACGAAACAGTGTACACATCCGTTAGTGCAGCCATGAGAAGTTGCAACAATTGCAAGATGTTTATACAACAAATATATCTGTTCAATATTTAACCCCTCAAAAACCTTTATTCCGTTTTGTATCCCTTCAAGTTTTTTTAGATTGCACTTATCCAGATTTAAAATTTTGCCTTTATGTGTAATAGAATCAACATATTGTTGAGCTTTTTTTAATTGTTCTAACTGCTTACTTGGCGTAAACTCTTCTTTTTGTGACGTGAAAGTCGTTTGTCTAATAGAAGTTGAATTATGATAGTTATTATTAATTTTATCTATACGAATATCCATTAAATCCCTGAAACTTATGTTGCATGTAATAAAACTCCTGAAAAAGTTTTTTGCTATTATTGATATCTATAAGAAAAATGATTAATAACTAAATGAAAATATTTTATCGCCAATAAGTTTTTGTAGTATTTTTTTAAATATTTAGCATGGCATGTTCGAAAAAAATAAAAAAATATCAAAATATTTAAAAACTTTTTTTTAGATTATTTATTAGAATACTCCTAAATAGCCTGAAAATATTGGATTTGAGATAAAAATATAAAAAATAAAAAAATTTAAAGAAAATGCTTGCATTTTATTTTTTTTGATTTATGATAATAAATGTGCAAAGGCACTGATGAATTTTGAAAATATAAATAGCAAAAAGATTTTTAAAATTTATTAAAAAACTACTTGACAATAAATTTTTAGGTAGTAAGATAAAGGAACCGCGAGAAAGCGGAACTGATTACCCCAATAACAAACACTTAAGTAATTAGAGTGAAGTGTTGGGAACTGAAAAAGAATCTAGAACATTGAAAACAGAATAGCTGAAAACGAGTGTGAGTAATATGAAAATATTACAAACAAAATAACTTGTTAATTTCGAAAAATGATTTCTAAAAAGACAACAAAACAAAACGCAAAGCGAAAGCTAGCGAAAACGAAGTCGAGCAGATAGTATGCGAGCCGCATATCTATCGATGGACATAAACTTTCTGACAATGGAGAGTTTGATCCTGGCTCAGGACGAACGCTGGCGGCGTGCTTCATACATGCAAGTCGAACGAGAAGCTTACTTCGGTAAGTGGAAAGTGGCGGACGGGTGAGTAATGTGTAGAGAATCTGCCCTTGAGAGGGGGACAACAGAGGGAAACTTCTGCTAATACCCCATATGAGCGTACCTGAAATGGTATTCTTGAAAACTCCGGTGCTCAAGGATGAGTCTGCATCTGATTAGCTAGTTGGCGGGGTAATGGCCCACCAAGGCGACGATCAGTAGCTGGTTTGAGAGGATGATCAGCCACAATGGGACTGAGACACGGC
>CATLLJ010000005.1:0-51997 GCA_950022495.1 uncultured bacterium
ACGATCAGTAGCTGGTTTGAGAGGATGATCAGCCACAATGGGACTGAGACACGGCCCATACTCCTACGGGAGGCAGCAGTAGGGAATTTTGCGCAATGGGCGAAAGCCTGACGCAGCAACGCCGCGTGAACGAGACGCCCTTCGGGGTGTAAAGTTCTGTCAGTGGGGACGAAAGATGACGGTACCCACAGAGGAAGCACCGGCTAACTCCGTGCCAGCAGCCGCGGTAATACGGAGGGTGCAAGCGTTGTCCGGAATCATTGGGCGTAAAGAGTTCGTAGGCGGTATGTTAAGTCTGGTGTTAAATGCAGAAGCTCAACTTCTGTTCGGCACTGGATACTGGCAAACTAGAATGCGGTAGAGGTAAAGGGAATTCCTGGTGTAGCGGTGAAATGCTTAGATATCAGGAGGAACATCGGTGGCGTAAGCGCTTTACTGGGCCGTAATTGACGCTGAGGAACGAAAGCCAGGGTAGCAAATGGGATTAGATACCCCAGTAGTCCTGGCCGTAAACGATGGATACTAGGTGTTGCGGGTATCGACCCCTGCAGTGCCGCAGCTAACGCGATAAGTATCCCGCCTGGGGAGTACGCACGCAAGTGTGAAACTCAAAGGAATTGACGGGGACCCGCACAAGCGGTGGAGCATGTGGTTTAATTCGAAGCAACGCGAAGAACCTTACCAAGTCTTGACATCCCGATGACGAAAGGGTAATGCCTCTTTCTCTTCGGAGCATTGGAGACAGGTGGTGCATGGTTGTCGTCAGCTCGTGTCGTGAGATGTTGGGTTAAGTCCCGCAACGAGCGCAACCCTCGTCGTTAGTTGGTGCTATTGGTACACTGATAGTAACCTCTCTAGCGAGACTGCCGGTGATAAACCGGAGGAAGGTGGGGACGACGTCAAATCATCATGCCCCTTATGCTCTGGGCTACACACGTGTTACAATGGTCAGGACAGCGAGCAGCCAACCCGCGAGGGCGAGCAAATCTCTAAAACCTGGCCTCAGTTCGGATTGCACTCTGCAACTCGAGTGCATGAAGTCGGAATCGCTAGTAAACGCAGATCAGCACGCTGCGTTGAATACGTTCCCGGGTCTTGTACACACCGCCCGTCACACCATGGAAGTCGACCACGCCCGAAGTACGTGAGCTAACCGTAAGGAAGCAGCGTCCTAAGGCAGGGTTGGTGACTGGGGTGAAGTCGTAACAAGGTAGCCGTACCGGAAGGTGTGGCTGGATCACCTCCTTTCTAGGGAGATAAATGGTACTAGTAACTAGTTTAAAATAAGCCATTCATCCCAAGGTCGTCAATCGGTGAAGATAGTAAAGCAGAAATCATTTACTATCAGAGATTGCGAAATTAACAAGAAGTTTTCAGACTATTTTGCCTTCAATGCTCAAGCATTGTTCGTACATTGAAAATTGCATAAGATTATAAGCGTATACAAAGATAATTGTATAGATAAACAACTGTTATCAAATATAAATATCTAAAGTAAACGTAATCATCAATGAATAACTAAAAGTATGTTGAGAATCCAGCGTTTGCGAGCTGAGAGTGAAAACTCGTTAAAAGCGAGCAAACAAGAAAACAAAGGAGAACAATATATAATAGGTAAAGCTACAAAGAGCTAATGGGGGATGCCTTGGTACTGACAGCCGATGAAGGACGTGTAAAGCTGCGAAAAGCCACGGGGAACTGCTAAAAAGTCTTGATCCGTGGAAGTCCGAATGGGGAAACCCTGCGAAGTTAAAACTTCGTAACCCGCAACTGAATCAATAGGTTGCGAGGAGGAAAGCCTGTGAACTGAAACATCTTAGTAACAGGACGAAAAGAAAATAACCAAATGATTCCGAAAGTAGCGGCGAGCGAAATTGGAAGAGCCTAAACCTTTAATACGTGATAGCCTGTAAGCGTTGTATTAAGGGTGTTGTGGGACTTACAGAGTAAGTTACAGCTTACTGAATCAGTTACAAAAGTGTTTGTTAGTTGAATACAACTGGGAAGTTGAGCCATAGAGTGTGATAGCCACTTAAACGAAAGCAAATACCCTGATGTAAGTATCCCGAGTAAGGCGGGGCACGTGAAACCCTGTCTGAATCCACCGGGACCATCCGGTAAGGCTAAATACTAGTCAGTGACCGATAGTGAACGAGTACAGTGATGGAAAGGCGAAAAGAACAGTGAGAAGCTGAGTGAAATAGACCCTAAAACCGTTAGCTTACAATCAGTTAGAGCCCTATTGATAGGGTGATAGCGTGCCTGTTGAAGAATGAGCCGGCGAGTTATTTTATGTTGCAAGGTTAAGGAGTTAACATCCGGAGCCACAGCGAAAGCGAGTTTGAATAGAGCGTTAAGTAACATGAAATAGACCCGAACCTTGGCGATCTAACCATGACCAGGATGAAGCGTAGGTAACACTACGTGGAGGTCCGAACCAACCGATGTTGAAAAATCGGTGGATGAGTTGTGGTTAGGGGTGAAATGCCAATCGAGCCAAGAGCTAGCTGGTTCTCCCCGAAATGCGTTTAGGCACAGCGTTGGACTTATCTTACCGGAGGTAGAGCACTAGTCTGGTGCGGGCGGCGAAATGCCGTACCAAATCATGTTAAACTCCGAATACCGGTAATGTTACTATCCAGCAGTGAGGCTGCGAGTGCTAAGATCCGTGGCCAAGAGGGAAACAGCCCAGAACGCCAGTTAAGGTCCCAAATATATGCTAAGTGGTTAAGGAGGTAGAGTTGCTCAGACAACTAGGAGGTTGGCTTAGAAGCAGCCATCCCTTGAAAGAGTGCGTAATAGCTCACTAGTCAAGCGACTCCGCGCCGAAAATACACCGGGACTCAAGCATATAACCGAAACTGCGTCATATAACTTGTTATATGGGTAGGGGAGCGTTCTGTTGTAGGACGAAGTTAGATCGAAAGGACTAATGGACGAAGCAGAAGTGAGAATGTCGGCATAAGTAGCGAAAACATTGGTGAGAATCCAATGCACCGTAAACCTAAGGTTTCCCACGGCAGGCTCGTCCGCGTGGGGTTAGTCGGACCCTAAGCTGAGGCCGAAAGGCGTAGGCGATGGACATCAGGTTGATATTCCTGAACTATCGATTAATCGTTATCAGAGGCGGAGGGACGCAGGAGGATAGACAAGCAGCCGATTGGAAGTGGCTGTAAAGACGTGTAGGTAGAGTTTGTAGGAAAATCCGCAAATTCGCTATAAACTGAGGCGTCGAGTAGGACTCTCTACGGAGGGGAAGTTGTTGAATCCACACTGCCAAGAAAAACTTCGCACTCGAGATTAATAGGTATCCGTACCGGAAACCGCCACAGGTAGGTTGGTAGAGAATACTAAGGTGCGCGAGACAACTCTCGCTAAGGAACTCGGCAAAATCACCTCGTAACTTCGGGAGAAGAGGTACCCTGGTAGCGTGAAGCGATTTACTCGTGAAGCGTGATAGGGTCGCAGTGAATAGGCCCATGCGACTGTTTACCAAAAACACAGGTCTCTGCTAAGTCGATCAAGACGAAGTATAGGGGCTGACGCCTGCCCGGTGTCGGAAGGTTACGTGGAAGGGTTAGACTTCGGTCGAAGCTCTGAAACTAAGCCCCGATGAACGGCGGCCGTAACTATAACGGTCCTAAGGTAGCGAAATTCCTTGTCAGGTAAGTTCTGACCCGCACGAATGGCGTAACGATATGGGCGCTGTCTCGGCGAGAGGCTCGGCGAAATTGGATTATCCGTGAAGATACGGATTACGTGTACCAGGACAGAAAGACCCTATTGAGCTTTACTGTAGCTTGAAATTGAATTCGGGTTCTTATTGTGCAGTATAGGTGGGAGACATTGAAGCAAGGGCGTCAGCCTTTGTGGAGTCATCGTTGAGATACCACTCTGTAATAATTTGAATTCTAACCTTGAACCCTCGAAGAACAGGGCAAGGGACAGTTTCTGGTAGGCAGTTTGACTGGGGCGGTCGCCTCCTAAAAAGTAACGGAGGCGTTCAAAGGTTCCCTCAGGTTGGTCGGAAATCAACCATTGAGTGCAATAGCAAAAGGGAGCTTGACTGCGAGACAAACACGTCGAGCAGGTGCGAAAGCAGGATATAGTGATCCGGTGGTTCTGAATGGAAGGGCCATCGCTCATCGGATAAAAGTTACCATAGGGATAACAGGCTTATCTCCCCCAAGAGTCCACATCGACGGGGAGGTTTGGCACCTCGATGTCGGCTCGTCGCATCCTGGAGCGGTAGTACGTTCCAAGGGTTGGGCTGTTCGCCCATTAAAGCGGCACGCGAGCTGGGTTCAGAACGTCGTGAGACAGTTCGGTCCATATCCGGTATACGCGCAAGAGATTTGAACGGAGTCTTCCTTAGTACGAGAGGACCGGGAAGAGGGGACCTCCAGTGTATGGGTTATCCTGCCAAGGGTAAACGCCCAGTAGCTGTGTTCCAAGCGGATAAGTGCTGAAAGCATATAAGTACGAAGCCCACCGTAAGATGAGATCTCTCATAGCACAAGCTAGTAAGTCCCGTGGCAGATTACCACGTTGATAGGTCAGAGATGTAAGAGTGGCAACATTTTCAGTCGACTGATACTAATCGGACGAGGGCTTTTCCTAAATAAGTTAGGATGATTGCGAACCTTATAATCATTATGCAAATTTCAGCGTATGAAAGAATTCGCTGGTGACCAAGCGTGAGGAAAACACCCGTTCCCATCCCGAACACGGTCGTAAAGACTCATAGCGGCGAAAATACTTGGGGGGCCACCCCCTGGGAAGATAGCTCGTTGCCAGCACCTAATTTTAGAAGACTTAGAATAATATTTATTCTAAGTCTTTTTTAATATCTGGCAACTCGCAATCTACGATAGATCTCGAGTTAGTAAATTTTGGCTTGAAAGCAAGCTCAAAATTTAGCCTAACATCTCGAAGTACTATACCACTAGGCTTCGCACAGCTCAGCAAGTGTTATAGTATCGTTGCCAGCACCTAATTTTAGAAAAAGGAGAATTAAGGTAAATACCAAATTCTCCTTTTTTTTATTAGTTGATTCAGCTGGCTCGGAAAGTTTTTGTTAAAAAACGTTGGAAATTTCGCAATGACAAAACAGGCAGAAAACTCAACCTACATCCTAAAGTCCTTGCGAGGAGCATAAGCGACGCGGCAATCCATATTATACCAAAATTGATGGTAAATTATCCCAAGTCACTTTGCCCGCAGTAAACAGATATGCTAACGCTTTCGCCCTCTGTTCGCTCGTTCTGCGGTGAGCTGAACTGTCTTACCTCCCATTTTTATGCACCCAAATTCCGACGCGGAGCTTATGAAGACTCCGTGTCGGCCGGGTAAAAATTTGTTTTTTATTATAATTTTCTAGAACGCAATTGTAAACATAGCAATGAAGCTTGCGATAATCATTGCAGGTCCAAATGGAAGATACATTCCCTGTTCCGTATTTTCTTTTAATCCGCAAATAAGTTCACGACATGTTAATAAGCCGATAATCACTAAAACAATTGTACTAGACCAGTATGCAATTGGATGTGTAAACCATTCTGCTTGTTGTGCAAAAACATATCCAATCGTGTAAATTATAAATACTGATAATGCTCCGATTGTTAACCAATTTTTATTTTTAATAAGTTTCTTAATGAATAACGGTAATGTTATAATTATCTG
The DNA here is from genome assembly GCA_950022495.1 of uncultured bacterium. Classification (GTDB taxonomy): domain Bacteria; phylum Cyanobacteriota; class Vampirovibrionia; order Gastranaerophilales; family Gastranaerophilaceae; genus Zag111. Next base: position 5,683 of record CATLLJ010000005.1, read on the forward strand.
AATTCCAGCACTTAAGATAAGGATTGCTAATAATGCTTGTAGTATTGGTAAAAAGTTTTGATATATTCCGCTGCAACCCATAAAACTTCCAAATACTGCTCCAATACCTGCTGCAATATAAGAATCACCTTCTCCAAAAGCCCTTGTTCCAACTAAAACAAGTCCCAATCTTGAAAATGCTTCCATTATTAAAAATCCGATAATTGCAGCTGCTAAGCTATATAAAATTGGACAGGCAAGAATAAAGTTAAGATTAATTGCCGGCATACCATTGGCTTTTGTGTATAAGATAAAGGACAGAACTGATGATATAACGCTAAATAAAATACCTATTCCAATTAGAGGTAATGTATGTGCATCTGAAACTTTTTTTTCTAAAATATCAGTTCCTGCAATAGCAATGAATAATCCTGTTACGATTAACGAAGTAATGTATAAGAAAACTTGATTCCAGCCTATAGGGTTCATTGAGGAAAGTCCGAATAGAGGATCGAATGGATTACAAAATCTAATGAATAATCCTACAAATAGACATCCTGTAAGAAGTTCTACAATTGGATACTGAAGGCTGATATGTTCCTTGCAGAATGCACATTTGCCTCTTAAACATATATAAGACAGCACCGGAATATTATGGTACCATTTTAGCGGTGTTTGACATTTGGGGCATTTTGAAGCTGGAAATACGATAGATTCTTCGCTGACAGTTCTAAGTATAACAACATTCAAAAAGCTTCCTATAACCAGCCCTATAATAAATATAAATGCTAAAATTGTTATTGAAAATAACATTTGTCCTCCTTTATAATCTATGCTTTTATTTTATCGTTCATTTCGTTTTCTATAATAATGTATAATTTATTTAATGCTCTCCTTAAAATTCTGGAAATTTGAGTTGGAGAAACATTTAATCTTTGGGCAATATTTTTACGCTGTTCTCCTTCCATATAGTATAAACTTATAACAGTTTTATCCGGTTCAGGAAGTTTTTTTAGTGCAAATTCTATTATTTTTTTATTCTCGTAAGATTCTTGATATGAATTACTGTCTTCAGATTGAATTCTATCTAATAAAGTTTCTGTACCGTCAATTGAATAAACATTTTGATCTAAGGACACCATATTTTTAATGAGTTCAATGTTCATGATTTCTTCCACTTTATTTATAGGAAGGTTTGTATAGTTTGCAATTTCGTCTGCAGTCGGTATATTTTTGCCTGAAGATAATTCATCAATAGCTTCTTTTACGCGTGCCATATTTGCAAGAGTTTCCCTAGGTGTTTTTACGATATTTGCTTTATCTCTTAAGTAATGCAGAATTTCACCTTTAATAAATTTGCTGACGTAAGTTTTAAAACTTCCGCGTTCTTCAACTTGATAGGTTTCTATTGCTCTAAGTACTCCAACTGCTCCAACCTGAATTAAATCTTCTTTTGGAATGGTATTTGGTATAGGGTACATTCCCATAGCAATTTTTTTTACTAATTTTAAAGATTCTTGAATAAGATTAAGATATAGAATACGTTTTTTTTTCGGTTCTACTTCTTTTCTGTATTCCAGAATTAGTTCTTCTAGCTTTTCTAAGTCGGATACTTTGGTTTCCACAGTATAAAACTCCAATCTAACATTACTATATCACAGATTCAATACTAAATCTAAATTTTAAATTTCGTTAATAAATAATGTCATGCCCTCTTTTTCATGATAATATATGCTTATATTGATATTTATAGGAGCTAATAATGATTACAGTAAAAGATGTTGAACATGTTGCTAAATTAGCAAGATTAGAATTGACAGAAGAAGAAAAAGTTTTATATACAAAGCAGCTTGGTGATGTTTTGAAGTATGTTGATCAGATGAATGAAGTTGATACATCAAATGTTAAACCAATGACTCAAGTTATTGATTTTGTGAACGTAATGAGAGAAGATGTACCTTGTCAGGAAATTTCAAAAGAAGCACTAATGTCAAATGCTCCGGATGAAGAAAACGGATTCTTTAAAGTTCCTAAAATCGGCTAGGGAGTTTAGTAAAGGGAAGTATAAGCTTTCTATACTATTAATTGCGGGATTGAGATAATAATTTAGGGGTAGATTTATGACAAAATATATTTTTGTAACCGGTGGTGTTGTTAGTTCTTTAGGTAAAGGTATTATTGCCGCATCTTTGGGGCGTTTATTCAGGTCCAGAGATTATTCGGTTATTATACAGAAATTTGATCCTTATATAAATATTGATCCCGGAACAATGAGTCCTTTTCAGCACGGTGAAGTTTTTGTAACTGATGATGGTGCTGAAACTGATTTGGATTTAGGGCACTATGAAAGATTTACCGATACAAGTTTTGGACAGGTAAACAACGTAACTTCTGGAAGAATTTATCAGGAAGTTATCAACAAAGAACGTCGCGGAGATTATCTCGGAGCTACTGTTCAGGTTATTCCGCATGTTACAAACGAGATTAAAACAAAAATTGTTGCAGCAACAAAACAATTCAAACCTGATTTTCATATTATTGAAATCGGCGGAACAATCGGTGACATTGAAAGTTTACCGTTTATTGAAGCAATCAGACAATTTAAGTCAGAAATCGGTATTGGTAATGCTATTTCTGTTCATTGTACTTTGCTTCCATATCTTCCTACATCAGGAGAATTGAAAACAAAACCTTCTCAACACAGTGTTAATGTATTAAGAAGTTATGGTATTCAGCCTGAAATCTTGGTTTGCAGAACATCTAAACCTATCCCTAAAACCGAAAGAGAAAAATTGGCTCTTTTCTGTTCAGTTCCTAAAGATGCAGTTGTTGAATGCAGAGATATGAAGACAATCTATGAAGTTCCTCTTGCTTTAGAAGCTCAGGGAATGTGTTCTGTTGTGTTGAAAATGCTTGGTATGGAAGATAGAACTCCTGACTTGAATTCTTGGGAAGGTCTTGTAAATAGAATTAAAAACCCTGAAAAAGCTGTAAAAGTTGCAATTGCAGGTAAGTATACAAAATTATCTGACGCATATATTTCAGTTGTTGAATCTTTAAAACATGCAGGATACGCAGATGCTTCTTCTGTTGAAATTAAATGGATAAATTCAGAAGAGTGTGTCGATTATGCTAATTGTAAAAAACAACTTGCAGATGTTGATGCGGTTGTTGTTCCTGGTGGATTTGGGGTTCGCGGTATCGAAGGAAAGCTGAATGTTATTCGTTATGCCCGTGAAAATAATTTACCGTTCCTTGGCTTATGCTTGGGTATGCAGTGTGCAGTTATAGAATATGCAAGAAATGTTGTCGGCTTAAAAGGTGCAAATTCTAAGGAATTTGATGAAAATCCACAATATCCAGTAATTGATATAATGCTTGAACAAAAGAATGTCAAAGGGTACGGCGGAACAATGAGACTCGGAGCTTATGAGTGTCATTTGAAAAAAGATTCTAAAGCTGCAAAAGCTTACGGTTCAGAAGTTATATCAGAACGTCACAGACACAGATATGAAGTTAATAATGAATATTTAGATAAAATTGCGGATGCAGGTCTGGTATTTTCAGGCATGTCTCCTGACGGAATGCTTGCCGAAGTTGTGGAACTTCCTAAACTTGATTGGTTTGTTGCCTGTCAGTTCCATCCGGAATTCAAATCAAGACCGGATAGACCGCATCCGTTGTTTAAAGGTCTGATGGATGCAGCAATAAAACAAAAATACAGTAAATAATATAAATACACATAGGGAGAGTTTTGATGGAAAATAATAATACAGAGTTAAAGAAATTTACAACTGTGAATTTTTTAAACTTTGCACTTGGTTTTCTGGGTTTACAATTTGCGTGGCAGATGAGAATTATTCTTTCAGCACCGGTAACCGAAAACTTAGGTGCTGATCCGTTTATTTATGGCTTAATTTGGCTTGCAGGTCCGTTTACCGGCATGGTTGTACAGCCACTTATCGGTGCGTTGTCAGATAAAACTAAGTCTAGATTTGGAAGAAGAAGACCGTACTTATTAGGCGGAGCAATTATAGCTTCTCTAGCTCTATGGTTGTTCCCGAATTCCGGTAACATTGCAAACTTTTTAGGATTAAGCTCATTCCCTTGGGCTGGATTATTGATTGCAGCTATTATGATTTGGGTTATTGATGCATGTATCAATATTGCACAGGGTCCTTACCGGGCTTTAATTCCAGATGTTGTGCCGCAAGAACAGCATTCCTTAGCAAATTCTTATATAAGTTTGGCTATTGGTTTAGGTTCAGTTGTTGCTGCAGCTACCGCACCTGTTTTGAAAATAGTTTTTCATTATCAAATGTCAATTTCTGCACAATTTATAATGGCAGCTTTGGCGTTTACTCTTGCGATGACGTGGACTTGTTTGACAATTCATGAAAAAAGCACATTGAATTCAGAAGTGTCAGAAGAACAAGTTCCTCATGTCGGTTTCTGGCAGTCAATGAAAGAGTTTTTTGCACTTTCTCCTGAAGTTTCAAAAATTTGTATTATGCAGTTTTTTACGTGGATAGGTATGATGTGTATGATGATATTCTTTACGAATTTCGCTATTCATACGGTATATGGTGTTCCTGATTTAACAAAACTTGCTGCGGATGTTCAGGCTCAGTTTTTACCTGCTCAGACTTCTGCAACAAATTATTCATCTATCTGTTTTGCTATATTTAACCTTGTATGTTTTTTAATTGCTGTTCCTATTGGTTTTCTTGCCGGAAAATTCGGCAATAAAAAGGTTCATATAATTTCATTACTATCAATGGTTGCAGCTTATATAATAATGGGTGTATTTAAAACTTCTCCTGTTATAGTTGCTGCTGGTATGGCATTATCCGGTATTGGCTGGGCAAGTGTTTGTGCCCTTCCGTTTGCTATGCTGTCACGTTATATAAAACCTGGTACCGAGGGCTCTGTAATGGGAATATTTAATATATTTATAGCCGGTCCGCAGGTGTTTGTTTGTACATTAGTTGCGTGGATTATCAATAAGGCAGCGTTTGAAGCTGGCGGTTATATGAATAATCATTATGAATATTCATTCTTCATCGGTGCATTCTGTTTATTGGTTGCAGCAATTTTAACTAAAATGATTAAAGAGTAGTTTTGTATATCAGATTATAACAAATAAAAAGGAGTGAATATTCACTCCTTTTTATTTTATAATTTTTCCGTCTTCTATTTTGTAAATTTGAACATCTTTTAAAAATTCATCTTCAAAAAGAATGGTATCAACAGACGTAATAATTGTTTGCGTATTGGAATTTATGGACTTTAACAGGTAATTCTGGCGAATGTCGTCAAGTTCAGCTAAAACATCGTCAAGAAGAAGAATCGGTTCTTCGCCGGTTTTGTCTGTAATCATATCTAATTCAGATAATTTTAAAGCTAAAACAATTGTTCTTTGCTGACCTTGAGATGCATATTTTGTTGCTTCAAGGTTGTTTATATGAAAAATAATATCATCTCTATGCGGCCCTATACAAGCTTGACAGCGTCTCATTTCTTCTGTTCTTCGTTCTTCTAGTGAATCTTTGAAGGCTTGTTGAATTTCTTCGATTTCATAAGTTTCGTCACCTAAGAAACTACAATCATATTTTATACTTAATTCTTCTGTATCACTTATTGTCTGGTGTTTTTGCCGTGCAAGCTTTTCTATTTCTTTAAGGTATTTTTTTCTTATATAAATAATGTTGCTTCCTGATATTGAAAGCTGTTCGTTAAAAACGTCAAGCAGACTTTCATTTGTTATGCCTGTTTTTGCACATTCTTTTAGAAAATTGTTTTTTTGTACACGTATTTTATCATATTTAGATAATCTGTCATCATAAGCAGGGTAAATTTGCGAAATTGCTCTGTCAAGCCAGTCTCTTCTATCCTGCGGAGCTCCTCTTAGCAGCAAAAGATCCTGAGTTGCAAATAAAACAGTTTTTAATACTGATTTAAAATCTTTTATTGTTGCTTTGGTACCGTTAACCTTTATTTCCTTTTTCTTTTCTGTATTGTATATATATGACAAATCAATATTGGTGTTTGATTTTATGATATCAGCCTCTAATTTGAAATAATCTTTGCTGAATTTAATAAGTTCTAACGGGTTGGATGTTCTGGGTGATTTCAAGGTTGATAAAAAATAAATGCTCTCCAGAATGTTGGTTTTTCCCTGTGCATTTTTTCCAATAATAAGGATTTTGTTTTTATCAAAAATTAATTCTAAATCCTCGCAATTTCTATAATCAGTGAGTTTAAGTCCTTTTAAATTCATATAAATATTATACTTCAAATATAGGATTTTTATTGATATATAGACAAGTCCTAAAATTTTTTGTATAATAATGTTGTTGTAGTATTACATATTAAGAATATGAGGTAGGTAAAGATGTTGCCAGTTATATCTGAAGATATCGCAAATACAGCATTTAGCGAAATTTTTGAAGATATGCCTGCTTGGCGTAAAAAAATGATTCATTACATAAAGGAAGAAAATCCTGAAATTAATACTGCAATAATTGAAGCTGCGAATAAAACGGATTTGGACCCGAAAGCTGTTGCTCTGGGTGCTTATATGACATATTTGTTAATAGAATTAGCAGCTAAAGAAAACGATGCAATTATGAATTTTACAGATTAGAAGAAGGTATAAATTATGATTATAGAAGATTTATTAAAAGAATTAGTAGACAGAGGCGGTTCCGACTTACACATATCAAACGCATTACCGCCGGTTGGACGTATTGATGGTAAACTTGTAAGATTTGATTATGAACCATTAACATCAGAAGGCGTGGAAGCATTATTATTCCCTATGATGTCCAATGAACAAAGACGTAAGCTTGAACAAGAATGGGAATTAGACTTTTCTTATGGTGTTGAAGGCTTAGGTCGTTTCCGTGTAAACTTCTATAAAGACAAAGGTTCTTATGCTGCTGCATTCAGAACAATTTCTACTAAAGCTCCACAGTTAGAGGAAATGGGTATGCCTCCAATTGTAACAACAATTGCAGAAAAACCACGTGGATTAGTTCTTGTAACAGGTCCTACCGGTTCCGGTAAATCAACAACTCTGGCAGCTATGATAGACTATATTAACAGAACCCGTGCAGAACATATTTTGACAATTGAAGACCCTGTCGAATTTGTTCACACTTCAAAAGTTTCAGTTATTCACCAGCGTGAATTAGGGGCTGATACAAGATCTTTTGCTAACGCTCTTAAATCTGCACTTCGTGAAGACCCTGATATTATTCTGGTAGGTGAGATGCGTGACCACGAAACTATCGCATTAGCATTGACAGCTGCAGAAACAGGTCACTTAGTGTTTGGTACACTTCACACCTCTTCAGCTTCTCAAACAATTGACCGTATCATCGACGTATTTCCGGAGGGTCAACAGCAACAAATTCGTGTACAGCTTGCTAACTCACTTGTTGCAGTATTTTCACAAACTCTTCTTCCAAAGAGAACTCCTGATGGAACGAGAAAAGGTCGTGTAATGGCTCAAGAAATCATGGTTGTTACTCCTGCGATTGCTAACCTTATTCGTGAAGCTAAAGCTGCTCAAATTTATTCAACTATTCAAACAAGTTCAGGTGCAGGTATGCAGACTCTTGAAGCTGCTCTAGCCGAGTTATTTAAAAAAGGTCTTGTTAACCTTGAAGATGCTATGGCTAAATCTTCTAAACCTGCAGAATTAAAACGTTTAATTCAAGGCAGCTAATTGTTATTGAATAATAGGAGAGATTGCTTATGGCATCAGTTGTAGACGCATTTAATGAAGCACTTAGCGAAGATTTATCTCTGGTTAAGATTGCTGTATATTCTATACCTGTTTATTTCTGTGCCAATTTGTTTCTCGTTGGAAAAATGTCCGAATTCTATTTTTACGGCATTATTACCTCAATTTTATTCTTAGGACTATTAACCCTTGGAATAAATAATGTAAGATTAAATAAAAGAGAAATTTTGACGTTCAACCCGATAAATCTGTTGAAAGCTATTGTTAGTACAACTGTGGCTGTTGTTCCGCATTTGATTGTCGGCTGGCTGATTGGAGATTTTATTATAAAAAATATTCAAATTCCGATTGATTTACCGCATGTATCTACGATTTTTGCGGTAATCGTTTGGTCTCTATTATTTTCTATAATATTAACCTCTTATTTGTCTTTTGCAAAATATTTAAGAATTCTGCAAGCTTTTAATTATAAAGTTATTTTAGAATCCTGTGTAGATGTGCTTGTCGGGTTTATATTCTTTATACCGCAGTTAGCTTTAGCTAATGTTGTGTTAGTTGGACCTGTTGCATATTTGTTTTATTTCTTCCACTTGCCATTTACGCACTGGGGATTTGTTGCATATTGTTCACTGGCATTTGTTGTAAATATTTCAATTCTTGCAAATTATCTTGCACAGTCTTCTTATGAAAACATTAAAGGCAATAACGAAGAATATAATGACCACTCTCAAACTGACGTAATTGAAGAAATTACTGAAAGAATGGGATAATTTATTTCATTTCTCTTAATTTCTTTAATTGGTCTCTTATTTGTGCTGCACGTTCAAAATCAAGAATTTTGGCTGCTTTATGCATATCTTTTTCAAGTTTAGATATAAGTTTTGGTAAATCTTTTTTCTCTATGCCCATATCAACCATTTCTTCTGCAACAATATCTTCAAGATTTCTGTAACTTGCAACAAGTGAAAGCAGGTTGTTTTCAATCGGCTTTTTAATTGTTTGCGGAATAATTCCGTATTTCTGGTTGTATTCGATTTGAATTTTACGTCTGCGTTCTGTTTCCTTAATAGCTCGTGCCATTGAATCTGTAATTTTATCAGCATACATAATAACTTCACCGCAGGCATTTCTTGCAGCACGCCCTATGGTTTGTATTAAACTTGTATCAGAACGTAGGAAGCCTTCTTTGTCCGCATCCATTATAGCTACAAGTGAAACTTCTGGAATGTCCAAACCTTCTCTCAGCAAGTTAACGCCAATAAGAACATCGAATTCGCCAAGCCGTAAGTCTCTAAGGATTTCAACCCTTTCAATTGATTTGACTTCACTGTGCAGATATCTAACACGAATACCTTCTTGAACAAAGAAATCAGTTAAATCTTCTGCCATTCGTTTGGTTAAGGTTGTAATTAAAATTCTTTCATCTTTTTCGGCTCGTTTTTGAATTTCTGTTTTTAAATCCTGTATCTGCGTATCAATAGGTCGAACTGAAACTTTTGGATCCAAAAGTCCTGTAGGTCTAATAATTTGTTCTACAATTTGTTCGGAATTTTCTTTTTCAAAGTCTGCTGGTGTCGCTGAAATATAGATTTTCTGTCTAACTTTGTCATAGAATTCTTCATTTTTAAGCGGTCTGTTATCTTTTGCACAAGGAAGTCTAAAACCGTAATCTACAAGAACTTTCTTTCTTGCAGCATCCCCATGGCTCATTCCTTTGATTTGCGGCAGGGTCACGTGAGATTCGTCAACTATTGTCAGGAAATCACCTCTGAAATAATCTAAAAGTGTTGCCGGGGCAGAACCAACAGGACGTCTTTCAATTATTCTTGAATAATTTTCAATTCCTGTACAATAACCCATTTCTTTAATCATTTCAATATCATATTTAACCCGTTGTTCAAGACGCTGAGCTTCTACAAGTTTATTTTCATTGTTCAGTTCAACAAGGCGTTGTTGAAGTTCCTGGCGGATTAAGTCAATTGTTTCATCCTCGTTTTCATCATAAGAAATATAGTGTACGGCAGGATAAATTACAACTGACTGAGGTGTTTCAATAATTTCTCCGGACACATTATCAATGCGTACAATTTTTTCAACTTCATCGCCGAAAAAGTAAATTCTTGTGATAATTTTTTCATAAGCCGGCATAATTTCAACAATATCGCCTCTGGCTCTAAATGTTGAGCACTTTAATTCTAAGTCGTTTCTTTCATATCTGGTTTCCACAAGATGTTTTAAAAGAACATCTCGTTCAATTTCATCACCAACATTTATTTCTACAGAACCTTTAAAATAATTTTCAGGCAGTCCTAAGCCGTAAATACAGCTTACAGAAGCAATAACAATAACATCATCTCTTTCGTATAAGCTTCTGGTTGTATTGTGACGCAGTCTATCGATTTCTTCATTAATTGATGAGGATTTTTCAATATAGGTGTCGGTTCTAGGAATATACGCTTCCGGCTGGTAGTAATCGTAGTAAGATATAAAATATTCTACGGCATTGTCCGGAAATAACTCTTTGAATTCATTGTATAATTGAGCCGCAAGAGTTTTGTTGTGTGCTATTATAAGTGTTGGTTTTTGAACTTTTTCAATAACATTTGCAACTGTAAAAGTTTTCCCTGAACCTGTAATACCTAAAAGCGTTTGGGTATCGTAGCCTTTGTTAATCCCTTCTACAAGCTGTTCAATTGCTTTTGGCTGGTCGCCTGAAGGTTTATATTTTGAATTTATTTTAAATTCTCTGTGTTCCATACCAAACATTTTAGTACAAAAGTTGCATTTATTGTATTGCTTGTTGTATTTCTTTTAAAAATAGTGTATTATCCTTTTATACTAATTATTTGAGAGGATTGTTATGGAAAGAATTTTAAGTTCGTTTAAAGCATTATATAAAGGTGAAGGAGTTTGCAAAACTCATTTATTGGCAGCATTATTGTTTTTTCTGCCTTGTCTTGCAGCTTCTACATTTCAGTTAATAGACAAGGATATGAAAGAACTTATAGTTCCTTTGCTTATAGCAGGGGCTGTTCTTCTTATTTTGTCAATTATTCCAATGTTTGCACTTTCAGGTTTTTATTTGAAATTTTTAAATAAAAGATTATCAGAACCTGCTGGACTTCCTGTTATTGATGCAAATTGTATAATTAAAGGGCTTAAATTTTTTCCAATACCTTTTGTTTGGACGATTTATATTGGACTTCCAATTTTAATTTATTTTGCTGCCATATTTACAGCCTTTGCTTTTTATATATCATCAAAGCCTGATACTTTAGGGGTTATATTAGCAACAATAGCGATGTTTGGATTGGTATTTTTATTCTTCATTCCATTATTTATAATAAGTCCGTTTATTTCATTTATTAATATGAAATATTGCGAAAATTTTGAATATTCTGCTGAATTGTTTAACCCGTTAACCCCATTCCGTTATATGAAAAAAGCTTTTAAAGACGCAATAATTGTTGCTTTGAAATTTATTGTGGTTTCTATGGTCACTTCTATTGCAGTTCAAATCGTTATATTTCTAGGAATGATAATTTTGATGATATTTGGCTTAATAGCAGCAATTCTTATTCCTGATAATGTTGAGATGTATAAATTTGTTGATATTTATAAGATGCCGGTATTTGTGATTAGTGTAATTCTTCTTTCTGGATTACTTGGCGTTGTAAGTGCTTATGTTAAATGGATTACGGGTCTTGCTTATGGTGATAATCTTTTAGATGTATATAAAGAAAAAATAATGGATAATCAGGGTTTTGAAGTAGAAGAAGCTGGTAATAACGAATAATTTATAACTAAAAAAGGGACTTAATTAAGTCCCTTTTTTAGTATCTATTAGTTAAAGTCATTATGTTTTGAATAAAATCAAGTTTTTTAGATAAGGTATATTTTATATTAGAATAACTGCTTTTCTTTAGTCTTGTTTCAAAATATTTCCCTACCATATCTTCTTTTCTTTGAGTTGAATATTCGTTCCAGTAAGGAGTTTTGTTGATTTTTGCAAGTATTTCATTTTGCAAGGTATTTAATTCCGGCGATCCTAAAGAGGTATCTATATCTGCTGTCGGATTTATTTCTTCACAACGGACTTTTTGTGGTTTCGATATAAATTGAATATTTTTCGTATTTGAATTTGATTCTCTTTGTGATTCGTTGAATAAGTCTTTGTCTTTTAGTTTTTCTTTAAATCTGTCTGCTAATCCCATATTGTTCCTTTAAATACTATTGTTAAGTATATTTTCAAATCGTTCTGCCATATTTTGTTTGTATAAATTATCTGAAATATATTGAGCTAACCCCTTGTAGCTTTGGGCTACATTTGTTGTATCGTTAATATCGCTTACCGGAATCCCTTTATTTATTGCACTCATAACTGCAAAATAATTATTAGGGATTTTCCAATAAACATCTTTAGATAATACTTTTTCAATATCATCTTCTTTAATTTCATCGTTTTCCATATAGCGGTTCACTACAATTTGTGTTTTATCCTTGTCGTAACCTAATTTTTCAAATAATTCAAGACATCTTTGAGTATTTCTCAATGCCGGCAGATTTGCCACTGTAACTAGCAGAATTAAGTCAGAACAGTCAAGTGCCGCAATATTTTTGCCGTCAAAACTAGGTTCTGCATCCACAATAATATATGAAAAAGTTTCTTTTAATGTTGAAAATAGTTTTGTAATTTGTTTAGGCTGAATGTTATCTGCCTGTTTAAAATACGGAGGATCTGCAAGAGCATATAAACTTGTTCTTTTATATCTTTCTAATGTGCTCAATAGAAATGTTTCATTGATTTTGTCAATATTTTCAAGCATATACGAAATATTAAAAGATGGTTTTAAATCCAAAAATGTTGTGATATCTCCAATTTGAAAATTTAAATCTATCAATGCAACGTTTTCTTTGGTAATTTTTGCAAGCTCCAGTGCTAGATTGGATGCAAGCGAAGTTTTACCAATGCCGCCTTTGTTTGAGAAAATAGAAATAATTTTACATTTATTTTTACTTTTTTTCTCGTTATTTTCAGAAATTATTTTGTTTAATACCGAACAAAATTCATTTTTTATTATAGGAATTGGTACAAAGTCTTTTGCTCCGGAACGCATAATTTCAATAATTAAATCAACGGACGGATTATCTGATAATGCAAGGACTTTGCAGTTTTTGCAATCTTGTGAGACTTTTAGTATTAAATCCAGTTTTGCCTGTTTGTTTGTTGATAAGTCTACAATCAATAATGATTTGCTGTAATTTGTTATGTTTTCATATATTGCAGAATAATCGTTAGTTTGAGGCTGCAATTCAAGCATATCAAATTCACTTACAAAAAGTTTTAGAACTTCTGAAGTTGATAATTCTTCTGATAATACAATTGTTGAAATTTTTTGCATTTATAATCCCTACAAATACACTATACCATATTGTGCAATTTTCTGCAATTCTTAAACAAATAAAAGCCCTGTATAAGCGGATTTTGTTACCTGCTTGGACTCGCAGGTGGGTGGGAACCTGAACTAATCCGTTTCCCGCTGGCGATATAGATATCGGCGGGTATACTTCAATGCTCTAGAGTTAACCCTCCCTATTTATGTAAATGTAGGAACAAAATTAACACCTATACAGAGCTTAATATATTCTAACATATCTCTGAAGCTTTTGCAAATACCACATTATGGCTATACTGATTTCAATACTTGATTAATATATTTTTCAGTTGAATCAACGCCCGCTAATGCTGCATCAACACCGCTCATATCTGCTTGTGTTGGCTGAACCATGCTAACAGGAGATGGTATATATGTTCTAACAGGTTCCATTTCTTTATTTGAATCTGTTGGATTTACCGGTGCAGGCTGTTGCTGAGGCTGGCTTGCTGGCTGTGCCTGTGGTGTTGTTGTTGGTGCTTGAGCCTGAGATTGTGCCTGAGACATTGTTTGCGGAGCTTTTTGTCCATTTGCAGCCATTTTAATTAAGTTTGTATCACTGCTATATTCATTAGGGTTTCTATGTCTAACCGGCTGTTGCGGCATTTGACCTTGCATAGGCGGTGCTGCCTGTGCCGGTTTATTTGCCGGATTAGCTTGTTTGTTGTCTTTTTCAGGTTCTTTGTCTTCATCCAAAACTGAATGAGTTGGTTTTCCAAGAATTTTATGAACAGTTTTTGTTGTAAGTTTTGCAAGGAATGGAGTTACTAAGAACATTGGAATCCAAACCCTTAATGGTACACCGATTAAGTTTTTGTTCGCAATTTTTCTTAACCAGTTCATGTTCCATTTGCTTGCTGATTTGTATGCAGGTTTGCATTCGTTACCTATATTAATAAATTTACCAATTTTGTGGAGTAATTTTGTTATAGGGTTTTTAATTTTTCTTGCACCTAATGCAACATCCAAACGTTTTGATGCAAATTTGTAAGCTTTTTTAGTGCCCAATAAACCTGCAGCATGTTTTGCTTTAAAGTTTGCAAGTTCTTTTCTGTATAATTCAACACCTTTTTTATCTAACCCTGCATATTTAAATCCGCCGATTTTATGCATACCCATAATACCGAGGGTCATTGCAATGAAATATGTAAAGTCATTTACAAATCTTTCTCCGAAGGTTTTAATTTTTTCACCTTTTGGAGCTTTTATTGTCTGGTAAAGCATATCAGCAAAGATACCTGCCTGCATTGCTACAGCTAATTTACCGCCTGCAAATCTGTTAGTACAGCCTTCCATAAACCAGCCTAATGATTTAGGTAACGCTCTGCCTAATGTCGTTTTATTGCCTTTACCAAGTGTTGCAATATATTTGTTTTTATATTCTGATAATGATGCACGTCTTCCAAATAAGTGGCTCTTGATTTTACCCAAAACACCATTGCCTCTCCAAATTGAGATTTTGATATTTTGGTCAGCTTTCTTTAAAGCTTCCAGTATTTTACCTGAATTTTCAAGATATTTACCTTCTAAAGCGTTAAATTCACGTAAAGATTTAAAACCAAGCTTCTTAACTTTCAAACTACTTGCATATTTTTCTAAGCCTTTAAGACCTGTTTTTGCTTCAATCTTGGATACAATATCTGCACTTGCTCCCAATAATTTTAATTCTTCTTTTTGAAGAGCTAATGCTTGTTTAGGGAAATCAAGATTTTTTACTGATTCAATAAAGTTATTGATATATTTTTGATCAACACCATATTGTTCCAAAGCTTGGAAATAATGACTTTCTTTGCCTAATGGAATAAAACCTAGAAGTTTAGTTGGTTTTCTATGAGTAATAGGTTTCATGAATTCCTTGAATATATTTTCAGTATCCATTGCAATGAAACCTTTTAAACCGGCTCCGGGAACCTTTGCAAAACTCCATTCAGGGCTTGTAGAATGGTTGCGTAAAGTATACATAATTTTGCTTTTTTTAGACATTTTGTATGTTTTTACGTTTAACCATCTGATAAAATCATTAATTTTTTTACCGATACCTTTGCTTGAAACTTTATCGCCCCATGCACCAAGTTTACCAAGAATAGTTTTACTGTATTCTCCTTCGCATTTAGGGTTGAATTTATCCATGCCCTGAGCAAGACCATACCATACAGCTGTTCCTAACCCTAATGTAGCCAGCGGATTGGATTCTGCTGATGCGTTTGCTCTTTTTGCAATATATGAATTATCAACCTTTTGTTTTGCGGCATCTGCTGCAGCACCCTGCATTACAGGAGCCGGATTTTGTTGAAAATTAACTTGTTTTTGATTTTGAATACTTGGAATATTCGGTAAATTTTGTACCATACTACTTTCCTATTTTCCCTACAAGTATATAAAAACATGTTAAAACTTAAAGTTGCCATAATATTAAAAAATTTTATTTAATGTAACGAAATGTAACAAACTAAGACATCAATGAAATTCCGAAAGTTGTATATACTTTATATATATATAAGAGATAACTAAACGAGAGAGGCTTGAAAATGGCAGTTGCAAATTTAAAAAAGATTGATAAAAAATTGAAAGATATTTACAAAGATCAAGTTACAACAGCTATTCCTGCAGCACCTCAAGAACCATTTGTTGACAGATCTGAATTATTATTTCAAGAAATGAATTTCATCGCTACATATAACAAGCAAATGTTACATATAGCATAAAAGATTTAAATTATATTTTAAAACTCTAATTTAATTTTTCCCCTACAAATTTTGTCCCTGATTTCTTTAGAAATCAGGTTTTTTTTCTGGGGTAAATGGGGGTAAATGGAGGTACCAATGTTGGTGAGGTTTGTCTAGTCAACGATCTTTTCTCACCGGACGGGGAATTTTGCTACCAGTATTGGTGAGGCTTGTTTTATCAACGTAATCTTTTCTCCCTGAACGGGGAAGTTTGCTACTAATGTTGGTGGGGTTTCTCTAATCAACGAATTTTTCTCGCTAAAACGCCAGTCTTTTAGGTCGGAGTGGATATTAAGATGCAATGGCTTTGTTATTGAATATCTATATGTTATAATTCAGTTATGGTTAATTGGAGAAAGATTTTAGGGTATTTTTGTTTAATTCTGATTGCAATCAGTATGCTTTATCCGTTTTTTGCAATGTTTAATCTTTCTTTTGTGCCAAATGGTGAAATTTATAATCAAGGCGGTAAAATTTTTTATTCTCCGTTAACTTTAGAAAATTACTCTAATGTATTTTCTAAAATACCTATCTGGAAATACTTTATAAATAGTCTTTTTGTTGCTTTCGTTACAACTCTCGGACAGGTAATAATATCAGCACTTGCAGGTTATGCATTTGCCAGAATGAAATTTAAATTCAGAGATGCATTATTTTTAATTATTTTAATAACAATGCTCGTTCCTCCGCAGGTAAATATAATCCCTTTATTTTTTCTAATGCGTCAATTTCATTGGATAAATACCTATCAAGCTTTAATTTTACCTGGGCTGTTTGGCGGATTTGGAATATTTATGATGAGACAGTATTTTCTTGGTTTGCCTAAAGATTTGGAAGAATCTGCAAAAATTGATGGATGTAATATTTCTTCAACTTTTTTTAAGATTGCATTACCATTAGCAATTCCTGTTATTGCAACTCTTTCTATCTTTACATTTGTAACTACATGGAATAGTTTTATGTGGCCTTTGATTGTTACTAACACTGAATCTATGCGGACATTGCCGGTAGGGTTAGCTATTTTTAAAGGCAGTTTCAGGGAAATTACTTTATGGGGTGACTTGCTGGCATGTTCTGTAATTTGTACAATTCCTGTTGTTGGAGTGTTTTTATTGGGTAAAAAATATTTTATCAATGATATTTTACAAGGTGGGGTTAAAGAATAATTAAAATATTGATACCGGCTATTGTATGATTATGGGATACATTTTTCTTTTCTCTTTATTAATCTATTTTTGTAGAAAAGAAAGGAGATGTCTATGTTTTATAATGTTTTAAAAGCAAAAGATATTGCGGATTTTGGTGAAGAAAAATTCAGAAAAGTTGTATTGATGGAGCATGATGATAATTGTTTGTCTGTTATTGCAATAAAAAAAGACGAAGTTATTGATACTCATACATCTGTTTGTGATGCTGCAGTATATATGTTAGAGGGGGAAATCGAGATACATTTTGATGCACAAAAATTCAAAGTTGAAAAAGGTGAAATATTAATGTTCAAAAAAGATACACAGCATAAAGTTGTGGCTCAAAAAGATAGCAAATTTTTATTAATTAAAATTTAAATATGCAAAAGGAGGTTTATATAACCTCCTTTTTTGTAATATATTTTTACAAAATCAAAAATTAACGCAAAAATTTTTATTTACATATTTTATTGAGAAAGATTGATATTACATTTACCAGAAGTAGGAAAGGATTTTATATGGCAATCAATATTCAAAAAATAGCTGCAGAAAGTGCTGCAACCTTAAAAGGAAAAATGATGGGCGGAGTTTCAAAAGAGAGTGCTGTTGATGCAATAACAGGTGCAGCAACTAGAGTTGCTGATATTATGACTGAAGAAGCTAAAGTTGCTCAACGCAATTTTCAATCTTCTATTGATCAATTGAGACGTACTCATGCTGATGAAATTGCTTCAAAAGATTCGTTTATTCGTGGTCAGGAAGTCCAAATTTCAGAATCTAAAACCGCTTTAGCACAATCTCAACAAGAAAATGCAACCTTAGGTAAAAAACTATCTGGTCTTGCTGACAGAATTAAAAGAACAGCAACCTTCCGTCGTATAAAAACTAACCCTGACGGAACAGAAGTTTTAGCAAAATCTAATATAAATGGTGCAAAAATGGAAAAAGTTGTTAATAAGGATGGTAAAACTATTCAGATAAATGTTGAACAACTTGATGGCAGTGTTAGACGTACTACTTATAACCCTGAAACAGGTAAACCTATTAGAACATATACAAATACAGGTAAAGAACCTGTTGAACTTATTTATGATCAGTATGGACGTTCAGTAAAAACAAGAAAAGTAAATGTAAAAAAAGCAGATGCTCCAAAGCCAACTGTTGTTGAAACAAAAATTCTTAGAGACAGTGATACTATTAGAGAATTGGAATCTAAAATGTCTGATGGTTCAATTAAAAAGGTTATGGTACTAAAAAGTAATGGAGAAATAATTGAATCAAGTCATGCATCAAGTCCTAATTTTTGGAATGCTACAGGAGTCTGGTATAACAAAGATAATAATGGTGTTAGACGTTTTGTAAAACGTACCAGAAATGATGCCGGCAAAATTGTTGAACGATGGGAAACTATTCATCCAAACGGCATAAAAGTTGTTACTCCATATTCAACTGTTACTGACGATTTTGGTATAACAAGAGTAACTGCAAGAATGACATTCCCTAAATCTTCTAAAATAAAACGTATTGATAGAATTTCTGTTGAAGGTTCTCATGCGCCAGCTAAAGAAATTGTTAAGATGAAAGATGGTACAACTTTTGAATTAACAGATTTTAAAATGTGGAATACTGAATCTCAAAGGCCTAGAGATAGATTCTTCTATCCAACCAATGGCTCTATGATTTCAAAAGATGGTTCAAGAACTCCATTGCAAAAAACAGGAGCAGAAATGTTAGAATGGTTAAAAACTTTCCATCCTGAATATAACAAAGAATTATATAAAGCATAGAGTAATTAAAAAGGCGGCACCGATTAAAATCGGTGCCGCCTTTTTGCTGTCTTTTTTAAAATACTTTTGGAATAAATCTGTATTTAACTTTTTCAACATATTGTTGATATGCTTCATCTTGAATTAAATGTCTTTCTTCTGTTATGGCTCTTAAGTAATAAACATAAGCCCAGCCAATAATACCTGCTGTCAGCAATATTGCTTCAATTGCATATAAGCCTGAAAAATAAACAGGAATTGATGTAAATATAATATAGCAAATTTGCATTATATAATTTGGGTGTCTAACTATATTGTACGGAAATCCTGTTACAATTCCTCTATTAGTAAGGTTGCCTGATTTTGTTCCAAGTCTGCCAACTGCAATAAGTATTCCAATATTTGCAAGTATTATAAGTATATTTAAAGTTATTCTTAATGCGAAATTATCAACAGGAATAAGGTTTTCGTCCGGTGTTGGAATTATTTTTGTAGATAATAACATAAATGGATAGTAGCACATAATGCAGGTTATTACCCCGAGCGGAGTTGTATCAACACTTTTAATCTTATTCTTAAATAAATCAAGTTCAGTTATATAACTAAATGCAAGAATTATTGTAGTAAACATTGTGATTATTTTCACCCACATATCTGAGGAGTCATCAATATATTGAAAAATTCCGGCATATAAACCTGCTGATTGAGTGTATTGATGTGCCTGTACAAACATTTCTTTTAGAAAGTCTATATTATATCCAAGTGAAGGAAGAAATTTATTACATAAAAGATTAATACTGTAGAAGCCGAAAAAGGCTTTCATAAAAGTAATCATAAGTGCCTGTTTTTCGTTTTCATCAGGTGTAATATTTCTAACAAATTCGGCTGTCGGAACTTTTTTAAACTGGCGTTTAATATATTCTAAAATCGTAACATTACGGGATTGCAAAATTGATTGAGGTCTGAGTTTTAAAAATATTGGGAGAGCAAATACAATATAGCAGATATAGTATATCAGAAAAAACAATATATAGTTAAAACTTTCGTTTTCAATGCTGTCATTTAAAATCGGGCAAAAAGTTATCAATAATAATACTAATCCATATACCAGTATTGATGCCAAATAATGTTTTAAGACATCTTTTGTTGTAACTTCTTGTGTAATGTTCTCTTCCATAATAATATCCTCTTTTATTTTGTATTTAATCTTAAATAGCTTTCTACAAATTCGTCTAAACTTCCATCCATAACCGAATCTACATTCCCAACTTCGCAGCCTGTTCTGTGGTCTTTTACCATTTTGTAAGGATGAAATACATAAGAACGAATTTGTGAACCAAAATTGATATCTGCACTTTCTCCTTTTATATCAGAAAGTTTTTTCTCATGTTCTGCTTCTTTTATTGCTAAAAGTTTAGACACAAGAATTTGCATTGCATATTCCTTGTTTTGCAGCTGCGAACGTTCCTGCTGGCATTTAACAACAATTCCGGATGGTTTGTGGCATATTCTAACTGCGGTTTCTACTTTATTAACATTTTGTCCGCCGGCACCTCCTGAACGCATTGTTGTTACTTCCAAATCTTCAGGCGGTATTACAATAGTTTTTTCAAAGTTTTCAATAATTGGTGTAACTTCAACTGAAGCAAAACTTGTCTGTCTTTTGCCGTTAGCATTAAATGGTGAAATTCTTACAAGACGGTGCACTCCTTTTTCAGCTTTTGAATATCCAAATGCATATTTGCCGCAAATTTTTATTGTTGCAGATTTTATACCTGCTTCTTCTCCATCTAATTTATCAAGAAGTTCAACCTTCCATTCTCTTTTTTCTGCCCATCTAAGATACATTCTCAAAAGCATACTAGCCCAATCCTGAGCATCTGTACCGCCGGCACCTGCGTTAATTGTTAAAATGGCATCGCTCGAGTCGTATTCTCCAGATAGCATTTGTTGCAGTTCAAACTTTTCAAGTTCTTTTTCAAGTTTTTTTATTTCATCAAAGCTTGAAGTTATAAGTTCGTTATCTTGCAATTCAAGTGAGGTTTCACAGTCTTCAACCATTTGAAACCACTTATTTATTTTGTCTAAAATTTCTTTTTTCTCTTTGATTTCTTGACCAATTTTGGAAACTTTATCTGTATCCGACCAGATTTCAGGATTTTGCATTTCTTTTTCAAGAGTGTTTAATTCATTTTGCAGTTTTTGAGGGTCAAAGACACTCCTTAATTTTATCAAGTCTTGGTTTTATTATATTTAAACTTTGTTTTAATTCCATTTCCATATCTCAATATTATTATAAAAAATACCAGCTTGCAATTCATTTAGGTATTGTTATAATTATAGAAAAGAGAGATTATATGGAGATTTTCAAAAGTTTAAAAGCTGTATATAGCGGAGAAAATGCTATTTTTAACCATATAGCACTGTTTTCTTTTATCGGGATAATGGTAATTTCTATCTTGAACTATTGTTATTCTGCATTTGGACATCTTTTAATGGGCTCTTTTTTAGATTTTGTAGCAATATCTCCTTTGCAAACTTATTTATTTTTGCTTCTTGGAATAATGCTTATCTTATTTTTAACAGGTTTTGCTTTTAACTATGCTCATCGAGCTTTTGATGAAAATCTTTCACTTCCTGAACTCTCATTATGTTGTTATACGGTATTTTTAAAAATGCTGCCCGTTGTTTTGGTTTGGAATATCTATTCTACTGTGGGGTTTCTGGCTGGAATTGTATTGCCTTTTAGTTCCTCTATATTTTATATTTATTATTCATTGTATATTTGCATGATACCGTTTGTTTTTGTTATTTTAGTACTATTTGCTCGAGATTTTAAATATAGAAAGTTCTTTTTTAATCCGTTTTCTATATTCAAAGTTATCAATATAACACTCGGTTCTATAATAAAATTAGTACTTAAATTATTATTACTGTCAATTGTGCCGGTTTTAGTAGTATTTCTAATACTCCATTTTGCTCAACTTGCAGGACATCAATCTCTAAAATTAGGGTTAAAAATTCTTGGATTATGTGTTGCAGCTTATTCTATATTTATTATACAAGCATTGTTTAACATTGAGACTGTAAAAATTATTCAAAAATATAGTGATAAATTTGATATTGTTTAAACTATTTTAATTCGTCCATCATCTTTTATATCAATAGGATTTTTTTCTTTTTTCAGAACTGCTTTTACACATTTTGTTGCATCAAAAGAGTATTTTTCAATAATTCTGTCAGGTTGATTAAGTATTTTAAATCCGTCATTTCCCTGAGCACAATAGTCATTAAGTACTGTTGTATAGAACTTATCAGTTCTAGGATTATCAATATTTATAGGGGTTTCTTTTCCTGTTTTGTCGATAAAGGTAATTGATTTCACGATTCCATTATTTGTCACTGTATAATTTAATCCGGAAGTATAGAATATTCCGGGTTTATTCGCAATATTAGTAAAAGATTTTGCTGAAAGTTTTATAGAATCAACAATTTCTTTTTCTGAATATTTCACTTTATATAGTTTGTTTTGGAATGGTAGTATATCTGTTAAGATTCTTGTATCGACTTTACCTTTTTCAAAGTAGCCGCGAATATTTGCAGATGGGAGAATTGCAATATCAACATCTAAATCTTTTTTTATACAATCAGTTATAAAGTACGCGTGTGGATTTGGTTCTATTAAATCGTGTGATAAAGGACCCGGTGCAGAATTGATATATCCGTAAGTTTCTTTTACGCCGAATACCTTATCAAAAAGATATTTAATAGGTGCATATCTTTTGAATTCTCTGGTGTTTCCTATATTGTTTTGAACTTTTTTAATTACTCCGTTCTGGTCAAATTCCAGATTAAGTATACCGAAATTCTTACCATCTCTGCCGGCTTGAGTAATCACAACCGGTTCACCGTTTTTAGAATAAAATAAATTTTCGCCTTCTTTAACGTCAAATAGGAGATCGTGTGAATGACCTCCTAATATTACATCTATCCCTTGTGTTTGATTTGCGATAATTTTATCTAGAGTATATCCTAGATGTGAAAGTAGTATAATTTTGTTTATTCCCTGACTCTGAAGTATATTTGCTTCAGTTTGGATGTCTTCAATTGTTTCTTTTACATTGTCTACGGTTATATCTTTTTGTATAGTACCCTCTTTTGAACGCTTATACAGATCAATTGGGGTTGTTCCTATAATTCCGTATTTATGTCCGTTGTGTTCTTCAATAGTTGAAGAGTGTACTTTTTTGAACCATGGGCTGCGAGGATTTATTTTTACGTTGCTCGATAAAAGGTTATAATCAATTTGAGGTAATATTGTATTTATCCTATTCTGCATATCGTATTCATGGTTACCTATAGCAGAAGAGGTTATTCCAATTTTTTTCTGGAACATGACTGCAAGTTGATTGGTTTTAAAGTCTTCACCAATCATAATATCTCCGGAGGATAATTTTAAAGTATCAACATCTTTGTCTTTATTTCTTGCATCAAATGCATTAGCTGCTGTAACAGTACGTTCCATGTTAATTGATTTTCCATGGTAATCATTGATATAAAAAATACTTGTTTTGATGTTATTCGTACTAACCGGATTTATCATCTCTAGATGTCCCTTTAGCATGAAAACACATCAAGATATTTTTTGCCATTATTTTATGATTATTTTTACAATCCTTAAAGGTTTGTGAGTTTTTACATAAACAATATTATCCGCAGGATAATCGAAGGAAGGTTCGGAAACGTAGTTTCTGATGACTCGCATCATTTGGTCGCGTTTTTCTCTTTCTTTGCTTGCGTTTCTTTCTCTTTTACTCGCAATAAAAGAGAAAGAAATGAAGGAACTGTATTTATTTTAAAAAGAACCTTTCTTTGTTCACTTTTTCTTTTTGATTGCGACGCAAAAAGAAAAAGTAGAACCGAAAAAGAAAAATACGCATGATTAAATGGCTCGAGTCATCAGGGGCATCGCCCCCGAATCCCCTATAAAAATATCGTTTTGATATTTACCCCTAATATTGTTTATTTACAATCTATTAAAATTTCATAATCTGTATATGCCAGTGTTTCGTTAATTCATCATAAATTTCATTGATTTTATCTATAACTTCAATTAGTACTATGCCATAATTTAAACATTTATATTCGCCCATTGGATGAAGTCCTATTCTGGTTTTGATATAACACCCGTATTCTGTCAGTATGTCTTGAAGCTTTTGTGCTTCTTCTCTCCTATTTTCAACAGATATACCTATTATCGCAGTCATAAATTTCTCCTTATTTTTTATAAATAATACCATATTGGTTTAATTTATTTATGCACCAGAAGGGGATAAATATCTATTTTATACAAAAAAATAATACCCGAATCAGGTATTATTCTTTGTAAGGTTTAAATAATTTGATAATCTTTATTCTATATCTAGATTATCTGTGGCTTGAAGCTGTTTTTTCTTGATGTTGTGGATTACAGCATCTACTAACAACTCATAAGATTTCATGCTTTCAACATTTGGAAATTCTTGTTTGAGTTGGGCTCTGACCATTGCTTCCAGCTCTTGTTCGTCAGAAAAGATTCCTAGATTGTCTACACCGCTTATTGCTTCTAAATAATCTGTGGTGCTTTTATCTAATGTATTTTTATGAGAAAAAGTATTTAAATTAAGCTTTAAATTAACTTTTTCCTGTAATTTTTTTACGACTTTTAGGTTTTTTATTCGGTTAAACATGACTGACCTCTACATTTTACCTTCTTGTAATATTTTAAAGTATCCTCAAAGAAATAATTGACTTTTTAACAATATTAATTTACAAATATTAACAAATTTTCTTATAACTTACTAAAATCTGTTAAATGTTCGTATTTTTTTCTTAATAATGTTAATAATGCAATTCTGTTATTCTTAACATTTTCATCTTTGTCCATAACAAGTACATCTTCAAAGAATTTGGTAACTGTTGGATTTAGATTTTCTAATTTGTCTAAATAAGATTTATAATCAACACTTTCGTTAATCGCTAAAATTTGGTTGTATAAAGTTTTTTCAACCGGTTCAACAAAATATTTTTCATCAACATTTTCAGCTGAAGCATCTTTTAAAATTCTAATAACGCGGTTTGCATTTTCCATAAGCTGCGGTGAATTCAAATCTTTAACGATTTTTACTCTTTCAACATAATCAGCAATATCAGCAAGAGGATTTTTCATTGAACATGCTTCAAGAATATTCTTGTTGTACTTATCCGCTAAGAATATAATCATTCTCTGGATAAAGAATTCGTTAATTTCATCAGCACAATCTCTTTGAACAGGAAGAGCCGCAAGTGCTTTTTTAATATATATATCAATATCAATTTTTAAGTTGCTGTCAAGTACTGTTCTGATAACCCCTAAAGCTGCACGGCGAACGCCTAACGGGTCAGATGAACCAGTAGGTTTCTTACCGGCTGCAAATACAGCACAAACAGTATCGATTTTATCAGCAATACCAACAATTTGTCCTTCTATACCTTTTGCAGTTTCGCTTTCTGCATTTAGTGGGAAGTAGTGTTCTTTAATACCTTGAACAACTTTATCATTTTCTCCTGATACTCTGGCGTAATCAGCTCCGATAAATCCTTGCAATTCTGTAAATTCAAATACAAGGTTTGTTGTTAAATCAGCTTTACAAAGTAAAGCTGTTCTTTCTACATCTTTAGTATCAATATTTAAATCTTGTGCAATTTCGTTTGACAATTTGATAAGTCTTTGAGTTTTATCAAACATTGTTCCCATTCCTTTTTGGAATGTAACACCTTTTAAACTTTCAACATAATCAACAAGAGGTTTTTTAGTATCTTCATTGAAGAAAAATACTGCATCGTCAAGTCTTGCTTTAATTACACGAACATTACCGGCTTGAATATTTTTAAACTCATTGCCGATATAATTTGTCATTGTGATAAATTTATTGATAAGTTTTCCGTCTTTATGAAGAGCGAAATATCTTTGGTGAACAGCCATAACCGTTACAGTAACTTCTTCCGGAATATCAAGGTAAGCCGGATCGAATTCACAAACTGCCGGAATCGGATATTCTGTAATAAAGGTAACTTCTTCTAAAAGATCATCTGTATAATATGGAACTGCACCTAATTTAGCAGCTTCTTCTTTTGCTCGTTGAACAATAAGTTCTTTTCTTTCATTTTGGTCAACAATAACGCAGGCATTTCTCATTGTTTCGATGTAATCTTTTGGATTGCCAATCAAAACTTGCTGCTGAGCAAATCTGTGACCTCTTGTATAGATAGAAGATTCTTTATCAATAATTTTAATTTTAACTTCGTCGTTGTCTAAAATAGATACAATCCATTTAATTGGGCGGGAGAATTTTTCATCATTATAACCCCATCTCATAAAGTGAGAGCCTTGAAGTTTCATAAAAATTGACGGAACATTTTCTTGTAATAATTCTGTTATGGATTTTCCTTTGATAACTATTTTTGCGTGAACATAGTTGTCTTCGACATATAAATCATCTTTGGTTAAATTATTTTTTCTGGCAAAACCTTCACCGGCTTTAGTCAGATTTCCGTTTTCATCAAAAGCAACATTTTTGATTGGACCTTTAACTATTTTTTCTTCATCTGCAGTTTGGCTTTCTAACCCGTCAATAATTACGGCAAGTCTGCGAGGGGTTGCATAAACTTTTATAGCTGAATATTTAACCTTACTATCATTTAAAAAATTTGTAAATCCGTTATTTAATTGCTCAATTGCTTGAGGGATAAATCTGTACGGAAGCTCTTCTGTTCCAACTTCTAATAAATATGTACTCATTTTATATCCTTATGTTTCACTAATATCGTTACAAAAATTATATAAAAAGCATAATAATAAGTAAAGTATTTTGTTGGGCTTTCAGCCCAACAAAATACTTTACACAAATGGATTGCCACGGGCTAAAGCCCTCGCAATGTACGTCATTGCGAGCGAACGCGAAGCAATCCAGCTTATTTTTTGTATCGCAATAAAAGAGAAAGAAATGAAGAATGCTCTTGATTTTACTGTTTAGTGAAAACCCAGAAACCCTTGCTGTTTGTTGTTGAAACTGTCTTTCTATTTTCTTTTTTACGTTCTTTCTTTTTTATGGCTTTTTCTTCGGCTATTTGAATTTTTTCCGGCTTCATCGGGTTAAATGCACTTGCCATAAGTGTTGATGTATAAACAGGTGTGGTATGTGCATAATCAAATAATATTACCCCGTTTACATTCATTTTTCTTGTTTCATAAATTTGTCTGATTAAATCTTCAGACGTTCCGCCCATAAATGTTACAAATAATCCGGCATATAAGTCTGTATTCGGTGATTTTACGTTCATTACATCTCTCATCATTGACGCAAGCATTTTTGAATCATAAGTTAAGAATAACGGTGTAAAACCATCAATGTATCCGTTTATTGACCAATTTCTCCAATCCTGCTGCTTTGTAGCTAATGCAGATGCTAAATCCGGAAATATAACTGTACTTATATAAGTGTTGTGTTCTTTTCCTAGTTCCCCGATTTTTTTAACAAAATTAGTTACATTATTTCTTCTATATTGATTCCAATCATACCAGAGTACATCGGAGGTTGTTAATTCTATAGGATCAACGCCGTATAAAATTTTGAAATCATTTCTTGCATATTCGGTAAAACCCCAGGCATTCATATCATTACCGGCGGTTGCATTCGGGTATCTGATATAATCAAGGTTTATACCGTCAGGCTTGTATGTTGTTATTATTTCTTTAATAAGTTCTTTTAAAAATTCTTGAACCTCAGGGTTTGCCGGATCCAAAAAGTATCCGTTATGTTCTGAAGCTGATTTTGTTGCACAAGGAATATCTGCATATTTTTTTGTTCTGTTTCCCCAGTCCGGCTGTACGGCTAAAATGCTGGTAGGATTGTATTGCGGCGGTTTATTCCCAACATAAAAAGACTGGAACCAGATATGAACTTTTATGTTTCTCTTGTGAGCTTCTTTTATCCAGATTGCAAGCGGGTCAATACCAATAAAGTTTTCGTTTTGAATATTGAACCCGTATTTGTTCATTATTTGACTTGGAAATATTGTTTTTCCGTGAAAATAAGTTTCGAGAAATACATTGTTGAACCCGTCTGCTTTAAGTTTGTCCAGTGTTGATATTATTTGCTCTTCTGTGGTTTCTGTCGGGCGCAGCCAAACCCCTTTTAATTCGTTTTCAATATATGGTAATGATGTTTTAATTGCCATATTTGCTTCATCAATAGCTTCCTGAGTATATTGTTTTAAAATTGTGCTGTTTTGTTTTTCATTTCCGGCAATTTTAAGATAGTTTTCAGCTATTTGAATGTGCTTATTTGCAAGATTTTGATTGTAATTTCTAAAGGTTTCCTGATAATAATTTATCATTGATTTTGCTTCTGAAATTTTGGCTTCAGCTTCAAAAATATAGCTGTCAGAAGTTGTATAAACAGTTATGGTTTTATTGAAGGTATCAATATAAACTTTAGAACCTACGGAGAGATTTTGAGAAATCCAATTTTTTGCAATTCCGTGTCCGCTGATAACAATTCCGTTTATTGGTATTGTTGAATCAGCACCACTCAATGCTGTAACAGTATGATCTTCAACTATGGCTTCTGTTCCAAATTCATTGGTTCCTGTGTGTATACCAAAATTCGGGGTGTAAATTACGAGTTTATTTGCTCCTCTTCCTCCGGGGAAGTATGTTGAAGATAATGTAGGGTCTATAACGTCAATTTTTGAGGTAGCTTGTTTAAAAACGACTTCAGACTGGTTTAAAAGTAATGGTTCAAATGCAGCAAGCTGTGGACTTTCTTGTGCTTTTGCAGGCATAATTATGCATAGTAATGTAAAAATTATTGCTGCTAAAATCCATTTTCTTTTCATTTTCATTTATTGCCTGCTTTTGTTGTTATTCCTCGTATTTTCTAAACTTCTTATTTTGTTAGCTGCATCTGTACTGTCCGGTTTTGCCAAAAATGCTTTTCTATAATATTTTTTTGCCTTTGTTAAATCTCCAAATTTTTCAAAGATGATTCCTTGTTTGTATAATACGTCAAAGTTTTCTTTGAAACCGTTTTGAAAAGCTCTATTATAAAAATATAAGGCTTTGTTATATTCTTTTCTTTTGAAGTAGAACTCCCCGAAATAGTAATTGGCTTCTGGATTATTTTTATCAACTTTTAGTGCTTGAAAAAAATAATCTTTAGCATAGCGGTTTTCGTCTTCCATATCATATACTCGTGCCATTTGAATGATTGGATAAATATTGTTATGCTGAGCATGAGTCAGTATATGATATTCTGCACTTGCTTTTTGCAGATATTCTTTCTGAGTGTCAGGATTGGAGTCATCTAATGCTTTTTCAAAATAATAATCTGCTAGTTTTTGAGTAGCTTCAATATCTATTTTTGAATAGTCAATGTGAGTGTTGTCGTATTGAATTTCTCCAAACTGTGTGGCATATACAATTGAGTTTATGCCTAAAAAGAAGAATAAAGAAAGCCCCAGAACTACTCCGAGTCTATAAATCTGTGTATGACGGAGTTGTGTCTGTGTCATGATGATACATTGAATAATCTTCTGCTGCCGGATCTGCGTAAACATAAAGCTTTCTCCAGAATCTTACAAATTTATTTTGATTTCTAAATGCTTGTTCATCTTCTGTGTAGTATTCGTCGCCTAAAGCTCTAGCCTTAGATACAGTAATAACTTCAGCAGTCTGTTTTGAATATCCGTTATTTCTTAAATATGTTTCACTGGATAATTCATCAACAGTAAGTGAAGCATTTGCTTGCACTTGAGCAAAAATTGATAATATTGCAATTAGTAATAATTTTTTCATAGCCACCTCTTTATAAGATTATATATTATTTTATAAATAATGCAATTATATTATAATTTATTTACAAAACTAAGGCATCTATTATTTGTATGATTTAATTATTATTTCTTCTAATTTATCAAGAAGTTCATCTTCCGGTACTCGGGCTATAATTTCACCTTTTTTGAATATATAACCTTCACCTATTCCGCCTGCAATTCCAAAATCTGCGTGGCGAGCTTCTCCCGGCCCGTTTACTGCACAGCCCATAGTTGCAATTGTGATGTTTTTATCTAAATTTTTAAATCGTTCTTCTACTTTTTTAGCAAGTCCGATAAGGTCAATTTGAGTTCTTCCGCAGGTCGGGCAGGATACAAAATTAACTCCTCTCTGACGTAATTTTAGGCTCTTAAGGATTTCATAACCGGCAAAAACTTCCTCTATCGGATTTTCAGTTAGTGAAACCCTTATGGTATCCCCGATACCTTGAGCAAGCAAAGTTCCAAGTCCTACAGAAGATTTAATAAGTCCTCCTTTTAGTGTTCCTGCTTCTGTTACACCTAAGTGAAGCGGATATTCTACTCTTTCTGCCATAAGCTTGTAAGCGTCAATAGTTGTTAAAACATCAGAAGACTTTAATGAAACTTTTATCAAGTCAAAATTTAAATCTTCTAGTATTTGAATATGTTTCATCGCACTTTCAACCATTTTTTCTGAAAGCGGAATGTCTTTTTCTAATAAATCTTTTTCTAAAGAACCTGCATTAACTCCGATTCTAATAGGAATGTTTTGTTGTTTTGCAAGCGTAACAACTTTTTCTACGTTTTCTCTTTTGCCGATATTTCCCGGATTTAGGCGTAGTGCTGAAATTCCGTTATTTATACATTGAATTGCCAGCCTATAATCAAAATGTATATCAGCAATAAGAGGTACAGGAGAAATTTTTACAAGTTCTTTTATTGCTTCTGCTGCATCTTTATTTAGAACAGCAAGTCTAACCAGTTCGCATCCTGCATCTGCTAACTCTTTTATTTGTCTTGATGTTTGTTCAATATTTCTGGTGTCGGTATTGCACATAGATTGAACACTAATTGGATTATTATTACCGATTTTAACATTTCCTATTGAAATTTCTTTTGATTTTCTTCTTTTTATCATAAAATAATTGTAGCACAATAAAAACGAGAGGGTTAATTTTATGAGAATTGCAGTATTATCAGATTTGCATGCAAATGCACAGGCACTTGAAGCGGTTATGAATGATATTATTTCGCAGCAATGTGAGCATGTATTTTGTCTTGGTGATATTGCTCTTGCCGGTCCTCAGCCTGTAGAAGTTACAGATTATGTAATGTCACAAAGCACTTCATGGACAGTTATTCAAGGTAATACTGATAAAATGATTGCTCAATACGGTCAGGACGTTTTAGAATTTCTTGAAGCTCAATATCCTGTAATGGCTAATGCAATTACGTCTGATGTATCTTTATTAAATGATAATCATAGAGCCTTTCTTGCAAATTTACCGCCTCAATTAGGTTTTGATATTGAAGGCTGTAATGTATTGCTCGTTCATGGTTCCCCTAGAGCAAATAATGAAGATATTTTACCGGAAATGCCGATTGAAGTAGTAGAAGAAATTATAGAAGGTACTGACGCTAAGTTAATATTATGCGGTCATACACATGTTCCTTGTGCTTACCAGACGAATAAAGGTCAAACAGTTGTAAATGTTGGTAGTGTAGGACGACCTATGACGCCTGATCCTAAAGCTTGTTATGCAATAATTGATTTCTCACAAGGTTCTTTTGAAATTCGTCATAGATTTGTTACTTATGATAACAGATTAGCTGCTCAAATCATGTCTCAGCGTGGATTTGTCGGTGCTGATAGATTATCAGATTTGTTATTAAATCCTGTAGAAAGACATATTTAATTATTTGTAAATGTTACAAAAAATTTACTATAGCCGATTATTTAAGCAATTTTAAAAGATATTCGTATTTATATAATATATAAACTTTATATATAAGTGCTGTGCGAAAGGATTAAATATGGCTATTGATTCTGCAAATACTGTAACCGGTAATAACGGCTATTCAGTTGTTAAGACCGGAAAAGGAAACAAATATTATGATGCTTCCGGTAATGAAATAAGCGGTGCAGCATTTAAGAAAAGTTGTCCGACTATTTTTGCAAATTCTAATACTGTTAAAGGTGACAATGGATATTCTGTATTCAGAGATGTTGATGGTAATAAGTATTACGATGCAGATGGAAAAGAAATTACAGGCGATGAATTTTCAAAAAAATGTCCTAATATTTATAGTAATGTAACCAGTTCTTCTAAAAATGTCGTAACAGGTGATAATGGCTATTCGGCTGAAAAAACTAAGGATGGTACAAACTATTATGATGCTGATGGAAAAGCAATCACTCCAAAGGAATTTAAGGAGCACTGCCCGAATATTTATAAAAATTTGAATACAGTAAAGGGTGATAACGGATATTCTGCATTTAAAGATGTTGACGGTATTAAATATTATGACCCTGAAGGAAACGAAATTTCCGGAGAAGATTTTAAGAAAAAATGTCCGAATATTTATGAAAATATGAATAAATCACAGGAAGAAAATGAAGATCAGGGTTCAACAGGCTCTACTTATACAGTTAAAGACGGCGATTGTTTATGGAATATTGCAAAGGATAATCTAGCAAATAAAAATAAAGATGTTCAAGGTTATGAGCCTTCTGCTGCTGAAATTTCAACCGAAACTAACAGATTAATGCAATTGAATAATTTAAGCTGGGAAAGTGATAATTATCACGTTTTAATTAATCCGGGTGATACTATCAAACTAGATGAAGAAGATGAAGCAGAAGAACCTAAAACTCAGACCCCGGAGCCAGCTGAACCTGCCGAGCCTGCTGCCGGAGAAGAGCCGGCTGCTGAAATTCCAGAATCTCCGATAGCCGAACATCCTGAAGAAAATGAAACTCCTGCTGAAGGTGGTTAGAAAAGTCAAATTCCACAGCTTTTTATGCTAAGCTGTTGTTATGGAAAATCTATCTGACCATTTAAATAATTTAAGAAAAAACTATCGTGATGTCTTTCTGCAATGTTCACGTGAAGTTAATCAGCTTGTGTATTCAATGAAGCCTGAAGGATTGTCAGGTGAAATATTTGATGAATATTCCGAAAATTCAGAAGGTAAAATCTGGCAGGATAGTGTTATCACGGCTATTCAGGAGTTGTTGTATAAAGATTTAAATAATGGATTTTCTAAAATAAAAAGGTATTATTCGGAATCAAGCTGTATTGGATGCGGTGCCTGCTGCAAGCTGGCATGCAGCGAGTTTTCGCCTGTTGAGCTTGAAAATAAAGCTCAAAATGGAGATGTTTTTGCTCAGCAATTTATTCAAACATTCGTGCCTTATTCTGGTGTTGATGAAGTTGAAAAGATTTTTCCTGAGTACTTAAAAATGCTTATAGATAATAATGAATCAGGTTATTACTTTTATCATTGTCCAAGGGTTACAAAAGATAACAGATGTCCTGATTATGAGAATAGACCGCAGATATGCAGGGATTTCCCTGATAATCCTCTGGCGTTTTTACCTTTATCATGCGGTTTTATGGATTGGAAATTGAAATCCGAGCATATTTCGCTTAAACTTAATGCAGAAAGTGAAATAATTAATTTCTATATAAATAAAATTAAAGGGTTGTACGAAGAATGAAAATATTATCAGGATTAAATCTGAAAGAAATTGAAGAAATAACGGATGCTCTCGGTGCTACAAAATTTAGAGCACGTCAGGTTCATAATTGGATTTATTTGAAATCAGTCAAAGAAATTGATGAAATGACAGATTTATCACTTAAATTTAGGGAAGAATTGAAAAAAGTAGCCTGTGTTTCTGATATAAAAATAAAAGTTAAACAGGTTAGTTCTGATGGTACAATTAAATATCTTCTTGAATTTCCTGACGGCGAATGTGTTGAAACTGTTTTGATGAGGTTTGATAACAGGGCAAATCTTACAGCCTGTGTCAGCTCACAGGTTGGATGTGCTGTGAATTGTTCGTTTTGTGCAACAGGTAAGAGAGGCTTTATTCGCAATCTTACTTATAAAGAAATTATTGAACAGGTTTTAATGATTCAAAGAGACACAGGTTTAAAGGTTACAAATGTTGTATTTATGGGACAGGGTGAACCTTTGTTGAATTTAGACAATGTTTTAAAAGCAATGGAAATATTTAATGAAAATTTTCAAATTGGTGCAAGAAGATTAACTGTTTCGACTTCCGGTATAGTGCCGCAGATTAGAAAGCTAGCTGATTTGGATATGCAGTCTACTCTAGCTTTATCTTTACATGCTCCAAATCATGAAATCAGAAGTAAAATAATGCCTATTGAAAATAAGTATAATATGGATGAACTCCATAAAGCTTTGAAATACTATGTTGAAAAAACTGGTCGCCGTATTACTATTGAATATCTATTGATAAAAGATCTTAATGATACTGTTGAGTCTGCAAAACAGCTTGCAGCATATTTATCTGATATTAAATGTAATATAAATTTAATCCCTTACAATCCGACAGAAAAAAATGATTATAAACGTCCTTCAAATAATTCTATTATGAAATTTAAATATTTGATGGAACATTCAGGCAAAAAAGTTACTGTTCGTCTTGAACGCGGTGCTGATATTGACGCAGCGTGCGGTCAGTTACGCGGAAAGGTTAAAAGTTAATATCTAATATCTAATATCTAATATCTGTTCATTCTCATCTATGGAGTCATTGAGGAGTGAATCTGTCTGGTTTCGTAGCATAATAATTTCTTTTTCATAATTGTCCAGAATTCTATTGACATTATTTTTATAGTCTTGAATTAGAAGTTGTCCGCCTCCGTATGCTATTGCAAGGCTTGTTAAAGCTCCTGCTGCACATAATTTTAAAGCTTTTTCCGGGGACATTGGTTTTTTCTCTTTATTTTTAGGTTTTTGCGTAAAATTTATGTTTTGATATTGATTATTTGTAATTGGAGCAATTTTCATACTTTTTATTCCTTATTTTTTATTTTAAAACTCGTAAAAATAAATTTTGTTATTGTTAGAATTTATCTATTTTAGTACAGGGATTTTTATTTCAAATTGAGTAAGATTTTTACTGGATTTTGTCAATTCAAATGATGCATTCTGTGCTTCTAAGTATTTTTTACAAATACATAAACCAAGACCCGAGCCGGAAGTTTTTGTTGTGTATCCGATATTAAAGATTTCTTTTTGTTTTTCTTTTGGAATAACTTTTCCGTTATTGCCTATTTTTAATATTGCTATGTTGTCTTTAACTTCGGCTAGAATTTCAATTTTTCCTTTAATATCAATAGATTCAATACCATTTTTAATTATATTTACTATACAGGCTAGAATTCTGTTTTCATCAACAAAAATGTTTGCGGTATTTTTCACAAATACGTCAAATTCAATGCATTTATCCTCTGAGACATAAGCTTTTGATAATTCTGCACCTTTTAAAACCAGAGTTTTAAAATCTAATATCTGCTCTTTTGTGTTGTTTAAAGATTTTAAGTCTAAAATATTTGTTCCGATTATTTGAACAGATTTTTGGATGCAGTCAATTGCATTATTGATAGAATGGTTATCGATGCCCGATTTTTCAAGATTTTTTTTGATGATTTGTGTATACATATCACATATTGATAAATGATTCCGGATTTCGTGAGAGATACATCTAATTTGTAAGTTTAAATTTTCTTCGGATAATTCTTTATTTGTCATAATGCCTCTTTTTTCTAAAATAAAAGGGTTCGCAAATAATGCAGAACCCTTTGAGTTATTAAGTGTCAGATTTTTATACAGCTGTCATTGCAGTCTTTTTAGATGGTTTGAAACCATGGCTTAGTGCATATAACACTGCGTTAGTTCTGTCATTAACTTGTAATTTTTGGAAAATATTATTTACGTGTGTCTTAACTGTAGTTTCAGATATAATTAGTTTTCCTGCAATACTCTTGTAGTTAATTCCTTCGGTTAGAAGTTCAAGAACTTCATATTCTCTCATTGTTAAACTTGTAAGAAGATTTTCTTCTTCTGAAACTTTTTCTTCTTCTCTTGCGGTTGATTGAAAGTATTCAAAGAATCTTGTTGATAATACTGAAGGTAAGTAAATTTTTCCATTTGCAACTTCTTCAATTGCATTAATTAATTTAACTGATGCCATAGTTTTTAAAACATAGCCTTTTGCACCTAATTTAATGGCTCTGTAGATAAGATCTGCATCATCATAGCCGCTTAATGCAATAACTTTTGTTGAGAGATTTAATTTATTGATTGCCTGTAATGTTTGTAAACCATCTTTTTCAGGCATATTGATATCCATTAAAACGATATCCGGGTGATATTTTTTTATTAGATTAATACCAAGATTAGCACTTGTTGTAGTTCCAACAACGTCATAGCTGCTCTCAAGGTTGATTAATTCTTTAATGCCTCTTAAGTGATTAGCGTTGTCATCAATTAATACAACTCTTAATTTTTTGTTAAAATCTCTCATTATTTATTCCCCCGTGTTAATTTTTGTTTAGTTATCTTCTACACTTAATATACTAATCTTTTTGTAGGGTTTTTTAATCCATGCACTGATTGATAATTGTTGCTTGCAAGATTGAAGGTTTTATCTAAACCTAAAGATTTAGAAAAACTCTCAACCATGCTCTACACCATGATTTCGCCGCATGGTGTACTAAATTTGTGTCAATATTTCGACTAATTTATGTGTTTGATTTTTAAAAATACAAAATCAATTAAATAGTGGGGATAATTTTTATTAAAAAAAATCCTGAATTGCTTTTTAAAATAAGTGCTTTTTGTGTTATAATTATTCTACGATAAGGAGAAAGAAATGGATCAAGAATTAAGAGACAAATATGAAGTCGTTATTGGGCTGGAAGTACACGCTCAATTAAAAACAAAATCAAAAATATTTGCTCCGGATAAAAATGAATTCGGACAGGAACCAAACAGTCTAACAAGCCCGATTACATTAGGTATGCCGGGGGTATTGCCTGTTTTGAATAAAGAAGTTGTTAATATGGGTATTTTAACAGGTTTAGCTTTGAACTGTGAAATCCCTTCAAGATGTAAATTTGATAGAAAACAATATTTCTATCCTGACCTTCCAAAAGGTTATCAAATTTCACAATATGATGAACCAATTTGTGTAAACGGTTATCTTGATATTAAAGGTAAAAGAATTGGTATTACCCGTGCACACTTAGAGGAAGACGCAGGTAAATTAGTTCACGCAGGTGCTGACGGTTTAGCTGGTTCAAGCTACTCTCTAGTTGACTTGAACAGAGCCGGAACTCCATTATTAGAAATCGTTTCAGAACCTGATATGAGAAGTTCTGAAGAAGCTCGCAACTATATGGAAGAACTTAGAAATATTGTTCGTTATATCGGTGTTTGCGATGGTAACTTAGAAGAAGGTTCAATGAGATGTGACGCTAACATTTCAATTATGCCTAAAGGTTCTAAAGAATTTGGTACTCGTGCTGAAATTAAAAACGTAAACTCTTTCTCAGCACTTCAAAGAGCTATTGAATACGAAATCGACAGACAAATTGATATAGTTGAAGAAGGCGGACAAGTTATTCAAGAAACAAGATTGTGGGACGATAATTCTCGTGAAACACGTTCTATGAGAGGAAAAGAAGACGCTCACGATTACAGATACTTCCCTGAGCCGGATTTAATGCCGCTTGAAATTTCAAGAGAATGGGTTGACAGAATTAAAGCAGAAATGCCTGAATTACCATCTCAAAAACGTGAAAGATATCAAAGTTTAGGATTAAGCGAATATGATGCTTCTGTAATTGTGGAACAAATGGGTTTAGCTTTATTCTTTGACAAAGTTCTAGAATTAGGTGCAAATCCTAAGACTGCTGTTAACTTTATTATGGGTGAAATCGCAGCATTCCTAAAAGAAGATCATATTGAAATTACCGATACAAAATTAACTCCTGAAAATCTTGCTGAACTTATCAGTTTGATTGAAAAAGGAACAATTTCAAACAACATTGGTAAACAAATTCTTGTTGAAGATATGCTTACTAAAGGTGAAAAAGCATCTGAAATAGTTGAAAGAAAAGGTTTAAGCCAAATTTCAGATGAAGGTGCAATTAAAGAAATCGTTCAAAAAATTGTAGACGCTCATCCAAATGAAGTTGAAGCATACAGAAACGGAAGAAACAATTTATTAGGTTTCTTTGTGGGTCAGGTTATGAAAGAAACTAAAGGAAGAGCTAACCCTAAAACAGTTAACGAATTATTGAGAGAAATTTTAGGTTAAATTTACTATTAAAAAGGTCATAGTAAGTATACTGTGACCTTTATTATTTAAAGGTGATTGCTATGTTATTCGATTTATTTACCAAGAGAAAAAAATCATGTATGGAAAATGAAATTTTAGAGCAAGCCGAAATAACAAAAAATATTTTGGAGGCATATTTAACTCAGGATGGAAATATCAATATTGACATTCCCGAGGGAATAAATCGAATTATTTTAGTGGCAAGCGGTTCATCGTATCATTGTGCAAGGTATGCTGCAGAATTATTCGGTTCAGTTGCGAAAATTGAAGCACACGCAGTTTATTCCAGCGAATTTTTACTGGAGGCTACAATAGCTCATAATCCTGATGTGTTATATATTTTTATAACTCAATCTGGTGAAACTACTGATACTAACAGTGCTTTAGAAAAGGCAAAAGAATTTGGGGTAAAGACATTATGTATTACTAATAAAGAAAATTCAACTATTTGGAATGCCGCAGAGTATAAAGTTGCCTGCCTTGCAGGGGAAGAACATAGTATTGCTGCAACAAAATCATTTACATCGCAGTTGTTGTGTTCAACTCTTTTAGCTTTGAAATTTGCCCAAAGCAAAGGCGTTGATATTTATGATTATACTCTGGATTTGAAGACAATTCCTTCATATATTGAAAAAGCCTATGAATTATCGCCAAAAATTAAACAACTTGCAAGATTTATTTCTAAGTACAAAAATATTGTAATTACTGCGGATGGTTCATCTTATGCTTTAGCTAAAGAAGCTTCATTAAAAATAAAAGAAACTTCTTATATAAATACAACATCTTCAATTCTAGGTGAATTTATGCACGGACATGTTGCAATATTGAACAACAATCGTTCTGTCCTAATATATATACTAAATGATAATTTAACATATACCGCTACAAAAAATTTAAATAAAATTAAAGAAAGTTATAATCCGCCGATTTGTGTTATCGGAAACAAAACAAATCAGGTAAAATCAACATATAATTTAAATATTGACTGTGACAAACCAATTATAAAAACATTTGGTATTGCTGTAATAATCCAGCTTTTGGCTCTAGAAACTGCATTAAAATTACATAGAAATGTTGATAAACCACACGGGCTTAATAAAGTAGTGCGATAAATTTTATTTATTAAGTTGTGGTATAAAATTTACCATTAAAAAAGACCTATCTTTATCAGATAGGTCTTTTTATGCTTATCCTAAACTAGAAATTATAATTTAGAAGCAACCATTTTTAAAGTTTCAGCAAGTCTTGTTGAATAACCCATTTCGTTATCATACCAAGAAATGATTTTAACTTGATTTCCGCCCATTACACGAGTTAATAAAGCATCAACAGTTGAAGATTGAGAAGTACCAACATAGTCAGATGATACTAATGGTTCTTCAGTATAGCAAAGAACATGTCCATCAGCACCTTCTTTTAATGCTGCGTTAACTTCTTCAACAGTAACGTCTTTAGCAACTTCGAATACAACGTCAACTAATGAAACGTCTGGGGTAGGAACTCTCATTGCAAAACCGTCCAATTTACCTTTTAATTGAGGTAATACAAGAGCTACAGCTTTAGCAGCACCTGTTTTTGTAGGAACGATGTTAAGAGCACCAGCTCTAGCACGACGAGGATCTTTGTGACCAGCGTC
This sequence comes from uncultured bacterium, assembly GCA_950022495.1. Lineage (GTDB taxonomy): Bacteria > Cyanobacteriota > Vampirovibrionia > Gastranaerophilales > Gastranaerophilaceae > Zag111. The sequence continues at coordinate 45,420 of CATLLJ010000005.1, forward strand.
TAAGATTCTTTGGTCGCCAGTGTAAGAGTGAACTGTTGTCATCAAACCTTTAACGATACCGAATTTTTCATCAATAACTTTAGCAACTGGAGCTAAGCAGTTAGTTGTACAAGAAGCCATTGAAATTACATTGTGGTTAGCTGGATCGTATTCATTTTCGTTAACACCTAAAACGATAGTTTTATCTTCGTTTGTAGCAGGAGCTGAAATGATAACTTTTTTAGCACCAGCTGCGATGTGAGCTTTAGCTTTTTCTCCATCAGTGAAGAAACCTGTTGATTCAACAACAACTTCAACACCTAAATCTTTCCAAGGAAGATTTGCAGGATCTTTTTCAGCAAAGAATTTAATTTTGTGGCCATTTACGATGATGCCTTCTTCATAAGCTTCAACTTCGCCGCAGAATTTACCCATAACTGAGTCATATTTGAAAATTCTTGCTGCATCTTCAGGTTTTAAACCTGGATCGTTAATAGCAACGTAATCTAATTCTTCGAAGATACCTTCTCTGATAGCTGCTCTTAAAGTGTTACGGCCGATTCTACCAAAACCGTTAATTGCTACTTTTACTTTTGACATAAGATTTTACTCCTTCTTAATGTGTAACATTTTACTACTATAACATGATTGATGGTATCACTAACAAAAAATGTAATCAAGAGGTAAATCTTTTGTTGTAAAAGCCTTTTTAAAACTGTCTGTAGTCTTTATCCCAACCGCAGGTTCTGCATTTTTCCATCCTTAATGGATTATATGACTTTGTACTGATAAATTTTCTTAAATCATTTTCATTAGTAATAGAATTAATAAATTCAGCAAGTTTTGTCCTTGCCATAAAGCTATCAGGACCGTAGGCTCGAATAATTACAGCCTCATGAGGTTCTGGTTTAAAGAAATTAATAACTTTGCCTAACCAATTGAGTTCTTTTTTAGGAAATATTTTCATTATATCAAGTGAGGCATAGCATTGATGTCTGCGGCAATTTGTTAATAAACCGGATGCCATAATCAGATGCACATCATTATTCTGACAATACTTTTGCAGAATTTCAGATTTGTCAAATGCATCTTCAACTAATTTGACAGATGGTCTATTAACTTTAGAGAAAGCACCTAATTTACAGTAACGCTGTATACTTTGGAATGAGGGTTCAACTCTCGGGGTAATTCTACTATCCATATCTTTTCATATATCCTTCTTTGTTATTCCTATTATAGCAAAGAAAACTCCAATGTTTGTTAAGTTATGTAACAAGATAAAGATGATATAGCAATTATATACTCTAAAAATACTTTATATAAATGTAAGCGATAAGCAAACAATAAAATCGATTAAATAAACACGAGACATAAATTACACTACCTACTACACACTAACCTTCTACACGAGGAATTGAAAAAAATTCCAAACTCTTTCCAAAAGAAAGGGTTTTTTTTTGCCGCCGAGCAGAGGCATAGCGGAGCGAAGACGAGCACGCGTCGTCAGGACGTTGAGTCCTGACGCAAGTGAGAGCGGTGCCGTTTAATGCGAGGCGGCAAAATTTGGAGCAGAGGCATAGCGGAGCGAAGGACGAGCACGCGTCGTCAGGACGTTGAGTCCTGATGCAAGTGAGAGCGGTGCCGTTTAATGCGAGGCGTATTTTTGTACAATAGTAGCAATATTAACCACTTTGTTGTAATATAATTTTATGGACAAGAAATCTTTATTTAGCGGAAAAACAGTAAAAATCGGTCCGGAAAGCGGATATGATAATTATATTATGGCAATAGAATCAAGCTGTGATGAAACAGCTTGTGCAATTGTAAAAAATGGAAGAGAAGTAGTTGCAAATGTTGTAGCGTCTCAAATAAAAACTCACGAAAAATTCGGCGGAGTAATCCCTGAGATTGCAGCCAGAGAACACTTGGATGCAATAAACATTGTAGTGCAGGAAGCTTTTGATCAATCAGGTCTTAAACCTGAAGATATTACTGCATTTGCCGGAACTGTAGGACCGGGTTTAGTAGGTTGTTTGCTTGTCGGGCTGAATGCGGCTAAAACATTAGCTCTTGTGCATGACAAACCTTTTATCGGGGTTAACCACTTGAATGCACATCTTTGTGCAAATTTTATTGATACAGATTTAAAACCTCCATTTATGGCACTTTTAGTAAGCGGAGGTCATACTCAAATTATTGATGTTGAGTCATATTCAAAACAAACCATATTAGGTGAAACAATTGATGATGCTGTCGGAGAAGCTTATGATAAAGTCGCCAGATTAATCGGGCTTCCTTATCCTGGCGGTCCAAGACTGGATAAATTAGCACAGGAAGGTAATCCTAAAGCATTTGAACTTCCGCAGGCTAAAGTTGATGGTTATAATTTCAGCTTCAGCGGATTAAAAACTGCAGTGCTTAGACTTGTAAAATCGTTTGATGGAAAAGAACTTCCTGTTAATGATATTTGTGCAAGTTTTCAGGAATGTGTTTCAAAAACTCTGGTTAAGAAACTGAAAAAAGCACTTGAAGAACGCGGTTATAAGCAAGTTGTAATTGCCGGAGGGGTAGCTGCAAATTCAGAAATTCGTAAAAAAGTATTTAATTTAGAGCAAGAAGGTTATCGTGTAAATGCTCCGGCTATGAAATATTGTACAGATAATGCTGCAATGGTTGCATCCTGTGCATATTTTAATACAAATACCTTTGATGATATTGATGTAGAAGTCTTTTCAAGAGTTTAATTTATTACAACAATTGTTTTATTAACGCTTTAACGATTTTGATTTTAGACTTTAAAATTCTGCTTACATCTTCTCCGTGTAAATCTCTTAGCTTTAAACATTCTATATCTTCAAAAAGTTTTACTAGTAATTCGGTATAGTTTTTGCTTTCAATAACGTTTTGATCACGTAATTTATATAAAAATTTGTAATAATCAAAATCCCTAATGTCCAGACATGGTTTATGATTTGGTTCAACTTCCATTAAGCCGGCTGTTAAAATTTTCCCTGCAATATTTTTCTTTTGCTCCAATGTTGTTCTGCTGTGCGTTAGACCCGAGAATATATGACAAAACGGATGTGATATTTCTATGCATTCTGGCTTATAGAAATCAATCGCCGTCAGGGTTTTATTTTTAGGGTTAACTATTACATTATTCCAGGAGCAATCAAACATCATGTCATGCTGGTATGCATGGCAGATTTGTTGTAATAATTTGTGAAAACTTTCAACAGGCATTTCTTCTATCTGTTTGGATATCTCATCAATGTGTCCTTGTGTCATTGCCGGATTTAAAACAGGTGTTCCTTCTATATATTTCATAATAGTTCCACCTTTGAATTTTCCGACAACATGATTAATTTTATCTTGTTCTGATAAATTGAAATTTATTTTTAAATTTTTTTGTCTAAGAATTTCTGGTGTACTTGATGTATAGTCATCATTCTGGTATATGATTCTAACGCAGTAATCGCTTTTCGGAATTTTAAATACTTCGGCACTTCCGCCTGATCCTATGTACGTTAATTGTGGGGATTTTAACGCTTCTCTAATTCTTTGTGCAATTTCTTCCTTCGGGCAGCTTAATAAATCATTATGACCAAAACTTACAGTGTCTTTGGTTAATGTTTTATTATATTTTATATTTTGTTTATTATTTTGGGTAATATTTGTTGATGTGGTTATTTGAGGGTTGGCAAATATTGTGTTAAATTCTATTTTCATATTTTTTGTAAAACATGAACAGAAATAATTTTGTCAGTCTAAACCATTAATAATTGATGTTCTTTAACTTTGTTAAGAATAAAATCAGTTATGTCATTTTCAATATGGCAGTTAAAATGGTTATTGATTTCTCTGATAAAATAACAAGGACTGGTTACATTAACTTCAATAATTTTTTCATCAATTACATCTAAACCTGCCATATAAATGCCCATTGAATTTAATTTTACTGCAAGTTTTTTGAATTTATCAATTTCGTTGTTTGAAAGCACAGCTTTTTTTATGTGTTCATCATCGTGTTCGCAGAACTTGAAATCATCATTACTTGGAGTTTTTTGAACACAATAAGGTAAAATTTCTTCTCCTAATATCAGAACTCTTTTATCTCCATAAACTGCTTTTGGTATGAATTTTTGTACCATAATTAATTGTTTGCCGTTATTTGTCATTGAATTAATTATGACTGCGGTATTTTTATCACCATGTTTTAAATACATTACACCTCCGCCAAAACATTGATTTAGCGGTTTTAGAATAATCTCATTATGTTCTTTTAGAAAATCCATAATGTCGGTCTTTGAAGAAGTTACAATATTTTCCGGCATTAAATCATTAAATAATACAGCATGAAGTTTTTCATTGAAATTGCGGACTTGAGTTGTGTCATTTAAAATGAGCGTTTTTTGTCTGTCCACAAAGTCAAAAATGTATGTTGCGTTAATATAATCCAAATCAACAGGAGGATCCGGACGAAACATAACAAGATTAAAACTTTCAATTTTTTCTTCAGTCAGGCTGTTTTTATCATAGAAAATATTTTCATCCTGCAAATAAGATTTATAACATGAAGTATATGCTATAGCCGATTTGAGTTTCAGCATATCAATTGTTGTAATATATACATCACAACCTTTTTCTAACAGACTTTTAATAATCCAAAAGTTTGTAACAAGGTCGTTGAATTCAAAATACTTTAACTCTAATCGGTCTATAACAAATAATACTTTCATAATGCCTCTTTTATTTATTGTTTAATGTCTTCAGGATTTAATATCTGGCAGGCTGTATTGTTGAACGCAATAAGTCTTGCAAATCTTTCAAGATCAGCTTGAATTTCAGGGAATGTTCCATAATGCATAGGGATAGCTGTTCTTACACCTAACCATTTTGCAGCCATTGCAGCATGTTCAACATCCATTGTGTAGTTGCCGCCAATAGGTAATAATGCGATTTGCGGAGCGTATAATTCTTTAATTGTTTTCATTTCTCCGGTTAAACATGTATCGCCGGCATGATAAATTCTAACACCATCGATATCTAGAATTATTCCAGCAGCAACACCGCCGTATCTTCCATCAGGTAAAGAGCTAGAATGGAACGCAGGTACAAAAACTGCACGTCCCCATGAAAAATTAATCCATGCACCTAAGCCGATAGGTTTTGATTTAGCACCCTGTTCTTTGCAATAGCCTGCAAGTTCTGCAACTGCAGTAATTTCAATATCTTTTTCTTTTGCAATTTCTAAGGCTTCACCTAAGTGGTCGCCATGTGCATGTGTTAATAAAATATCTGTAATTGGTTCTTCTTTCCAATCAAATTTATCATTTACAGATACAAGCGGATCAATTAAAACCGCTTTATCTCCGTTTTTAATTTCAAATGCACTGTGTCCGATATAACGTAAATCTACCATGTTTGCCTCCTTCTTTTTATACGTTTCCAACTATTTCAAATTATCATATTTTAATATAAAATACAAATATGAAAACTTATATTACCGAGATGAATAAATGTCTAGAACTTGCATTAAATGGTGCTGGCGAGACTTCTCCTAATCCAATGGTCGGATGTGTAGTGCTGGATTCAGAAGAAAAAGAAATAATTTCTACAGGCTATCATAAAAAATACGGTGAAAATCATGCCGAACGTGATGCACTTTTGAAACTTGATAATGCAAATGGTTGTACTTTAATTGTAAATTTAGAGCCTTGTTCTCATTTTGGTAAAACTCCGCCTTGCTGTGATTTGATTATAGAAAAAGGAATTAAAAGGGTTGTATACGGTATGCAGGATCCAAATCCTATTGTTGGCGGTAAAGGATTACAAAAATTAAAGGATGCAGGAATTGAAGTTGTTGGACCGGTACTGGAAAAAGAATGTAAAGACTTAAATGAAGTTTTTATAAAAAATCATACTAAAAAACAAATGTTTGTTGCTTTGAAAACCGCAACAACCATTGATGGTAAAATTGCAACTCATTGCGGTGATTCAAAATGGATTACATCGAAGGGGGCAAGGGCTGAAGTTAGAAACATAAGAAAAATTTATGATGCAATATTGACTTCATCCTCTACTGTGATTGCCGATAATCCGGAAATGCTTCATAAAAAGAAAATTATTCTGGATAGAACGTTAAAAACAGATTTAAACTCGAAAATATATGAACAGGGTGAGATTTATGTTTTTCATGATGAAGCAATAATACCTCAGGTTGAAAAATTCAATGTAACTTTTGTAAAAACTCCTGCAATAAATGGTAAATTAGATATTGAGTTTGTTTTAAAAAAACTTTATGAATTAAAAATAATGAGCGTACTTGTTGAAGCAGGCGGAATTTTAAATGCTGCATTCTTACCTTATGTTGATAAACTGTTTCATTTTATAGCTCCGAAAGTGCTGGGAGATAACTCCGGTAAATCATGTTTTGACGGTTTTGTAATAGATAAAATTTCAGATTGTACAAATTTTGAATATTATAATTCTCAATTTTTTACTCCAGATATATTGATAACGTATAAGAAATAATTTAGAATATTTAGTTTAGTTATTGGCGAAATAATTTATTAAAAATATATAAAGAGATAGATTTA
>CATLLJ010000005.1:52036-167898 GCA_950022495.1 uncultured bacterium
TCTTTATGTTGTATAATTTGTTCAGATATAATGTAAAGAGATTGATAAATTATGCAAAATGTTTTAGAGAAAAAAGCTATTAAAAATATTGATTTTAACTGTGATTTAGCACAGAGTTTCGGGATTTATAAAAACAGTTCGGAAGCAAGATTACTGGATTATGTTAGTTCTGTTAATATTTCCTGTGGTTTTCATGCCGGAGATCCGTTAACAATTAAAGAAGCTCTTTTACAGGCTAAAGAAAAAAATATAGTTGTTGGTGCTCATATCGGTTTTGATGATATTCAAGGATTTGGCTACAGACAAATGGATTTGGATGCGGAAGAATTAGAAGCTCTTGTTATGTATCAGGTCGGTGCACTTATGACTTTTGCAAAAGCTTACGGGATGGAAATTGAACACGTAAGACCTCACGGAGCTTTATACAGACATGCTTCTGAAGATTTAGAAGTGTCCAGAACAATTGCAAAAGCTATAAAAAAATGTTCTCAATGGTTAATATATTACGGAGCAACCGGTGAAATTCTTGCTCAAGTTGGAGAAGAAGAAAATATTCAAGTTGCTCATGAAGTTCATTTAGAAAAAATTTATGATGAAGCTGGTAACATAGATTTTTCAGCAAGAGATTTAGAAAATACCTCAATTTCTATCCAGAGATTAAGAGACTTATTGCAGAATTCTCAAGTCGCTAATAATATTGGCGGAAGAACAATTGTTAGAGCTGATTCAATCCATTTTTCTAATAAGCTTTCAAATGCCAGAGAATTGATAATTCAAGCAAGAGAAATAGTTGAACCGCTGCCGTACAATTATAAAAATGCTCAAAAATCAGGCTGGGTTGATTAAGTTTAATCCAATATTTGAGATATACAGTAAAAAGGGATTAGTATGATTAAGAAAATAAAAATGCCAAAACAAGCAGGATGGTTGATACCGGGGTTACAGGTTAAGCGTTGGTTCGCACTTATTTTCGTTGGAACCGCACTTATGACTGTTGGTATATTGATACTTTTTGACCTGCAGCCAATCTATAATACTATGCAGTTTATTAGTAAAATTGCTACAAAAATTTCTACAGAATGGCTTGCTTTTGGTATTGTTATGATTGGTGCTGCTATATTTTTTAAAGGCTGGCAGAAAACTAATTTGTCTATTTTAGATTTAGATGAAGATAAAAATAATGATGTATTGCTAGAAAATTTATACCGCAGAAGAAAACTAAACCGTGGTCCGCGTGTTGTTGCAGTTGGGGGCGGAACAGGTTTATCAATGCTGTTAAGCGGTGTTAAAAATATTACAAATAATTTAACTGCAATTGTTACAGTGGGCGATGATGGCGGCAGTTCAGGAAGATTAAGAGAAGAAATGGGAATTCTTCCTCCGGGAGATATTAGACACTGTATTACCGCTTTAGCGGACGATGAAGATTTAGTTAATAAACTTTTTAAATACAGATTTGACAACGGTACCGGTTTAGAAGGTCATAGTTTCGGTAATCTTTTTATTACTGCGTTATATGATATCACAGGAGATATGGTATCTGCGGTTAGAGCATCATCAAGAGTTTTGTCAATAAGAGGAAGGGTTCTTCCTGCAACTTTAGATGATATGAAACTTGCGGCTGAAATGGATGATGGCAGAATTATTCATGGCGAATCCACAATTCCTGAAGCTAATGGCAGAATTAAAAGACTATTTACCGAACCTGTGAATTGTAAGGCTTTACCGGAAGTAATTGATGCGATTAGAAATGCAGAATTGATAGTTTTAGGACCGGGAAGTCTTTATACAAGTGTTATTCCAAACTTGTTAATTAAGGAAATTGCAGAAGAAATTGCTAAATCAACTGCTCCGAAAATCTATGTTTGTAATATTATGACCCAACCCGGTGAAACTGATAATTATAATGTTTCAGATCACTTAAAAGCATTAATTAACCATGCCGGATCAAATAAAATTGTCGATGCGGTTCTTGTAAATAATTATTTACCTGAGAAACTTGCAGATAAATATCAGAAAGCGAATTCTTATCCCGTTAGATTGGATGCTGCAGAGGTTAGAAAAATGGGCATCAGAATATGTGCTAAGAAACTTATCGAAGATAGTAAAGAGGGTTTAGTAAGACATAGTTCTAACCGCGTTGCAAGAGCTCTTTATTACTGGTATAGAAAACAACAGAAAAAAAATCTTAATTTCTGGGGTAAGTAAATCGTAATTACTCGAAAGGTTTTACATTATGGCAAAAAAAGTAACAGTAAGAACATTGAGAAAATTAAAAGAAACAGGTGAGAAATTCTCTGCACTTACTGCTTATGATTATTCAACGGCAAAATATATAGATGAAGCAGGTGTTGATATAATTCTAATAGGCGATAGTCTTGCGATGGTTGCTCTTGGTTATGAAAATACTAATAGTATCGGTGTTGAAGAAATGACTATATTTACAAAAGCTGTAGCCAGAGGTGTTGAACGGGCAATGGTTGTTACAGATATGCCGTTTATGAGTTATACAATTGATATCCCGTCTGCACTTACTAATATTGGTAATATGGTTAAAAATGGTGCCAATGCCGTTAAGCTTGAAGGTTGTAATGATTATATTCTAGAACTTATTCAAAGATGTACGCAAATGGGTGTTCCTGTTATGGGGCATATTGGTTTTACTCCTCAATCGCAAAATGTAATCGGCGGACATATTATTCAGGGCAAAAGTTTTGAAAATACGTTAAATATTTTAGAACAAGCTAAAAAATTAGAAAAAGCCGGAGTATTTTCTATAGTTTTAGAAATGGTACCCGAAGAAAGTGCTAAATTTATTTCTGAAAATCTATCTGTTCCGACAATTTCCTGCGGAGCAGGCAGATATTGTGATTCTCAAATTCTGGTTTGTGATGATTTATTTGGTAAATTCTCAGATTTTAAACCAAAATTTGCAAGAAAATACGGAGATATGAAAAGTTTAATATTAGAGTGTGCAAAACAATATAATAGTGATGTGAAGACTGGAAACTTTCCGTCTGATGATGAAGTTTTCAAACTCACACCTGAAGAAGCAGAGCAATTAAGAATGCACACAGGGAGCAGTGTAAAATGTTAATTCATACAATTAAAGAAGTAAGAGAACAGGTAAAAGAGTGGAAAAAACTAGGTTTAACTGTTGGACTGGTTCCAACAATGGGGGCTTTGCATAACGGTCATTTAAGCCTGATTAAAAAAGCAGTAGAAAAATGTGACAGGGTTGTGGTTTCAGTATTTGTAAATCCTATTCAATTTTGTCCGGGCGAAGATTTAGAAAAATATCCTAGAACTTTGGAAGCTGATACGAAGCTTTGTGATGATGCCGGAGTAAATATTGTTTTTGCCCCGTCTCCTGCTGAAATGTACGGTGAAAATCAAATGAGAACAAACGATTTTCTAACTTATGTTATTCCTCCGTTTTTCTATGTAAATAAACTCTGCGGAAAGTCTAGAGTCGGGCATTTTGACGGGGTTTGTACTGTAGTAAATAAATTATTCAATATTGTACAGCCTGATTTTACATTCTTTGGCGAAAAAGATGCTCAACAGCTTATTATTATTCAAAAAATGGTTAAAGATTTGAATATTCCTGTTGAAATTATTCCTTGCCCTATTGTGAGAGAAGAATCAGGTCTTGCATTGAGTTCTCGTAATAAATATTTATCTGATGAAGATAAAATTCATGCTCTTGCGTTGAGTAAAATTTTGAACAATATAAAAAATTGCTATAAAAAAGGTATCACTGATGTGGAAGCATTAAAAGAAACAGCATATCAGTTTTTAGATGAACATCACGACTTAGAATATCTTGAATTCATGAACCAGAATGATTTAGAAGAAACTACAAAAGCTGATGATACAACTAGAGTTTTTATTGCTTGTAAAGTTGGCGGAGTAAGACTTATTGATAATATTTTACTCGGTGAAAAATAATATTTCCCCGCAGGTAGAATTGTTTTTATGAATTAATTAAGATAACATCAATTTATGGCAAATAATCTAATAGAGATAAAAAATTTATATGTTGAATACAATACCAAAAAAGGAATTTTTGGACTTGAACAAACCGTTCATGCCGTAAATGGGGTCTCTCTAGATGTTCAAAAGGGAGAAATTCTTGCAATAGCCGGTGAATCAGGTTGTGGTAAATCTACTCTGGCTAAGGCAATAATGATGCTTGTAAAGTCTTCTAAGGGTTCTATTTGTCTGGATGATGTTGATATATTAAATTTGTCTAAACAATATGACCTTAAAGAGTATTATAAAAAAGTTCAAATGATATTTCAAAATCCATACTCAAGTCTTAATCCCAAAATGAAGATTGGAGAGCTTTTAAGAGAACCTCTTGAAATAAATACAAACTTATCAAAAGCAGAAATTGATAAAATTATTGAAGAAAAAATTTTGAAAGTCGGACTTGATAAAAATTGTTTAGATCTTTATCCGCATGAGTTTTCAGGTGGTCAAAGACAAAGAATTGCTATTGCTCGTTCTCTTGTTTTAAATCCTGAATTTATAATCGCAGATGAACCTGTAAGTGCCTTGGATGTTAGTATTCAAGCACAAATTATCAATCTTTTGAAGCAATTAAAAAATGATTTTAATTTAACATTTTTATTTATTTCGCACGATTTAAGCGTTATAAAATATCTGTCTGATAGGATTGCAATTATGTATTTAGGCGAGATTGTAGAAATAGGTAAAACAGAAGAAATCTTTAATAATCCTCGGCATCCATATACCAAGGCTCTTTTAAGTGCAGTTCCAGAAATTAATGGTGTAAAATCTGAACGTATTGCACTAAAAGGTGAGCTTCCGTCTCCTGAAAATCTTCCGCAAGGGTGCAAATTCCATACAAGATGCCCTTATGTTATGGAACAATGCAAGGTTGAGGTTCCAGCGGATATCGAATTTTCTGAAACTCATAAATGCCGGTGCTTTTTATATAAATAGATAGAGCAAAAATTTAAACTCTGTGTTATAATCAGCCTATGGATAAAAAGATTATAACAACAAATAGAAAAGCATTTCATGACTATACAATTTTTGATAAATTTGTAGCCGGTATTGTGTTGACAGGTACCGAGATTAAATCTGTCAGAAAAAATGCTATCAATTTGAAAGATAGTTTCTGTAAAATTGAGGATAATGAAATCTTTTTGTATAACTGTCACATTTCACCTTATGAGCAGGGCAACCGTTATAATCATAAAGCAGAAAGAACAAGAAAACTGCTTTTGACCAAAAAAGAAATCTTAAAAATGCATTCTAAGATAAAAAAAGACGGCTATACAATTGTTCCGCTTGAAGTTTTTATAACAAAAGGTTTTGCAAAAGTAGAAATAGGACTTGCTAAAGGTAAAAAACTTCACGACAAGCGTGATGATATAGCCAAAAAAGATCAGCAAAGAGAAATGGATAGAGCATCAAAAATTAGATATTAGTCTATCTTGAATATATTGCATTTTTATCAACATCAAGTTCTGACGGCTTATAATTTTTCAAATAGTCAATCGCTTCCTGTGGTGTTGAAGCTATGCAATATAAGCTTCTCACATTTTTATTTGCAAATTTTTGCTCAATGATTTCTTCAAAGAATTCATTTAATTTATTATAAAATCCGTTTGTATTCAGTAGAATAATTGGTTTTTTATTGTAACCTAATTGTTTTTGAACAATCATTTCTGAAAGTTCTTCAAGGGTTCCAAAACCGCCGGCTAAAGCGATTACTCCGTCTGAAATTTTATCTAATTGTGCTTTTCTTTCTCTCATCCCTTCAGTAAGCCAGAATTCGTCGCAGTTATCTGTTTTACAGCCCATTTCAGCAAGCTTTTTAGGCATAACACCATAAACTTTGCCACCATTTTTTTGAACTTCTGAAGCACAAGCCCACATTAAGCCAAGTGTACTTCCTCCATAAGTTATATCATAGCCGTTTTTGCCTAATAGTATCCCTAATTCTTGTGCATCTTTATAATATTCTTCTGCTAAATAATTTGATGATGATGCAAATACACATATATTTTTTGTCATATATTCCTTCTCCCTAATCATATTCTACCAAAGCTGAGGATAATATAATTTACCCCTTATTCGTTGAATTCTCCGCCAATTCGGTAGTAATGCGAACATGATATTCCCGTTCCGGTTTCAGAACAATCTTTTTTCAAATCTTCTAAATCCCAGCCGGTTCCGATTGGTGTTATTTTACCATCAGTGAAGATGTTTATACCATAAATATCTTTTCCCCATACATTTGGACCTTTTAAACCGTTCATGTCGAACATCATAAGAAAGCCGGGATGAAAAACATCTTCATCTTTTATATCTTTAATGCCAATAATTATACCGTTTTTTGTAAGATATAATTTTTCAAAGTAGTATTGATTATCTTTTGGAATTTTTGTCCCGTTCATAAAGTATGGTGCATAGCGTTTTGTAATTTCATCGCTTTCTTTTATTCTCAAATATGGCTTAACCAGTTTAATCATTATTTGTTCACGTTCCTGATTTGATTTAGAGTTGAAATCTTTAACAATGTTTTCGTCAGCGTGTGCTGCCATTGCCGTAAACATATAATCAATTTTATTGTAGGTGTCATTCCATTTTGTAATAAATGCAGCTTCTTTGGACGAAATGAAAGATGTCGGAATTAAAAGTAAAATTACTCCGAATATTACAAAAATTGTTATAGAATATTCAATTTTCCAGAAACGTTTTTTCATTGTCCCCCTTCTCGAAATCAAAGATTTCGATCCTCCCTCAATGGGAGGACCTGAAGTTTTTCTATGCTAAATCTATGCGTTTTTTCTCTTCTTTTAGTTTTTCGTAAACCCATTCAGGTATGAAGTTTTTGCCTAAGATAATCTGACCGTTCATTATATTCGGTGTATGGAAGTCAGATCCGCCTGTTACTATTAACCCAAGATTTTCCGCCATTGATGAGAAATATTCAACACAAGCAGGTGAATGTTTTCTGTGATAAGCCTCAATCCCACGCAAACCGTAATTCATAAGTTCTTTAATAAGAGATTCTGCTATATCTAAATCATGCGGGTGGGCAATAACTGGAATTCCGCCTGCGTCGTAGATTATTTCAACTGCATCATGCGGTGAAACAGTCTTTCTTTGTACATAAACAGGTGAATCATCATGGATATATTTTGCATAAGCATCCATAACATTAGTTGTACCGCCGGCATTTGTAATTGCCTTTGCGATATGAGGTCGCCCAATACTGCCACCTTCAGCAACCAATTTTTTGATATCTTCAAATTTTATTTTAATACCTTCTTTTTTAGATAAAAGTGTTAAAATTTCTTTGGTTTGCTTAATTCTTGCCTGTTGTTGATTTTTAAGCAGTTCAACAAAGTCTTTATCTTTTGTGTTCATAAAGTATCCGAGAATATGAACTTCATTATTTTTATACAATGTATTGACTTCAATACCTCTAATAACTTCAATTTTATCTTCAAGATTATTATCTTTGATATGTTTTTGTGCGATATCGTAAGCTAAGACATTATCGTGATCGGTAATTGCTATAGCTTGTAATCCGACATCTATTGCCGTATCCACAATCTTTTCCGGCGAGAACACCCCGTCCGAGAAATATGTGTGAATATGTAAATCAGTCCTCATTTTCACTTTCCTCTTCTATATTATCTCTATTACATAAAATTCTTTTTATAGCTAAGGCTTTTCCTGTTGTGGAATCTATTTCAACTTCTACAGCATTAACTTGTGTAGATTTGCCTTCAGCTACTTCATAACGTTCGGGAATACAGGTTAAAAATCTGGAAAGTGATGTTTTGTATTCCATCCCTATTACTCCGTCTGATGCTCCGCAAAATCCTGCATCAGTAATGTAGCCCATTCCGTTTATAATACTTTCATCTGCTGTCTGAACATGAGTATGAGTTCCAAAAAATGCACTAACTCCTAATTCAGAACAGAATTTTCCAAAACAAATTTTTTCAGCAGTTGCTTCTGCGTGAAAATCAATAACAATAATCGGTGTAATTTCTTTTATTCGTAGAATTTCATCTCTTACAATTTCCCACGGTGAATCTACGAGGTTCATAAATACTCTGCCGAGTACATTTATTACACCAATCTTAAACTCTCCCATATCAAATATTCTGCTGCCAACACCTTTTGTGCCCTCAGGATAATTAATTGGTCTAAGAAGTTTGTCAGCTTCATCGATGTAGTTATAAATATCTCTCTTATCCCAAATATGATTACCGCAGGTCATTGCGTTTATGCCATATTCTATAAAATCTTTATAATTCTTTTCTGTTAATCCGAAACCGTGGGATGCATTTTCAATATTGGCAATAATAAAATCATAATTTTTGAAGGTATCGTTATTTGCAAGAAAATCTCTAACGGCAAACCTTCCTGGTTTGCCTACTATATCTCCAAAAAATATAATTTTTATTATGTCTTTTTCCATTGTATTCAACTCTTTAATTTATATATCAAGGCAAGATGTTTATTAAACATCTTGCCTCAACTTTGATTATTTTGCAATTTCTGTTGTTCTGAATTCTCTAACAACTGTTACTCTGATTTGTCCAGGGTAATCAAGTTCGTTTTCAATTCGTTTAGCTACATCTCTTGCCAGTTTGCCGGAAGCTAAATCATCAAACATTTCAGCTTGAACAATTATTCTAACTTCGCGGCCGGCTTGAACTGCGAATGACTGCTTGATACCTTCGTAACTATTAACTATTTCTTCGATTTTTTGAAGACGTTTAATATAGATTTCCAAAGTATCACGTCTTGCACCCGGTCTGCCTGCTGAAATTGCATCGGCAACTTTGACAAGAACAGCTTCTATTGTGTTTGCAACAACATCATCGTGGTGAGCTTCAATTGCATGAATAACTTCAGGTTTTTCACCAAATCTGCTTGCAATCTCAACACCGAGTTGAATATGTGTACCTTCTTGAGTCTGGTCAACAGCTTTACCTATATCGTGAAGCAGACCTGCTCGTTTAGCGATTTTTTCATTTGCTCCAAGTTCTGCTGCTAACATACCTGCGATATGACCAACTTCAAGAGAGTGTTTTAGAACATTCTGTCCGTAACTTGTTCTGTAATATAATCTTCCTAAAGTTTTAATAAGCTCTTTATTTAAGCCCATAACACCCATTTCAAGAGCTGCGTTTTCACCTTCTGTCCAGATTTTTTTATCAATTTCTTCTCTGGCTTTTTCAACCATTTCTTCAATTCTTACAGGGTGAATACGACCGTCAACAATAAGTTTTTCCAATGCAAGCTTTGCTATTTCACGTCTTACAGGGTCAAAACTTGATAATACAACCGCTTCTGGAGTATCATCAATAATTAGATCAACACCAGTTAAGGTTTCTAAGGCACGAATGTTTCTTCCTTCGCGTCCAATAATACGGCCTTTCATTTCATCGTTTGGCAGACCTACAACTGAAACTGTTGTTTCTACAACCTGTTCAATCATACATCTTTGCATTGTTGTTGATAATATTTCTTTAGATTTTTCTAATGAAATCTCTTTAATTTTTGCTTCATTTTCTCTAACAAGCTGCATTTGTTCTTGAGCTAAATCATTTTTAAGTTGTTCAAGAAGAGTTCTTTTTGCATCTTCGCAAGACATTCCTGAAATTCTTTCTAATTCTTCCGTTTGTTTTTGAACAAGTTCTGCAAGGTAATCTTCTTTTTCTAAAAGCTGATCCATTTTGTGTTGAACTTGAATGTCTTTTTCAGTATATTCTTGAATTTTATCTTCAAGCATATCCTCACGTTTTGCTAATTTTTGTTCTTGTCTTGCAAGTTCTTGTCTACGTTCTCTTTCTTCTTCGTTTAATTGTTCTCTGTCTTCTTGAAGTTCTTCTACTGCTTTAATTTTAGCTTCTTTGTAGAGAATTTTTTCTTTGTCATCAAGTGCTTTTTTGTCTTTTTCAATAGCCTCTAAGGCACTTTTAACTTTTTGTTTTTGAATAATTAGCATCACAGCTAAGACTATTACCGCAATAGCCGCAATTACTAACAAGGTGTTTAATACCATAAAGTAATACCTTATCCTTTTCTATTTTTTTATAATACACGCAATGCCGGGTACATATATCCTACCCGTTCTTTTTATTAAATTTTAATTAATTCAAAGTCATTGCATATATAATCAAAAAATATTTCCTACTACATCTGTCTTCATCTTATCATATAAAATGTTTTTTGTATAGTAGGATAATTATTAATATCACCCTTATGTATTATTTATTTGTCTAAATTTGAAACTTGAATTCTGTATAAAATTTTGTTACAATAATTGTTGTTTACAAAAGGAGAGCTTTATGTTGAAATTCAATAATATTAAGAAAATCGGGGGGGGGTAACCTTTTAAAGCCTCTCCTGTGCGGGTTTTGCGGATTATCTGATTCCATGTCATTCCGAACTTGTTTCGGAATCTCTAATAAAATTTTTGCATTTACCCTTGCTGAAGTTTTAATTACTCTGGGGATAATAGGAGTTGTTGCCGCAATAACAATTCCGGGTCTTGTTACAAAATATCAGCAATCGATTGCTGAATCTAAATTGAAGAAAATGTATTCAACATTGTTGAATGCTGAAAAAATGGCTTTTGCAGAATATGATGAGCCGCCGGAAAGCTGGGCTCGACCGGAGTCTTCTATATCAAAAGAATGGTTTCAAAAATATTATTTGCCATTTTTAAATAAGGCGAATGTTGAGCATAGATCTAAAACTCAAAAAGATTCTTATCCTATATATAATATGAATGGACAACTTGCTGATACGCAGCCGGGTGGAAGAATGTTTACTAAATTTTCTGATGGTTCTTGCATTACCCATTTTGTAAATAATCAATTTTATTTTTTAGTATATGATGTTAATTGTTCTTCTCCACCAAATGTTTTAGGCAAAGATGTATGGGATATTGCTGAATATAGTTGGAATACTTATTTGTATCAAAATGGTTTTTTAGAAAAACGGGAAACTATTCCTCAAATAAAAAACTATAGAACAGCCGGTCGAGAACAATATGTAGAAAATTGTAAAACTGGTACGCATATGGGAGGTGCCCCAACAACATGTTTTGCTGTATTTGTTGCGGATGGCTTTAAGTTTTCAAAAGATTTGCACTGGTAATATTAGTTTTTTAATCCCGGATCAAGGTATGAACCTGTGACTTTTTTATTGAATTCGTATTGTAATTTCGGTAAAACAACAGCTAGTAAGAAGCTTGAAATACCTACGTTAGCCAGAATGTTTGCAAATTTCACATATTTTGCTTTTTTAGCAAAGTTTTCAATATTTGCAGATTTTTTTGCACTTTCAATAAATGTTTCAAATTCTTTTTTGAATTTTTCTAAATCTTTGAAATCAACAAATCTTCTCGGGTCTCTAACTCCGCAGTCTAAATATGAAACTTTTTTAGATTGTTGTGCAAATTTTGCAAACAGGCTGTCCGGTTTTGAATCTAAAAATTCAAGTAAATCTTTAGGAGTATTTGATTTTGGAAGTTCAAATGAGCCGTTTTGTATTTGTTCTATAAATTCTTTATTCTCCAGAATAAGCGGATCCAAATTTACATTAATTTTAAACAATTTATTTGCAGTTGCATCCAAGCCTTTTGCTATATAAATAGGGGTTACAAAATTTAAAATCATTGAGCCAATCATTCTAAATGCATTTACGTAACCTTCTTCTTTATTTCTTGATGTTGTGACTCTTCCGACTGTTAAGCCGCCGTCTGAAATTGCCATTTTATCAATGGTTCTTAAGTTGGCGATTGTAGATGTGAATGAACCTGTGAAATTGATGTTTTGATTCTTTTCATTTAGTGAGCTGATAGCATTGAATTTTGTTCTATCTATACCGGTGAAGGTTGAAAAGTTTTGTGTTGGTTGTGTTTGTTGAGAGGTTTGAGCCGCTTTCTTTTCTCTTATTTTACGTGTTAGAGCAAAATTTAATTTAGGTAGAACAAATCCCATAATTATTGTAGGGATAATAGTTGCTGCACAGAATTTTTTAGTAAGTATTTTTTCAAATGCACTTTTGTTTTCTTTTACTTTTACAAGGTCTGCTACAGCATCTTTTACTTCTTGCTGTGTATAATTTTTGAATTTTTGAATATTATATTCAATACCTTGAAGAATTTCTTGTCCTGCATTTTTTGCACCTTTGATTTTTTCTTCTTCTTTGAATAATTTTAAATTAACGTCAGGATTATACCCTTTTCTTCGGATATATTTATCCATAACGTATTCTGTTGCAGGAATTCCTCCAAGCCAAATTGCAGATGTTGCATATTCATCAATAAATTTTTCGCGTGTTGCATCATTTGCAACTTCTTCTGATTCTTTCAGGTTTTCTTTTCTTGCAATATAAATTTTTGAAGGAACTTCTATGCAGCAATCCCTTACCAGCAGCGGGTAAATTGTACTATTATTTCCGATAGCGGATATTATACTTGTTAGTGTCATAATTTTTTAACCTCAATTCTTTTAACTAAAAACAACTTCTTCGCTCTTGTCTTTATATCCTGAAGAAGTTGTTTTTAAGAATTGATTTATTGTTTATTACAAGGGCATTACCAATCTTACAACCTCTTCAGGTCGATATGATGGTTTTTATGATGCTTTTGTAATAAGTTATTTGTCATTTATATTTCCTTTATTACTATAATAATAGTATAAAAATTTTATTTGTAAAGGGTTTAATTGTTTTGAATGTTTTGGACTGTTGATAATGCTAATTTATCTGCAGTTTCAGCCCGTTTTTTATTGATTTTTTTGTCTATTATATTACCAAGCCATACTCCGCATGATAAATCTATTGCTATACCTGCTATTGATAATAATGTTTTAACTGTTTTTGTTGGTTTGATTTTTAAGATTTGCATTAAATCTTTGGTAAGTAATTGTTCACTTGACAAATACTTTGCAACTTTATTATCTTTCCAGATATATCCGCTTGCATCAATAGCTGCAAATGCTGCTATCATTGAAGAAGTTCCAAGGTTTGATTTTTTGTATTTGTTACCCTGTTCAGTTTTTGATTCGTAGCCGATAGGGTTTAATTTTGAGATATTCATTAAATTTCAACCCTTAAAGTTGATGATTCTTTTGATGGTTTAATAAGTTTTTCTTGAATTACCTTTTTAGTAGTAACAGCATCAGAATTGTTGTTAAGGTAATTTACCAGTGCTACAAGTGATGAGCCGATGAGTGCGTTTTGTTTATCCATTGCTTTTTTGAAATTTGCTTCTTGTTCTTTTAATCTTTTATCTATATAAATTTCTTGAGGTGTTAGTAATCTTTCGCAATTTTTAGAAATTCTTTCTGATGGGTAATTGTCATCTTTTTGAACTCTACTTTTATGTAAGTTTCCGAAAGTTGTTGCCATTGATATTTTATCTATTTGCATGTATATTCTCCTTTTTTTATTTATAAATATAAGCATATAATTTTTTGCTACTAAGAAAATGTATTGTTAAGTAATTTTACTTTCTCAGTATCTGAGGTTTTAAAAAGAATAGTTTTATCTTTAGAGGTTTCACCTTTTAAAATTTTAATAGATGTTTTAGGAATTTTAAAATTCTTTGAAAGGTATTCAATCAAAGCTTTGTTGGCTTTACCATCTATAGGTTGAGCGGTAATTTTTACTTTAACAATTTCACCTTCATTAATTATTTCATTTTTTTTCGCATTGGGTGAAATTCGGATATTAACTACAATTCCGTCAGGTGTTTCTTTCAGCATACTAAAAAATATAGCACAAAAATACATAATATTTATTAGGGGTAAATATCAAAACGATATTTTTATAAGGGGGTTCGGGGGCAAAGCCCCTGATGACTCGAGCCATTCAATCAAGCGTGTTTTTCTTTTTCGGTTCTACTTTTTCTTTTTGCGTCGCAATCAAAAAGAAAAAGTGAACAAAGAAAGGTTCTTTTTAAAATAAATACAGTTCCTTCATTTCTTTCTCTTTTATTGCGAGTAAAAGAGAAAGAAACGTAAGCAAAGAAAGAGAAAAACGCGACCAAATGAAACGAGTCATCAGAAACTACGTTTCCGAACCTTCATTGGATTATCTTGCGGATAATAAATATTATGTGGAATATTTAACTAATGTTTTTGGATGAAATTTTTCAGGTTTTCTTGAAAATCATTAATATAATTTATATCATTATTCTATTATGTCAGATTTAGAAACATTTAAAGAAATAAAAGAAATTTTAATCTCTCAGAAACATTCTGCCGAAGATATTGCTCTGGTCGAAAAAGCTTATAAATTTGCTAAAAAACTCCATGATGGTCAATTTAGAGTTTCGGGTGAACCTTATATTATTCACCCCTGTGAAGTTGCTAAAATTCTTGCAGGGCTTGAAGTTGATACTCATACGTTGATTGCGGCATTTTTGCATGATGTGCTGGAAGATACTGATACTAAGCCGGAAACCATTGAAGAACTTTTTGGAACCGATGTTTTGAATCTTGTTCAAGGCGTTACAAAACTTGGTAAATTAAAATTCAAATCAAAAGAAGAGCGTCAGGCTGAAAACTTTAGACGATTATTTATCGCAATGGCAAATGATATTCGTGTAATTTTCTTGAAACTCGCAGACAGGCTTCACAATATGAGAACACTCAATTTTATGGAACCTGCAAAGCAGAAAAAAATCGCACAGGAAACAATTGATATTTTTGCCCCGCTTGCTAATCGCTTGGGTATCTATAAAATTAAAGCCGAACTTGAAGATTTGTCACTTAAATACTTAGAACCTGAAAAATATTTTGAAATTGCACAACTTGTTGCACAAACAAAATCAGATAGAGAAGAAACAGTTAACGCATTAATTGATAAAATTACACACGACGTTGAAAAAAATGGTATTAATGCTCAAATTACAGGACGTGCAAAACATTACTACAGTATTTACGCAAAAATGAAACGCCAGAATATAACGTTTCATGATTTGTATGATATAACTGCGGTTCGTGTAATTGTTGATAGTGTAAAAGAATGTTATGAAGTTTTAGGTCTTATTCACTCCCAATTTAAACCAATTCCGGGCAGATTTAAAGACTATATTGCAATGCCGAAAGGCAATATGTACCAGTCACTTCATACTTCTGTTATTGGTCCTCGTTCAAAACCGCTGGAAGTTCAGATTAGAACATGGGAAATGCATCAGGTTGCAGAATATGGTATTGCTGCACACTGGAGATATAAGGAAAAAGGCTCTCAAAAAGCTAATAACTCTTCAGATATGAAATTCTCATGGATGCACAAACTTGTAGAATATGATAAAGATACTAAAAATGCAGAAGATTATGTGAAAAGTGTAAAATTAGATTTATTTTCGGATCAAGTTTTTGCATTTACACCAGACGGTGATGTTTTGGACTTGCCTAAAGATGCAACCCCTGTTGATTTTTCATATCGTATTCACTCAGATGTTGGGCATAAAACTGTAGGTGCTTTGATTAACGGCAGAATTGTTCCATTAAGTACAAAGTTGAATAACGGTGATATTGTTGAAATTTTAACATCAAAAAATCCGGCACCGCGACTTGACTGGTTGACTTTTGTTGTTACAAAACAGGCATCACAAAAAATTAAACAGTGGTTTAAGAAAAATAATAGAGACGAACATGTTAATATTGGCAGATCAAATCTTGAACATGAATTGACCAAAGCTGTATTTGATGAATATTTAAAACAAGGTGAGTTTGATAAGATTGCTAAGACAATGAATTATCAATCTTCTGAAGATTTGTTTGCAGCTCTAGGGTATGGTGAAACTACTTTAACAAAAGTTGTAAATAAATTAAAGAAACCTCAGGATAAAAAACCGGAAGACAGCTTCCATTTTTCAAATCGAAAGAGCTCTCAAAAAGATATTATTGGATTGGAAGGTTTGCTGTATTCCTTTGCAAGATGTTGTTCTCCAATTCCGGGCGAACCTATTGTCGGTGTAGTTACAAGGGCAAAAGGGGTAACTGTTCACCGTGTTGATTGTAAAACACTTGAAACTATTCCGCCGGAAAGATTAATGGATATCCGCTGGGCTGGTGTTAATACAAATAAAACTTATACAACAACTATTAGAATTGAAACTGCTGAAAAATTAGGTCTGTTGAAAGATGTTATTGCCGCTGTTTCGGATAATAATGCAAATATTGTGAATGCAAATATTAAAACTAAAAACCATGTTGGTATTATTGAAATGGGATTAGAACTTGATAATATTGAAACACTTAAAAAAGTTATAATATGTGTTCAATCATTACCGGATGTATTTAGTGTAAAACGTGTTCAAACATCTGCAAATATTATTAAAAAATCTTCTGCAAGCAAACCTAAAAAAGGTTTTAAAAATAAAAGATCTCAGAAAAAAAGTGAAGGTTAATAATTTAAGGAGTAAAATTTATGACATTAGCATTATCACCGGAAAGTTTATTAAAAGGATATTATTACTTAGCCTGGTTTGCAACAATAATATTTGTAATAAAATTGGCTATTTATGCTGTTGCAGGGGGCGGGAGCGAAGTTTTTGGTGATTTTAATACCGAAACGGATACGGATTGTTCATTTAATTTCTTATCAATACAATCAATATTGTCATTTATGATGGGATTTGGCTGGATGGGTTTTGCAGGCATTAGGCAATTTGGATTTAGTCAATTAATGAATTTCGGAGTTGCGTTTGCTGTAGGTCTAATTTTCATGATTGTAAATGCATCTTTAATGTTTGCAGTGAAAAAATTAGAAAAGAATGTGAAAAAAGACAAAGCAACTGCTCTTAATCAAATAGGTAAAGCTTATACCAATTTTGAACCTCACGGTTTAGGGCAGATTGAAGTAGTTATCAATGGACAGCTTTCTGTTGTTAACGCTACAAATAAATCTGACGAACGAATTAATTCTTTTGATTCGGTCAAGGTTACAGAAGTCAGCAATGACATGCTTTATATAGAAAAAGTTAAATAGTAATACATAAAAGAAGGAGAGAAACATGTTTGGATTAGTTATTACAGGAGCTTTAGTCCTGATTGCAGCATTTATGTTTATTGCAAATCAGTACAAAAGATGTCCATCAAACAAAATTATTGTAGTTTATGGTAAAACAGGCGGTGAAAGAACTGCGAAATGTGTACACGGCGGCGGTACATTTATAATCCCGTTAATTCAGGATTACGGTGTATTATCATTAGAACCTATGACAACAGATATTGATTTGAAAGGTGCACTTTCTAAAGGCAATATCCGTGTTGCGGTTCCTTCAACATTTACATTTGGTATTTCAACAGAACCAAGAATAATGATAAATGCTGCAGAACGTTTGTTAGGTTTGTCAAAAGCTGATGTAATTACTCAGGCAAGTGATATTATTCTTGGTCAATTACGTCTTGCTATTGCTACTTTAACAATTGAAGAAATTAACCAGGATAGAGAAAAATTCTTAGAACAGATTAACGCAAACGTTAATACTGAGTTGAATAAAATCGGTCTTGAAATCATTAACGTAAACATTAAAGATATTACAGATGAATCAGGATATATTGATGCAATCGGTAAAAAAGCCGCAGCTGAAGCAATTAACAAAGCAAAAGTTGAAGTTGCTCAACAAGAAAAACTGGGTGCTGTTGGTGAAGCTTCTGCAAATAAAGAAAAAGAAGTTCAAGTTGCAGAACAAACAGCACAAACATTCATCGGTAAAACCAACGCAGAAAGAGAACAACGTATTAAAACTGCTGAACTTGAAGCTCAAGCAGTTGAAGGTGAAAATATTTCTAAAGCAAATATTGCTGAATACAATGCAACTCTTGCAGTTAAACAAGCAAGTGCCTTTAAAGAAGGTGAAGTTGCAAAAGCAAACGCTCAACGTGATGTATTGTTAGCTCAAAAAGAACAAGAAGAAGCTAAACTTAAAAAAGAAGAACTTGCAAGACAAGAAGTTGAAAAACTTAAAATTCAGGTTCAAGCAGATGCAGAAGCTGAAAGAGCAAGAAGAATTGCACTCGGTGAAGCTGACGCAATTAAAGCTAAATACTTTGCAGAAGCAGAAGGTGTGAAAGCTGTATTGGAAGCAAAAGCTAAAGGTTACGAAGACCTTGTTAAAATTTCTAATAACAGACCTGAAATTGCTACAAGCTTTTTGATGATTGAAAAAATCGAAAAAATTGTTGAAAAACAAGTTGACGCAATTAAAAATATCAAATTTGATAAAATCACTGTTTGGGATGGTGGAACAGGTTCTGCTAACGGCTCAACTACAGCTAATTTTATGAAAGATCTTATCAAAGCTCTTCCTGCAATGCACGATTTGGCAGGTCAAGCCGGAATTGAGCTTCCTCAAATTTTAGGTAAAGTTGATAATGGTATAGAAGAAGCCACAGTTGTTTCTCCTGCTGATAAAAAATCAACAAAATAAAATAAAAATATTCTCAAATGTTTTTTAAAGGTGTTTCAAACTTGAAGCACCTTTTTTTATTCTATTTGTGTCTTTTCAAATTAAAGTATTTGGTGTATAATTTGGTTGTAAGATTATGTTACAAGGAGAAATCCATGGGATATAAAATTTTATCCAAAAAAGAAATATGCCCTAATCAATATGAAATTACTATTGATGCCCCATACGTTGTTCGTAATGCTCAGGCTGGGCAATTTATAATATTTAGAGTGGAAGAAGAAGGCGAAAGAGTTCCTTTAACAATCGCTGATGTTGATAAAGAAAAGGGCGAATTAACCTTAGTATTTATGGCTGTCGGATATTCTACAAAAAAACTTGCACAATTAAATGTAGGTGACGAATTGGTGGATTTAGTAGGACCGTTAGGCAAACCTACTCATATTAAAAATTACGGTACTGCTGTTTGCGTAGCCGGCGGTTATGGTGCTGCTCCTTGTTATTTGATTTCAAAAGCTTTAAAAGATGCCGGTAATAAAGTTTATATGATTGCCGGAGCCAGAACAAAAGATTTATTATTCTGGGAAGATAAAATGAAAGAAGCGTGTACTGAATTGTACTTGACTACCGATGACGGTTCTTATGGTATTAAGGGTTTTGGTACGGCAGTTCTTCAAGATATTATTGATAGAGAAAAAGTTGATTATGTAATTGCGGTTGGTCCTATGCCTATGATGAGAGCGGTTGCAGAATTGACAAGAGATAAGGGTATTTATACAGAAGCAAGTATGAATCCGATTATGGTCGACGGTACAGGTATGTGCGGAGCATGCAGGGTTACAGTCGGCGGAGAAACCAAGTTTGCGTGTGTAGACGGTCCTGATTTTGATGCTCATAAAATTGATTTTGATGAGGTTATAAATAGAACTCGTATTTACAAAGACCAGGAACGTAAACGCAGCGAAAATTGTAATTTATTAAAACAAACAGAAAGGGTATAAGAGAAAAGTTATGGCAAGAAATGAAATTCCGGCATGTCCGTTAATTAGTATCGGTTCAGGTATAGACATGGTTTGTTCTCAAACCAGATGTGCATGGTATGTGCCAAGTGTTCAAAAATGTTCAATGTACTTGTTAGCCTATAATGCGTTATTAGAAGCTAATGAAAAACAAAGAGCTAAGAAAGCAAAAAGTTAAATTATGATAAAAATTGCGTTATGCATAAAGCAAGTTCCTGATACAACTGATATCAAGTGGACTGAACATAATACAATACAGCGGGAAGGGGTTGAAAGTATAATCAATCCTTTTGACGTATATGCTGCTGAATTTGCATTGAAATTGAAATCTGAAATTCAGGATGCAAGTATAACAGTTTTTACTATGGGGCCTGCTCAAGCCGAAGGAATGCTTAGAAAAATGCTTTCTATAGGATGTGATGATGCGGTACTTGTTTCTGATAAAAAGTTTGCGGGTGCAGATACTTATGCAACCGGACTTACTCTTTCACGAGCAATAAGAACTGTTATGCCGGATTTTGATTTGATAATTTGCGGTCAATTTGCTGTTGATGGCGACACTGCTCAAACCGGACCAAATATAGCATCTTTCTTGGATATTCCTCAGGTTACTTATGTAAAAGATTTAATTTCATACTCTGATAAATCTCTTACTCTTTCAAGAGAAATGGAAGATGGTGTAGAAAATGTAAAAGTCTCTTTCCCATCTTTAATCTGTGTTCTACAAAATGATTTTGAACCTCGGCGACCGATGATAAACGGGATTATTACT
This sequence comes from uncultured bacterium, assembly GCA_950022495.1. Classification (GTDB taxonomy): domain Bacteria; phylum Cyanobacteriota; class Vampirovibrionia; order Gastranaerophilales; family Gastranaerophilaceae; genus Zag111. Next base: position 72,267 of record CATLLJ010000005.1, read on the forward strand.
GCATCAAAAAAACAAATAAAGGTTTGTTCAATGGAAGATATTGGTTTAACTCCGGATAGGGTTGGTTTAAAAGGTTCTCCAACGTATGTAAGTAAAGCTTTCCGTAATGTTACAGCACATAATGCTCAAAAATTTAAATTAAATGTAGAAGACAGTGTTGATTTACTAAAACAAAGATTAGAACAACTTTCAGCTAAATAGTAAAGGGTTATTGGTTATGCCTAATAATGAAAATTCAGGGATATTAATATATGCACAGCTAACAAGAGAAGAATATATTCATACTGTGTTTTTTGAATTGCTTGATAAAGCTAAAGATTTATCTCAAAAACTTGGCGGAGTTGATGTAAATGCTGTTTTTATATCTCGTAACGGGTTAATTAATTCATTTAAAGAATCCTTTCAAAATATGGGTGTTAATAAGGTTTACTATTTTGAAGATGATAATTTAAAGAATTATTCAACTGAATATTATTCAAAATTAATAGTTGATTTGGTTGGAGTTATAAAGCCTGAAATTTTGCTTATAGGTGCAACTAATCAAGGAAGAGATTTGGCCCCCAGAATTGCCGCTAGTTTAGGTACAGGTTTAACTGCGGATTGTATTGATTTAGATATTAATGAAAAAGGACAGCTTGCTGCTACCCGTCCAACTTTTGGCGGACAATTAATGGCTACAATTCTATGTAAAAATTATCCGCAAATGGCTACTGTGAGACCAAATGTTTTTAAAGTTCATTCTGTAGATGATAAAGTCGAAACAGAATTTGTTTCCTGCCCTGTAAATATTTCTTATGTGAAAAATAGTGTTGAATTATTAGAATTCAAAAAGACTGTAGAAACATTGATAAACGATTTAGATTCTGCTGAAATTATTGTAGCAGGCGGGAAAGGCTTAAAAAATCAAAAGGGATTTGAACTTTTAAAACGCTTTGCAGATTCTATCGGAGGAACTGTTGCGGCAACAAGAGGTGCCATAGAGATGGGTTTAGCTCCTGCCAGTATTCAAGTTGGTCAAACTGGTAAAACTGTACATCCAAAAATTTATATAGCATGCGGAATTTCCGGGGCGGTACAGCACACAGTAGGTATGACAGGTTCAGAACATATTATTGCTATAAATAATGATGAAAATGCTCCGATATTTGAAATTGCAGATACCGGCATTGTTGGAGATTTTTTTGATGTTGTTCCTGAATATTTAGAAACAAACACATAACCTTTACTTATTTTAAAAAAAATGTTATAATTACTCTGTCCTAGCCGAAAAAATTGATTAAAAGAAAGTTGTCCTTGAAGAAAGGATAATTTTTAAATGGGTAAAAAATCAAAAAAATATCCGGAATATTCCACAGGTAGTATTTCGGTTAATGGAAATACTGTTGCAACAACAAAAAGAGATAAAAATAATAATATTGTAGACTCCAGCTACAACATGTCTGCAACAGAGAAAAAAATCTATGATTCTATTCAAAAAAATATGAGTTCGTCATTGAGTAATTTATTTAAGATTACTGATGCGAACCGACAAGAATGGAATAATCAGCTTGATGCTATCAAAACTAAAGGCATGGAACAAATTGATAGTATTTATAAACCTATAGAAACAAATTTAAAAAATGATATTGCCTCCAGATTTGGCAATTTTGATAATTCAGTGTTTATGGATAATCTTAATACTATTACTGATAAAAAGGCTAAAGCAGTATCTGACTTAAGTAATAACTTAGTTGCAGTTCAGAGCCAGCTGTATAATGAAGAATTGTCAAACAGAATCAATACGCTTTCATTCTTGAATAATTTGAATTCTGTAATGAATAATAATATTATCAACTTTACAAATGCTGCAATGTCCAATTCTTCATCCGGTAACAGTTATAATAATACTGCTTATAATGCCAATAGTGCTTCCGGCGGATTTTTGAACGGTGCGTCCAGTCTGGCAAATACGTTCTTGACGGGTGCGACTGCCTTATCTACCGGTGCAAATGCTGCGACAACAGGTATTGCTGCTATCGGTGCATTGAAAAGCTTATTTTAATATATGTTAACTTTTTATTTTTAAAATAGCAATAAAATCTACTTGTGTGTTTTCATTAATACATAGGTAGATTTTTTATGAATTTTATTCAAAATTATATGGCAATAAATGCCTCTCAAATAGTGAATAGTATTAATAAAACTAAGAAGGTTAATTTTACATCAGAACCGGTAAAACCTGCAGCGAATAATTCGATTGATACAATACAGAATGTCACACCGGATTATAATGTTTCAACTCCGATGAAGTATAATTTTATAAAGGATTTGAAGGTATCTGACACTTTAAATGCAAAATGTTATAAGCTTGCAAATGGTCAAAATGTTATCATTGTGCCAAAAGATGGTACTACAGTTGTTAAAACTTACGTAAATACAGGATCTTTCAATGAACCTGATAATTTACGCGGAATCAGCCATTTTATTGAACATAATTTGTTTAACGGTTCAGAAACGCTTGGTGACAAAGTATTTTTTGATGAAGTGAATAAAATGGGAGCAAATACAAATGCGTCAACTTCATTTTCAGTCACTGATTATTATATAAGTTCAAATCTTTTAGATGATAATGATTTGGAAAATAAAATTAAACTTCATGCCGGCATGATTCAAACTCCGAAATTTCTTTTGGAAAAGTTAAACAAAGAGAAAAATATTGTTAATTCTGAAATTAACATGTGCTTATCGGAAGATGAAAATATCGGTTATACCGAAACCATAAAAAATTTATTTAATATTAAATCTTCATCTTTAGATTTAGTTGCCGGTTCTACTGATAATATTACTGCTCTAACAAGAGATGATGTTGTAAATTACTTTAATAATAATTATTATCCGGCAAATATGACAACCGTTATTACCGGCGAAGTTGATCCTGATGATACAATGAAATTAATTTCAAAGTATTTCACATCTAAAAAAACACCAGTACAAAACAGACATTTTGAGCAAATGACACCAACTGATAAATCAGTGAGAAAAGATATTATTTCTAAGAAATCTACAGGCGGAGCAAGTATATTTTTAGGTTTTGCAGGTCCTGAAAATTCAAATTCCAAAGACAAAATTTATATGAATGCCCTGTCTACATTGCTTGTAGATTTGCTTAATTCCAGACTGTCATCTCTGGAAAGAAAATATTCAACATTAATTGGTGTGCAGTCAGAAAGATTAAGTCCGAGACCTGATGATAAGGGTATGGTTTTGTTTGACGCAAATGTAAAAGATGACTATACCGAAATTTTCTTGAAAGAGTTGTATGGCAAACTTACTGATTTAAAAAATAATCCTATAACTGACGATGAATTATCCGCAATTAAAAATAATATGAAAAAGAGTCATCAGCAGTGGTTAGAATGTTCGCATGCTTTGAATAATGCACTCGGTCAATCATTTTTAGATAATAGAGCTGATTATTTAAACAATTATAACGAGATTGTAGAAAATATGACGGCTGAAGATATTGCAAATGCTGCGAAAAAATATCTTGATTTAAATAAAGTTTCGCTCACAGTTGTTCACCCTAGCGATAGTGAAGCGGAAAAAATTAGTAATAATTATAATTCTGCTAAAACAGTTTCATTTACCGGTATAAATAAAAAAACACCGATCAATATGGACAAGGTATCAGAATATAAATTACAAAATAATTTTGATGTTATCTTAAACGATACTGATTCAGATATTGTAGAATATAGATTTTCGCTGGGTAAAAATATTTGGACTCCTAAAAAAGCGGCTGTGGCAGATGTCTTGTCTCAAATGCTTCAATATGGCGGAACACAAAAACGTAACTTGAGTGAAATGTCAGCAATGTTTGATACTCTCGGTGCAGATACTGGTATTAGTGCAGCTCAAACAGGAATAAATTTATCTTCAAGCTTTCCGATTGAAAATACAGAAAAAGTAATGAATTTATTCTTTGAAAAACTTTATCAGCCTGACCTGACTGAAAAAACATTCAAGCAGGCATTGCAAAGATGCGAAGATTTCTATTCTACAGAAGAAGTTTCTGCCTTTGATAAATTTAATAAAGCTATGTATAATGGAACCCCAGCGGCTCTAACTACAAAAGAAAGACAAGAAAGTCTTTCTAAAATTACCCTTGATGACGTTAAAGAATTGTATCGTGATATCTTTGAAAATGGTCAGGGACAGGTAGTTGTATCCGGCGGTTTTTCTAAAAATCCCGAGTTGAAAAATACTATTTTTAATCAAATTTCTAAATTCGCACCGGTTCAGCCAAAAGATATTTCAGTAGAAGATAAATATACTGCAATTCAACAAACTGAAGTTCATACTGCTGAATACAAGAAAAATCAGGCTCAAATTATTGAAGGGTTTAGATTTAAATACAACAAAAATATAAAAGATGCGGTATGCCTGCAGCTGCTTAATGATATTCTCGGCGGTTCCCCATCATCAAGATTGTTCTCTGATTTAAGAGAACAAAGACACCTTGCATATCATGTATCTTCTAATTTTGATGTAGTTGATAATATTGGTACAATGTCTTTATTTATCGGTACTACAACCGAAAATCAAGAAACAGGTGAACAAACTTTTGATAATATTAAAAAATCTATAGACGGATTTAATGAAAATATCAATAGAATTATGACAGAACCTGTATCAGCTGAAGAATTAGATGCAGCTAAAAAAGCATTAAAAACCTCAATCCTTTCTCCGCTTGAAATGACGTCCGTAAAGACTTCTATTCTTGAATCTGCAACAAGAAATCCTTATGGTTTAGATATTGTAAATAAAAAATTAGAATTAATTGATAAAATTACACCGGAAGATATATTAAATACAGCAAGAAATGTCTTTTCATCAAAGCCTATTTATTCAGTGGCTGCAACAAAAGCTTCTCTTGACGCTAATAAAAATTATCTCGATAGTTTATTAACAGCTTAAATTTCTTCAGGAATATAAAAATGATTTTTTGCCAGAATTTCTCTGGTGTGTTCATAACAGCAGCTTTCTCTTGTAAGCTGTTGGTACTCTCTAATAATATTAATCACGTCATCTACGGATAATTTAACCATTCTTCTTTGACCTTCAATAATTTTTGCCATAATAATTTCCCTTTCTTTTTGTCTATTATCGGCAAGAAAAAAATGAACTTAAAAAGTTCATTTTAAAGGTGTAGAAATTTATTTTAAAATAATAAAAGAGCGGCAACGCCACTCTTTTATTTATTGTATATTCATTTGTGAATACGCAAATTCCTTTATTTTTTCTGTATTACCTCCGAGTTCTGCGACTTTATTTGCTGGAACCTTAAAGGTTACCATATTCGTTGGCGGTTTAAGATAAGTAACAGTTTGAGGATAATAAGTTGTAGTTGTAACTCCATCGGCATTTGTTACAGTTGCATGTTCACCTGCAAAATCCATATTATACGCCGAACTAGATTTACCTGTAACTGTTAAGTTATCTTTTACTTCAGCGTAAGGAGGTTTTTGGGATTCACCGCCAGCACCTCAGCTAGAGATATCTGCGATATTATATCCATTATCACCCTCGTGCTGATTTAAATAAACTTGTTCACCCTGTTGTTCAAGTCTGTAAGATTGTCCACCCTCTCTAGTGTACATAGGGCAACCTTTTTCTTTACTTAAAGATGCATTATAATTGTAGTTTCTTCCTTTTACTGTAATAGATTTAGGTAATCCTTTACCATCACCCTCAGTAGCAATTTCTCCAATACTAGAGTTTGTTTTATCTCCCACAATATCAGTAGGAGCACCATCGTCATGTACAGTTACTGGTGTTGCCCCAGCTTTTAATGAGTTAGGTTTTACAGCCTGTGGTTCATTAGAAGTCTGCGTAGACGTATTAGTCTGCGTAGACGTATTAGTCTGAGTAGAAGTATTAGTCTGAGTAGATGTCTGAGTCGAAGTATTAGTTTGTGTCGAAGTACCTTGAGTGCCACCTGTAGCCTTAGCCATTAATTCATCAAATGTACCGGTAATAGCTGTACCGTCACCCTTAGTTAAAATATATTTACCACCGGAATCCGGCATAACTTTATATTGTGAATAAACAGTCTGTAATTTAGCCAGATTAGGATCGGCAGCCCCTTGAGCTTGTCCCATCCCAGCCGGATTAATACCGGTACTGAAGGAATTGAATTGTTGATAAGGTGTCATTCCAAATCCAAAACCGGTACCAAACGAACTAAAACTCTGGAAGCTGGACACTGTACCTTTATTCCACGGCATAAGACCTTTCAAGAAGTCTAATCCACCCATAGCAAGGTTAGTAAAGAAGTTATACTTAGCAGCTTTTCCCAAACCATTATCATGGTTGAAGTTAAAGGTAATCTTCGTATCACCGCCGCTAAATCTAGGACCACGCTGGATATTTACACCAGGGTAGAATTGCGTGTGACTTGCTCGGCGTCCGCCCACAAGAAATGGCATGTTGTTCATTGCTCTGTCCTCTTCTTAGTATCTCTTATATATATAAAGTATATACTAAGGTGAGAATTTCACATGTAAGTAATTTTTGTTACAATTCGTAATATTTGTTTTATGCCATCGGTGGTAAAAGGTCTGGTCTTACAACTCGGGTATTATCTGCAGGACAAGTTAAATCTGGTCTAGGAATACTGCTTCTTGCAGGCACTCTAGGTTCTGTCGGTGTATTATTTGCGGGAGCCTGATTTTCGGTATCGTTAGATTTTTTGACAGGCTTTTTCTTTCTAACTCCGCCAGCACCTCAGCTAGAGATATCTGCGATATTATATCCATTATCACCCTCGTGCTGATTTAAATAAACTTGTTCACCCTGTTGTTCAAGTCTGTAAGATTGTCCACCCTCTCTAGTGTACATAGGGCAACCTTTTTCTTTACTTAAAGATGCATTATAATTGTAGTTTCTTCCTTTTACTGTAATAGATTTAGGTAATCCTTTACCATCACCCTCAGTAGCAATTTCTCCAATACTAGAGTTTGTTTTATCTCCCACAATATCAGTAGGAGCACCATCGTCATGTACAGTTACTGGTGTTGCCCCAGCTTTTAATGAGTTAGGTTTTACAGCCTGTGGTTCATTAGAAGTCTGCGTAGACGTATTAGTCTGCGTAGACGTATTAGTCTGAGTAGAAGTATTAGTCTGAGTAGATGTCTGAGTCGAAGTATTAGTTTGTGTCGAAGTACCTTGAGTGCCACCTGTAGCCTTAGCCATTAATTCATCAAATGTACCGGTAATAGCTGTACCGTCACCCTTAGTTAAAATATATTTACCACCGGAATCCGGCATAACTTTATATTGTGAATAAACAGTCTGTAATTTAGCCAGATTAGGATCGGCAGCCCCTTGAGCTTGTCCCATCCCAGCCGGATTAATACCGGTACTGAAGGAATTGAATTGTTGATAAGGTGTCATGCCAAACGGAGACATCCCACCAAAAGAACTAAAGCTTTGGAAGCTGGAAACATTACCTTTATTCCATGGCATAAGACCTTTCAAGAAGTCTAATCCACCCATAACAAGGTTAGTAAAGAAGTTATACTTAGCAGCTTTTCCAATACCATTATTATTGTAATTAAAGTTAATAGTGGTATTACCGCCACCACCGGAAATAGTCGGCGGTGCAAAACTACGCATACTTTGAATAGGTCTGCGTTGATAGATTTGACTATTTAAAGGTATTCCATTACTATAGAATCCGCCAGCCATATTGTAGCTCCTCTTAATTATATTCTCTTGTATATATAAAGTATATACTCAATTAAATATTTCATATTTTTGATATTTTTGTAATATTTTGTTACAATTAAAAGCGCACGAAAAAGCCAATAACCTTACAGGTATTGGCTTTTTGGAAAATGCTTTAAAATCAATTTAGTTTTTGAAAATAGTTTGATCTCTATCAGGTCCAACTGAAACTATAGAAATTGGTGTTTCTAAAATTTCTTCCAAGCGTTCCAGATATTTACGTGCATTTTCAGGTAAATCTTCATATTTACGAACGTTAGAAATATTTACTCCCCAGCCTTTGTGAGTTTCATAAACCGGTTCTAAATATTTGTGAATAAATACATCTTCCGGATAAGATGTGTATATCTTGCCGTTACGGGTATCTTTGTATGCTGTACAGATTTTAATTTCGTCAAATGTATCAAATACGTCTATTTTTGTTAAAGCAATAGATGTCATTCCGCCAACAAGACATGCGTATCTCATTGTGACTGCATCAAACCAGCCACAACGTCTAGGACGACCTGTTGTTACTCCAAATTCGTGACCAATATCCTGAATTTTTTTACCGGTTTCATCAGTTAATTCTGTTACGAATGGACCTTCACCAACACGGGTTACATAAGCTTTTGAAACCCCGATAACTTCATCAATCATTTTCGGTCCGTAGCCGGAACCTGTTGCAGCTCCTCCGCCTACAGGGTTTGAACTTGTCACAAACGGGTATGTGCCAAAATCAACATCAAGCATTACACCTTGAGCACCTTCAAATAAAATCTTTTTACCTTCTCGTTTTGTATCTCTCAGTATATCCTGCCAATCAAAACATACATAAGGTTTGAAGATTTCTGCATATTTTTTGCAAAGTTCCAAAACTTCTTCTTTAGTGTAAGTTTTAAGGTTATATAATTCTTTTAATTGTTTGTTTTTTATAGGTAAAATTACATCAAGTTTTTCAGATAAAGCTTCAGGCGAATATAAATCTCCGACTTTTAGTGCAATTCGCTGCATTTTGTCAGTATAAGTCGGTCCAATGCCTTTTTTTGTTGTACCGATTTTACCTTTTGTTGCTGTGCTTTCGGAATATCCGTCAACTTCTGTATGCCATGGCATTGTGATAGTTGCAAGAGGGCTTACTTTTAGTCCTGATAAATCTATATTTTCAGCTTTAAGACCGTCTATTTCTTCTTGAAAATATTCAGGAAGGATTACTGTTCCGTTTCCAATCAGGCAGGTTTTACCTTTATACAAAATACCTGACGGTATAAGGTGAAATTTAAAAGTTTTGCCATGTGCAACTACGGTGTGTCCTGCATTGCAGCCGCCTTGATATCTAATAATTAAATCGGCATCTTCTGCTAAAAGATCGGTTATTTTTGCTTTACCTTCGTCACCCCATTGAGCTCCGATAACAACTTTATTTGTCATAATTTATCCCTCTTTTTCAATACTCTTTTACCTGTATATTATACCACGATAGATTAGGATTTTGACCCCTTTGTAAATTTCAATTTAAAATATTTGAAAATTGTATATTCTCGTATCATAATATTAGTACTATGGCAGATAAAATTAAAATAGTCGGAGCAAAAGAGCATAATTTAAAGAATGTATCACTAGAATTACCCAAAAATGAGCTTGTAGTGTTTACCGGTGTTTCAGGTTCAGGAAAAAGTTCATTGGCTTTCGATACAATTTTTGCAGAGGGGCAAAGACGTTATATTGAAAGTTTGTCAACTTATGCAAGACAATTTTTAGGACAGATGGACAAGCCGAATGTTGAATATATTGACGGGCTTTCTCCTGCAATTTCTATTGATCAGAAATCAAAAAGTAATAATCCTCGTTCAACAGTGGGTACAATTACAGAGATTTATGACTATTTAAGACTACTTTATGCCAGAGTCGGAACTCCTTACTGTCCAAATTGCGGTAAGCCGATAAAACCTCAAACTCTTGACGAAATAGTTAATAAAATTATTCAGCTTGGAGAAGGTACAAAAATTCAAATTCTTGCACCTGTTGTGAGAGGAAAAAAAGGTGAGTATTCTTCACTATTTGAAGAATTAAGACAGGAAGGTTTTGTCAGAGTTAAAGTTGACGGCGAAATTTATAATCTTGATGAAGATGAAATTGAACTTGCCAAAACTAAAAAACACGATATCAGTGTAGTTGTTGACAGAATTGTAGTCAAAGAAGCTGCATCGTCAAGAATTGCTGACAGTGTTCAGATAGCACTGAAAAAATCTGACGGCATTATGGTTGTTGATGTTGTCGGAGAGAAGGAAATTGTTTTTAGTGAAAAACTGGCATGTCCTGATTGTAATTTGAGTTTTGAAGAGTTAACACCACGAATTTTTTCTTTCAATGCTCCGTATGGTGCGTGCGAAAGATGTTCTGGATTGGGTGCAGATTTTATTGTTGACCCTGATCTTGTTGTTCCTGACAAAACAAAATCTTTGAATGATGGTGCTATTTATGCATGGGCAACCCGAAGTGCTACAACTTACTATCACGATTTATTGAGTTCTGTTTGCTCTGCGTATAACATTGATATGGATAAACCGTTTGGTCAGCTATCCGAAAAAGAACGTGATATTATTTTATACGGCTCAAAAGAAGCTATAAAGATTAAAGTACAGCAATTTGGTACACATCGATATCAAACAAATGTTGCACCGTTTGTCGGAGTTATTCCGTTTCTCGAAAAACGTTATAATGATGCCAATGGCGATTACTGGCGTGAAGAAATTGAAAAGTTTATGGTTGCAAAGCCATGTCCGGCTTGCGGCGGTGCAAGATTAAAACCGTTTCCGCTTGCTGTAAAAATCAAAGACAAGAATATTTTTGAATTTACAACAATGTCTATTGACGATGAATTTCAATTTATTACAGATTTGTATTTGGATTTAAATCAATACCAATTAAAAATTGCAAAACAGATTCTTGATGAAATCCGTGCACGTTTGAAATTCCTTATAGATGTTGGGTTGCACTATCTAAATCTTGCCCGTATGGCTGGAACTTTATCCGGTGGAGAATCTCAGAGAATTCGTCTTGCATCTCAAATTGGAAGCGGTTTGAGTGGTGTTTTATATGTATTGGATGAACCGTCAATCGGGCTGCATCAGCGTGATAATGATATGCTTATCAAAACATTGTTTAAGCTTAGAAACCTGGGTAATACATTGATTGTTGTTGAACACGACGAAGATACAATAAGAAGTGCTGATTATATTGTAGATATCGGTCCGCGTGCCGGTGTTGCAGGCGGTAAGATTATTGCCCAGGGTTCAGTTGATGATATTATTGCAGCAAAATCTTCTATTACAGGAAAATATTTGAGCGGTGAAAAATTTATACCGGTTCCTGACAAAATTAGGGAAGGTAATGGTTGTTTTTTAAGTGTTAAAAATGCACATTTGAACAACTTAAAAAATATTGATGTTGATATTCCTTTGGGTAAAATTGTAGTGCTTACAGGTGTTTCAGGAAGCGGAAAATCAACTTTAATGCAAGAATTATTATATGAATATGCAGTTCATAAATTAAGAAAAAATAAACCAAAACCTCAAGGGGTCGATGAGATTACAGGTTTTGAAAATATTGATAAGATTATTGATATTGACCAATCTCCGATTGGTAGAACGCCTCGTTCAAATCCTGCAACGTATACCGATGTGTTTACACCGATTAGGGATTTGTTTGCGAAAACTAATGAATCAAAGGTTCGCGGATATAAACCGGGCAGGTTTAGTTTCAACGTTAAAGGCGGCCGCTGCGAGGCTTGTAAAGGTGACGGGCTTGTTAAAATTGAAATGAATTTCTTGTCTGACGTGTATGTAAAATGTGATGTTTGTAAAGGTAAACGTTATAACAGAGAAACTCTTGAAGTTAAGTATAAAGGTAAAACAATTTCTGATGTTCTTGATATGAGCGTAAAAGAAGCTTTGGAATTCTTTGACAGTATTCCTACAATTAAAAACAAACTTCAAACACTTAATGATGTCGGTCTGGATTATATGAAACTAGGGCAGAGTGCAACAACTTTATCCGGCGGGGAAGCTCAGCGTATTAAATTAGCGTCTGAATTAAACAAACGCTCAACTGGTAAAACTTTATATTTACTTGATGAGCCGTCAGTTGGTTTGCACTGGGCAGATTTGGATAAGCTTGCAAAGATTCTTCAAGCTCTTGCTGATCAGGGTAATACAATTTTAATGATTGAGCATAATCTTGATTTGATTAAAATTGCTGACCACGTCATAGATTTGGGACCGGAAGGCGGAGTTGACGGTGGTAATATTGTTGCTTGTGGTACTCCGAATGAAATTATGAAATGTAAAGAATCTTATACTGGAAAATATCTGGCTAAATATTTGAAAAAAGCTTAATATAACTGTATATTTGATATTTTAAAAAAAATTTGTTATTATATTTTCAAAGTAGGATAATAGTATGAAGCAAAAATTTTTATATTTATGTTTTTCTATATTATTGTCGGGTATGTTTTGTCAAACATACGCACAGACAGTAGCGGTTGTTTCACTGGATGATTTCTCCACAGACAATCCGCCGGCATCAATTTCAGTATCTTTATCTGAACCTTTGGAATTGAAAAATGATATGATTTTAAATTCCGGATGTACTTTGAAAGGTGATTTAATTGATGTTGTCAGTCCAAAAAGGCTGAAAAGAGATGCAAGTTTTTCATTTAAACTCAAGTCATATACTGATGAAAATGGAAAAATACATGATGTAGAAAATGATGTTGTTGCATCTTATACAGTTCCTATAGATAAAGGTGATTTAGCTAAAAACGCGGTTGTCGGAGTCGGTAATTACTTTGTAAAAGGCTTATCTATGGGGGTTGCAGCAGTCGAAGGTGCTGTAAAAAATGAGGAAGATAACAGGCTGAAATCATCTGTTGTTTCTGTATATGAGTCAAGTCCATTATCTCTCGCTCAAAAAGGTGAAGATTTAGAAATTAAGAAAGATGATACTTTTTTCTTAAAATTTCCAAATCCTGGCAAAGTAAAAGATGAAAAAAAAGAATCAAACGAAAATTATACAATTGAAAAGGAGTAAATAGAAATGAAAAAATTATTTGTTGCATTTGCTGGTTTAGTACTTTCGCTAAGTATGATGCAATCAGTAGAAGCAAAAACAGTTCAAGTTTCAGCTTTGGAAGACTTTAATGCTGCTAATCCGCCGCAAGTTTTGCATGTTCAAATGAACGCAAATACCAGATTGGATTATGACTTAATGTTATTTCAAGGCTTCCAGGTAACAGGTAAAGTTGTTCCACAAAATGGCGGATTTGTATTTGTACCGGTCAGTTACGTTAATTTTCAGGAAGAAAGTCTTCCTATTGACAAAGAATTTCCGGCTACATACAAAGGGCAAGCTGGTTTAATCAGACAAAACCAGCCATTCTTGTTAGTTTTCCCTGATAATGAACCTGATACATTCCAGTATTACGTACCTAGCGTAAGTGATATGAATTAATTTTATTAATAGTTTTATATTTGAGCGTCAGCTGATTTTAAATCAGCCGACGTTTTATTTTTGTTTAATCCTTTTAAAGGATATGTAAAAGTCTGTTTTGATATAAAATTGTTGAAGAAAAGAGGGAAATAATATGCATAAATATTTTATAGGATCTTATTTATTAACAGTATTTGGTGTTATAGCCGCATATTTTTGGGGCGAGCATGTTCACAGCGGAACAGGATTGGTTTGTGTATTTATTGCATTAATTCTTGCGGTATTAGAAACAAGTTTGTCTTTTGATAATGCTGTAGTTAATGCAATGAAACTTGAACACATGTCCGAAGTTTGGAGGCATAGATTTTTGACCTGGGGTATTGCTATTGCAGTCTTCGGGATGAGATTTTTGTTTCCGATACTGGTTGTTTCTATCTTTGCTCATTTGGACATGTTAACTGTTGCAAATATCGCTTTAACGGATTCTCAAAAATATGCAAGTTACCTTCATGCAACACATGCTCCGATTGTTACATTCGGCGGATTATTTTTAATAATGCTATTCTTGAACTATTTCTTTAACCATGAAAAAACTGTTCACTGGATTAAATTTATTGAATCTCCGCTATCACATTTAGATAATATTAAAGGTATTGAAATTATAATATCATTACTTGTTGTTCTATTTTTGCAATCATTTATGCCTGAAGATATAAAACTTTCTGTAATGATATCCGGTATTTCTGGAATTATAACATTCCTTGCAATTGAAGGTGTTTCCCATTATTTGGAAAAACATGAAGAAATGAGAATGGCTAAATGTGCAACTGATGCAGTGAAATGTACAGGATTGATTAGTTTTATTTATTTAGAATTGATAGACGCATCTTTCTCTTTAGATGGAGTGTTAGGTGCATTTGCATTAAGTAATGATATCATTATTATCACTATTGGTCTTGCTATTGGTGCAATGTTTGTAAGATCATTAACTATCATGCTTGTTGAAACAAAAACACTGGCTAAATTTTTGTATTTAGAACATGGTGCACATTGGGCAATTGGAGCTTTAGCAATTATTATGTTAATTACGACAGTTAAGGAAATCCCGGAAGTTGTAACAGGTTTGATTGGTTTGTTCTTTATTGTTGCAGCACTAATTTCCTCAATTATTCATAACAAAAAAGAAGCTAAGAAACAAAATGTATAAACAAAAAAAGACCTCAGATATTGAGGTCTTTTTTCGTTCGGAGTTGAATTAAAATATTTTATTAATCAATATTCCAACTGCTAAGATATTCTTCTTGTTCCTTAGTTAGAGTATCAATTTCAATTCCCATTGATTGAAGTTTTAGTTCTGCAATTTTAACATCAACTTCATGAGGAAGTGTGTATAATTTCTTTTCAAGCTTGCCTTGATTTTTAACAAGGAATTCAATACCTAGAGCCTGATTTGCAAAACTCATATCCATAACACTAGCAGGGTGACCTTCAGCTGCAACAAGGTTAACAAGTCTGCCTTCTGCAAGTACATAGATTGATTTGCCGTTATTTAAAACATACTCTTGGAGACTTGGTCTGATTTGTTTGATTTCTGTAGTGTAAGCTTTTAAGTCTCCAACATTAACTTCCCAGTCAAAGTGTCCTACGTTGCCCACAAATGCACCGTCTTTCATAGTTAATAAGTGTTCAACATCAACAACATGCTTGTCTCCTGTTACAGTTAAGAAAATGTCGCCTTCAAGTGCAGCTTTCGCTATCGGCATAACTCTGTAACCTTCCATGGCTGCTTCAAGTGCTTTTAACGGGTCAACTTCGCAAACAATAACATTTGCACCTAGAGCTTTTGCTCTTAATGCAACACCTTTACCGCACCATCCATATCCTGAAACAACAACTGTTTTACCTGCAACAAGTATGTTTGCAGCTCTCATTACACCGTCAAATGAACTTTGACCTGTTCCGTAGCGGTTGTCGTATAAGTGTTTTGTTAAACTTGTATTAACACCAACTGCCGGAAATCCTAGAGAACCGTCTTTTTCCATTGCTTGAAGTCTGATAATTCCTGTTGTAGTTTCTTCTGTAGAACCGATAATTTTGCTAATTAAATCAGGTCTTTGAGCGTGAATTGTTGATACAATATCACATCCATCATCAATAATGATGTCAGGATTGTGGTTAATTGCTTCTTGAATATGAGATTTATATGTTTCAACACTTTCACCTGCAACAGCAAAAACCGGAATATTATAATATTTTACAAGAGCAGCAGCTACATCATCCTGAGTTGATAAAGGGTTAGATGCAACAAGTATTGCATCTGCTCCGCCTGCCTGCATAACTGTGCAAAGTGCAGCAGTTTCTTTTGTTACGTGAACACAGGCTGATAATTTTAAACCTTTAAACGGCTGTTCTTTTATAAATCTTTCTCTTATCTGTTTTAGTACAGGCATATCTTTGAATGCCCAGTCAATTTGTTTTTTACCTTGTTCTGCTAAATTGATATCTTTGATATCGCATTTAATTTCAGTTGTTTGCATTACTTTCTCCTTGTTAATACAATCTAATAATTGTACTTTATACACTACACATTATAGCCAAAAAAATGCCTAATGTGTAAGTATTAAATGGCATTGTAAAAATTTCTTAATAATGCACTTTATGGTGGCAAAATTTTTCCTTTATGCTTGTTATAATTATCGTTAAGGAGTGTTTTGTGAAAGTTAGTTTAGATTTAAAAAATGATAATGTAAAAAAGCAAAAAGAACTGGTTGCTTTTAAGGGGTTTAAACCCGCATTATCAGAAGACGGTTTTAAAAATTATGAATTTTCTTATGTCTTTGATGAAAACAAAGATGATTGTTATCTTGAGGTATTTAAATTAGGGCATGATCGTAACGGTAATTATTTTACCAATGGTCTTGCATATAATTCAGACGGCTCAACTTCGTATAAATTGACATCCGGTTTGAACCGTATAGATTTAGCTCAAACATTTGGTATTGATGATAATGCTCCTTTTGCTTACCATTATGTTTTAGTTGATAAAAATTCAAAACATGCTGATATTAGAATTGATTCCGGCGAATCTATTGATTTTAGAAAAAATAACAATGACGATTATTCAATTTATAATATAGTACTCCCTACAAAATCTAATCTTTCACGCGGCGGCTCAATGAAACTTGTTATTGTTGATTCCCAAAATGTTGGTAAGGTTTACAATGACAAAAACATGATTGTTGAAGATTCTAATCTAATTAAGCGTGCTATTAAAGGTATTAAAACCATTACAAATAAATACGGCGGAACTCTTGCAGGTCTTGAAGAAGATGTAGAAAACGGTAAATATGATATGTATAACCGTATTATTTCATTACCGTTGTTTACGGATGATGATTTTAGTGCTCATGCTTACTGGAATAAAAACTGTATGCAAATGGCATCATCTTTAGGAAATATCAATAATTATGCTTCATTGCAGCGTAAAATGTTTGCTCACGGACTAAATTTTGTTTCTGACGGTGCTTTTGTAAACGAAGGTCTTCAAGGTGTCCATTTTAAAAATATGCTGTACTGGGGCGAGGAGTCTCCTTATTTCAATTGGTTTAAAGCTTCAGGATTAAAAGATAGTCCTTTGTCGATGGGTGTATTTGCTAAGAATAAAAAATATATTTCTCACAAAATTGTAAACTCTCCATACACTTATGTTCAAAAAGATAACGGCAAAGTTGTTATTCATAAAAATAATAAAAATTATGACCCTAAAAAACCAACTTATATTCAATTCTTTGATTCTCGTTTAGTTACAGAAGAAGAAAAAAATGATACAAAATCTTTAATCAAAACATATTCCAAAATGAGTACTGATAATGTGTATAAAATTCATACACATAATGATTCTGTATTCCCTTATTCATTTGAAATTAATCCGGAAACCTATAATAAAAATATAAAATTATTGAACGAATATAATGATGCCTTAAGTGCAAATGATATTATAGATATATCAAGTCCTATGGCAGCACGTATACTTTCAAAATTTGATAATTTCATTGTGGATGGCAAGTCAGAAAGCGGATTTGAAACATGGGACGCTAATCCGGATATTGCTAAATTGAATTTTGTGTATTCCCATGCTGATACTAAGTTCTTTAAAAATATAGATCCTAGCCATAGGGAACGTGAAGTTCAAAAATTTAAAAGAGCAAATTATCAAACTCAGGATTACGCTGTAACATCCGGTCAATATTGGACTCAAAAAACAGATGATATCCTAAGATTATCTATTGCTCAGAAACTGAAACATCTGGATAAACAAAATCCGGCTTTAGTTTATGATACGATTTTACACAATTCTGACGGCAAATCATTCCCTAAATCTTTAAGAAGTGAAATAACAAGACTTGAAGTCTCAAATGTTTTATCCGGTTATTATAATAATAAACGAGTTTTATCTAACGAAGACAAAAAATCTCAGATTTTAGAAGGTCTGATGAATACACCATTAGACAGCTTTGAATTTGGAGATAATATTGTTGGAGCTCTTGCATCTCCTTATATTTCAAAAAGGGCAATGACCAAAGATGAAATAGGTGTTTCAAGATACGAACTTTATAAAAATGGTAACAAAAATCTACCATCTGAATTTAAGAAAACTTATAGTATGATGGATAGTTTATACAAAAATGAACTATCTGATTTTTCCGTAAAAGTTCTTTCTGCTGCAGAAACAAAACTTGTTAATGAATACCATGGCGAAAAACTTTTTGATGGCGATGAAGTTACTGAGTATGGTAAATATGTATTACCGTTACTAATGCCTGAAATCGCAAAATATGCGATAGTTCACGGACTTGCTCCGAAAGTTAATATTTCTGTGGATAAACAATCCGGTGAAATTTCGTATGATTATAACGCATTAAAAGAAACTTATCTGCAAGGGCTTGGAATTACTAATCCATCATCTCCTCGAGATGAAGCTGAAATGTTATTAGGCAAAATGAGAGATGGTATTAAAAAACTTTCAGTTTCTGAAGATAGCAAAATTGTTGATAGTATTGTTAAAACTTTAAAAGGCACTAATGTAGAAAGTTTTAAACTAGCCGATTTAATTATAAATAAAACTCAGGCAGGTTTAGATTGGAGAATTGACGCAGCTAAAGATATTGCAGACATAGAATCTGTCCGCAGTAAAAATAATTCTTTTGAATATACATGGCAAAAGATTATAGATTTTTGGAAGGCATTTAATCAGGGTGTTATTTCCAGAAATCCAAATGCGTATACTGTTGCTGAAATTACAGATGAAGGTCTGGTATATATGGCAGGTCACGGTGAACGTTCTGCAAAATTCAGCAGTGCAAGCGACATTGTTGCAAAATTCCAGAGAGAAACCGGTATGACTTCAACCGCCCATTATTCACATTTCTTTAATGGTTTACCTGAAATCTTTTCTAAAAAATTTGAAGACGGTAATTCAGTTGGTAATGATAACGGACAAAGAGAATGGAAATTGTATAATATTCTGGATGGGTATTTAAGATCAGCTTCTCTTGATTCGTTGATGTATTCATATACATTTATAGGCAACCACGATAAACCTAGAGCACTTCATTGTATGGCAATCGATATGACATTATTCTATACAAATTTAAATGATATTAACAATAAAAAATACAGAATGATGGCTTATAAATTAATTCATGACAAATTTGACGATAACAATCCGGTTCCTGAATGGAAAGTTGATAATTACGATTTTTCAGGCGTTTCTCCAAAAGCTGTCGCAATGGGATATGCTCTAAGATCAGCATTTATCAAAGTTTTGAATGATAGAAAGCAAAATATGTCAAATGAAGATTTTGTTTTTGCATTTGAATCAATAAGTAAATCTATATCAGACTTAACTCAAGGCAAATTTGACGGTAAACGATTTAATCCTGACGCATTTGGTATAAAACCTTTTGATGTTTCTATTTCAATGGTGTTAAAGAATGCAAGAGATAAATACGGTTTACCTGCTTCTTTAGGCAAGGATTATGAAGATGCTGTATTTGAAAAAGCTTTAACCCCTGCTATGCAAAAACTGCAAGGTATGATGGAATACCTTGTTGCACTACCTGGCATGCCGACATTATTCGATGGTGATGATATGGGTGCGACAGGTTATGAGTCAAAAACAAAGAATATGTTCTTGCAAAACCGTCAGCGAATTCACAATGAGTGGGGAGAAGAAGGAAACCCTAAATATAAAGAATTTATATTTAAAAACAAAGAAAAATTTGATAAAATTATGAAAGTCCGCAGGGATCCAAAATGTAATGCGTTAAACAATGGTGCACCATTTATATTGCCGCCGCAACATTCTGAATCCGGTGTAACTTGTCCTGCAGTGTTAAGACAAAGCACTGATGGACGTATGGCAATCTCTATATTTAATACTTCCGGATTGCATGATAATTATGAAGGTGAATATCATCCGCAGACTCAAACTTTTGAGGCAATTAACTTGAATTTTGAAGTCCAAAAAAGGGATGATAAACAGCATATTGAATTTATGACCGGAAAAGATGCAGGACGTGGTATTGCCGGATTAAAACACGATACAATTTTTGTTAATGCAAATGATCCAAATGATTTGTATTATGTTAATGAACATGATGGAAAATACTTCTTAAAACATGGTTCAGGTGATGGTAAAATTCGTGTTGATGGTTCTACATTGATTTTATATCATGTTCCGGATGGTACGCCTTTAACATTTACAGGTCGTGTTGATATAAATACTCCTGCAAATATAGTTGCTGATGCTTATTCTAATAAAACTATTGATTGCGGAAAAAATTTAGCACTATATAAATAATCTAAGTATAAAATAAAAAATGCGGCGGTTATTTATAACCGCCGCATTTATGTTTGTATGAATTTAAATTATACTGCAAATCTAAAATGAACAAGATCTCCATCTTGAATTACATAATCTTTACCTTCAAGACGGGTTACTCCTTTTTCTTTGCAGGCATTGTATGAACCAAGTTCCGCGAATTCTTTATAAGGTGTAATTTCTGCCCTGATAAAACCTTTTTCAAAGTCTGTATGGATTACACCGGCAGCTTGAGGAGCTTTTGTTCCTGCAGTAATTGTCCATGCACGAACTTCTTTTTCTCCCGCAGTAATAAATGTTCTTAGTTTTAATAAATTATAAACAGATTTTATCATTCTGTTGATGCCACTGTCTTCGATACCCAGTTCTTTTAAGTATTCTTCAGCTTCTTCTTTACCAAGTTCAGCAAGTTCTTCTTCTATTTTTGCGGTGATGATAACCATTTCAGCACCATGATTTTTTGCATATTCGCCAACTTTTCTGGTGTAATCGTTGCCGTCTTTCAAATCAAATTCAGATACGTTTGCACAATAAATCACAGGTTTTACAGACATTAGATTGAGCATTTTTACAAAAGGAATTTCATCTTCTGTAAAATGTTCATTCAGGTCGATAAATGTGCATTCAGATAATAATTCTATCAATTTTTTTAGTACTTTATCTTCTAAAACTGCATCTTTATCACCTGATTTTACTGTTTTAGCGATTCTTGCCTGACGTCTTTCGACAGAAGCCATATCCGCAAGTGCTAATTCTGTATTAATAGTTTCAATATCGCTTATAGGGTCAACTTTACCTTCTACGTGGATTGTATTTTCATCATCAAAACATCTTACCACTTGAATAATAGCATCAACTTCACGGATATTTTGTAAAAACTGGTTACCTAAGCCTTCACCCTTACTTGCACCCTTAACTAAACCTGCAATATCTACAAATTCTATTGCTGTTGGGATAATTGTCTCGGTTTTGCAAAGTTCAGCAAGGATTTGTAATCTTTCGTCCGGTACTTCTACAACACCAATATTTGGTTCAATTGTACAAAACGGGTAATTTGCACTTTGAGCATTTCTTGTATTTGTCAGGGCATTAAATAATGTTGATTTTCCTACATTCGGAAGCCCTACTATTCCAGTTCTAAGCATTTATATTTCCTTTTTTCTAGCTAATCAATAATTTAATTTTACCCCAAAGCCTCTTTAAAATATACCTATTTGTCATATTGTAACGAAATGTAACGAATATATACTTTTTAGATAAATTTTAGGCAATTTTTAAATCTTAAATAACTTTATATATATGTAAGGGATATTTAAGAGACACGGGGATAATGATTATGAGAAATGAATATGAAATGGTAACTTTAGTAGATTATTTAAATAACGATAACGTTGAATCACTTCAAGAAAAAGAAATTGCTGCTCAAGTTGAAAAATACTTATTAAATCAAAAAAGATACGAAACTAATGCTAAAATCGTTGAAGCATTATTAGCTTAATAAATAAACTCTCTCTTCTTATATCTTGTATTATTAAAAACCTGTTGGGAATAATCTCAACAGGTTCTTTATTGGTGTGAATATATTATTTATTGGCATTTATAAATTCGTTTGTTATTTTTTTATCAGCGTTTTCAGCTTTAATTGAAGGGATAAGTAAACTAAATATACCTGCCATAATTCCAGTTATCAATGCTGCTTCTTTTACATTACTTTTTACATTAACTTTTTTAAAGTTATTTTCTAATATATCAAATGTATGTTTTAATTTACTTGATGATATATCTTTATGTTTAAGAAGTGCATCTCTTAGTGTATATCCGTCTTTATTATGTTTTAAAGCAAAATCTTTTATTTGAGGATTTAATTCATCAATAAGTTTATTTAAGTTGTTATTTTTTGCATAACTTATTCCTGCACTAATTCCGGTAGCGGCTGCAGTGGTTAATCCAGCTAAGGCAAAACCGGTTTTATTTGCATGTGAAATTACACTATTTCTGTCTTTTATAAATTCTTCTGCCTCTTCCGGTGTTGTAATGACTGTTCTTCTATTGCCAAGAGCTCTGTCATATACACTAACACCCTGTTGATTACCTTTAACCGGTCCTAATGATGGATTGTAATTGGGAATAACAAATAACATTCTACTAATTCCTTTCACTATTACTTCTGCTGAAATAAAACAGGTGAAGATTATTAATTGTTATATTTAGGATTTTTTTGTTACAAATAGTAATTTTTATCCCCTTCAAATGCTTTATTTTAGCACATATTTTGGTTTGTAAACTTATATTACAATTATATACTATTTAATTATAAAAATAGCAATTTTATATAAAAAAAATACTTTATATATATGTCAGGGGATTACAATAAGGAAAAATTAAAGGAGAAGAATATGGCAAGAGTACTAATTTCAATGCCGGAAAAATTTTTAGACGAAATCGATTCAGTAGCAGATTCAGAAAATCGTACACGTTCAGAATTGATTCGTGAAGCATTGAGAACTTATATGTATAGAAATCAAGTTAGAAACGGCAAAAAAGCTGTATCTAATGCAGAAATTTTAGACGCTTTACTTGGATAAGTAAGTTTCTATAAAAAAAAGAATTGGATAGGGGAAAATGACAAGTCGTGATTATCAAATGATCACAGTGTATGATTATGTAAAAATGCTTGATGGTGATATCAAGTATTTTGATAATAATACACGTGAATTAAGAAAAAATGTCGCAAAATATTTGTTAAATATTAGGCGGGCACAAGTTAATGCTAGAATTTTAGAAGAATTACTGGCATAAAATAAATATGAACTTCATTGGTAAATTTCTCAGTAAAAGAAAAAGGTAAAGAAAGTAAAGAAAGCAAAAAAAGACTTGATTATAATATAATCAAGTCTTTTTCTATATTGCTTAAAAATTATTATTCAATAATTTTGTCAACAACACCGGCACCAACTGTTCTTCCGCCTTCACGGATAGCAAATCTCATACCTTCTTCGATAGCTACTGGGTTGATAAGTTCAACTTCCATAACTACGTTATCACCAGGCATTACCATTTGACCTTCGAATTTGATTGAACCAGTAACGTCAGTTGTTCTGATGTAGAACTGAGGTCTGTAACCAGGGAAGAATGGAGTGTGACGTCCACCTTCATCTTTAGTCAATACGTAAACGTTTGCTGTGAATTTAGTGTGTGGGTGAATTGAACCTGGTTTACAAAGAACTTGACCACGTTGGATTTCAGTTTTATCAACACCACGAAGTAAAGCACCAATGTTATCACCAGCTTGACCTTGGTCAAGAGATTTTCTGAACATTTCAACACCGGTAACAGTTGTTTTCTTAGTTTCGCCTAAACCAACTAATTCAACTTCGTCACCAACTTTAACGATACCACGTTCTACTCTACCAGTAGCAACTGTACCACGACCAGTGATTGAGAATACGTCTTCAACCGGCATTAAGAATGGTTTGTCTAATTCTCTTTCAGGTTCTGGGAAGTAAGAATCTAAAGCATCCATTAAATCCCAAATTTTAGCTGTCCATTCGTTATCATCACGAGTAACTGTAGGGTTAGCTTGAACTGCTTCTAAAGCTTTTAAAGCTGAACCATGGATGAATGGAATGTTGTCACCATCGAATTCGTAAGAAGAAAGAAGTTCTCTAACTTCCATTTCTACTAATTCTAATAATTCTGGATCGTCAACCATATCGCATTTGTTTAAGAATACAACAAGGTTAGGAACACCAACTTGGCGAGCAAGTAGGATGTGTTCACGAGTTTGAGGCATAGCACCGTCAGTTGCTGCAACTACAAGAATTGCACCGTCCATTTGAGCAGCACCAGTGATCATGTTTTTAACATAGTCAGCGTGGCCCGGGCAGTCAACGTGTGCATAGTGTCTTTTATCTGTTTCGTATTCTACGTGAGCTGTAGAGATGGTAATACCTCTAGCTTTTTCTTCTGGAGCAGCATCGATTTCATCGAATTTTTTAAGTTCAGCTTTACCAGCTGCTGCTAATGTACCGGTAATAGCTGCTGTTAATGTAGTTTTACCGTGGTCAACGTGGCCGATTGTACCTACGTTAACGTGCGGTTTCGTACGTTCATACTTTTCACGTGCCATGAGATTAATCTCCTTCTTTTCTGTCTACTATATACTACTATAAAATTAGTATTCTACGATAATTCTAATTCTAACCGCTCATAAATTTTTGTCAAGATTATAATATCTATTTTATTACTTTGTTGAATTTTATTTGTAACGAAATGTAACAATATTTTTGATTTTGTGCAATTCCGTTATTAAAAAATATTTTATATATGTAAGTAAGATTATGACATCTGGAGGATTAAGATATGGGTGCCAATGCAATTGAAGCAATCAGCAATAGTTATAAAAAAGCAAGTACTTTAATTAAAGGCTTCGGCTCAGGTGAAGTTAATTTTAAACAACTTCTGTTTGACGAAGAAGGCAAATTAAAAAAAGGTCATGTTCCTGCAGTTAATCACGGATCAGCATTCGGTTACGGATTTGCCGCTTCCGGTTCACAGGCTTTAGGAGCATCAAATATATAACTTTGCATAAAAACTATATTTGTAATAAAATGGTTCTCAGATATGTGAGGACCATTTTTTATGTTATTAACAGCAGATATTGGAAATACAAATATTACCCTTGCCTTATTTGAAGGCGATAAATATATTAATGAATTTCGTCTTGCTTCAGATAAAGATTTATCGGGCGAAGAATATGAAATTCTTTTAAAATCTTTATTTAAAGACTATACAATTGAGGGTTGTGTTATTGCTTCGGTAGTTGAAGAATTAAATGTGAAATTCAAACGTGCTGTTGACAATGTTTTCAATATTACTTCAGTATTTGTTGCACATGATATTAATTTAGGTATAAAAATAGCAACAGATAATCCGCACGAGGTTGGTGCTGACCGATTGGCAAATGCTGTGGCGGCTGCTAATTTGTATAATGGTGCTGTGATTGTAATTGATTTTGGAACTGCAACATCATTTGATATTATTAATTCAAAACATGAATTTCTGGGCGGAGTTATAGCACCGGGTATTAATACCCAGATGAAATGCTTAAAAACTTCAACATCTAAACTTCCGAGAATTGATGTTACCATATCTCAGAATGCTATCGGACATAATACAACAGATGCAATTTTATCAGGTGTTATTCGCGGTACTGCTTGTATGGTGGATGGATTGGTTGCTCAATGTGAAGCTGAATTGGGTGAAAAAGCGACTTTAGTCGCAACCGGCGGATATTGCGGTTTGATTGCAAATTATTTAAAAAGACCTTTTGACATCGTGAATCCTATTCTAACTCTAGAAGGGTTAAGATTAATTTATCAAATGAATACTAATAATAAAAATAAGGAGAAAATTTATGAAATGCATTCATAGTCATAATTTCGGGGGGGGGGTACCCGTTTAAGGCTCTATAATAAGGCTTTTCAAGGATTTACGTTAGCCGAAGTGTTAATTACACTGGGGGTTATTGGTATTGTTTCTGCTATAACTATTCCGGGTTTGATTACGGCTCATAAGAGAATTGTTCTCGCAGCTCAATTTAAAAAGGCTAAATCACAGCTATTTCAAGCTGTTAGATTATGGCAGGAAGAAGAAACGGAAGATTTGTGGGGGACATATTATCATCCAACCGATAAAAACGGTACCGCTTTAAGAAACGGTTTTTATAAATATTTAAAAGGTACAAATGGTACGTATGACAGAATTTTAGAGTCAGAATTAACAACTTATTATACTTCTGCAAAAGGTTCACATTTGAAGGCTCATTACTGTCCTTCGAATTGTTGTACTCATCCGGTTAAACATAGTTTTACAACTTTTGACGGTATAATGTACAATGTCTGCACCCGTGATGGGCAAATTAATTTCACATTTGATATAAATGGATATGATAAAGGTCCAAATAAATGGGGTGTTGATTTATTTGATTTTGATTTGAATGAAAATAATGTCCTCTATAATCGGTATTCATGTTCAGTCAGCGGCTGTCAGGTTTATTTTCGTTCTCGTGGCGGAGGCGGGGTTAATGACGGGATTGGCTGTACTGCTTGTGCTGTTAAAGACAATGATTATTTTAAAAATATTGAATTATAACGTTTATATTTGATATGTAAATTGTAGGAAGTTGCCCATCAGGTTTTCATTCCAAACCTGCACATCTTCAGGAACATCTAAAACTGTGGGAGAAAAATTCCATATATATTTAATATTAGATTGTACAATGAAATCAGCAGTTTCTTGTGCAAATTTGCCTGGAACTGTCAAAATTGCAATATCGACAGAGTTTTCTTCTGTATATTTTGGAAGTGTTTTTATGTCCAGAATTTTTTTTCCATTAATTTCTGAACCAATTTTATTTTTATCATTATCAAATAAACTTATAATATTTAATCCATAGCTCGTAAAATTATCATATTTTGCCAGAGCCATTCCAAGGTTTCCTGCACCTATAATGTAGGCTCTTTTGTTTTTTGTAAATCCAAGTGTTGTTTCTATTGATTTTTTTAACTCTTTTACAATGTAGCCTACGCGAGATTTCCCAGAATTATTTAATAAATTGATATCTTTTCTTACCTGAGAATCATCAATTCTTAAAAGTGTTGCGATTTGTTTACTTGAAATATATTCGTTTCCGCTATCGATAAAATCCTGTAAAATACAGTGATATAAGGTTAATCTGTTAATAACTTTATCTGAAATTTTTTTATCCATATTCTAATTATACATAAAAATTGAATTTTGATGGTATAATTCAAGTATGAAACATATATTTGAACAGAAAGTATTTTATTCTGACACCGATGCTTATGGTGTTGTCTGGCATGGATCTTATTTAAGATGGCTTGAAATGGGACGTGTGGAACTTTGTGCAATGATGGGACACAGTATTGCCGAGTTAACCGCGAGAGACATTGTTCTTCCTGTTGTTAATATCAATCTGAAGTATAAAGCTTCTGCCAGGATGGAAGACATTATGATTATTGAAACTGAAATTTCCGAATTTAAAGGTTTTTCTGTGACATTTAAGCAATCCATTAAATCAAAAGAAACAGGTAAAACTTTTATTGAAGCGGATGTTGTGGTTGTAGCAATTCATAATGACGGAAAGTTATACCGCAGAATGCCTGAAATTTTAGCAAATTCATTTGAAGAGGCGATGAAATGTCCGGCACTCGTTTAAATAAATATATAGCATCATCAGGTTTGTGTTCTCGAAGAAAAGCAGATGAACTTATCGAGAGCGGTGTTGTAATGGTTAACGGCAAAAAGGTTACCGAATTAGGTTTTACTGTAAATCCTAAAGACAAAGTTTTTGTTAACGGTAAAATGATTCATCCTGTAAAACATGAATATTACAGATTTTATAAACCTGCCGGATATATTACAACAGCAGATGATGAAAACGGCAGAAAAACTATTTATGATTTAATTCCAGAAAATCTTCATCATTTAAAACCTGTGGGACGTTTAGATAGAGAATCTACGGGACTAATTATTTTAACTAATGATGGCGATTTGATTAATGATTTAACCCACCCGTCAGTTAAAGTGCCTAAATTGTACAGAGTTTCAATTAATGGCAAAATTTCTCAAAAAGATATTGATACAATGTATAAAGGCATTGAAATTGAGCCAAATAAAATTGCTTATGCAGAAGTTGATGTTTTAGAAGTTGATAATAATCATACAATAATGGAAGTTATGCTTTATCAAGGATTAAACAGACAAATTCGTAAAATGTTTGAACATTTAGGTTTTGAAGTTTTAACACTTAAAAGAATTCAGCATGCAACTTTGAATTTGGACGGACTTAAACGCGGAATGATTAAGCCGATAAAGCCTCAGCAAATTAAAGAATTACGTAATTTCTTAAATAGGATTGCTTCTAAAAATGATTAAAATTGCTCTGGTTGGTAACATTGCAAGCGGAAAATCTACAGTGCAGAGTTTTCTGATTTCAAAAGGTTATTCAGTTTTAGATACTGATGATGTTGCCCACCGGTTATTAGAAGATTCTGTAGATGTAAAAAATACTTTCAAAGATTATGATGTTTTTGAAAATGGTGTGCTTTCCCGTGTTAAACTGGGCAAATTAATATTTTCAAATAACGAAATGAAATTAGCATTAGAAAATATCCTTCATCCATTAATCAGGAATGAAATTGAAGAATTTTTTAATGCAAATCAAAATAAAAAGTCTGTATTTGTTGCGATTCCGCTGTTATTTGAAGCAGGCATGGAAGATTTGTTTGATAAAATTTTATTTGTTTATACTGATGATAATATTCGATTAGAACGCTTAATGAAGCGAAATAATTATACCAGAGAGTACGCTCAAATTCGTATGAATTCACAAATCAGTCAGGATAAAAAAGTCAACAAGGCTGATTATGTGGTTTATAACAATTCAACTGTAAACGATTTAGAAGAACAGTTAATTAAGCTGTTAGACGAATGAATCCGCTAAGATCAGGATAATCAGGACTGTATGTTGCGGTACATACTTTATCATTTCTGTTGCCTTCTATAGTTTTGAATGATCCGTCTTTATTTACCTGCGTTACAAAACCAATATGAGAAGCATCATTTTCACGTAAAATCATGATGTCTCCGGGTTTTATTTGTTCAGCAATAAGCTGTCCTTTTTTCTTGCGTCCGGCAGTGTGCAAGTATTTACCATTATCAATTCCCCATTGTTTCATGTCCTCAACTCTTCGATTAATTCGATCATCGCTGAGTTTAATGAAATCTTCCGGAGCTTTTAAACCGGCGTTTTCATAGCTTTCTTTTACAACGTAAGCTACAAAGTCTGCACACCATTCGCCACTGTTTGAAAATTTTCTGTATGAGCCATCAGCTTCATTGTAGCCCATATATTGTTCGGCAGTAGTAACAAAACTTTTTCTTAGTTCCTGTCCTGAGACTTTTGAGGATTTTTTTGTTTCTTTTATTGGATTAGAGACAGTTTCTTTTGATTTTTCAACTTTTGCTGCAGTTGTTGTCGCTGAAGTTGATTCTACATTAGCAGATGATGTTGCAGTTGAGGGATTGCTTTGTCCCCACAAGCATCCACCGAAGTCTCCGGTATAGATGTTGTAGCTGTCCATCGGGGTATAATAATTACTGCTGTTGGTGTTGGTTCCACCCTGCCATAGGCATCCGCCAAAATTATCTGTATATATATTATATCTAGGCGTTGTTGTATAAATGCTTGAAGATGTTGACGCAGTCGGCTGTTGTCTCCAGCTGCAACCACCTGTGTTTCCGGTATAGATATTGTATCCCGGAATAGGTGTCATATATGGATTTCTATAACCATTGCCTAAGATTCTTTCCCCATCAATATTGTATTCTGTTGTTGGTGCAAAAAATGGTGAGTATGCTCCGCCGCTATTGTAGTATGCTACCGGAGTGTTAACATCTGTGTTAAACGTAATTGGACTGAAATAACTAAACATAATTTCCCCGCTATTTTCCCCTATATTTATATAAAGTATTTTTAACGTGGAAAATTGCCTTAAATTAATAAATTTATTAATAAATTATAATACTGGCTTCGGCTTTGCCCATATCAACCATATCAAAAGGTGCAGATATGCTATCTTTTTCAATAATGAAATCTTTTTGTTCAAAACTAAAAATGTTTTGAAGCTTTGCCCAGATATCAAATTCATCGTTTCGTGTAAATAAATAATATTTATTCACATTTTTCATGTAAAGTCCGATAGAATATTGAGACTGTCCAAGTTCTTTGAAAAATTTTTTCTTTTCCATTGATTTTGAAATAGTATCAAATGTGAAATCTTTGTATTGATAATCTTCTTTTATTGTTTCAAGAAGTTTGTACGGTTCAATCCATTTAGTGATAATAATACTTTTCATTAAACAGCAGCCTCTTGGTTTTTAAATTGCATTTCATAAAGGTGTCTGTAATTTCCGTTAGGAATACTCATAAGTTCGCTGTGAGTACCAAGTTCTACCAGCTCACCTTCGTTAATTACTGCAATCCTGTCTGCGTTATTAATTGTTGATAGTCTATGTGCAATAACAAAAACTGTTTTGTTTTTCATTAAATTATCCAGTGCCTTTTGAACAATGGCTTCTGACTCATTATCAAGAGCTGATGTAGCTTCATCCAGAATTACAATTGGAGCGTTTTTAATGATGGCTCTTGCAATTGCAACACGCTGTCTTTGACCTCCGGATAAAGATGTTCCGCGTTCCCCTACGAATGTGTCAATTCCGTCATCAAGTGTATTTAAAAATTCATCAAGATGAGCCATTTTTATTGCATTTTCAAGTTCAGAGTCTGATGCATCACTTTTGCCCATTAAAATATTTTCGCGAATAGTTCCTGAAAATAAAAAGTTATCCTGAAAAACAAACGAAATATTATTTCGTAAAGAACTGAGTTCAAGATTTTTAATATCTATTCCGTCAAATTTTACCGCACCGCTTTTAACATCATAAAATCTTGGCAGCAGGTTAACGGTTGTACTTTTGCCGCCGCCGGAGTTTCCGACAAGAGCAATTGTTTCACCTTTATTAATGTGTAATGAAAAATTCTTCAATACAGGAACATTTTCTTCATATTCAAAATAAACATTCTCAAAATCAATACCGGAATCAAGAGTTACCATTTTGCAGGCATGTTCTTTATTCTTGATATAAGGTATAAGATCAAACAATTCAAAAACTCTGCCCAGGGCAACAAAGGTTGTTTGTAAATCCGTTAATGTTCTGCCTAAATCTTTAACCGGTTTGTAAAGTAATAATAAAGAGGTTACGAATGACGCAAAACTTCCGGCAGTCATCTGACCGCTAATAATAAGATGGTTTCCGTAAAACATAACAAGTGCGATACCGATAGAGCATATAAAATACATTATTGGCGACATCCAGCCGACACGTTTTGTTAGTGAAATTGTAAGATCAAATTGTGTCTTTATCTGGTTTTCAAATTTTTCATTCTGAAGTTTTTGCAGGTTATAAGCCGTCATAATTTTGTTGCCGGCAAAGGTTTCATTAAAGTTTGTAGTCATGTCTCCGCCAACAACCATTGTTGCGTTGGATACTTTTTTAATTTTTTTTCTGATAAGAGTAACCGGTGTAATCGCAATAGCCATAATACCAACCCCGATAATCGCAAGTTTCCAGGAATTTATAAGCAATACCGCAACAAGTCCTGCAATACCGAATATACTCATTATAAAACTTTTAATTGTATTAATTATATTTTTTGATGCAGTTTCCGGATCTGTAAAAAATCTTGTTAAGACAAGCCCGGAAGAATTAACGTCATAAAATTTGGAATCAAGAGAGGTTAATTTCCTGAATAAATCAACTTTCAACGAGTTTGATATTTTATTTCCGGTCCAATCTGTAAGGTAGTTATTTGTATATTTCAAGAGCCCTTGAACCAGTGCAAAAATCACAATACCAAATGGGATAATAAGAGCAAGAGTGTTTTGTTCGATAGAGAAACTTCCGACTGTAAAAGTTTTTCCATTTATAACACAATCCATATAAGGTTTTAACGCATAGGCAACAACACCATCTAGCAGCCCTAAAGGTACAGCAAGAATCATATTTAAAATAATTCTTCCAAGATGTGGTTTTACAAACGGAAAAATTTTATTTACCAGATATCCGTATCTGAAAGCGTCTTTTGACAGTGTGTCTTTTAATTTATACTCCATAACTCATCCCTAATATAATAATATTTTATGAATAATATTATTACATAAAGAGATTTATTTTACAAATGAGTCAAGAATTTTAGAAATTACTTCTACTTTATCGTTGTCAACTTTATGTCCGCCGGTAGGAAGAGTTATGAATTGTTCTAAAATACCACATCTTCTTGCGTTTTTAGCCAGTCCTCTTGCCGGACGAATAGGGGTTACTGAATCATTTTTGGATTGAATAAGATAAGTTGGAGCTTTAATATGTTTAAGTTTATTTATAGTGCTGAATCTTAAACCGTAAAGCCATTTTAAAGGTTTAATTTTATCAGTAAGAATGCTAAGAAATTTTGGAATCCCTTCTCCCAGAGTTTTGTGCTCCATAAATTTTTCACCTAAATTTGCAGCATTATATAAAGGCGAAACCAAAATCAAGGATTTAATGTCTTTATGTCTGCTCGCAAAATTTGCAGCTAAGGCTCCGCCCATGCTGTGACCTATAACTATAACATTTTCGGGCTTTATATTTTTTGATTTTAGTAAATGTTGATAAGCGATTTCAATATCTTTTCTAAATTTGTCTTCACTTATCGGGCTTGTTTTGTTAACGCCATAGCTTCTAAATTCTACTGCCCAAACGCCTAAGTCTTTACTTAGTATGCTTTTATATAAGTGTTGGTAATTTGTAGTATTTTGAGCCATACCATGCAGGAATAATACATAGTTTTCAGGTTGTTTTGTTTTATTTGCAAACTCGTCTATTGAAACAATATTTTTTCCTTGTTTTGCCCAATGTACAGACCAGGCATCATATAAATCTTTGCAAATTGGTTCAATATTTGATTGAGAGCGTTTTGATGCTCTTCTGAAATATCTGTTGGAGTAATATGAAATAGGGTTTAAAGCATTAAGCGATTTAAGCCTGCTTTGAAATGCTATATTGTTTTGATTTACTGTATATTTTGTTTCCATCTATTTCTCCTTAGGATATCTTTAAGTATATCCTAAAAATTTTTAATGTAAATATTCTGAACTCTTGACATTAAGATATGATTATAATAAATTAGTTATATCATCATTTAATATGATTTCGCAAAAGCACGTGGGCGTGTGGTGGAATGGTAGACACGCTAGTCTTAGGAACTAGTGCGAAAGCGTGGGAGTTCGAGTCTCTTCACGCCCAATTAAAAAAAGAACCTTGCAAGAGGTTCTTTTTTTTGCTAAGAAATGGGTAGAATCGATTCGAAAGTTCTTTGATGTTGTTAAAATCAAAGAACCTCATCAGCCGTTACACGGCATACAGCAGCCGTTAGCGAGAGCTTCCGACTCCCGCTAACGGCTGCTGCATCTTCAAGCCCAGTTAAAAAACTTATCCGAACACCATCGAATGAGTTTTTTAATATTATAAAAATACTGTTATAAATTGTTAATTTATGATATACTTATTTTCAACGGGGCGTTAGCGCAGTTGGTAGCGCACAACACTGGCAGTGTTGGGGTCAGGGGTTCGAATCCCCTACGCTCCAAATTAAAGGTGACTTTATGGATAAGATTGAACCGGTTAAATCAATTACACCTTTCGAGGTATACAAAGTTTTATCTTCGGAAAAACTTACTGATGGTCAAAAGGCAGAATTTATAAAAATGAATTCTGCGGCGGTAAAAAATGCTGCTGATGCCGAGATTTCCGCAATTGAATTTAAAGAAATGATGGCTCATAGACCTCTGGTAAGGTTTAGACCGCTTAAAAATTCCTTTACAAAGCAGGGAGATGATATTATCCTTGCTAAAGCTTTAAATATTGATAAAAGAAGTATAAATATTTATATAAATTCTTTAATTAGCTCAAATTTTGAAGCAAAAGATGTTGATAAAGATACAATTGATAAGGTTAAAACCTATGTTTACCGGCATGGAACAAAAGATCAGGTTGTTGCCTTTTTGGAATATGAATTGTCGGATGTTAAATTTGTGCTGGAAAGATTATATCGAACTTTTGACAGTAATTCCGGCGGCGTGTTCGGCTATTTTTTACGCCCGATTCATAGGATGGACAATAATACTTTAAGTAGAATATATAATGTGGTCGATAAAAGTTTAAGAAATTCTCTTAATGCCGGATATATCGATCAAACAAAGTTTAATTCTACTGCCGAATGGGCTCTTGTCAAAATTCACGAAATTCAAAATAACTCAAAGGTTTTAAGAGCTTATGATTTGTATAAAGATTTAACATAATTGCTTTGTTATATTCGATTATTTAGGCGTAATTTTAATCATGTATTTGAAAAATTTTAAATATAGGTGTATAATAAACAAGTCGTATATATAGATAAGAATTAAGAGGATAAATATATGAAGCTTCACATGCAGATTTTAATTGCACTAGGTCTAGGTATTAAACGAAATTGGCATATTTTCTTCGGGATTATTGCCGGTATTTTGTTAGGAATATTCCTTCATTCGCATCCTAATATGCTTGTCGATAATATCTTAACCTTTGTAGGACAGGTATTTATCAGATTAATTCAAATGGTTGTAATTCCGTTAGTTGTCTCTGCTATTATTATTGGGATTACGAGTGTTGGTGATAATAAGCAGCTTGGAAAATTCGGTTCTAAGATGATTATTTATTATGGTATTTTAACAACTATTGCAGTTACAATCGGTACAGTTTTAGCTTTGTTAATTAAACCGGGTACTGGTGCCGCTCATTACATAGCTTCTAATATTGCTTCTGATGTTCAAGCTTCTGTTGCTACAGCTATGCAGCAGCAACAAGGCAATATTTTAAACTTATTTTTAGGTTTTATTCCGAATAATCCGATGGAAGCTTTTGCTACCGGTAACATGGTTCCAATTATAATCTTTGTTGTTTTATTTGCTTTAGCTCTTGTGAAAGTTGGCGATGTAAACAGACCAATTGTTTCATTTTTTGAATCAGTATTTGCGGCTACAATGAAAATAACTGATTGGATTATGTTATTTGCCGCACCCGGTGTATTTGCACTTACCGCTAGTGCTGTATCAAGTTTTGGTGTTGATATATTCACAACAATATCTAAATATTTATTAGTACTTATGGCTGGCTTTGCAATTCAAGCCTTTGTTGTATATCCGGTATTTTTAAAATGTTTTTCAAAAGTATCTGCACCGATTTTGTTTTCAGCAATAGCTGAAGCAATAATGGTTGCCTTTGGTACAGCAAGCTCATCTGCAACATTGCCGTTAACAATTGCCTGCTGTGAAAAAAGAGGAATTTCTCATAAAATTTCAAGTTTTGTTTTACCTTTAGGTGCAACCTTGAACTTTGATGGTACTGCTTTACTTCAAACAGTAGCGGTTATTTTCTTAGCTCAAGCTTACGGAGTGCCTCTTGATTTATTCTTGATTATTCAAATTGCATTATTGGCAATAGTAGCTTCTAGTACATGTGCCGGTATTCCTGGCGGTGGATTGATTACTATTTCGTTAATCCTTAATGGTATGGGCTTAAGTCCTGAACAATTAGTTGCAGGTTTTGCATTCTTATTTACAATTGAAAGACTTACTGATATGTTCAGATCTACTTTGAATGTAACTTCAGATGCTGTTGTTGCTGCAACAATTGCGGATAATGAAAACGAAATCAATTATGATTTATTAAATAATCCGCAGGCTTATGAAGAGATTGCTTAGAGGTTTTCATGTCTGATTTGTCAATAACGGATAAAATAGCTTCTACATGGCTGGGTAAAAAAATCAGCGGTAGTGAGGAATATAATCCGTCATTACTTGTTGCAGTACCACGAGCAGAAAATCGTTCACAATATAATATTAAAAATGGTAAACTTCCATTTTGCGGCTGGGATGTCTGGCATGCTTATGAATTCTCTGCGTTAACTGAAAATGGTTTGCCGGTGACTAGATTATTAAAGTTAAAATATAATTGTAATAATGAGTTTATTGTTGAATCAAAATCATTAAAACTTTATCTAAATTCTTATAATATGAGCAGATTTGGAACTAATATTAATGAGTGTCTTGCTATCTGCAAAGAAAATATTGAAAAAGATTTATCAAATGTATTAAAAACTAATGTAGAGGTTAATTTTCTGGATAATAATGCGGAACGGGTTTATATATTTAATGAATTTGAGAATATTTTAAACTTTGTTGATGAAAAATCCTTAAAAATAACGAAATTTAAAGAGTCTCCAGACGTCATTAAATTGGATAATTCAGAACAGGTTAAGGAACATTATTTAATGTTTGACTCATTGCGTTCAAATTGCAGAGTTACCCACCAGCCTGATTTTGGTGATGTTTTCATTTATTATAAATCTTCAAAAGATATTAGTGAAGGAAGTTTAGTGGAATATCTTGTATCATTCCGTTCTGAATATCATTTTCATGAAGAATGTTGTGAAATGATTTATAAAAGGTTGTATGATTTGCTTGACGCAGATGATGAATTGTTTGTTTGTGCATTATATACAAGACGCGGCGGTATAGATATTTCTCCTGCTCGCTGGAGTAAAAATTGTGAAATCAGCGATGTCTATAACTTATTAGACTTATCAAAATATGCAAGATGTGGAATTAAGCAATAGGTGTAACCAGTGAATAACAGGCAGTTTGGAAATTCAGGTGAAGATTTAGCTTGCGAATACCTAATAAAAAACGGGTATGAAATACTTGAGCGTAATAAACATTTTTCAAAATTCTGTGAAATTGATATTATTGCCAAACACAAGAAAACAGTAGTATTTGTCGAGGTAAAAACTCGTAAAACTGATAATTTTGGAACCCCGTTAGAATCAATTACAAAGACTAAATATAATAATATTAAAACAGGGGTTTTATCCTATGCAACTGAGAATAAAATAAAAGATTTTCAGATTGATGTAATTGGAATAACCCTGTACCCTGAGCTAAAGTTAGAACATTTAAAAAATGTATAACAAGATAACATATATTATGTAATACTATTTTTACGGTAAAGCTTCTGTAGATTTGTTTTTATTCCACATTTCTTTGACCGCAAAGAAACGTGGAGCAAAGAAACTCTCTCCCAGCACTGTCTTGCGTCGCTCGCGATAAACGGGTCTACCGGCAAGGCTCAACGCCTTGACCGTTCGCCCTCTGCTCGCTAGCGTTGCGTTCACTAATAAATTGTAAATGCTCAACCCAAAGCGAGTAAACTCACTCAGGTGTCACCCTGACTCCTCACCGGAGTGGGTACATTGCTACCAATATTGGTATACGGAGTCTAATTACCTAATATATTTACCCCTAGTCGTTCAAACAATACTCGCTTTTGTTGTTGTTTCGCATAACATTTATTGTTCACTTCGTGGAGGTCGAACCTTTCTCAATCTAACTCGGGGGTTCGGGGGCGATGCCCCTGATGACTCGTTTCATTTGGTCGCGTTTTTCTCTTTCTTTGCTTCCGTTTCTTTCTCTTTTACTCGCAATAAAAGAGAAAGAAATGAAGAATGAGATTTTATACATAATATATGTTATCAAACTCTAGTCTTATCAGTGTCTAAGATTTATTTTTATAGTAAAATATAAAAAGTTAGGGATAATATTTAAGAGGAGTAAAAATGTTAAGAGGACCTTTTTTAGATAGAAGCTGGATGGCTCAAAATTCGGATTATAACTCATCGGATATTGTTATGTTAGGACTGCCGTTTGACGGTACTGTGTCATATCGCCCGGGCTCAAGATTTGCACCGGAACAAATTCGGCTTGCAAGCTGGGGGCTGGAAGAATATTCGCCAACTTTTGATAAAGAATTGTCCGATGTGAACTTTCATGATGCAGGGGATTTGGAATTTCCTCTTGGTAATACTTATAAAACTCTTGAACAAATTGAACAAAATGTCGAAGATATTTATAAAGACGGGAAACGTGTTTTTGGTATAGGGGGAGAACATCTGGTAACA
Source organism: uncultured bacterium (assembly GCA_950022495.1). Lineage (GTDB taxonomy): Bacteria > Cyanobacteriota > Vampirovibrionia > Gastranaerophilales > Gastranaerophilaceae > Zag111. The sequence goes on from CATLLJ010000005.1 coordinate 110,060, forward strand.
CTTCCTGAAGTTAAAGCTGTTTCTAAATTTTATGATAACTTAGCAGTTGTGCATTTTGATGCTCATACTGATTTAAGAGAAGAATATATGGGTGAAGAAATGTCTCATAGTGCTGTAATACGACATATTTCAAAATTTGTGAAGCCTGAAAATATTAAACAAGTCGGTATTCGCTCAGGTATGAAAGAAGAATGGGAGTTTATGCAAAAACATAATACATTGTGTCATAAATATTCTGATTTGGATTCATTAAAATGTAAAAATGTATTTATTACCGTAGATTTGGATTGTCTTGATACTTCAATTATGCCTGGAACAGGTACGCCTGAGGTTGGCGGTATGACATTTGATGAACTTCTTGGCTGGTTTAAATATTTGAAAGATTTCAATATTGTAGGCGCTGATGTTGTAGAATTGGCACCGGATTACGATGCAAGCGGTGCTTCAACGGCGGTTGCTACAAAAGTTATTAGAGAACTTTTAATGATTATGTAGAGGTGTTTTTATATGGCTGATATGTCTGTAGAAAAAAGAATTAATTTTTTAAAAGACGAAATAAATAAGAGTAATTATAAATATTATGTAGAAGAAAATCCTTATTTAAGTGATTTTGAATATGATAATATGTTTGTCGAGTTAAAACAACTTGAAGAACAGTATCCGCTTTTAAAAACACCGGATAGCCCGACTCAAAGGGTCGGGTCTGTAAGTGAAAAGTTTTTTCAACATACTCATAAATACAGACTATACAGCTTAGATAATACATATAATGAAGAAGAATTAAAGCGTTGGTACGAACGTGTTTGCAAAGAATACAATAAAGAATTAGAACTTGTTTGTGAATTAAAAATTGACGGTCTTGCAATTGCTCTAACTTATACAGATGGTATTTTTACTCTGGGTGTAACCAGAGGTGATGGTGTAACCGGTGAAAACATTACGCAAAATCTTAAAACAATTAAAGCTATACCTTTAAAATTGTTTTCTAATGCAAATTTGGAAGTCCGCGGCGAAATTTATATGCCGAAATCATCTTTTGAAAAATTGAATGAAGAAGCGATGGCTAAAGGTGAAAAAGTTTTTGCAAATCCCCGTAATGCTGCAAGCGGTTCTTTACGCCAGTTAGATAGTACGATTACGGCAAAAAGAGATTTATCCATGTTTACCTATACCGGAATTTTTGAGGATGAAGAAGGGAAACAGATAAAAACTCATTACGACGGTATGATGAAGTTAAAAGAACTTGGTTTTAAGGTAAATCCAAATATTAGACTTGTAAAAAATATACAGGGTGCAATTGATTATTGTAAAGAATGGGAAAATGAAAGATTTAATCTTGATTATGCAACTGATGGTGTTGTAATTAAGGTTAATGATATTGCTGTTCAAAAAGATTTGGGCTTTACTGCAAGAGCTCCAAAATGGGCAACTGCGTTTAAATTTCCGCCGGAAGAAGTCACAACAAAACTGCTGGATATTGAATTAAATACCGGAAAAACCGGAATTATTACTCCTGTTGCACTGTTAGAACCTGTACAGCTTGCAGGCAGTACAGTTTCTCGAGCAAGTCTGCACAATTTTGACGAAATAAAAAGACTGGATATACGAATTGGCGATACCGTTCTTATTAAAAAAGCCGCTGAAATTATTCCAAAAGTTATTAAAGTAATGGATTCAAAAGAACATAAAGCATTGCCTGAATATGAAGTTCCTACAACCTGCCCTTCTTGCGGCGGTCCTCTTGTAGAAAAAGAGGGTGAAGTTGCATTATATTGCGAAAATACTAATTGCAGTAAGGTAATGTGTGCAAAGATTGAATATTGGGCAAGTAAAGAAGCAATGGATATAGATTATGTCGGACCAGCACTTATTCAGCAATTGTATGAAAAGAAATTTATTTCTAATTTTGCAGATTTATATAGATTAACTATGCAGGATTTGATGCAGTTAGATTTAGTAAAAGAAAAATCAGCTTCAAATATATATAATTCTATTCAGGGTAGTAAGTCAAGACCGTTGAATAGATTTATTACAGCTCTCGGCATCAGGCATGTCGGCAAAGAAACCGCAGATATTTTAGCTGGTGAATTTGCTTCAATCGATGATTTTAAATCTGCAACTTTAGAACAGTTGTCTTCAATAGAGGGTATTGGAGAAATTATTGCCCAATCAATTTATGATTATTTTAAAGATGAAAATAATCATAAATTGATTGACGATTTAAAACAGGTTGGAGTTAATCCGGTATCTAAACTTACTCCAAAATCGGATAAGCTTGCAGGTAAAATATTTGTTCTGACAGGTACTTTACAAAATATGACAAGAGATGAAGCAAGTGCTTTAATAAAATCTCATGGAGGGAAAACCTCTTCATCTGTGTCAAAGAAAACTTCTTATGTTTTAGCCGGCGAAAATGCAGGTTCAAAATTGGACAAAGCACAAGATTTAGGTGTTATAATATTGACAGAAGAAGATTTTCTTGGAATGATAGAAAAGTAAAAGGATTTATGGATATATGAAAATAATTCAAATTGATGGTTTTAAAGGTTTAATAACGGCTGCTTTTATAGGTATTTGCCTATTTGCAGGCTTTGTAGTATTCCCGGGAATGGTGTCAATGCACTTATGGAATAAATATCTTGTTAATTTGTTTATGTTTCCTGTGCTGGATGTTTTTCAGGGTGTCCTTTTATGGGGGATTATTGCAATTACTTATTGTATATTATCCAAAAAAGGTTTAGCAGTTTCCTTTAAAGAAAGTGAAGCTTTAAGCGAGTCTGAACTTGATATGATTATGAAAAAGGCAAAAATCCACTCTCAAATGAAAAAAGTTAATCATATTATTCAGAAATCAGATTGTTTTGAGTTTCAAAAAGAATCTTCCAAGTCAAACAAGGATTTGTCTCAAATGTCATCACCAATTGCAAAATCATGTGATATATCAAGCGAGAAGAATAACGAAGAAGAAACAGTTTCAAAATTATAATAATATTTGTTTTTAAAGGAGGTATTATGAAAAAGTTAGTAATGGCATCTTTATTTAGTGCGGCACTATTGGTTGCACCTTTTGCAGCTTTACCGGCTGGAGCATTGAATAATGAGGTTGAAAAAGGAAGTATTTCAGTTTCTTATACTGCAGAAAAAGAAGTTGCACCTGACACAGTGGAAGTTTCAATTGCGATTAAAACCGATGATAAAAAATCTATGTCTGTTGCAGTTTCTAAGAATAAAGAAATCTCAGATAAGGTTTATGAATATGTAAAAGGTGTTATTACACCTTCAAATGGTGACTATATAAAAACTTCAAATTACTCAGCTAATCCATCTTATGTTTATGAAAGTGGTAAAAGATTGTTCAGTAAATATGAGGTTTCAAATAATATAATTGTTCATACTAAATCTATTGATAAAATCTCTACAATAATAGATAAATCTTTGGCTTTAGGTGCAACTAATGTTGATAGTTTAAACTTTAGCTTATCAAAGAAAGATGCTGAATGTGCAGAGTTATTATCTTTAGCAACACGTCAGGCAAAAAATAGAGCAAATATTATTGCCGAATCAGCAGGAACTACTGTTGCAGGAATTCGTAATATTGATGCTTCTTGTACCCTAAATAGACACAATACTATCAATTATGCAAGAAATACTATGCTAATGAAGAGTATGGCTATGGATGGTGCTGTTGCTGAAGCTGCCGGTGCCTCTCCGCAGATTGAATCCGGTGTGATTACTGTTTATTCAAATGTAAATGCAACATTCTATGTAAAATAATTACAATAAACGCATAACAAAAAGCTCGAAGTATTTATTTATACTTCGAGCTTTTTGTTTAATGTTAAAAAATTACTTTTTGTAAGTTCTTTTACCGTTATTTAACCAAGGTGCAGCTTCCAAATCATCAATATTATATTTCAACAAATATGTTGAATCTGTATCTGCTGGTTTTTGAACATTTGGAGTTGCTGTTGAAGCAGCTTTTTTTGCCGGTTTTTTATCATAATTTGCGGCTGCCATTGTCATAACTTGAGTTTGGAATAACAATAAAGCTATAATAATTGCAATCTTTTTCATTCTATTTTCTCCTACAATTCATTCTGCTAGTATTGTAACATAGAAATTACTTTTCCGCAATCTGTTAATTTTTCTTTTCCGTTTAATGCGGAAAGTTCAATTAAAAATGCAGCACCAACTAAATTCCCGCCTGCTTTTTTGATTAAGTTACATGCAGCTTTAGCTGTTCCGCCTGTAGCTAGAAGGTCATCTACAACTAGAACATTTGCACCTTTTTCTATTGCATCTGCGTGAATTTCAATAGTATCTGAACCGTATTCAAGATCATAAGATTCTTTTATTGTTTCTGCAGGTAATTTGTTTGGTTTTCTTACCGGTATAAATCCGCAGTTTAATTTATAAGCCATTGGCATACCAAAAATAAATCCGCGGCTTTCAATCCCTGCAATGTAGTCTATTTTGTAATCTTTGTACTGGTCACAAAGATAATCAACCATAACTTTCATTGTTTCTGCGTCTTTAAGTCCGGTTGTAATATCTCTAAATATGATTCCTTCTTTCGGAAAATTAGGAACTGCTCTAATTTTATTTTTTACATCTTCAATTGTTAATGTTGTCATTTATCTTTTTCTCCTATCTATTCAGTAATAAATTTTTTAATTCATCTTTTGCTTTTTTAATTTTTTGTTTAGCACGCTGAATTGCGTGTTCATGCTGGATAAGTCCGTGAGCTGTTTTACCCCAGTTCATATCTTTTTTCATAAATAATATTTTTGTTCCGATGAATAATACAAGCGGGAACCATATTATTAAAAGGTAAATCGAAGTTTCAATTGCTTGAACCAGAGCATTCCATCTGGAAAGATTATCATATCTTCTCAAGCTGTATCTGCATGCTATCATAAATCCAAGTCCAATGATAGCCCCCATAATAACAGATGACATTAAAATGTGCGGAGTGGCACCTTTTATTATTACTTTCATCAGAAGTATGCCTATTTCAATAATAAACCACGCAGGCATTATGAATTCTGAAATATACGCTATCATGTCTAATCTTACACGAAGTGACATTTTTTTTGATGTGAGAATATCCCAAAAATATTCTAAATATCTTCTAATAGTGCCTTCTAACCAGCGTCTGCGTTGTCTGTATAACGGTGAAAGGTACATAATACCTTCTTCATACACAACTGTGTCAGGACAAAATCTTACGTCCCATCCCTTGATGTGAAGTCTGGTTGACATGTCTAAATCATCTGTAATTGTATAATTATTCCAGCCGTTAATATCTTCAAGAGCTTCTCTTTTGATAAGTTCGCCGTTACCGCGAAGTTCAACTGCACCTTTAACGGAGTCTCTGCTTACTTGAAAATGTGTATCCATTGTCATTTCATTGTTTTGACATCTGGTCAAAAGGTTTGTGTCTTTATTTCTAACAACTTTTCTAGCTTGAACAGCTCCAACATCTTTAGGTTCCAGTTCGTAAACTAAATTTGTTAAAAAATCCTTTTCCATTGTTGCATCGGCGTCAAAAACCAGAATAGCTTCGCCTTTCGCAAATTGTAATGCATCATTTAGTACAGCGGATTTCCCAGGAAACGCATCTTTTGGTCTAATAAAAGCGATAACTTTATTAGGATATTTTTGTTCTAAATCCTTGATAACAGATGCTGTATTATCTGTACTTCTGTCATCAATAGCAATGATTTCAAAATTTGGATAATCCATTTGTAAAACTGTTTCTACAGTATTACTTATAACTGATTCTTCATTATGTGCTGGAATCATAATGCTAATGAACGGTTTATAATTTTCATTTTTTTCTTTAGGATTTTTAAGGGCAATTCTTTTTTTTATTTTAGTTGCAATTGTAGTAAACAATGCATAAACACTCATGATAGAAACAAGAATAGCAAGTCCCCATACTGTATAACTTTGAAATATGTAAATAAATGCAGTTAATCCTAAAACGATTAAAAATAGTAAAATTCTTTCTTTCATTTTCCCTAATCTTCTTATTCCCTAATATATTAATATTTTAGCAAAAAAGTATTTTAGGGTCTCATAATATAAAAATATTGATACAATTTGCAAAAATAATTATAAAATTATCCCATAATATCAACCATAAAGATGTTTTTTACGTAAAAAAGTGTTAAAATTCGTTAAAATACTTGCATGACCTGAAATTTTGAATATAATTGATTTGTACACTAAGAAAAGGAGTTTTATTATGAACAAAGAAGAATTAGTACAAGAAATTTCTAAAAAAGCTAACGTTACTCAAAAAGAAGCAGCTGAAGTTTTATCTTCATTAGTTGATACAATCCAAAAAACAGTTGCTAAAGGTAAAAAAGTTACTTTAGTAGGTTTCGGTACATTTGAACCACGCAAAAGAGCTGCTAGAACTGGTAGAAACCCTCAAACTGGTAAAGAATTAAAAATTCCTGCAAAAACAGTTCCTGCATTCTCAGCTGGTAAAAAATTCAAAACTGTTGTTAACGGAAAATAGTTCTTTAACAATAGAATATAATTTTAGAGACTCTGGCTTTTGTCAGGGTCTCGTTTTTTATATATTAATTTTATTTTGTTTCTGATATAATAATTTAGGAATTTAGGGAGATATTAATTATGTTGGATAGTATATTAGCCGGTTTGATAGGCTGGATAGAAAGTGTTATTACAGCGATGGGTCCTGCTGGAATTGCTCTATTGATGGCAATTGAGTCATGTAATATTCCGCTGCCTTCAGAAGCTGTCTTACCTTTTGCTGGTTATCTTGTCAGTAAAGGTGAAATGGGATTTCATGCTGCATCAATTGCAGGTGCCATTGGATGTGTAATCGGTTCAATTCCATCATACTATCTTGGATATTTTGGCGGAAGAAAGTTCTTTGAAAAATATGGTAAATATGTTCTTGTTTCAAAAAAAGATTTGGATGAAGCTGATAAATGGGTTGAAAAATATGGAGATTGGGCATTTTTTATTTGTAGAATGCTTCCTGTAATCAGAACTTTTATTTCTCTTCCCGCAGGGATATTAAAGGCTCGAAAAAGAACGTTTTTTACTTTAACATTTTTAGGTTCATTGATCTGGAGTTATATCTTGGTTTATGTTGGAGTAAAATTAGGCGAACATTTAGACAAATTAAAAGCAATCTGGCATAAATTTGATGCAGTAATTATTGTTGCAGTCTTAATTCTTGGCGGAATATATATTTATAAACACATAAAACATATAAAAGAAAGTTAGTCATTAAAGATAAATAACTTGTAAATTTCTATATGTAGAGCATTTGCAATTTTTGTTATTGTTTGAAGAGAAGGAGATTGTTCTCCGCGTTCAACTATGCCCATTGTTGAGCGTGCGAGTCCTGCCAAATCCGCAAGTCCTTCTTGCGAAAGGCTTCGTTTTACTCTTTCTAGTCGGATATTCATCCCTACTTTTTTATCTATTTCATCTACTTTCATGGTCATCTTGTACATTATTATAAGTAATTGACATATAATAATACACGTGGTATTGTGGACATGTTGCACATTATAATAGAGGGTTAGGTTAGCATGGCTAGGAAATTTTATATCGCATTTACTTTGGCTGAAGTTTTGATAACTTTAGGAATAATTGGAATCGTTGCCGCGATGACTATTCCAAATCTAATCGCAAAAGTTGATAGAGATTCTAAAATTGCAAATGTTAAAAAAGCTCATTCTGTATTAAATCAAGCTATAAAACTTTCTACTATAGATAATGAAGATTATGAAACATGGGATTCTTCTTTATCATATCAGGATTATGTAATGCGGTATTTTGCTCCATATATGAATATTGCTGTATTTTGCGATACTTATAGCAAATGTAACTATAAAACTTCAGCTCCTTGGATAAAAAATGATGGTACAGGGGGATATACAGTATTTAATTTTAATGGACGTTATCCATTTATTACTAATGATGGTATTTTATATTCTATATTGATTTCCGGCGGTTCTGATGGTACGGATGCATTTTATGATACTACTAACTTCGCTAAAAACGGAATAATTGTTGATGTAAACGCATCTTCTCCTCCAAATCGTTTTGGAAATGACGTATTTATGTTTATAAGAACTCAAAATGGTACAGTTATGCCTTTTGGATATAACTTACCGGATTCTCAGATTAATCAGGATTGTAAAATTAAAGGGAAAGGATTATATTGTGCTGAAAAATTAAGACGCAACGGTTGGCGATATTCAAACGGATATCCATGGTACGGGTAAATTTTTATAGGTTTTCTCCGTGGCAGTCTGTGCCTCCTGTTTTGATAAGATTATATTTATCTGCGATTGCTTCAAGTTTGTCCGGATTTGAGAATTTTATATATTTTCTCCAACGTGGATACGGATAATAAACTTCAATTCCATCTAAACCTAAGTCTACTAACTCTTTTATAAAATTTTCCATATTTAGTGCCCAGCAGCAAGCAGGGTGTGCAAGTACGGCAATACCTCCGGCAGAGTGGATTGTATCAATAAGTTCTTTAATATTGCGTTTTGCAAAAATTCTAACGATATCTGCTTCTGTTTCATTTTTATTCTTTGCATAAAACTTTTTCATTTGTTCGTTGTTTATGTCAATACCGTAGGCTAATAAATGTAAGAATATGTATTTGTACCATACATCAAATTCAACTCCTGTTATTGCCGGTGAATTTGGATTATCAATGTGTCCATTTATAGTATTATGATCTGTAATTGCGTAATATTTGTATTTTGTTGAAGCCTGAGTTTCGATTTCATTAAAAGACGCCTTGCCATCAGAATATGTAGAATGGATATGTAAATTTATTAAATTATTTAAATAATCTTCTCTGGTAAATGATTTAATAAGCTCAATATAATTTATCATTAAAAAGTACTTTCTTTAATTTTGCATCTATTTGTAATAAAATCATGTTACAACAAAGGAGGATATATGTCCAAGTATGAAATTAAGAATAGTATTTGGTTTGTATTAGCAGAAGGTATTAAAATTTACTTTTCAAATATTGATAAATTTTTAGTGTATATGTTGTTTCCTGTGTTTGGTCAAGTTTTGGGTATCGCACTTACCTTTTGTTTAACTTTAGGTTTTGCAGATAAAATTGCCGCCAAAACTGATAGTATTACTTCTGCACTATTGTTAATCTTACTTCTGGCTATTCCGGGACTTTTGATTTTTGTTAAGGCTTTCTGGGATTATATGGTAGCTTATGTTGCTCTAAACTCAATGACTGAAGGTGCGGTAACAACCGGTCATGTTTATGATTTAAAATCACATAAAGAAGTTGCAACACAAAGAACTTTAAAATATATGGGCTTTTTAATTATTCTTAGTTTGTTAATGTCAGTTGGCTCAAGTATATTTTTTATAATTCCCGGATTTGTACTTTGGATATATTGTATTTTAATATTTCAAGTATTTACATTTGAACCGGACTTGTCCATCTGGGAATGTTATAAACGAAGTTTTATGCTGATTAAAGGAAACTGGGGCAGAACATTTTGTTTGATGACAATACTTGGGTTTTTCTCAATATTTATCCTTACAGAAGGTATTTCTGTAATTTTTGATTATTTAAATTTAACGTCCGGAATTTGCAGTATTTTTGATTTTATAGGTAAGGCTATTCCTTTGACATTGGTAAATCGTGTTCTTGTGCATTTTGAAATGGCACCAATCACCGTTGCAATGATTTCAAAATACATATTTTTATCTGTGTTAAGTTGTATAATTGCAGGATTAACTCTGCCAATTCGTAGTATTTGCTGGTCTCTATGGTATAAAAATTTGTCAGATATAAAAGATGGCTGTGTTTCAAAACCTAAAAAAAGAACAAAAAGAATTGTTGAGGATGGTGAATTTTAATTGTTTATCTGTAAAAATTGTAAATCAGTTGATAAATTTGAATTGATGTTCTCACCGGATTACACCGGAGATAGAAATTTTGCCCGAAAATATAATGACAAAGGTGAAATAGAAATAACAGTTGACGGTTATGTTTTTGTACCTGATTTGCAGTTTATGAATGAACATGCTGTATGCAGATATTGCGGTCAAATTTATATATGGGATTACGAATAAATAAGGAGATATATTATGAGATTAGAAAACCGAAAAAATGACGAAACTCGTGAAATTAAATTTACCAGAAATTACACCAAACATGCACTAGGTTCTGTGCTTGCAGAATTCGGAGATACAAAGGTTATTACAACTGCTTCAGTTGAAATTGGTAAACCAAAATGGATCTCTAAAGAGGATTCAAGAGGCTGGTTAACTGCAGAATATTCTTTGCTTCCTTCTTCAACTTCAACAAGATGCCAGAGAGAAAGAAGTAAAATTTCAGGTAGAACTCAGGAAATTCAACGTTTGATTGGCAGAAGTTTAAGAGCCTGTGTTGATTTGGAAAAAATGCCGGATGTAACAATTACAATTGATGCTGATGTTATTCAAGCAGACGGTGGAACAAGAACTGCAAGTATTTGCGGCGGCTTTGTGGCATTATCCGATGCCATTGAAAAACTTATGGCTGATGGTACTCTTAAAGAAAATCCTATCATAGAGCCAATTGCAGCAATTTCAGCAGGTATTGTTAATGGCGAAGTTCGTCTTGATTTGAATTACGAAGAAGATTCACATGCTCAGGTAGATTCAAATGTAGTGTTGACCAAAAGCGGTAAGATTATTGAATTTCAAACAACTGCAGAAGGTGAGCCTTATGAATTTGATAAGATGATGGAAATTTTTAAAGTTGCTTCAAAAGGTATTTCTGAAATTATTGAAAAATATTAATTTTCAGGATAAAATTTACTTTATGAAATGGTTATCTTTAGTTCTAATATTTGTATCATTTTTAAGTTGTTTGTCTGTTAGTGCAAAAAGTTCAACGGAACCGGTGTATTCTACTGAGGGAGTTGAAATTGATGCATCTGTAGCAGCTTCAAAACCTTCAATTGAAGATAAAAATGAACAAAAAGAAATAAGAAATCGTTCTAGAAAATATATAAAGTATCAAAAAACTTTAGACAAACAAAATGCGAAAAAAACAGCAAAAGAAAAAGAGCTGGAGTATTTACAAAACAGGTTAGAGCAAAAGAAAAATAAGTTAGAAACAATGTTTTCTGACAATGTGAAAGGAGAACAGGAATGAAAAAATTATTAGTATCACTTATGGCATTATCTGTGTTGTCATTTGGTGCAGCTGCAAATGCAGGTTCAATTTCTAGTGCATTAAATAATGCTGCAAATAAAATTAACCAGAAAGAACAACAATTAACTAATTCTCAAAAAGAAGCAGCAAAAAGACAGGAACAGCGTCAAAAAGAAATCCAAAAACAAAGAGAGGCTAACCAGAAAGCTGCTGAACAAAGACAAAAAGAAATTCAAAAGCAAAGAGAAGCAAATAAAAAAGCTTTAGAACAAAAACAAAAAGATTGGCAAAAACAGCAGGAACAAGCTAAAAAAGATGCTGCGAAAAGACAGCAGGAAAGACAGAAAGCTGTTCAACAAAAGAAAGATGCTTGGAATACTTTAATTGGTAAATAGTATTTAAGAATATAATATTCAGAAGCGAAATTTTACAATTGTAAAATTTCGCTTCTTTATTGCTCATGTTGTTTGTCTGTGTTACGATTAAACAAGTCAGACTTAGGATTAAATATACATGTTGATAAGCAATAATATTAAAACAATGAAAGGTGCAGAAATTGCTATCGAGACCCTGAAGGATTTAGGTGTCGATACTATTTTTGGCTATCCGGGCGGTGTTGTTTTAGATTTGTATGATAAACTTTATAATCAGTCTGATATAAAACATGTGCTTGTGCGTCATGAACAGTCAGCAGTACATGCTGCAGAAGGTTATGCAAGAACTACTGGTAAATGCGGAGTTGTTCTTGTAACCTCAGGTCCGGGTGCAACAAATACTGTTTCCGGTATTGTAAATGCATATCTTGATGGTTATCCGCTGGTTGTTTTAACCGGTCAGGTTTTTAAAAACCTCATTGGAACGGATGCTTTTCAGGAAGCTGATATTTGTGACATAACAAAATCTTGTACAAAAAAAGTTTTTCAGGTTACTAAAGTTTCTGATTTGCAAAGTACATTGATTGATGCTTTTTCAATTGCGATGAACGGTAAAAAAGGTCCTGTTGTTGTCGATTTAGCTAAAAATATTTTTTCAGAATCTGCGGAATATAAAACTGTTGTTAGTAAGCAATCCTTGTCTATGTCAGAGCCTGTATCATCTGATGTCTCAAGAGTTTTAAATCGTATATTATCAGCATCAAAGCCTGTTATTGTTGCGGGCGGCGGCGTTTCTCACTCTTGTGCCGAAGATGAACTATATAAGTTTGTGAAATCTTTAAATATACCTGTTGTTGATACAATGATGGGACTTGGCAATTATCCGCAGAATGATGGAAATTATCTTGGTATGATTGGAATTTTTGGCGACAGAGCTGCTAATCAAATTGTAAAAGAGTCTGATTTGATTGTTTCAATAGGTGCAAGATTTAATGACAGAATTACCTGTATGTTTAAAGATATTGATTTATCAAGTAAATTTATTCAAATTGATATAAATCAACAAGAAATATCAAGAGTTATTTCAGCTAACGATTATCTTGCCGGTGATGCAAAAAATATTCTTGAAATGATGAATGATAAATTATCAAACTTATCTTTTGAAAAGTTTAATAATTGGCTAAAACAATGTATTGATTTAAAAAGTTTGAATGTTGTGCGTCAACGCAGTACAAATTTAATGCATTCTTTTGAAGTAATAAGAAAGCTTGAAGAATTTACTAAAAATAAAGATTTAATTTTTACATCTGAAGTCGGACAGCACCAATTATGGGCAGTTCAAAATCTTTCGTTCTCAAAAAATAGAAGAATTTTAGTATCAGGCGGTTCCGGTACTATGGGATTTGGCTTCCCTGCTGCCATTGGTGCATGTATCGCTAATCCTGAACAGCCTGTAGTTTGTATATCAGGTGACGGCTCCTTTCAGATGGGAATTCATGAATTAGCAACTTGTGTTGACTATAATTTAGATTTAAAAATAATGATATTGAATAACGGTTACCTAGGGATGGTAAGACAATTACAGGAAAAAACTTGTGAAGGACGTTATTCGCAAACAAAAATATCAAATCCTGATTTTTTGAAACTGGCTGAAAGTTACGGTATTGGAGCTCGAAGAGTTGCTTCTATATCTGAAATTGATGATGCTTTAAAATCAGCATTTTCGACAAAAGGACCATATATAGTTGAGTTCTGCGTCGAACCTATGGAATTATTATAATCCCCATAAATAAGTTAAAACCCTATTAGTGAATTAAGAGGCTTGAACAATACAATATGAATGAATCTATAATTAAGGAAGTAAAATCCATTTACTCTGCTAAAGTACGTAATACAAATCCTAATATGCCGGAATTTGGTTTAGAAGCTGACGAACTTGATTTTAATGAACCGAAAACATTTTTTAACGGGGTTATTGAAAAATTAAATATCATAGTTGAAAAAGATAATTAATGTGAACAATGTCCTCCGCTGCAGCCTCTGCAGCCTCCGGAACAAGAGTGTTTGAATAAATCTGTGAAGTCAAAAATTCGGTCATCTAAAATAGATTCTATAATAGCTGGATATAATTTTTTTGATATTTCAATGATTTCTTGTTTGTATTCTTTATAATGAGTTGTTAATCCGATTAGAACTGGATATTGGGCAAGTATTCTCCCGTAAAAATTATCAGGTGTAACTTTATGAATTGTTATTCCGCCAACTTTTATCCCGCTTGTAAATGATTTTTCTAATGCATTTTCTTCTGCAAAAGCCGGTAATAGAGATGGGTGTAAATTTATAACAGGTGTGTTTGGACTAACTTCAACTGAAATATTTTGATTAAAATCGCACAGGCAGATAAGATCAAAATCCTTTTGATTGTTTTCAATTGAATTAAGATTTTCAAAGTATGCTATTTCAACATCTTTATTTTTGAAATAATCAGCAATTGCTTCAATTATTTCAGTATTTTCAGAGTTTATTATTGCAAGTTGTTTTGTCATGGCTTTTTTCCTTTTATTTATTAAATTTTATTACAAATACAGCAAAAAATATATTTACTTGTTTTATCAACAATACTAGGAGAATACATGAATATTCTGAAAATTGATTCAAATACTCAATCTTTTGGAATGAAAATTCCAACCAAAACAGCAATCGAAGTTGCAACCGGATGTTATTTAGATAATGCACATCGATCAAGTCAAAGACAGTATAAATTGTTCTCTAAAGTCTCAGGTCTGGATGCTATGAAGTTATATTCCGGAGAGATTGCTACCGGATTGCAGAATTTGTCCAGACATTTAAAAGAAAATTATCCAAAGTTAGCTGAAGCTGCGAATAATATTAGAAAGGTTTGTGATGAAATAAATGTTGACAGAACCTTTTTACCTGAAGATGAACGTGAAATATCAAAACGGCTTACAACAGTTTGGAATGATGAAGCTAAGAAGATTGGCTCAAGAACAATTGATATTGAACCTGTATCGCTTCAAAAGCTTGGTTTAGGCAAGTACATACAATAACTAAAAGTAGGAAATAATATGAAGATTAAAATATCAAAAAACACTATCCCTCAACGATTTTCAACTAACGGAGTTTTAAGATGCCTTTCGGGTGAATTCCCGGCAGGTAAAACCGAAAAAGAACTTCAAGATGTTAGTGATGTAATGGAAACCGTTCAAAAAGTATTTAATTATTCAGATAAAGATATTATAGATTTGATAAAATCTAGAAATCCTCTCAGCACTTTTTTAGTTCCAATTAGTGCAGGCAGGTTTTTAGAAGAGGCAAATCCAATTTTAAGTAAACTAAAAGCAAGGTTGAGTGTATCTGCCCATAATAATAATATTGAAAATGAAATAAATAAAATTATTGGTGAAGTTGGGGAAAATATCAATTTAAAAGTATAGAAAAAAGCTCCTCATAAGAGGAGCTTTTTCTATCTAATGTTATAGAGTTTATCCTAGTTGCAAAGTGCAAGTAAAACACCAGCTGCAACAGCAGAGCCGATTACCCCTGCTACGTTTGGACCCATAGCGTGCATTAATAGATAGTTTTGAGAATTAAATTCCAAACCTACTTTATTTGATACACGTGCAGCCATAGGAACTGCTGATACACCTGCAGAACCGATTAACGGGTTGATAAGCTTAGGTTCAACACCTTTAATCTTCGCACTGATTTTTATACAAACATTCATCAACTTAGCCATCAATACACCTGCAGCAGTTGCAAATGAGAATGCGATAATACCGAGGAATAAGATGAATAATGTTTGAATTGTTAAAAATTGTTCTGCTGATAATTTTGAACCAACTGATAATCCTAAGAAAATTGTAACAATGTTGATTAAAGCGTTTTGCATTGTATCAGATAATCTATCTACAACTCCGCATTCTTTACATAAGTTACCGAAAGTTAAAGCACCAACTAACGGGCAGGCATCCGGTAAGAATATTATACATAAAGATAATACAACAAGCGGGAATACAATTTTTTCTCTTTTTGAAACTGAACGAAGTTGATCCATTTGGATTTGGCGTTCAGCGTTATTTGTTAACAATTTCATAATTGGCGGTTGAATTACAGGAACCAATGCCATATATGAGTATGCTGCAACAGCGATTGCACCTAATAATTCAGGAGCAAGTTTAGATGTTACATAAATTGATGTAGGACCATCAGCACCACCGATGATACCGATTGCACCTGATTGTGGAAGTGTAAAGCCAAAACAGCATAGAGCTAATAATAAAGCTCCGAAAATACCGAATTGAGCTGCACCACCTAAAAGTGCTGTTTTAGGGTTTGCAATTAATGGACCAAAGTCTGTCATTGCACCAACACCCATAAAGATAATCAATGGGAACAAACCTTTATGAATACCTGCTTCATAAATTATTCCTAAGAACCCTGTAGGTTCTGCAATCCCTGCCATAGGGATATTTGATAACAAACCGCCGAATGCGATAGGCACTAGTAGTAACGGTTCATATTGTTTCTTAATTCCAAGCCATAGCAAGAACAAACAGATTACTAACATAATCGGGTGTCCGAATTGATGTAAGAATTGTTCTACGGCATTTGTGATTGTCGGGTCAGCCTTTTCAATCATATTGTAAATACCGGTTGACTGCCATAGGCTCATTAATCCATCTGAAAAATTCATTTGTATTTACCTCCTGATTAACCTATAGTTACCAGTACTTGACCGGTTTGAACTTTGTTGCCGACTTCAATTTCAACTGATTTTACAGTACCGCCGACAGGTGATTTAATTTCAGTTTCCATTTTCATTGCTTCAACAACTGCGATAATGTCGCCTTCTGCAATTGAATCGCCTTCTGAAACTAATACTTTTAATACGTTGCCCGGTAAAGCTGCTTTAACCGGAGTTCCTTCGCCGGAATCAGCTGCTTTAGCTTCAATACCTTCTTTAACGTTGAAGTCATATAATTTACCGTTAACAGTAGCTTTTCCGCCTTCCAAAGCAACTGCGTATTTTTTACCGTTAACTGTAACTGTGTAGCCATTTCCTGCCAGTTCGCAAGATGATGGAACTTCTGATTTGTTTTCGTTTTTACGAACACCGATTGTACCTTTGCCTTGTAAGAACAAGATACCTTTTTCTTTACAAGCAGCGGAGATGAATAAGTTTTCATCGTTAACTTCAAGACCTGCTTCTTCAAGTCTTTTTTGAGCAACTGCAAGACCTTTAGTTTCATCTTTGTCGTTTAAGTCAACAACAGTTTCAGTTGTTGGCTGTAAACCAAGCTGTTCTTCTGCAATTTTAATAACTTCAGCATCAGGTTCGCAAGGTGTTTTACCAAAGTAACCAAGAACCATTTTACCGTAACCTTCAGCGATTTTCTTCCATTTACCAAACATTACATTGTTGAATGCTTGTTGGAAGTAGAATTGAGAAACAGGAGTTACAGATGTTCCGAAACCGCCTTTTTCTACAACTTCTTTCATTGCAGCAACAACTTCAGGATATTTATGCATTAAGTTGTTATCACGTAACATTTGAGTATTAGCTGTTAAAGCTCCACCCGGTAATGGTGATTGAATAATTTGAGGATTAACTGCTAATGCTTCAGGTGGTAAGAAGTAGTCTTTCATACAATCTTTGAAGATTTCTTCTGTTTCTAAGATTTTTTCTACATCAATACCTAAATCGTATTCTGTACCTTTTAATGCGTGCCACATAGAAACGATATCAGGTTGAGCTGTACCGCCTGAAACCGGTTTCATTGATAAGTCGATGCAGTTAGCTCCGCCTTCTAAAGCTGCTAAGTAAGCTGATAAGCCTGTACCTGCGGTTTCGTGAGAGTGGAATCTGATATCAGCGTCAGCACCTAAGATTTCACGTGTTCTTCTGATTGTTTCAAATACTTTTCTTGGAGAAGAAGTACCTGATGCATCTTTAAATGCTAATGAATCGAATTCAATACCTGCATCTAAGATTGATCTAAGAACTTTTTCATAGAATTCAACGTCATGAGCACCTGTACAACCGATAGGTAATTCCATCATTGTAATTGTAACTTCGTGTTTTAGACCGTGTTTTTTAATACATTGGCTTGAATATAACAGGTTATTAACATCGTTCAACGCATCAAAGTTTCTAATTGTTGTAACGCCGTGTTTTGCGAACATTTTAGCGTGTAAGTCAATAACGTCTCTTGGCTGAGAGTCCAAACCTACAACGTTAACACCGCGTGATAATGATTGTAAGTTAATATCAGGACCAACTGCAGCTCTGATTTTGTCCATTGTTTCAAAAGCGTTTTCGTTGCAGTAGAAAATTGGTGATTGGAATCTTGCACCGCCTGCAACTTCAAAGTGTCTGATGCCTGCGTCTACTGCTGATTTTAAGGCCGGTAGAAAATCGTCTACAAATACTCTGGCACCGTAAACTGATTGGAAACCGTCTCTGAATGACGTGTCCATAACTTTAATAAGTTTCTTTCCCATAAATTTTATCCTTTCGTTTAATTATAATTTTGTTAATAAGTTAATAGGTAAGTGAGTGAGTAAGATATAAAATTTACAATCTTTCTACTTACTTATTTCCTTACGTCAACTAACTTCTCTTCGCCATAATAGCTGCAATTGCAACTGCAATCGCTTCATCTACATTTGCGGCAGTTTTCTTAACTGTAGATTTTACTTCTTCTACAGCTTCCGGAAAGATTTTGTTCAAATAACCAACTATTTTTGACATGATTCTCATTGAGAAAATCAAAATAGTCAGGAACGCAAGAACAAATCCCATTCCCATACCAAGCAGCACTAAGCCGTTTGCTAACATTTCATTCATAAAATATCTCCTATCGTAAGTACAAATTCGTTGTTATCTTTTGATAATAAAACGAGTTCGCCTTTATCGTTTATAGATTTAGCTAAACCCGTTTTAATATTATTAAATACCTGAACATTAAGTTCTTTATTTAAAAAACAGTTTCTATTAATATAATCATCTTTTATATTAATAAATCCTGCATTTAAAAATTCATCATAATGTGCAAAAAATTCTGTTAAAAGTTCGTTTAAAAATACGTTTAAATTAATACTTTTGCCTGTTTCTAAATTCAAGCTTGCTGCAATTTTATCTGGAATTGAATCAATATCTTTTTGGTTAGAATTCAAGTTAACACCAATACCTAATACAATTCCTTCTAAATTTTGACCTTCCATGACTGTTTCAGATAGAATGCCTGCTATTTTTTTACCATTGATTAAAACATCATTCGGCCATTTAATTTGAGGCTTAAGTCCGTAAGTTTCAAGAACTTTGCATAATGAAACTGATAAATATTGAGTAATATTAGGATAAATTTCGTTAAATGTATTTGAAGGTTTTAAAACAATAGACATGAAAAGATTTCCTTCGCCTAAATCAATCCAGGAACGATTTAAACGTCCCCGGCCAGAGGTTTGGCGAATAGCATGAATAACTGTTCGGTCTTCAAGTGCAGAAATATTCATTTTTGCATAGTTATTCGTTGAATCTATCTCTTCTAACTCAATTAGTTTCATGTTCTCCCCTGAGGTAATCCACGCGTGTAGTATTATTATATAACAAACAAAATAAAAAATATGACAAATTTAATTTTGTTTGACGTTAATAAATATATGGATAATTTATCATTTCAATCTAGAATACGATTAATAAATCGAAATGAATTTCGAGCTCTTATGAATCGCGAATTTGCCAGTGTAGATTACCCGTGGACAATAAAACAAACGGCATACTCTCAAAAAGTACGCACTGATGGTATATATGACTGTACTGCAATGGGCGTCAAAGATAAGAGTAATGTCCTGCTTTTCCATATCTGCCCAACAAACAACAAGAATAGTAACTTTAAAAAACTTGAAACCGAAATTATCGAAAAAATTATAAAGACTCTTAATTTGGATTGTCTGCAAGGCTTTATTTTGGGTAGTAAGAAATATAATATCAACAGTCCGCGGAGTTTGGAATTATTTGACATGATGGAGGGTGTGTTAAAAAAATTACATATTCAATATTCAAAATTTAAAGGCGGTAATTACACTAATGATATTGCTTATGATTTAAAAAAGGATGAATGGGTTATTGGATGTGACATGCTGGATGTGCTAAGTTCACCTAAAGAAACAATTTTGGGTACTCCTCAAAATGCACTTTCCAGAATTTTTGACCAGATAAAACTTGCAGATTCTGATAGGCTAAGCTGGTAGTTTTTATTTCGTTAATCCTTAGAATTAACGATTTTAATTTTCTGAAAAATATATTTGCGAAAAATTTTTTTCAGTGTTAATATAGAGCTTGCAAAGAGGGAGAAAAATGGAACACTGGGTTTATACGACCAATATTCTCGGACATTCGGTCTCATTTAATGTTGATACGCTTATTACAATGTGGCTTTCAATGTTATTGTTGATTGTGTTAGCTCTTTTTACAACCAGAAATCTTAAAATGGTTCCTGGAAAACTTCAACTTGTTGGAGAAAAAATAATTAAATATTTTAATGATATTTCAAAAGCAAGTATGGGTAATGATGAAGCTCAAAAACATATTGCTATTATATTGACATTGTTCATGTTTATCTTAACTGCAAACCTTGTAGGACAGCTTCCTTTTAAACTTATACATCTTGCTAACGGTGAATTAGCTTCCCCTAACAACGATATAAATATGACAGCAGCAATGGCAATTGTTGTTTCTATTTATTATATATTCTATGGAGTTAGAAGAAACGGGTTTAAATTTTTCTTCAAAGGTTTCAGTATTGACGGAATAATTGTTACTCTTGTCGATACTTTGGAACTTTTTGTAAGACCGTTTTCTCTGGCTCTGCGACTTTTTGCAAATATTCTTGCAGGTGAACTTCTTGTGGCTACATTTGTTAGTCTTGCAGCACTTGTTGTTCCGCTTCCGTTCATGTTATTTGAATTGTTTGTTGCTTTGATTCAAGCACTTGTATTTACACTGCTTTCTACAACATACATTTCAATGGCTGTACAAGAAGAGGGGTAAATGAATAGGGGTATTCACCCAGATTTGATAAATTATATAGAATGTAAAACTTTATAAAAGGAGAAAAATTATGGCAGTAGAACAAACTTTAGATTTAGCAAAATTAGGTGCAGGTATTGCAATCGGTTTTGGTGCAATCGGTGCCGGTTTAGGTCTTGGTATTGCAACAAAAGGTGTTTTGGATGCAATTGCTCGCCAGCCTGAAATCAAAGCGGAAGCTTTTAAAAACTTTATTATCGGTGCAGGTTTAGCCGAAGCTACAGCTATTTATGCTTTATTTATCGCAATTATGTTAATTTCTAAATAGGTAAGTCGTAAATGGTTGAATTTAATGCTACTTTTTTAATTGCTATGTTGAGTTTTGTGGTGTTCATTATGATTATGAATGCTATATTCTACAACCCGATTTTAAATATAATGAGAAAACGGGAAGAATATATAAATTCTAATTATACTCAGGCTAAACAATATATGGAACAGGCTGCAGACTTTGATAACCAACGCAAAGTAAAAATAAATGAAACTCATAACAGATGCAGAGAAAACATTATGAATATTGTTGATAATGCTCATCTGGAAGCTAATAAAAAAACGCATGAAGCACGTGACCATTCAAAAGCTGAAATCACTGCTGGTAAAAATGTCCTTGCAGAAAAAGAACGCGATTTGGAAAACACAATAAAAAATACTGTCGTGAAAGATTTGGCATCCACCATTATGTCAAAATTTCTTCATGATAAATCAGAATTATAAAAATAAATTATTAACAGGTAGAATTTATGCAGGAATTTATTTCATTTCTTAAATATTTAGCAACATCTAATGCCATCAACTTCATAATTATGCTGGTGATATTAGGGGTGATTATTGTCAAAATGAATTTGAAATCTACATTAAGTGATGCTGTTGCTGGTGTTGAAAATTCAATTAAAAATTCTGATAATGAAAAAGAAAAATCTGAAAATGTTCTGCAAACTTCAAAAAATGAATTTGATAGATTACCTGAGGTTATTAAAAATCTAGAGAATGAAGCTGAATTAAAGGTTCGTGTTTTTAAGGATAAGATTGAAGAAAATACTCAGAAAAATATTCAGGATATACAAAAGAATGTGGAACGCTCCCTGTTAATAGAAGAAGAAAAGATTTCTAATCTGATGACCGGCAGAACAATTGCCGCATCTGTAGCTATGGCACAGGATAATATTCGGAATTTATTAAAAGGAAATCCTGACCTGCATTTAAAATTTATAGATGAAAGTTTAGACGAACTTGATAAGGTAGAATTATAATGACAAATAATAGAGTTTCTTCAATTTCAAAAATTTATGCTAAAGCTTTGATGGATATTGCATCAGAGAATAATTCTTATGACTCTGTTTTAAATCAATTAAATGAAATAAAAAATATTCTGGATAATTCTGAAGACTTAAAAGTTGTTCTTGATAATTCATCAATTTCTACAGCAAAAAAAATAGAGATTGTAAATGATATTTTTCAGGGTAAAGTCGATAATAAAGTTCTAAATTTTTTGAAACTTATTATTGAAAAAAATAGATTTAACGAATTTGAATTTATTATAAAATCATATAGCGAAATGCTTGATAAAAAGGCAAATAAGAAAAAAGTTGAGATTGTTTCTGCTATTAAATTGAATTTTGAAGCAAAAACAAATGTTTTGTTCAAGTTAGAACACAAGTTGAATTGCGAAATTGTACCGGACTGGCAGGTTGATGAAGATATTATTGCCGGTTTGATTTTTAAGTTTGATGACTTTGTCATAGATACAAGTGTCCGCAATAAAGTAGAAAATTTAAGTAAAACTATATCAAGGTAGAAGGGGAAATTATGGTATTAATACAACCTGATGAAATTAGTTCAATTATAAAAAATAAAATAGACAACTATGAACTTCGTACAGAAGTTTCTAATACCGGTTCAGTGCTTGAAATTGGTGACGGTATTGCCAGAATATACGGACTTCGTAATGTTATGGCAAACGAACTTGTTCAGTTTGAAGATGGTAATTCTACACTGGGAATTGCGATGAACCTTGAAGAAGATAATGTCGGGGTCGTAATTTTAGGTGACTATACGAATATCAAAGAAGGAACAATTGTAAAAACAACCGGCAGAATTGCATCTGTACCGGTAGGTGATGGACTTATCGGCAGAATTGTTGATCCGACAGGAAAACCTCTTGACGGTAAAGGTGAATTCCCTTATACAAAGACAAGACCAATTGAACGTGTTGCTCCTGGTATTGTAACCAGAAAATCAGTTCATGAACCTTTGCAAACAGGTTTGACTGCTATTGATGCATTAACTCCTATTGGCAGAGGTCAGCGTGAACTTATCATTGGCGACCGTCAGACCGGTAAAACTGCAATTGCGATTGATACAATTATTAACCAAAAAGGTAAAGATGTAATTTGTATTTATGTTGCAATTGGTCAGAAGGCTTCAACAGTTGCTCATTTAGCTAAAACTCTTGAAGAAAAAGGAGCAATGGATTATACAATTATTGTTTCCTCAACAGCTAATGAATCTGCACCTCTTCAATATATTGCACCATTTGCAGGGGTTGCTATCGGCGAAGAGTTTATGGAACAGGGTAAAGCTGTATTAATTGTTTATGACGATTTGTCAAAACATGCTCAAGCTTACCGTGCAATGAGTTTGTTATTAAAAAGACCGCCTGGACGTGAAGCTTATCCTGGAGATGTATTCTATCTTCACTCAAGATTATTGGAACGTGCAGTTAAGTTAAACGATGAACTTGGCGGCGGCAGCATCACTGCATTACCTATTATTGAAACTCAAGCAGGTGACGTTTCTGCGTATATTCCGACAAACGTTATTTCAATTACTGACGGACAAATTTTCCTTGAAAGTAATGCTTTTAATGCTGGTATCAGACCGGCAATTAACGCAGGTATTTCAGTTTCTCGTGTTGGCGGTGCGGCTCAAACTAAAGCAATTAAACAGGTTGCAGGTAAGCTCCGTTTGGATTTGGCTCAATATAGAGAACTTGAAGCTTTTGCTCAGTTTGCTTCTGATTTGGATGCTTCAACCAAGAGACAACTGCTTCGCGGTCAAAAACTTACTGAAGTTTTAAAACAACTGCAATACAATCCATTAAGTGTTGCCGAACAGGTTTCTATCCTGTTTGCTGCAAATGAAGGTATTCTGGATGATGTTGAAAATACTAATATTCAAAAATTCAAAAAACAATGGTTTGTATATTTCAATGCAAATTATGCAGATTTAGCTGAAAGATTAAACGCTGGTTCAGCTTTATCTGATGAGGATAAAAAAGTATTAATGGATGCTTTAGTAACCTTTAAAAGTACTTTCTAAGTAATCAGGATATTAAAATGGCAAATTTAAAAGATATAAAAAACAGAATACAGAGTGTTGAAAGTACAAAAAAAATCACACGTGCTATGAAGATGGTTGCAGCCGCAAAAGTAAAAAAAGCAGAAACTGCAGTTAAAACTTCTCGTCCTTATACGCGTGAACTTGTTGCAATGTTTCAAAAATTATTGAATTCAGTTGACTCATTCAGCAGCGAAACTTTAAAAATAAAATATGCAATTGATGATTATCCTGAATTACTGGCAAAAAGAGAAGTTAAATCAGTCGGTATGCTTGTAATCACCTCTAATAAAGGTTTAGCAGGTGCTTATAACGCTAATGTGGTGAGGGATACCATTAAGAGAATAAAAGATTATTATTCCCAAGGTGTTGATGTTAAACTTTTTGTTATGGGACAAAAAGGGATTTCTGCACTTCGCAAAAAATGTATGCAGTTAGGTTGTCCGATTGAAAAAAAATATTTCTCAGCAATAAACAATCCTTCACCTATGGAAGCCCGTGAAATCGCTGAGGATATGGCGGAATATTACGTTGAAGGCAAAATTGATAAGGTTGAAATTGTTACAACAAGATTTAAAAACATGATGAGTTACTTTGTTGAAGATTGGCAGGTGCTTCCTGTTGTCGGCGTTGTTGATGTTCACGAACGTATCAATGATGATATTCTTGAACCTCTAATGGAATTTGTTCCGGATAAACATCATATTTTACAAAAAATTGTGCCTATGTATATGACAAATATTTTCTATCAAGCTTTATTGGAAGCTCAGGCAAGCGAACTTGCTTCCAGAATGACTGCGATGTCTGCTGCTACAACCAATGCAGAAAAAATGATACATGATTTGTCTATTGAATATAACAAAACCCGTCAAACAGCAATTACTCAGGAAATTATTGAAGTTGTTTCAGGTGCTAATTCTCAGCTCGGGTAAATTTAAAAATTATAAAAATCTAAACGGCGGAGTTAAATTTTAACTCCGCCGATATTTTATATGAAATTATTAAATTATTTGATAGCTTGGGTAAGTGCTGTCACAACATCTTTATCCCATTTTACACCGGCTTCAGACAGGATAATTTCGAGTGCTTTTTCTGACTCCATTGCTTTTCTGTATGGTCTGTCAGAAGTCATTGCAGAATAAGCGTCAGCTACTGCAATAATTCTTGAACCTAACGGGATAGATTGTCCTTTTAAGCCTTCCGGAGTTCCAGAGCCATCAACTCTTTCTGTTTGATAGGTAATATATGGTACAACTTCAGATAAGAAATTGATATTCATTAGAAGGTTTACACCAACATTTGAGTGGTTTTTGATTTTTTGAAGTTCTTCTGCTGAAAGCTTTCCATTTGTTGCAAAAATCTTTTCAGGAAGAGTTATTTTACCAATGTTTTGCAGTAAACCTGCATAATAAATTAAATCAGTTGTTTTTTCATTCAAGCCTAATTTTTTGCAAATATTTCTTGCAATTTTAGCGGTATTTCTTGAATGAGATACAGTGTACTGTCCTTTTCTGTCAACTGCATTAGCAAGTGCTTCTACAAAGTTTTGCTGATAATCGCATAAATCTCCGATTAGTGCAGTTAATTCTGCACGGCATTGTTTTAAATCAAATTCTGTTGATTCCGGAGAGTCAATAAGTTTATTGGTGTTTTCGACTTCATTTTGTAATGTTATTGTTGTTCCTAGCAGATTTGCAATACTTATGACAAGTTCAAGATAATCATTTTCAAGTTTCTTGCTGCATTTTACCTGAATGCCTCCGACCGGAACTGTTGAGCTGCCCATTGGTACATATATATTTGAATTCTTTTCAATAATATCATTATGTATTAACTCTTGAAGTGTTATTTCAGGTTCTTCTGTAATTTTTTCAGAAGAATTTCCAATAACTGTTAGTTTGTTATCTTTTATCAACAGAATATTACAATCTTCAACTTCAAGCATTTGAACAATTGATTTTGCAATTGAAGTATATATAGCATGTTCTTCATGTTCGGAAAAATTTAAAACGCATAAGGTATTTTTAGAAGAATATATATCAGTTAATTCTTTTAACTGGTTTGATAATCTTTCTTTTTTATTTGATTTTGTGCTTATTTTTTTTGCTAAATCTTCAGAAATAAGACTTTCAGACAAAAAATCACCTAAATTAAGAGCAAACATTTCTTCTATCGGGTCAGAGCCTACTAAAAATTCAGATTGTCCGAAAAGTGATACTCCTGTCTGCTTTTTCTCTTCTTTATCCATAAATTTTCCTTCTTTATACATGCCTTCTGTTTATGTATACGGCATAAATTTTCAAAACTTTAATCCGGATTTGAAAATTTCATACTAAAGTATGGTATTTTTTATACTTTTGTATAATGAAAAGAATTTATCATCTTTAATAATATAATGCAACTTTTAAACAGTTGTCAGGTTTATTTGAAAATACTTTGTAGGCTTTTTTAATGTCAGAAAAATTAAATTTGTCGGTGATTAAATAATCAGTATTTAATTTTTTGTCAGATATAAGTTGAATTAATTTTTTACAATCAGTAGCATCAACCCCGCCAGTTTTGAATATTAAATTTTTGCCATACATTTGGGGTAAAGGTAAATTCTGATTAGTTTCATACATAGCAACTATAGCAATAATTGCATTTGGCCGGGCTATTTTCCAGGCTATTTCTAATGTATTATTCCCTCCTGCCGCTTCAATTACACAATCTGCTCCGTATTTGGAATATTTTTTCATTTCTTTTTCAATATTACATTTTTGGGGATTTATTATTATATCTGCAAAATTTAATTGTTTTGCAAGAGTAAGACGAGTTTCATTAATATCAATCGAGATTACTTTTTTCGCACCAAAAAGTTTAGCTGATTGCATAGCACAAAGTCCTACCGGTCCGGCACCTATTATTGCAATTGTGTCGTTTTCTTTTATTTCACAAAGTTTGGCACCCCAATATCCGCTTGATAATATATCTCCAACGAATAACGCATTTTCATAAGAAACATTGTCCGGAAGTTTTGTTAATCCTGTATCCGCAAACGGAACTCGAACATATTCAGCCTGACATCCGTCAATTTTACAGCCAAGCATCCACCCACCGTTGATGCAATTATTTATAAAACCTTTTTCACAAAATTCGCATGTCCCGCAAAATGTTTCACAATTTGCACTAACTCTATCCCCGATTTGTATATTTTTTACATCACTTCCAATTTCAACAACTTCTCCGGTAAATTCATGACCAAGTACAATGTCGTTATTAGCAAATGGAACCGCACCATTAATAATATGTAAATCACTTGTACAAATAGACGATAATGTAACTTTTACTATCGCATCAGTATTTTGTATTAGTTTTGGTCTTTCTTTTTCGATTATTTTAATTTGATTATTATTTCTAATTAAAGCTTTCATAATGCGATTTTAACACAAAATTTATCTGTCGAATTACATCTTTATACCCGTCTGGCTAATAGCAATATGGCTAGCATTTGAGGATAATAAAAAGATAAAAGATTAGCGGAGTATTTATTACTTATGAGTACAAAAGAGTGTGAGAATTTTCCGGTAGATATTGTTTATCTGTGGTGTGATTCATCTGATAAAAATTGGCAGGAAAAGAAGAAAAAAGAATTTTTAAATGCCGGAAAAATTTACGATGACGATGCTGTTTCTGACTGCCGTTTTATAAATAGCAACGAATTAAAGTATTCTCTGCGATCTGTTGAAAAATTTGCTCCATGGATTAGAAATATTATAATTGTTACAGATAACCAAATTCCAGATTGGCTTGATGTTTCAAATCCTAAAATCAGGATAGTTAATCATAGTGATATTTTACCCGAAATAGCTCTGCCCACATTCAATGCTTCTGCTATTGAAACCTCGCTGCATAAAATTCCTGACTTATCAGAGCATTTTTTATTTGCAAATGATGATATGTTCTTTGGTAATCATGTAGATAAAAGTTTTTTCTTTTCTGATGATGGAATGCCGGTTTTTAGATTTTCAAAAAGAAAAATTATTAATAAAAAATATAAACATTTATATGGATATATGGTCTCTAAAGCCTATAATTCTGTGAGGGATCAAATAGGACAATCTTTTCCATATTTCCCGCATCATAATATTGATGCTTATTGCAAATCAGATATAGCTGCTTGTTATGAAGATTTTAAAGAAGAATTTGAGGCAACTGTATTGCAAAAATTCAGGGAAAAAGATTGTTTGCAGAGGTCAGTTTTTTCTTACCATGCAGCAGCACTCCATAAAGGAACCTGTAAAATTGTAAATGAGTTTCCTGCAAGGTTAAATGCTTTTATTACTAAGCAGCCTCTGGATTCCATTCTTATTGAACTCAAAAAATCAAAATTATCCAGACTTAATAATATGCCATATCTGTTTTGCTTGAATGATAGCTTGAAAACTACAGATGAAGATAGGGTCGTAATGCTTAATTTTCTCCAAAAAATGTTTCCGGAACAGGCATCTTTTGAAAAAAAATATGAAATGAATACGAAAATTTATATTTGTTATCATAAAGATTTTCAAAAAATAAAAAATGAAGTCTTAACTCCTATTCAAGTCGGGGCAGCTCTGTCTGATATTGATTTAGGGTTTGAAAAAGATAGTTCAGGGGAGAGTATTTCTTATAAAAATAAATATTATTCTGAACTAACGGCTCTTTACTGGATTTGGAAAAATTCTAAAGCTGATTATGCCGGTTTAATGCATTACCGCAGATTGTTTGATTTAGCCGATGGTTCTAAAAGATGGTATAACAGCTTCCTTGAAGA
This sequence comes from uncultured bacterium, assembly GCA_950022495.1. Classification (GTDB taxonomy): domain Bacteria; phylum Cyanobacteriota; class Vampirovibrionia; order Gastranaerophilales; family Gastranaerophilaceae; genus Zag111. The sequence continues at coordinate 138,868 of CATLLJ010000005.1, forward strand.
TATAGATGAAGTATTAAATCTTAATAAAAACACTATTGAAAACATCTTATCTGATTTTGATATTATTTTGCCAATGAAACGTGTTATTCCAAAGGTGCAATCATCTTATCAGTATTATAAAAAGAAACATATAATTTCTGATTTGGATGCAGTTCTTGAGATTATTAAAGATTACAGTCCCGAGATTTATAGTACTGCGGAAGAAGTTCTAAAACATAGCAATAGTATGTATTTATATAATATGTTTATTGCGTCAAAAGAGTTTTTGGACGAATATGCTCAATGGCTTTTTGAAATTCTTTCTCGATTAGAGGTTCAAATACAGACGGATATTGAAGTACGAACTCCATATCAGCAGAGAGTTTATGGTTTTCTTTCTGAAAGATTGTTTACAATATATATTGAATATCATAAAAAATCCGGATTAAAGGTTAAAGAAGTTCCTGTCGTTTATTGCGAAACTAAAAAATCCAGATATGACGCATTCCAATTAAGAACCTCAATTTATAAGGTTTTGTGTAAATTAGGCATAAGAAAACTTCACTGGAAGGAACAATACGGGGTTTAGTAGCCTATTGCCCAGTTAAATCCGTTAGATGCTGTTTTTGTTTGATTTACAACAGCTTTTTGTGAATTTAAAGCTGTAACTTCAATTACTTTGTCAGCTTTTTGTAATAAATTATATTCACCAATTTTTGTATCAACATTATTGAATGATTTAAATTTATCTAATTCAGCTTGCAAATCCTGATTTTCAGCATTAAGTCGAACTATTTCATTATCAAGATTGTTTAGTTTTGCTTCGTAGTTCATTGCTATATAATAGCTTACAAAAGCAACAAAAATTGATATTACAAGACAGAAACATAAGGACTTGTTCATTTTTCTTGTTATCATTTCCCCGATGGTAACAGGTGCTTCTTGATAAAAATCTCCCTCAATAACTTGATTATACTCTCTTAACGGGTTATTTGCGTAACCGTTATTTCTGTATAATAAGTGTTGTTCTTCAATTTTTACTCTCGCTGATTTTAAATTCATTCCCTAAACTACCTATCAAATAAACTCTTATTCTGCTCTTATTTCCTTATGCACCTTGCAATTCTAAGTTTTGCACTTCTTGAAGGTGGATTTTCTTTTATCTCCTCATCCGCTGCCATTATCGGTTTTTTGTTTACCAGTTCCAAAATTGGTGGAGGGCAGTGACAAATTATTTGATTTTTTTCACAATGGCATCGAGTTGAATGATATTTGAATACCTGTTTCACGATTCTATCTTCTAAAGAATGGAAACTTATGACACTAATTATAGCACCAAAATCTAATATGTCCAATACATCATTCAATGTGTTTTTAACATTTTGTAACTCTTGATTTACTTCTATCCGAATAGCCTGAAATACTCTTGTAGCCGGATGAATAGATGATTTTATTTTTGGTGTAGATTCGACAATCAAGCCGGCTAGTTCAGTTGTGCTATTTATTGTTTTTTGTTTTCTTTTTTCTACAATTGCCTTTGCAATTCTTTTTGAAAATCTTTCTTCTCCGTATTCTGAAAATATTCTTACGAGTTCATCTTCTTTATAATTGTTTACAACATCGAATGCCGTAAAATCCGAATCCATATTAAATCTCATATCCAGAGGAGCTTCTTTAAAAAATGAAAATCCGCGTTCTTGTTTTGTTAACTGGTGATAGGATGCCCCCAGATCAAACAAAACTCCGCCTGTTATTTTTTCTATCCCTAAATCTTTTAATGCCTGTTTTATATTGGTGTAAGAATTTTTTACAATTGTTAAATTCGGATAATCTTTTAATCTCTCAGATGCTGCATTTATTGCATCTTGATCTATATCAAAAGCAATAAGTCTGCCATCAGGTGAAATCCTTTTTAAAATAAGTTCGCTGTGTCCGCCTCCGCCAAGAGTGCAATCAACGTAAATTTTGCCATTTTGACAGTCTAATGCATCTACAGCTTCGTTTTTCATAACCGTATAGTGTTTAAATTCTTCCATAACCCAATACTAACACAAAAGAGGAATGATTATCATTCCTCTTAAACTTTTTTAATCTCTTCAATTGTTATATTACATTATAAATCCGGATAGACCTTTGGTATCAAATGTTTCAATGAACTTGTCATAAGTATAACTTACTTCGTGACCTGTTTCATCGATAATCTGGATGACATTTTGCATTTCGACTTCTTCAACGTCAGGTGCTTTTGAAACAATCATATAGGAATTTGTATCTTTACCGTTATTATTTTTGTCTTCCCATAATATGGTTTCATCAAATTTAAATTCCATATTTTGTACCTCTTTCATTATTTTCGTTTCAACATGTTTATAGTCGTCATAGAGAGGTTATTTCTTTAGGAATTTAATGGTAAATGTTACATAAATTTACATTTGCTAATTTATTTTTTAGTTTATACTAATACCTGCAGTGTTTGAGATGCTGAAACGAGTTCAGCATGACTGTTCCTTCTATGTCACCCTGAACTTGTTTCAGGGTCTCAAGTCAAAAGTTGCACTTGAATCCAAAGTGCGATATAATTATTTTATATTTTTATAAATAAAGGAGATTAAGATGCTGAAACTTAATAATATCAAGAAATTCGGGGGGGGGGTAACCTTTTAAAGCCTTTCTGTAGTGCGTTTACGGGGAAGCTTTATACAAAAGCTGCTTTTACTCTGGCAGAAGTTCTTATAACTCTTGGTATTATTGGTGTCGTTGCTGCTATTACTGTTCCATCTCTGGTCAGTGCTTGTAATAAAAATATTGTTGAAACCCGATTAAAAAGTATTCATTCAACAATACTTCAAGCTTTTAAAATGGCTCAAGCTCAAAATGGGGATTTTTCTATATCAAATAATTTATATGAAGAATCTGATGTGAACGGGTATTCCTGGGCTAGCAGCCGAGATGCTTTCGAGACCTATTTTGCACCTGTATTGAATACTTCTACAAGGTATGAGAGGAATGCTTTTAGGAATGTATATTCTGCCAGCGGAATTACCAATATCCCTATGCCTTTTTATTATTTTGTAATGTTAAATAATGGTACAGTATTAGGTTTTACAAAAAATGGTTATGACGGAATTCGGGTTACTGTAATATTTAATCCTCAAAAGAAAAAGCTTTTAACGGGTCGTGATGTTTTTGAATTGCAATATATGTCAGATGACTATGGTAATGGGTATGCGTATAATTCAATTTTGAAGCGGAATTACAAATTATCTAACAGGCAGCAATATATTGATGCTTGCAAATCTAATTCTACTCATCCAATGTATTCAATGGCTAACCGTGAGTTTTGTGCATTTTTAATTGTTGAAAACGGGTTTAAGGTTCCTAAAGACTATCCTGTAAAATTGTAAAATTAAATAAATTCAATAATATTAGATATCGGAAAATTTTTAAGTAAGTCTGTAATATCAGAACTTGCAACTTTGCATTTGATTTTTTGTGAAATATTGTGTGTTAAATTGTTAGTTGAAATCATTACAATTTTATTTGCTGCGTCAAAAATATTTAAATTTGTTAAATCTATAATTTCATCAGTTTTATTTTTAATTGTCATAATTTATCCTTTAAATTTAAAGTCGGTTGAGAAATATAAACTTTAATAAATTTTTTGTAAATATACTGTATTTGTAGGATATTTATTGTATAATCATCATGAGTTAAGTGAGGTGGGATATGACGACTATGACTTTAAGCAGAATTAATGAATTAGCAAAAGAAGTATTAGAAATTGAAGCAAATTCAATTTTACGTTTGAAAAGTAATATTGGAGACGCTTTTGATAATGCTATTGATATATTATACAATTGCCGCGGGCGTGTAATTGTTACAGGTATGGGAAAATCAGGTTTGATTGGTAAGAAGATTGCAGCAACTATGTCTTCTACCGGCACTCCATCATACTTTTTACATCCTGCAGAAAGTACTCACGGGGATTCCGGAGTTATAACAAGGGAAGACGTTATTATTGCGATTTCTAACAGCGGCGAAACTCAGGAATTGATGAATTTATTACCTTTAATTAAAAGATTTGGATGCCCGATGATTGGTATGACAGGTAATATGAATTCAACTCTTGCAAAAGCAAGTGAAGTTGTTCTTGATATTTCTGTAGAAAGAGAAGCTTGTCCTTTAGGTAAGGCTCCTACAGCAAGTACAACTGCAACTTTAGCAATGGGTGACACTTTGGCTGTATGTTTAATGGAGAAAAAAGGTTTTACCAAAGAAGATTTTCTTATGTACCATCCATCAGGCAAACTTGGAAAAGGTTTAACTTACAAAGTTAAAGATTTGATGATTACGGGTGATAAAATGCCTTTGGTTTCAGATACAGAATCTTTTACAAATGTTTTGAATACTATTTCTGAGTATAAACTCGGTATGGCAATGATTTTGGATTCTGATAAAAAGTTGTCAGGAGTCTTAACAGATGGTGATATCAGAAGAACCATTATTAAATACCCGAATTCGTCAAATGTTCAGGTTAAAGACGTTATGACTGTTAATCCAAAAAGAATTACAGAAGATGCTTATGCAGCTTCCGCACTTAATTTGATGGAAAAATATTCAATTACCGCTCTTGCTGTTGTTGATGAAAGCAATACTCCTGTAGGTGTTATCCATGTTCATGATTTATTAAGAGCAGGTGTAGCATAATGGATTTGAGAGAAAAAGCAAGTAAAGTAAAATTATTAGCTTTTGATGTCGATGGCGTAATGACTGACGGCAGTATTACTTATGACGAAAACGGCACTGAATATAAAACATTTAATGCTAAAGACGGACACGGACTTGCTAAAATGGCAAGAAACGGCTTTGTAACAGCTATTATTACAGGCAGAAAAAATGGTACTGTTGACAGAAGAGCTTGTGATTTACGCGTTACTGAAGTTTATCAGGGTGTAAAAAATAAATTACCGATATTAGAAGCTATTATGGAAAAATACGGGTTAGATTTTTCAGAAGTTTCTTATATGGGCGATGACGAACCTGATATTTGTATCTTAGAAAAAGTCGCAATTGCAGCTTGTCCTGCTGATGCTGTTGATAGAGTTAAAGCTGTATGTAATTACAGATCTTCAAAAGATGGCGGGCATGGTGCAGTAAGAGAACTTTGCGATTTTATTTTTGACAGCCAGCAATAAAATTATAATTTACGGGAGAAGATATTTATGTATGAAATTAAAACACAGGCATATTTTTCAGCAGCACACCACCTGTTAAATTACGAAGGTGAGTGTGAAAATCAACACGGACATAACTGGATGGTTGAAGCTTTTGTTCAAGGTGAATCTCTGGATAAGAGTAATATTTTAATCGACTATAAAATCCTTAAAAGAGAATTAAATGCCGTATTAGATACATTAGACCATAAGGATTTGAATGATTTACCTGAATTCAAGGGTGAAAGTCCGTCAAGTGAAATGATATCTGCTTATATCTATTCAAAATTAAAAGAAAAAATTGTTCAATTAAGCAAGATTACAGTTTGGGAAACACAAACCTCTTGTTGTTCTTATTTTGAAGCCGACTAGAAAGATTCCACATATCTGATATAAATAGAAAGAGAGATTTATAAATGAATTTAATTCAGGCAATTTTGATGGGAATTGTTCAAGGGTTGAGCGAATTTTTGCCAATATCAAGTTCTGCTCATCTTGTTTTTACATCAAATTTTTATAAAGTTTTTAAACATATTCCGATTTCAGCTCACTCCAGTGAAGAAATTTTTTGCGATATTATGCTGCATTTAGGAACTTTAATTGCCGTATTATTTTATTTTAGAAAAGATATTTGGGAAATTTGCAAGGCATTTTTTCTGGCATGTAAAAACCGTAATTTCACCGACCATAAAGCAAAACTTGCGTTATATATCGTAATTGGTACGATAATTACCGTATTTATGGCTTTACCGTTAAACGATTTTGCCGAACAACTTGTCTTTCATCCTGCATTTGTGGGCGGATTGTTAATTATTACCGGCGGAACATTATTCTTGAGTGAATATTTGTCTTCTCAAAAAGATAATAAATCTGAAAGTGTTTCTTTTAAACAAGCTTTATTGATTGGTATTGCTCAGGGATTAGCTGTCTTACCCGGATTTTCCCGTTCCGGATGGACAATGGCCGCAGGTTTATTTTCAGGCTTGAATCGTGAAACTTCTGCAAGATATTCATTTCTTTTGAGTATTCCAATTATTCTCGGGGCTTCCATGGTTTATCCGCTTGTAGAAATAAATATGTCAGAAATTGCAGGTTATAACTGGACTGCAATTTTAGCCGGTACAATTATCTCTTGCATTGTGGGTTATTTGTGTATAAAATATTTTATGAAATTTATTTCAAAATTTTCACTAAATATTTTTGGCTGTTATTGCGTTTTAATGGGGATTTTCACGATAATATTTTTTAATATTTTTAAGTAAAAATGTTTGTAAAAATTTGTAAATAAAAATTAGTCTAATAACAAAAAAAAATCTTGATATGTATTCTAATGAAAGAAATTTGGAGTTAACATGATATTACCGGTAGGAAAGTATATTGATAAAAAAATATCGTTTAATTCAAAGAGCGAGGATGAGAATAAACTTGCTTATGATAAGGATACTCTGCTGAAAAATAATTTTGTTACAAGAACTCGTATTGGTATGAACAAATTAACAAAAGCATTCACAGAATATCCGGCAAAAGGTCTTGTAGGGAGTAAAAACTCCAATTTCTATGAATTCCTGACAATGGGTACTGTACCGTATTTAATCGGTAGTGCTACTCTTATGGCTATTTTTAATAGTGCAAATAAATATTATGGAGCTTTTGAAAAAAATAAAGCTGCTGTTTTAGGTAACAAAATGGCGTTGGGTGTTTTATTTTACGGCATATTAAAATCTGTATCAAAATCACTTACAGACATCCCTGTGCAGTTAGCTACAGGTATTGATACCCAGCTTCCGTATGCAAAAGTTAACTACGAACTTCCGGAAGGTCCTGATGATTATGATATTACAAGTATCGAATATCACAAGGTTGGCGAAAGTGTTGACTTTACCAGATGGGATCAGCTATACGGCGATCCTCAAAAAGGCGAAAAAGTTAACTTCAGATATGACAAAATTGCGAAAAAGAACGGACTGGGCGAAAACTTAAATGATTCAGATCAGGAAGTTAAGCCGATTTATAAAGAAGTTCTAGTAAAATCAAATTTAGCAAGAAGTTTTTCATCATATATGTGGGCTGCTGTTGGTGTTGCTCTGGCGTTCCAAAAACCATGGGAAGAGTATTTCCGTATTGCAACATTAAAATTCTGGAAACCTAAAGAATTTGGTCATTCTTTAAAAGTTTTTGGCAGAAGTTTTGTTGATAGTGCAAAAGAGTTGTATAAAGGGCCTGCGGATGCTCTCACTCATTTTGAAAAACATGTAGGTAAATATTTAATCGGTGCGGCAGCAGGAATTACGGTTCTTGGAGTTCTTAATACTCTACACATTACCAAAAAGCCACCAAAACATAATGAAGTTTTAGATAAAAACAAAGAAAGTGTGGTGAGTTAGATGAGAACTAATTTAATTCAATCATACTTAACTAATAACTCTGCTGTTCAGCAGTATAATTCAGATAAAATCGTCAAAGATTTTGATGTTAATAAAGAATTAGCAAATAGAACATTTATAAAACCGCTTCCAAGTAATGGAAAATTGGTAAAGAAAAACTTATTTTATGCACCGGCTGAATTGTTCAAAGATATGAGATACGACATGAAGGCTTTAGGGCATTCAATTAAGGGTGAAGCAAACGATCATGAGCTCGGCAGGTTGAATGATTTAGGGATGAAGCTTGGCGGTCTTGGAATTGCAACATATTTATATGCTCGAAAAGCTACTCCTCTAACTAAAATAATGGAGTTTGTCGGCTTAGGTTCTTTCTTTGCAGCGATGGATATCTGGCCTAAATTAGCACTTCAGCTTCCAGCATATTTAGTTCACGGTTTTGATATTCGTCAACAATATGAAGACAATTACGGAAGAAAGAAACCGGTATTTTTAGATCATCAATTTATACCTTGGGATTTGTATTCAGATGAGGAAATTAATAAAATTGGCGATAGACTGAGAGTTCCTAAAGATATTCCAAATAGACGTGAATTTATTCAAGAAAAAATGAGAAAAATAGCATTGCAGAATAATACAATGTGGATGCTTACCGCAGGTTTTGCAACTCCAATTATGAGTGCTTTGATTTGTAATGCTTTAACTGCTCCTATTCAAAAACATCAGGATGGACAAATTAATCGTCAAGCAGAAGGTTTATTAGTTCATTTTAATGACGAAATTGCTAAATATGACATATCAGAAAGAACAACTGCATTTAGTAAACTTCTTGACGATAATCTTGGTAAACCTGTATCTGGGGAATTGTTTGAACAAATTCATTCTAATTTGTCAAGAGGACTAGATCCGGTTGTAGCGACAAGCTTACGTACAGATTTAGAAAATATGCTTCCGCCTGCTGATAGTTTTAATTTTACAAATGAAACTCTTGAAAATGTAAGAAATGTATTAAAAGAACATTTCTCAACACTTCCATTATCCGATGAAGAATTATCAGCAATTATTCCTGATAATGACTCAATAAGGAAGGCATTTACTGATAGAAATTTAATAAAAGATGGTGTTGATGAATTTTCAGATCATTCTAAAATTATACAAGGATTATTGAAGGATAAAATCGCAGCATTTACATCTGCTAATCCGGACAATCCTAATATCAGCGGATTAAATTTTAGATTTAGACAGCTTTTACATTCAAATGCACACGGTGTAGATTCACCTCTAGCAAAAGCATTTAAGACATCTCCTGCTGCAATTTTAAATGAAAATGTAATATCTTCATTAAAGGGAATTTCTGAAACTCTGAGCAATTTCAATGTTAAGGTTGATATTCTTGACCGATATGCATATTTGAAAGTCGCACAGGCACCAGAAACAATTCTTGCTAACAGTTGGAATGATATCTCAGAAGATTTACTTAAATTCTTCAATTTCACAGATAAAGAAATTGCACGTTCAAGAATAGATAGAGAAGCGGCAGGCAGTATTTTGAGGCAAAAAATTGAAAACATTGCTGCAGATGACAAAACTTATGGTGAATTTGTTGATAATTTGTCACGAAAATTATCTGCATTATTTGAAAAGACCTCTTCTCTAGATGTTGCCGGTGATGATACTGTAAATTCTTATACAAAGACTGTTACTACAGCATACGATACTGCGGCTGATTCATTAAGAAAAGCTAATATGCATTCTGCTGCAAATGCTCTTGCAGGATTTCCGGGGCAGTCAGTTGAAGCTTCTGCTAAACATATTCAATTATCATTTGTTAATGACCGTATATCAGGTGTAAAAAGTTCATTCTACAGATTATTAAACACTGTAGATATGTACAGACGTATTGCAAAACTTAATGATAGAGTTCCAAATGTTCTGGATGACAAAATGCCTCGTGTGGCAAAAGAAGAACTTGTTGAAATGTGCAAATTGTTGCTTTTAGATGGTCATACTTCAGATTATGCAGAAAAATTCTATGCTTTAAGATCTCTTGATATTAATCCTCCTGAAAATCTTTCTCCGGAACAATTAAGAGAATTCTATTCGCAAATTGAAGTTAAGGATGGAAAAGTTATAAATAGACATCTAGGTCAGCGTTCGGCTGATGAACTTGCAGAATTGTCTAACGATTCAGGCTTCTTTAAAAAGGCTATGGAGTTAATGTATGGCGAAGAAATTCACACCGATACTAATGCAAGAATTAAGAATTCAGCATTCTATCAAGAATTTTTACGCTACAGAGATGACGTATTAAATCATTTAGGTTATGATGATTGCTTTGCAAAACCTCACCATCTGGCAGGTCATTATGTTGATTCTTCTTCAGAAAAAAGATTCTTGAAAATGGGTTGTGCTTTAGATGAGATGTTTAACAAATTATGCAAACAAAAATTCAATAATCGTGTATGGCTTAAGATGTTTGGAGGCTTCGGTGCCGGACTTCTTGGTGTAACTGTTCTGTCTCAGTTCTTTATGGGAAAAATGAAAGTTCCGGAATCAGTAAAGGAGAATAAGTAATTATGATGAATGTATCTTCAAATTTAATATCACAAAAACTTACTTCTCTTAATCCTGTTACTTCTCCCGTAAAAGAAACTAAAGAGCAGGTAAATAACAATGGAGTTCAAGCTGATTCAACAAACTTGTTGAGAGCATTTCTTGACAATCAAGCTCTTCTAAATACTCCGACAGTAAAGCCTGTTTCAGCTGCTGTTGAACCTGTAAAACCATATAAAAATGATTTAAGAACTTTATTCCTGACTAATAGTGCAAAAATTCTGGCAATGATTCCAAGAACGTTTAACGCTCAAGATGTTGATGGCAATGAATACATAACAGGTAATGAAGTTCATGGTACTTTCCTAAATGCAATTGAAAGGCTTGATGAAATTAAAGCACAAGGCTTTAATACATTGCATGTACTTCCTATAAATGCTCCGGGAAAAGAAAATGCTATGGGAACAGCAGGTTCAGTTTATTCACCGGAAGATTTATTAAAAATTGACCCTGTGCTAATAGATAAAAATGATCCAAGATCAGATAAAGAACAATTTAAGGCTTTTGTTGATGCTTGTCATAACCGTGGCTTAAGAGTAATGATTGATATGCCGAGTTGTGCATCTTATGACTTATATCTTGCAAAACCTGAACTAATGGCTAAAGACAGAGACGGACTCGCAAAAACTCCGCAGGGATGGAATGATATTAGAATGTTCCAGCCATGGGAAGATGAAGGCAAACGTACTTTAAATCCTGAACTTCTGGAATATCACAGAAAATTTGTTGATATGCTTATTGATGCAGGAGTAGACGGAATTAGAGCCGATGTTGCAAGAGCTAAACCTGTAGAATTTTGGGATATTCTAATACCTTATTCTAGAAAACGAAATCCTGAATTTGCATGGCTTGCCGAAACTTACACTTATGAAGACGCTTCACCGCAGGCAAATATGCCTTATGACAGACCTGAAGATTCACTTCGTGCAGGATTTGATGCTTATTACGGACAATATCACATATTCCATGAGTGGAGTACAGCAAGAGAATTTCATGATTACATAATTGATAATCTGAATATGTCTTATAGAATTGAACGCGGTAAATCTTTAATCGGTTCATTTGCAACTCACGATGACATCTCGCCAATGAATCATGGCGGAGAAGTATATTGTAATTTAACCTCAGGACTGCAGGCAACAATTCCAATGTTAAATCCATATTTTGTTGACGGATTCCAATCAGGTGATACTTATGATTACTCGTACCGAGGTAAAACTTCAAATGAAACAGTTACAGATAAAAACGATTTAACTGTTCACCAGAGCAAACTCGATATCTTTAACTTATCAAGAAAACCGGGTGCTGACCAACCGCAAATTGGTGAATTCATGACTGCTTGTTTAGATTTTAGAGACGGTAAATATTCAGATGTCGTTAAACGCGGTTCATATATAGTTTTAAATAAAGATAAAGACAAGCTTGATAAAGTTATAGCTTTTGCCCGTCACAGACACGGCAGAACTTTACTTGTTATTGCTAATAAAAACGTAAATAGAAATGTATCATGCAAGATAGATGTTCCAACCTTAAAAGCTAATCAAAAACTTGAAAATCTTCTTCCATCTTATGGAAAAGAAAGTAAATTTCAGGTATCAGAAGGTTCAATATCTGTCGATTTAGGCCCGGGCAGAATTCATGTATTTGAAATAGATACGCCATATATTGAAACTTACGCAAAAGAAGTATATAAACAGCATTAAGAGAGAAGACCCCGAAGTTATCAGCTTCGGGGTCTTCTTATTTAAACTTACTTACTCAACTACTTATTGCTAATATAGCCGTTTAGTGCTGTATATGCTGCAACATAAGGTGATGCTAAATAGATATAGCCCTTAGTGTTGCCTAATCTTCCCTGAAAGTTTCTGTTTTGTGTTGTTAAACAAACTTCGTCATCTGCAAGAATACCGGCATGAATTCCAACACAAGGACCGCAGCCCGGAGGAAGAATTGTTGCATTTGACTCCATAAAGATTTCTAAAAGCCCTTCTTTTAATGCTTGTTTGTATACATCACGAGAAGCAGGACATATTAACATTCTGACTTCAGGATGTACTTTTTTACCTTTTAAGATGTTTGCAACAGTACGCATATCTTCAATTCTTCCGTTTGTACATGTGCCTACATAAACCTGTTGGACTTTTATGTTATTTAAATCTTTTGCAAGTTTTGTGTTATCAACAGTGTGCGGGCATGAAACAGTATGTTCTATTGTTGATGCGTCGATTTCTATTACTCTTTCGTATACGGCATCTTCGTCTGGTTTTATTTCTTTAAATTTATCACCTCTGCCGCGAGAGATTAAATATTCTTTAGTTTTTTCATCCGGTATGAATAAACCGCATTTAGCTCCGGCTTCCACTGCCATATTTGCTAGTGTAAAGCGTTCAGCCATGCACATGTTTTCAATAGTTTCTCCGCAAAATTCAAGAGCTTTGTATGTAGCACCGTCAGCACCAATCATTCCTATTAAATGCAGCATTAAGTCTTTAGAACAAATACCTTCATTGAATTTGCCGTTAACTACAATTTTAAATGTCTGAGGAACTTTTAACCACGTTTTTCCTAATGCCATTGCAACAGCAACATCTGTTGACCCCATTCCGGTTGCAAAAGCACCTAAAGCTCCTGATGTGCAGGTATGAGAATCAGCACCTACTAAAATTTCTGTAGGGTTTACAAAAGTTTCAACCAATCTTTGATGGCAAACTCCGGAACCAACTTCAGATAATACTGCACCGTATTCTTTTGCAAAGCTGCGTAATGTTGTATGCATGTTAGATAATTCTTTTTTCGGGCTTGGTGAAGCATGGTCAATAAATAGAATTGTTCTTTCTGGATTATTAAGTTTGTCTTTTCCCAGTTTTTTAAATTCTTGAACTGTTAACGGTCCAGTGCCGTCCTGCACTGCACAAACATCTACATTTGCGATAACCAGTTCGCCTGCTTTTACAGCTTTTCCTGCATGGTTTGATATAATCTTTTCTACTAAAGTTTGTCCCATATTGTATCCCCTTTTTTTATAGAGTATCACAAAATAAGATATGTAGATATTTTGTAAATTAAAATTATTCTAAATATTTTTTAGAACAAGCTGGACCGCCGTATTTTGCCTTTTCATTGCAGGCATAATCCTCAGATGTATAGAAATTTCTGGTTCCTCCCGGTATTACTTCATTAAGTTTGTTCATATTAAGCACAAATATATCTTTCCCTATTGTGTTAGGAGCATTCTTACCGTTAACATCTATTGATATTCTTCCGTATGATGATGTATTTGTGTCGAGAGCAAAAGTATAAGATGGTGTCTGTATACAAACTGTAGGGTGATAACCCAATACCCAGTATCCGGCATCAGCTCCGTTGAGGTATTTATAACCGGTTTTTCCTCCAACGTATTTGTCTACCAGTATACCTTGACAATTCCATCCGTTTTTATATTGAGAACCATATTTACAATTACCATTACATGCAGTATTTGTGTTTTTGAAATATCTATTAAATAAGTTAATTACAGGCTGTGTTACCACATTTGCTTGAGGTGTAAGATTATCTAGTTCTTCCTGCATCCTAACTGCTTCTTCAAAGGTATCAACCTCATAATCATATGATATTTGTTTAGCTAACTGTGTAAATTCGGCATAAGCTTTTTTCCAAGTGTTGATGTTTCTTTTCTGTGTATAATTATTCATTAAATTGGGTATTGTCATTGCTGCGACGATTCCGATTATCCCTAATGTAATCAGAACTTCTGCCAATGTAAAAGCTTTTTTCATAAACTCTCCTTTTGTATATTTAAACGATAGTTTAAATTAATTAAATTGTAGATGATGGGATATTAAAAGTCAAGATAATAGAATATAACAATGGGTGAAGATAATATTTTAAAAATTTTTGGATTAAATCTTAAGTTAGAAAGAGTCCGGCTTGGTTTGACTCAGGAACAGGTGGCAGAAAAACTGGATTTCAGTTCGGTTTATATATCAAATGTTGAAAGTGGTAAACATAATCAGGTTTCTTTAATAAATGCTTATAAGTTTTCAAAATTTTATAAGAAAACATTAGATTATCTTTTAACTGAAAAATCTTAGAAAATCTTTACATCAACGTTGACAGGGCATATTCTTCGTGTTATATTTATCCTGTCAGAAGTTAAAAGTCGAATACGATTTCAAAATAGCTTTAAATAGCTTGTATTTTGGCGTATTCAAAAAATATTAGAGACCAATTTTAATAGTAATTAAATTACAAGAAAGGTAAAATCAATGGAAAACAATGAAGAATTAAATGTTACTGAAGCTGCAGTTGAAGAAGTTAAAGCTGAAGAAACTGTAACTGAAGAAGCAGCTGTTGTAGAAGCAACAGAAGAAGAAAAACCTTCTAGAAGAAGATCTCGCAGCAGAAAACAAAAAATTGAAACTACAGAAGAAAAACCACAATCTGAATGGACAGAAAGAGTTGTTCAAATCAGCCGTGTAACAAAAGTAGTTAAAGGTGGTAAAAAATTAAGCTTCCGTGCAATTGTTATCGTAGGAAACCAAAAAGGTCAAGTTGGTGTTGGTTGTGCAAAAGCATCTGAAGTTATCATCGCTATCCAAAAAGCTATTGCTGACGGTAGAAAAAATCTTATTACAGTACCTATCTTCAAAACAACTATTCCTCACCCTATCACAGGAAAATCAGGTGCAGGTGCTGTTATGTTAAGACCGGCTGCTCAAGGTACAGGTATTATTGCCGGTGGTGCTGTTCGTTCAGTATTAGAACTTGCAGGTATTGAAAACATTCTTTCAAAATCTTTAGGTTCAAAATCACCTCTTAATGCTGCTAATGCTACAATCGCTGCATTAAAAGCTTTGACACCATTCAATGACATCGCTAAAAAACGTGGTTTATCAATGGCTGAATTTTTAAACTAGTACAGAACATTTAATATAAGGAAATAAAAAAATGGCAGATAAAAAAGCAAATTCAATTAAAATTAAACTTGTTAGAAGTTTAATCGGATCATCTGAAGCTCAACGCAGAGTTGTTAGAGGTTTAGGTCTAACAAAAAAAGATCAAGTTGTTGAACACATGGATAGTGCAACAATTATGGGCATGGTTAACAAAGTATCTCACCTTGTGGAGATTGTTAAGTAGTTGCCATTGTATAGAATAATATATTACAGTACAAAGAAAGAGGAAATAAAATGTCAAATATAACATTAGAAGATTTAAGACCTGCTGAAGGTTCTACATCTAAATCAAAAAGAGTTGGCAGAGGCCGTTCTTCAGGTCATGGTAAAACTTCTTGCCGTGGTCATAACGGTGAAGGTCAAAGATCTGGAAACTCTTCTAAAAGAGGTTTTGAAGGTGGACAAATGCCAGCTTACAGAAGACTTCCAAAATTGAAAGGCTTCCAGGTTTATAACAAACTTAATTATGCTCAAATCAATGTTGGCAGACTTGATGATTTAGGTTTAAAAGAAATATCTTTAGAATCATTAAAAGAAGTTTTAACAATTCACCCAACTTGCGTTGGTTTAAGAGTTTTAGGTAACGGCGAAATTAAATCAGCAGTTACCGTTAAAGCATCTTATGTAACACCATCAGCAAAAGAAAAAATTGAAGCAGCAGGCGGAAAGGTTGAGTTAGTATAATGGCACAAGGAGTTAAAATGCCTACAACTGATGATTTGATGTCAATGTGGAATGCTTCCGGTTTAAAACAGAAGATTATTTTCACATTCCTGATGATTGCAGTTTGGAGATTTGGTGTTCAAATGCCTTTATATGGTATTAACAATCAAGTGTTCTCTAACATTGCTCAGGGTAACAATATAATTGGTTTCCTTGATTTATTTTCAGGCGGTGCTTTAGGTAAAGTTTCAATACTTGCTTTAGGTATTGGACCGTTCATCACATCATCAATTATTATCCAGCTTGTATCTGTTGTAATTCCGGCATTGGAAAAACTTCAGAAAGAAGAGGGAGAAGCAGGAAGAAGAAAATTGTCTCAATATACAAGAATATTTACTGTAGTATTGGCAATTTTCCAATCATTTATTTTTATGTTGTACTTGCATCACCTTCCAGGTGCAATAATGCCGCAGGTTAATCCTATCGCATTCTATGCAAGTTCAGTATGTGTGTTGACTGCTGGTGCAGTTCTTGTGATGTGGATTTCTGAATTGATAACTGAAAACGGAATTGGTAATGGCGGTTCGCTTGTCATCTTCTGTGGTATTTTATCAGGAATTCCTATTTATGCATCAAGAACAGCTCAGCTGGTTAAAGCAAGTTCTCAAATGCAAGTTGGATTGCTTGTTTTACTCTCAATATTTTTCCTTGCAATGGTTCTTATTGTAATCATGCAGGAAGCTGTGAGAAAAGTTATTATTGTAAATCCAAAAAGACAAATCGGTAACAAGGTTTATGGCGGAATGAATTCATTTATTCCATTTAAGCTTAATCCGGGCGGCGTTATGCCAATCATCTTTGCTATTGCAATTTTGTTATTCCCGTCTACTATTTTAGCATTAGTTGGACAGGCAAACTTTAAATCTGCAGCGGTGAAGAATTTTGTATTAAGCTTGAACCATTACTTAAGTCCGGATGGAATTACATATTATCTTTTATATGTTGGTTTAATTATTGCATTAACATTCTTCTATGCTTCAATTATGCCAAACATGCAGCCAAAAGATATTGCTGATAATCTAAAAAAATACGGTTCATCAATTCCTGGGATTAAACCTGGAAAACCAACGGCTGAGGCTATTGATAAAATTTTGTCAAAAACTACATTTATCGGAGCTATGGGGTTGGGTATAATTGCTCTTGTTCCATCATTTGCAAGTTATGCTACTCATATCGAAACTCTTCAAGGTATCGGTGCAACTTCATTAATCATTATGGTAGGTGTTGCTCTTGACTTAATCAATCAAGTAAGAACTCATTTGTTGGCTAGAAATTATGAATCATTTTTAAAAGATTAGTTTATAATTAACAAATAAAAAGAGGATTGCTTATTAGCAGTCCTCTTTTTTTTATCTTTTTGTGTGATTATAATATCTCAACTATTTTGCTGTTTGCAATACATATCTTGCAGCTGCAGAAGCAGGAACAACTGTACCATCATAAAAAACTACCGGAAAGACATCTGTAATAAGTTTTGCTGGAACTGTACAGTCTGCAGTGATATCTCTTGTATGGGATTTTCCGTCAGAACATCTTACTTCACGATTTGGTAAGCTTATTCCATTAACATCTATCCAGCCTAAACAGTATCTATGAAAACTTGTTTCCTGCATTAGTTCATTAATACTTTTATCTCCTAATGTGCAGGTTGTTGTCGGAGAGTGAAACGCAAACATTGAACCGTCTGCCAGCTGATAATAATATAAATTTACACCGCGTTCTTTTATTTCTGTGTCTGGTGCTGTACCTTTATTGTAAAGTTCTTGATAATATAATTTATTATTTTTTGTTCTAAGCTGGGTATAATCAAATATTGTTAATCCTGTTAGTGAACCATTTAAAATTGCACAAACGGATAATATGTTTTGAGGATTATCGTTTCTGTTACAGGCTTTGTCTGCTGTACTAAAATTAAATCCATACATTGCTTCGTTCATCCTAACAGCCTGATTTAGACTTGAGAGTGTCTTTTTAAAATGACTTCGATTTTGTGCTCCTTGAGTATTTGCTATAAGGTTTGGTATTGTCATTGCTGCGACAACACCAATTATACCTAATGTTATCAGGACTTCTGCCAGTGTGAACGCAAAATTTTTTTTCATTTTATATTACTCCCTTTTATAAAATTCTTTCTTATCATAAATAAATAACTACTATAATAAATATAAAACTATAATAATATATAGATAGACAAAGGTCAATATAATATGATAAAAGAATGGATAAAGAGAAGTTTAAAAAAGAAATTGGTTTTAAAATTAAAATTGAACGTATGAGACAAAAAATTTCACAGGAAAAGTTGGCAGAAATGGTTGATTGCAGTCTTTCTTATATTGGTTTTGTAGAACGGGGTGAAATGTCTTTATCCTTATATAATTTTATAAAAATTTCTTCGGTTTTAAAACTAGATATAAATGAGTTTTTAAGAGAATTTGTTTAGTTTACTAATTCTCCATAAATAATATTATTTTCGTATCCTGTAATTTTTGCTGTTTGTATGGTATTAAATAAATCTTCTCTATCTGATACAACTTGAACTGTTAGATAGTTTCTGGTCATACCTTTTAAATTACTAGTATGTTTGTCTCTGTGTTTTTCAATCAAAATTTCAAGAGTTTTGCCGATGTTTTTATGTATAAAATCTTCGAGTTTAGTTTTTGATATAGCTTTAATAATATCAGCACGTCTGTTTTTTTCATCATCAGAAACTTGATCAGGCAAAGATTCCCCAATAGTTCCGCTTCGTTTTGAATACGGGAATGTATGAATTTGAGTTAATCCTGATAATTCTAAATTTTTGCGGGTTATTTCAAAATCTTCTTCGGTTTCCCCTGCAAAACCTGCAATAATATCACTTCCTAAAAATGGCAAATTAAATGTTTCATTAATTTGTTGAATTTGTTTTAGATAATCTTCTGTTTTGTAAAAACGATTCATCGAGCGAAGAGTTTTATCATTGGCTGATTGTAATGACAAATGGAAATGCGGGCAGAATTTTTTTGATGTTTTAAGAAATTCTAGCATTTCGGTCGTAATTTCAGTCGGATTGAGGGAACCCAGTCTATAACGTTCAATTGTTGTTTTTTCTTCAATTTCTTTTAATAAGTCTAAAAGTGTTAAGCCAAAGTCTTTGCCCCACTGACCGATATGTATTCCGGTCAACATAACTTCTTTAAATCCATTTTTAGAAAAATTATTTATTTGTTCAATAATAAATTTGCTATCCGCACTTCTGCTTTTGCCTCTGGCTTTCCAGATTATGCAGTATGTGCATCTGTTGTCGCAGCCGTCTTGAATTTTAAGACTGGCACGTGTTTTAGTGGTATCAATAAGTTCAACTTTGTTGAATTCGGATTGAACCATAATATCTTTTGCATGTAAATGGTTTTCAGAATTTATGTAATCGTAAATATGTAGTTTTTCATCATTACCTATTACATAATCGATGAAATCATTTTTTAGTAATTCTTGTTTTTGAATTTGAGCTACACATCCTGTTAATACGGTTATTATTTCGGGATTTTTATGTTTTGCAGCACGAAGATGATACATTGCTTCGTTATCGCTTTTATGTGTAACACTGCACGAATTTAGAATATATAAGTCGGATTCAGCTATGTTTTTTACTCTGGTATAATTGTGATTTATAAGGTTTTCTTCGATTATCGAACTTTCAAATTGGTTAGCTTTACAGCCCATTGTGTGAATATAAAATTTCTTCATTCTTTGATATTATTAAAAACATTTTGTATTGTAAATATTTGTGTACTTATATTATTAAATTAACAAAAAAATTTACTTTCCGGTTTTATATGTGTATAATCAAAGTGTGAAAGGAAAAGGTGGATATATGCAAGTTAATTCGGTTTCTTCAACTAATTTTGGTTCAACTGGAAAACAAAAAATTGATTTAGAAACATTTGCAAATTTGAGTGATAGGGATCTTAAAAATTTGGCTTATGCAAGAGCATCGTATGATGTGAATGATAAGAAACATAAAAGAATTAATAATGCTATATTTTATTCAATTCCTGTAGTCGCAGGTCTTGGTGCTGCAGTTAATACAGTTGCACCTGTAGTGAAAAATTCAAAAGGTGCAGCGAAAAATTTAACAGGACTTTTGAGAACTGCTAAATTAAAGAATTTTGCAAAAACAACTGCTCTTTGGACTTCAATGTTCCTTGCTGCAGATGCTATATTTGGAGCTAAACATTATTTAGATAAGAAAAGCCCAACAGTGAAAGAATTTTCTGAAAAACATCCGGTTTTATCAACTTTTACTGCTATTGGCGTTGGTTTGGCTGCAGTATTTGGTGTTAGTAAAGGTTTCCCTAAATTTGTGAAAGCGTTTAAATCTACACAATTGGGTAAAGATTTATTGAAAAAAGAAGGTAAATTGGCTGCTAAATTAGCTGATAATAAATTGATAAATAAACTTTCTCAAAAAGCATCAAAAATTCCTCCTGCAATCAAGAGCTTTGGAAAAGGGCTTTTGAATTGGGGCCCATTGATGTTAGTATTAACAAGTATTATGCATACATCTTCTCATGAAAGAGCTAAAGCTACTGAATATGGCAAGAATTATGAAACTTTAAAAACTGCTCAGTCAGTAGTTCGTGAAACTCTTGATGCGGCTTCAGAAATAGCAGAAGAAGTGTAAAATAAAAACTTAATAAAAATTTAAAAAGACTGTCATTTTAATAATTTGGCAGTCTTTTTAGTTTATAATAACTCTATGAGAGTTGTTGTTCTTGGTAAAGGGTTAATGCTTGCTAATATTGTACTTGGAGTTTTGGATTCAGGTGCGGAATTAGTTGGAGTCTTTCGTTATGAACAGACTTCAAAATCCCGTTTTCGTTTATTGTTGGAAGATTTTTTTAAACCTGCACCGGAAGTTACCTTATTAAAGGAATTAAAAATTAATCAAATTCGTCTAAAATCTGCAAATTCGGAAGAGTTCAGGAAATTGATGATTTCGTGGAATGTAGATTTAATTATAGTTGGAACATGGAAAGAAAAAATATCAAAAGAAACTTTTGATATTCCAAAAATTGCGACTGTAAATGTTCATCCGTCGCTTTTACCTAAATATCGTGGGCCAAATCCTTATATGCAGACAATTTTACATGGTGAAAAATGTTCAGGTGTTACAATTCATCTTATGGATGAAAATTTTGATGAAGGTCCTATTCTAAAACAGGAAAAAGTCGAAATTCTTGAAGCTGATACCTCTAAGGAATTAAGAGAAAAAACTGTTCGTATTGCACGCGGGCTTGTTACTGAATTTATATCAGATTTGAATAATAAAATCTTGATGCCGATTGTTCAGTCTGAAAAATATGCCTCATATTATCCGAATATTTCAGGGGATGAAAGAATGTTGGATTTTTCAATGCAGACAGCAGAAGAAATATCCAGAACCATTCGAGCATTGCATCCGTTTTTGCCGTGTTATATTTCTTGTAAAGATAAGTTTTTTATTGTAAATCCTTATAAATTTACTGTGTTGAGAGATGAATATGATGTTTTATCAGGAAGTATTATTGCTAAAAATTCAGAAAATACTTCATTGACTTTAGTTTGCAGGGACAAGAAGGCTATTCGTTTTTCAGGTTTAACCTTATATAAGTCACCATTGCGTACTAAAAAATATATTGAAAATTCGGTAGAGATTACTTCTTAGAAATTTTGTTTTTATCAAGTAATACCATTAAAATTGAGATATCTGCAGGTTTTACACCGCCAATTCTTGATGCTTGAGCAAGTGTTTTGGGTTTGATTTTTGATAGTTTTTCTTTAGTTTCTGTTGAAATGTGGTCAATGCTTGAATAATCAATATTTTCTGGAATTTTAAATTTCTCAAGTTTTCCGGCCTGTTCAACTTGTTCTTCCTGACGTCTTATGTAGCCGTCATATTTTACGATTACTTCTACCTGTTCGTAAACATCTTTCGGTATATTCAGTGCTTTAGTTGCAGCATCAAGCTCTTGTAGAATTTTGTAACTGATATTAGGTCGTTTTAATAGTTCAGATGCTCTTATACCGCGGTCAATATGTTCTTCATATTTAGCTAATATTTCATTTACAGCATCTGTTGGTGAAATCTTTAATATATCCAAACGTAATTTTTCATCTTGTATCAGTTGTTGTTTTTGATTAAATCTTGCAAACTGCTCATCGTCAATCAAACCTATTTTATGTCCGATAGTAGTTAATCTTTCATCTGCGTTATCCTGTCTTAACAGCAATCTGTATTCTGAACGGGAAGTAAGCATTCTGTACGGATCTTGAATGTCTTTGGTTACAAGGTCATCAATCAGAGTGCCGGTGTAAGAAGAACTTCTTGAAAGTTCAAGCATTTCAGAGCCGTTAATATAATTAAATGCGTTTATACCTGCAATTAAACCCTGAGCTGCAGCTTCTTCATATCCGCTTGTGCCGTTGATTTGACCGCCAAAGAACAACCCTTTAACTTTTTTAGACATCAATGAATGTGTAGTTTGAACTGCCGGAACATAGTCATACTCTACTGCATAAGCCGGTTTGATAATGTGTGCTTTTTCTAAACCAGGCAAGCTTCTTATCATAAGTTCCTGTACATTTGCCGGTAAACTTGTTGAAAAACCTTGAATATATGTTTCGTAAGTTCCAAGTCCTTCCGGTTCGATAAAGATATGATGAGAAGGATTTGATGCAAATCTTACAATTTTGTCTTCAATTGAAGGGCAATATCTTGGACCAACCCCGTGAATTAAACCTTGATACATTGGTGATTTATCCAGATTTTCTTTGATTATTCTGTGGGTTTCTTCATTTGTTCTGGTTAAATAACAAGGGTAAGTTTTTCTTATCGGTCGGTTAGGTTTGAATGAGAAAAAGCTTAACTCGTCGTCGCCCGGTTGGATTGTCATCTTTGAATAATCAATAGTTCTTTTGTCTACTCTGGCAGGAGTTCCTGTTTTAAGTTTTTTGGTTTCAATACCAAGTCTATGTAGGGAATCCGAAAGCCCGATTGCTGCTTGTTCTCCTAATCTTCCTGCACTGTATGCCTGCAATCCGACAAATATTCTGCCCTCTAAAGAGGTTCCGGTTGTTAGTACAACAGCTTGTGCTGTATATTCAATGCCGAATTCGTCAATAGCACCTGTAATTCGGTCATTTTCAACTTTTAATTCTGTTATGCAGCATTGCTTTAAATAAATATTTTCATTGCTTTCAATCAGATTACGCATATATCTTGTATATTCAGCTTTGTCTGATTGGGCACGTAATGCTCTTACTGCCGGACCTTTTGAAGAATTAAGAACTTTTAATTGCAGGTAAGTTGCATCTGTAACTTCCCCCATAACTCCGCCGAGTGCGTCAATTTCACGCACAAGAGTTGATTTTGCAGGGCCTCCGACAGCAGGGTTACAAGGTTGCAGGGCAATGTTATCAACATTTAATGTACATAATAAAACTTTAGTTCCCAGTTTAGCACAGGCTAAAGCCGCTTCGCATCCTGCGTGACCTGCTCCAACTACAATTATATCAAATTTATTCTTCAAATAATCCATATTGATATTATAGAGCAAACAAATTACTTTCTCTATTTTTTGCATAACAAATTTAACGTTTATTCAATAAACGTATGACCTACACTAAAAATAAATTAAACTCTCCTAAATGACAAAAAACGAATATTTAATATTGACTATGATTCAGTGGTAAGTTCTTCCCAGATGCTTGGTACAACGATTAACGCAGTGTACACAATGAAACCGAATAGAATTAAATTAATTGCCATGATAACCTCCTTTGGTTACATGTATATTAATCCCATTTTTTGAAGTAAAATAACAATTAATACTACATTTAGTTGAAAACTTTACAATTTTTAATATAAAATATTGATATGAAAAACTTTACTCAAAAGGATATAAAAACACTATTTTCTGGACTTTGCTGTTCCCGTTGCAAAAATGAATTTACAAAAGAGTCTATAAAAATTTTAGAGAGGGATTGCGATATTCTGCTCTGTAGTTTATCATGTGCAAAATGCGGAAAAGATTTTGGGGAAATCGTATTTAATTTTAATAGGAAATCAGATTCTCATTCACCTCTTGAAATCGTAGAAGGCCCTCCGCCAATTGATTTTGATGATGTTATTGAGGCTCATAGGTTTATAAAAGAAAATTTATAATAAAGTTATTATTTTATTTTTTTTACCAGCTCTTTGAAATATTCTGAATCATTTATTGCTTTTTTTGTGCAAGCAACACCATTCATTGTATTTGTTGAGAATGTATTACAATAGTTATCCATATCACTGTAACTTGTTCCGTCGCTGCCCATTGCTGTTAGACCGCCTTCTAAAACCTCGAAGGTAAATAAATCATATCCCCAGATATTTGGTTTATTGTTGTAGCCGTTTATGTCAACTGAAACCCATAATCTGTTTTGGTGATTTTCCATTAAAACTAATGTTCCATCTTGTAGTGCAAATTGTCCATCATCAAACCAGGTTGATGCAACATTGCTGCCTGTAAATGTTTTATATGGAGTATCAGAGTTTTTATAACAAGGTCTGTTTTTCTGTGCAATTGATGTATCTTTAGCCCCGCAATCAGTTACACCTTGAAAATAATTCATGTACATCTTATAGAAAGTTCCATGTGTACTGTAATCTTTTGGATCAATAGAAATATCATCTGCAAGCATCAGTCTATATGCCTGTTGTACACTTGAATGAGCTTTTAAAAATTGGCTTCTCAATTTTGCCGCTTTGCTGTTATTTATCATGTTTGGTATTGTTATTGCTGCAACAACACCAATAATTCCAAGTGTTATCAGGACTTCTGCAAGTGTAAAACCAATTTTCATCTTTCTCATTTTCTTCTCACTTATTTAATAATATTCATGATTTATAATGAATTTTCTTAATAAATCATGAATATTATATGGGGCTTTCTTAATTATGTCAAGTTTAATATAATTAATAAATGGATGTTAGAAATGAATTAAAGTATATATTAGGAAAAGAGGCTGTTACATTGACAAAAATGGCACAGCTTATGACCGAAAAGACAGGTAAGAAGTATTCGGTGAATACTCTTTCTGGAAAACTATTACGCAAAAGTATTACTTTAAATGAAACCTGCGAACTCCTTGGGCTGCTTGGTTATCATATAGAATTTGTTAAAGATTAAAAAGCTTTTTAATTAAGTAAAAGCATCTTTGTTGTGAGTTTATTTAATTATTGTGTGTCTTAAACGATACTAAGCTGTTTCATAATAAATAAATCACCTTGTTTTGCATATATAAAACAAGGTGATTTCTGTTTTTGTTATTAAATTACTTAATATTAACTTATTTACCTAAATTTGCGGTACTTTTGATGTGAAGTTCGCGTAATTGCTGTAATGAAGCAATACCTGGAGCATCACTCATTAAACATTTAGCACCTGCATTTTTAGGGAATGCGATAACGTCACGGATTGAATCAGTTCTTGCAAGAAGTGCAACAAGTCTGTCTAAGCCGATTGCAAGACCTGCGTGAGGTGGTGTACCGTATTGTAATGCATTAACCATAAATCCGAATTTTTCTTGAGCTTCTTCTTCTGTTAAGCCTAAAGCTTTGAAGATTGCTGACTGAACTTCAGAATTATGAATTCTAACAGAGCCGCCGCCTAATTCTGTTCCGTTATAAACGATATCATAAGCGATAGATTTAACATTGCCTAAATCACCTGATTTAAGTTTGTCTAAGTCTTCAATACAAGGTGATGTGAACGGGTGGTGCATAGCTTTAAATCTGCCTTCCTCGTCTGACCATTCAAACATCGGGAAGTCTACAACCCAAAGTAATGCGTGTTTAGATTCATCAATTAAGTTTAGAGATTTACCGAAGTGCAATCTTAATCTACCCATGATGTCGTAAACTAATTTTGGTTTATCTGCAACAAAGAAGATAATATCGCCGGCTTGAGCACCTGCTCTTTCCTGAATTGCTTTTGCCTGTTCTTCTGTAACGAATTTCAATACTGGAGATTTAGCTGTTCCGTCTTCGTTATAAATGATATTTGCAAGAGCTTTAGCACCGAATGATACTGCAAGTTTTGTAATATCATCAATTTCTTTTCTTGAATATTTAGCTCCGCCCGGAATTCTGATACCGCGAACGATACCGCCGTTTTCAAGAGTGTTTTTAACGATTTGGAATTCTGATTGAAGAATGATATCACCGATATCAAACAATTCCAATCCAAATCTTGTATCAGGTTTATCAGAACCGTATCTGTCCATAGCTTCCTGCCAAGGCATTTGAATGAATGGTGGTTTTACTTCTACCCCTGCAGCTTTGAATGCATCAACAATCAAGCCTTCAACAACTTTGATTACGTCAGGTTGTTCAACGAATGACATTTCAATATCAACCTGAGTGAATTCAGGCTGTCTGTCTGCACGTAAGTCTTCATCTCTAAAACATTTTGCGATTTGGTAATATCTTTCAATACCGCCAACCATAAGTAATTGTTTAAATATTTGCGGAGATTGAGGAAGTGCATAGAATTTACCTTCTTGAACTCTTGATGGAACCAGATAATCTCTTGCACCTTCCGGAGTTGTTTTACATAGAATAGGTGTTTCAACTTCCAAGAAATCAAGGTTGTTCATATAGTTTCTGATTGCTTTAACTATATTATGACGCATAACCATTTTAGATAACATTTGTTCACGTCTTAAGTCTAAATATCTATATTTTAGTCTAATGTCTTCAGATACATTTTCATCATCTAAAACAAAAGGTAAAACTTTTGATTCTGATAGAATTTCAATTGAGTCAGGATACATTTCAACTTGACCTGTAGGGTATTTTTCATTGTATGTTTCTTCAGGTCTTTTTGAAACTTTACCAACAACTTTAATAACATATTCTGATCTTACTTTTTCTAGTGTTTTGTGAACTTGTGGATTGATTTGCGGATTCGCAACTATTTGGAAAAATCCGCTTCTATCTCTTAATTCAACAAACAAAATACCGCCAAGGTCACGTATTGTTGATACCCAGCCGGATAATGTAA
The DNA here is from genome assembly GCA_950022495.1 of uncultured bacterium. Taxonomy (GTDB): domain Bacteria; phylum Cyanobacteriota; class Vampirovibrionia; order Gastranaerophilales; family Gastranaerophilaceae; genus Zag111. Next base: position 165,795 of record CATLLJ010000005.1, read on the forward strand.
TTTGTTCGTCGATATTTGTCAAATTAAGCTCTCCACAATTGTGGTCTTTGAAATTTGTTTTAATCATATCTTAATGTCCCTTTTTATGTCTATTTATATTGCATTCATAATTTTATCAAAAACACAAAAAAAAGACTACAATATTAAACAATTGTAATCTTTTCTTGTTAAAATTATTTTTTAGGCATCATCCTCAACGATTTTGCAGGAATGTACAATGTTAAGGTTTATATTATAGTATTTAACTTCTTCCGGTTTAAATTCAACGTTATGTTTATGCATAATTAACCCATCTTTTATAGGTAAGAATATATTACCGCTGTTAAGTACATAAAATAACAGATTTTCATTAGTAGGGTTATCAACTACAGATGGAATTGGTAATTCTACTTTTCCTCTTATAATATGATCCTGTGTTGTAATCAATACTGTTACAAATTTTTTTTCTGATGTAGTCATTGTATAATTTCCTCTCTTGTTATTAGTATTTTAGCATGAAAACACATATTGGACAAAGATATTGCTTTTTAGTAAAATTTTTATATGATTACTTTTGATAGTTTAACCCTGAAAGCTTTTGTTACAGAACAGGAATCTTTTCTAACCGGTGCCAGAATAAATAAAATTCAACAGCCGACAAGGAGAGAATTTATTTTTACTCTGCGAAATAATGCGGAAACAAGACAGTTTTATGTGAATATCAATCCTCAATACTATCATCTTTGTTTTATGTCAAAAGAAAATGCAGAAAAAAGACTTATTGAAATTCCGCAAAAACCGCCGATGTTTTGTATGCTGCTTCGTAAATATTTAGGGAATTCACGTATTACAAAAATAAATCAGCCTGAAAATGAGAGAATTTTAGAATTTTATATAGAAACCTACAATGAATTAGGGGATAAAATCTTTCTATGTCTGGCTTTTGAGCTTATGGGTAAGCATTCAAATGTAGTGTTGTATAACGATGATACAAATATAATTCTTGGCTGTGCCCATAATGTTGGAGTAGAAAAGAGCCGCGAACGCGAGATGTATGGCGGTATTCCTTACGTATATCCTCCGACAAATAATAGTTCTGCAAATTGGAAAAGTTTAGTTGAGGAATTCCCGGATATCGCAAGTGTTAATGATTTGATTGACAATTATTATACTGAATTTATTGCAAAAGATAAATTCAAGGTATTAAAAAATAATTACAATTCAATTGTGTCGCAAAGGTTTAAAAAAGTTACTAAATCTTTAAAGCAGATGGAGTATCAAATTATGCAGAACGCTGATGCTGATAAATATCGCTTGCGTGGTGATTTAATTATGGCGAATTTGTATAACTTGAAAGATTATTCGTCTGAAATTTCTGTTTATGATTACGAAAATAATAAGCAAATTCAAATTGAGCTGGATTCTTCTAAAACTTTAAAAGATAATGCAAATAGATTTTATAAATTATATAACAAAGCAAAGACTTCAAATACGAAATTGTCAGAGTTAATAGAAGATTGTACTGTTAAGAAAATTAATTTAGAGCAAATTTTATACTCAATAAACTCCTCAGAGACGATGGCTGATTTATTTGAGCTTACAGACGAAGTTGTTTCTGAAAATTCCGCTAAAAAATCTACAAAAACTGCTATTGAACCTATAAAGTTGGATTTAGGCGGAGAGACAAGAATATATATAGGCAAGAATAACAAACAAAACGATTATATTATCTCAAAACTAGCCAATGAAGATGATTTGTGGTTTCACACCAAAGATTGTGCAGGGTCGCATGTACTTTTAAAAACTCAAAACATAACAGATGAATTGATTTTAAAATGTGCTCAACTTGCAAAAAAATATTCAAGTGCAAGTGAATCGTCAAAAATCGGGGTTATTTATACTAAGCGTAAATATCTTCGCAAGCCTCCAAAGGCAAACTTAGGCTACGTAACCTACAGAAACGAAAAAGAAATCATCATAGACTAGGTAATATTTACATAAACTATGTTATTTGCAATGCAAATCAAAGGAAGGTTCGGAAACGTAGTTTCTGATGACTCGTTTCATTTGGTCGCGTTTTTCTCTTTCTGCTCCTGTGGAGCTACGCTCTTACGTCGCAGATATT